>NZ_JALQDV010000027.1:0-187488 GCF_023631045.1 Caballeronia sp. AZ7_KS35 | reverse complement strand
GTGTGGTGCGATGTGGCAGACCGTGCGCGAGCCAAGCCCGATGGGGCCTATGAGGGCACTCTTTAGGCAGCCCACGAACGACGAGAGGACTACCCAAACTGCGTGTGACCGCGGGCGTATCGGAAGCTGCTTTCTTTGCTTACTTTCTTTGCAGCAGCAAAGAAAGTGAGTGCCGCCCCGCACAGGGGCAGTGCTAATAGACCACTAAGAAAACGGGATCCGGCGAAACACCGGAGCCGACACGAGAACGGGATCCAGCGACAACCCCGAGCCGACACGAAAGGACTAGCAAATGAGCCTGAAAGAACACCTGAAAGACCCGACGCTCTTGCGTCACGCAGCGTACATCGACGGCGAATGGCAACAAGCCGACAACGGCGAAACGTTTGAAGTGGTGAACCCGGCAACGGGAGAATCCCTCGGCAAAGTCCCCAACATGGGCGCAACCGAAACGCGCCGCGCGATCGATGCCGCCAACACCGCCTGGCCCGCCTGGCGCAAAAAAACCGCGAAGGAACGCGCGGCCATCCTGCGCCGCTGGTTCGACCTGATGATGGCAAACGCCGACGATCTCGCCCTCATCCTCACGACCGAGCAAGGCAAGCCGCTCGCCGAAGCCAAGGGCGAAATCACCTACGCGGCGTCGTTCATCGAATGGTTCGCGGAGGAAGGCAAGCGCGTCGCCGGCGATACGCTCGCCACGCCCGCTGCCGACAAGCGCATCGTCGTGACCAAGGAACCGATCGGCGTCTGCGCCGCAATCACGCCGTGGAACTTCCCCGCCGCGATGATCACGCGCAAGGTCGGACCGGCGCTCGCAGCCGGCTGCCCGATCGTCGTGAAGCCCGCCGAAGCAACGCCCTTCTCCGCATTCGCGCTCGCGGTGCTCGCAGAACGCGCGGGCCTGCCGAAAGGCGTGCTCAGCATCCTGACCGGCGATCCGAAAGCGATCGGCGGCGAAATGACGGGCAATCCGATCGTGCGCAAGCTGTCGTTCACCGGCTCGACGGCGGTCGGCCGTCTGCTGATGGCGCAAAGCGCGCCGACCGTCAAAAAGGTGACGCTGGAACTCGGCGGCAACGCACCGTTCATCGTATTCGACGACGCCGATCTCGACGCCGCCGTGGAAGGCGCGATTGCATCGAAATATCGGAATAGCGGACAAACCTGCGTGTGCACGAACCGCTTCTACGTCCACGAGCGCGTCTACGATGCCTTCGCGCAAAAGCTCGCGGCAGCCGCGAGCAAGCTCAAGGTCGGAAGCGGCACGGAAAGCGGCGTCGCGCTCGGGCCGCTCATCAACGAAGCGGCCGTGCAAAAGGTCGAATCGCATATCGCGGACGCGCTCGCGAAAGGCGCCGCGCTCGCTTCGGGCGGCAAGCGGCACACGCTCGGTCACGGGTTCTTCGAGCCGACCGTACTGACCGGCGTCACGCCGGACATGAAAGTGGCGAAGGAAGAAACTTTCGGCCCGCTCGCGCCGATCTTCAAATTCTCGTCCGACGATGAAGTCGTGCAGCTCGCCAACGACACCGAGTTCGGCCTCGCCGCGTACTTCTATAGCCGCGACATCGGCCGCATCTGGCGCGTCGCCGAAGCGCTGGAATACGGCATGGTGGGCATCAACACCGGCCTCATCTCGAACGAAGTCGCGCCGTTCGGCGGCGTGAAGCAGTCGGGCCTCGGGCGCGAAGGCTCGCATTACGGCATCGACGATTACGTCGTCATCAAGTATCTCTGCATGGCGGTGTGATCGCGTTTCGTTGACGCGAAAAGAAAAAGCCTCGGCGCTTTCGTGCCGAGGCTTTTTGCCGTTTAGAACGTCCTGCCGATCATTGTGCCGACGTCACTTGCACCGCCGTCGCCGACACGTACACCGCGTGGATCGTGTCGCCCTTCTTCAGCTTCTCGGCAGCCATGCCCGGCGTGAGGTCGAGCGTCTCGGTGCGCCATGCGCCGCGCAGCGTGATCTTGCGCTTCTTCACGTCGACGCTTTCGACGGTCGCGATCGTCTCGATGCGGCGCGTCGCATCGAAACCCGTCACGCCGTCGGCACCCACGGTCGGCTGATAGGTCGTCGTATCGATGCGCGTACGGTCGCCCTTGGCCGCGCCCGTCACTTTCTCGGCGCTGACGAGCAACGCGGCCTTGTAGGTGACGTCGATCTGGTCGCCGACTTTCAATTGCTCGAAGCCTTTGACTTCCTTGCCCACCTGGACGGTCGAATCACCGTTCGCGCCGCGCACCATCAGCGCGCGATTCGCGCGATCGATGCCGAGATCTGCGCCCGGATATGAACCGGCTGCTCCTGGCTCACGACTTGTTCCGCGGTCGCCGCCAGCGTTCTGTCTTGCGCGAGCGCCGTGCCCGTCGAAGCGACGATTGCGGACAGGGAAAGGATTGCAGCGGCACACAGTTTCAGATTCATTGAATGGACTCCTCGAATAAAAACGCGATGCGGAAATTCCGCCGTGCGACTGTCGCAACGACAGTCGAGGCGGCGTATTTATAACGTCCGCGCCGCGTGCGCCGAGCCATTCGAACGATATATTACGATTCGCCATCTTCTCCGCGACGCGCGTCGACAAAGGCGCGCCCGGCGTCTAACCGGTAGAATCGGCCCCATATCCGCCACGGGCGCGCGCCGCCCGTCTCCTTGCCGCTTCCCCGATCTCTCCAGGAGCGCTATGCGACGCTCGGCATTCTTTCTCCGCTTCATCGGCATCGGCGTTCTGTTTCATATCTATGTGGGCGTCCGGCTCATCCCGGATGCGCCCGTCGGCCTGCCGCTCAAGGTGCTGGCGGCGCTGTTGCTTGCGGCATCGGTCATCACGATTCCGCTCGGCATGGCGGCCCGGCAGATCGAACCGCAGTCGCTTGCGGATCGCCTCGCCTGGTTCGGGCTGACGGCGCTCGGTTTTTTCTCGTCGCTGCTCTTGCTGACCTTCGCGCGCGACGTGATGCTCCTCTTCGTGCATCTCGCCGACTGGCTGCGCGGCGCGCCCGTCGGTTCGCCGATGCTCGTCGGCTATAGCGCGCTCGCCGTGCCGCTCCTCGCCGTGCTCTTCTCCGCGATCGGTTTCTACAACGCGCGGCGGCGCGCGCCGGTCGTGAGCGTGGATGTGCCCATCGACAATCTCCCGGCCGCGCTCCAGGGTTTCACGATTGCGCAGATCAGCGACATCCACGTCGGCCCGACGATCAAGCGGCACTATGTGGAACGCATCGTCGCCGCCGTGAACGGGCTCGAACCTGATCTCATCGCCGTGACAGGCGATGTCGTCGACGGCAGCGTGCCGAATCTCGCCGATCACACACGCCCGCTCGCGGGCCTCAGCGCGCGGCATGGCGCGTTTCTCGTCACCGGGAATCACGAATATTACTCAGGCGCGGACAAGTGGATCGCCGAATTTCGGCGTCTCGGCCTGACCGTGCTGCTCAATCAGCATGTCGTGCTGAATCATGACGGCGCTCAAGCCGTGGTCGCGGGCGTCACGGATTTCAGCGCGGGCAGTTTCGATCCGGCGCATCGCAGCGATCCCGCGAAGGCGATCAGCGGCGCACCCGACGACGCCATCGTGCGCGTGCTGCTCGCGCACCAGCCGCGCAGCGCCACGGCCGCCGCCGAAGCGGGCTTCACGCTACAGCTCTCGGGGCACACGCATGGCGGTCAATTCCTGCCGTGGAATTTCTTCGTGCGGCTGCAACAGCCGTTCGTCGCCGGACTCGTTAAGTTCAACGGACTGTGGGTCTATACGAGCCGTGGAACCGGCTATTGGGGACCGCCCAAGCGGCTGGGCGCGCCTTCAGAGATCACGCTGGTTCGACTGGTTGCGGCTACGGCCGCATAAAAAAAGGGACGCGCGCCGTAGGGTGCGGCGCGCGTCCAGCGCTCGGGGACAAGCGCTACTCCCGATCACGGTGATGAACGGGCAACTCGATTGACGGGCGGGGCCCCGCCAGCGAGTAAGTGAAAAATAGGCGAACAGAAAAACCGAGGACATAAGAAATCTCCTAAACAATGAAACGCAGTTCGATTGTCACGGAGTCCGAATCTCCACTCACGCTTTCGCCGACATCGCCGCGGGCGTCGTCGCATAGACGCTTCTGTGCGGGGCGGTGCCCTCGCGCGGCCAGTGGGAGCGGGCGTCGAAGAACCATTCCGCGCGCTCGCGTCCCTTGCGCATCAACGCATGAATCAGCGCCGGATTGCGATCGAGCTTGGATGCATAGTCGAGCGGCCCGGGATAATCCTTCGCGTCGAGATGCATCTCCACGACGCGAACCTTGATCGGCTTGTAGCGCTTTTCGAGCGACGCATCGGCTGCAAGCAGTTCGTTCACGCGCGTCGTGAAGTAAAGCTCCTGCCCGAGCGCGAGATTGCCGGACAACTCGTTGCGACGGTCGATGATCTCGTTCATCGATTCAGGCAACTCGCGCCGATACTGCGGATTGATCTGCACGACCCAGATTTCGTCGGGCCGCGAATCGAGCGCGAAGTCGGTGAATTCGCGCACCGGCGGATTGCTGCTGAAGAGGCCGTCCCAGCACATGCGCCCATCGGCCGCGACCGCGCGATACAGCGGCGGCACCGCAGCCGAGGCGACCAATTGGTCCTGATCGAGCCTGTCGCCGGGAAAGATCACGCGGTCGCCCGAACGCACGTCCGTTGCGCCGACGAGAAGCGTCGGCTTCGCGCGCAGTTGCGGATCGGCGGGAAGCGACGCGAAAGGCAGATGCTTGGCGAGCAGTTCGCGCAGGCGTTCTTCGGCTATCGGCGGATACAGATACGGACTGATCTCCGCATTGACGGGCAAGCGTGCGTACCACGTACCGACCGCGTTGACGACGATATCCGGCCCGTCGCGCGCCTCCAGATCCTTCCAGAACGCGGCGAGACGCCGCCTGGCGTCGGGCGGGCCGCCGAGCAGCAGTCCGCACCACGCGAGCGCGCTGCACATCGCGCCGCCCGACGTGCCGGACAGCGCCACCAGTTCGAAGCGGTTGACGAACTCGCCGCTCAGCAGCCGGTCGAGCACGCCCGCGGCGAATGCCGCATGGCTGCCGCCGCCCTGACACGCGATCGCTACTTTGGGAATGGCCGCCATCGCCGCACCTCTCGCGTCCGTCGATATCGGACGTACGCTACAGGATAGGCGACACGCGCCGCTATGCCAGCGCGGCGAGCACCTGCTGCGTCGAACGAATACGCCCGATGCGCGGAAAGATGTAGCGGCAGGTCGATTCGTGCGTGTCGGCGTTGAGATCGCTCATCGCGTCCTCGACAAACACTTGCTGATAACCGCGCTCGTGCGCGCCGCGCGCCGTCGAATCGACGCCGATCGCCGTCGCGATGCCGCCCAGCACGATCGTGCCGATGCCGCGCCGGCGCAGATGCGAGTCGAGGTCGGTATTGTAGAACGCGCCCCACTGCCGCTTCGTGACGACGATATCGGTTGCTTGCACGTCCAGTTCCGCGCACAGGTCGCTCCAGCCCGCCGGCTCCGGCGCTTCCTGCGCCTGACCTGCG
Organism: Caballeronia sp. AZ7_KS35; assembly: GCF_023631045.1. Lineage (NCBI taxonomy): Bacteria > Pseudomonadati > Pseudomonadota > Betaproteobacteria > Burkholderiales > Burkholderiaceae > Caballeronia > Caballeronia sp. AZ7_KS35. The sequence goes on along the minus strand of NZ_JALQDV010000027.1, from coordinate 181,958 downwards.
TCGGTGATCGGCCGCAAGCCGCCGGGGGCGTTCGGAAACGCGACCTTGACGAACACGACCGGCGCGCCGAGCGCACGAAAGCGGTCGGCGAGCGCGCGCGCATTGGCGAGCACGCTCGCGGCGGAGTGAGGTTGCACGGGCAAGGCGGCGATGCCCGCCTGCAAATCGATCAGCACGAGCGCGGTCTTCGCGGCATCGAGCTTGAGTTCAGGTGCGTTCATGGCGAGTCGGCTAGAAATGGATGGATGACTGCGCGATGTCAGGCTTCGTCGTGCAGGAATTCAAGCGCCGCGCCGTTCATGCAATAGCGCAGGCCGGTAGGTTTCGGACCGTCGTCGAAAACGTGGCCGAGATGCCCGCCACAGCGCCGGCAATGGACCTCGTTGCGCATGTGGCCGGTCGCGTCCGCGTGCGTCGCGACTGCGCCATCGACCGGTTTCCAGAAGCTCGGCCAGCCGGTGCCGCTATCGAATTTCGTCGCCGACGAAAACAGCGCGGATCCGCATCCCGCGCACGCGTATGTGCCGTCGCGGCGTTCCTTGAGCAGCGGGCTCGAGAACGGCGGCTCGGTGCCGCCGCGCCTCAGCACGCGGAATTGTTCCGACGACAGACGGCGCCGCCAGTCCGCGCTGGTGTGATCGATTTCGTACGATCTGGCGGGCGCCGAGGGAAACCCGCCCGTGAAGGCGGCCGCCATCGCACCGAGAAAATTGCGCTTCGTGCGCCTCATGATCTTCATACGATGAACGCCCTCATGCCTTGGTTGACAGCCGGCGCCGCGCTACGTCTTGAACCGGTATCCCGTCTTGAAGATCCACGCGACGATCGCGATAAACACCGCAAGAAACACCAGCGTCATGCCGAAACTCACGCCGACGTGGACATCGGCGAGTCCGTAAAAGCTCCACCGAAAGCCGCTGATCAGATAGACGACCGGATTGAACAACGCGACCGCCTTCCAGAACGGCGGCAGGATATTGATCGAATAGAAGCTGCCGCCGAGGAACGTGAGCGGCGTGACGATCAGCAGCGGAATGATCTGCAGCTTCTCGAAGCCGTCGGCCCAGATGCCGATGATGAACCCGAGCAGGCTGAACGTTACCGACGTGAGTAGCAGAAAGACGATCATCCACACCGGATGATCGATTCTGAGCGGCACAAATAACCGCGCGGTCAGAAGAATGATGAGCCCGAGAATGACGGACTTCGTCGCCGCCGCGCCGACATAGCTCACGACGAGCTCGAAGTACGACACCGGCGCGGACAGCAATTCGTAGATGGTGCCCGTGAACTTCGGGAAATAGATGCCGAACGACGCATTGGCGATGCTTTGCGTCAGCAGCGACAGCATCACGAGGCCGGGCACGATGAACGCGCCGTAGCTGATGCCGTCGACTTCCGGAATGCGCGAGCCGATGGCCGCGCCGAAGACGACGAAATAAAGCGATGTGGAAATGACCGGCGACACGATGCTTTGCATCAGCGTGCGCCCGGCGCGCGCCATCTCGAAACGGTAGATCGCGCGAACGGCGTATAGATTCATTTGGCTTCCCTGACGAGGCTCACGAAAATATCTTCAAGCGAGCTTTGCGTCGTTTGCAGATCCTTGAAACGCACGCCGGCTTCGTCGACGTGACGAAGCAGCGCAATAATGCGGCCCGGCTCGTCCTGCGCGTCATATGTGTACGTGAGTTCGCCGCCGTCCGCCGAACGCGCGAGGCCGTAGGGCTGAAGCTGCGTCGGAATTTCGGCGAGCGGATGTTCGAGTTGCAGCGTGAGCTTCTTCTGCCCGAGCTTGCGCATCAGCTCGCGCTTTTCCTCGACGAGCACGATTTCGCCGCGATTGATGACGCCGATGCGATCCGCCATCTCCTCCGCTTCCTCGATGTAGTGCGTCGTCAGGATGATGGTCACGCCGTTGCCCTGCAGCTCTCGCACAAGGTTCCACATGTCGCGGCGCAATTCGACGTCGACGCCCGCGGTCGGCTCGTCGAGAAACAGAATCTCCGGTTCGTGCGCGAGCGCCTTCGCTATCAGCACGCGCCGCTTCATGCCGCCCGAGAGCGTCATGATCTTGTTGTCCTTTTTCGCCCAGAGCGACAGCGATTTCAGCACCTTCTCAACGTAAGCCGGATTCTTCGGCCGCCCGAAAAGCCCGCGGCTGAACGACACGGTCGCCCAGACGGTTTCGAAGGCGTCGGTGGTGAGCTCCTGCGGCACGAGACCGATCATCGCGCGCGCGGCGCGATAGTCGGTGACGATATCGTGACCGGCGACGGTCACTTTGCCCTCGCTCGGATTGACGATGCCGCAGACGGTGCTGATGAGCGTCGTTTTGCCCGCCCCGTTCGGGCCGAGCAGCGCAAAAATCTCGCCGCGACGGATTTCGAGGTTGATGTCCCTGAGCGCGCGAAAGCCCGACCCGTAGGTCTTGGACAGATTGGAAACGGTGATGATGGTCGACATGGCGTGGACGATAGCAGATACCGCGCCTTCCGGCTTGAATGAAGGGGTCGGCCATTCGGCCAATGTTCGACGCGCGCGGCAGTGCATAAAATGGCCGTTCCCGAAAGGAGCCACATCATGCTGTTCGAACAGATCCAGACCTCGTGCCTCAACGACGCCGACCTGCCGTGGGTGCCGTTCACGCCGTACAGCGAGCGCGTGCTCGTCAAGTATTTCAAGCTCGACCCGGTTCGCGGCGAAGTCATCGCGATGATGAAGGCGCCGGCGAAAGGCGAGATGCCCCGTCATCGTCATACGGGAACCGTGATCGTCTATACGGTGCAGGGGCGCTGGAAATATCGCGAGCACGAGTGGATCGCGGAGCCGGGCAGCATCGTGTACGAGACGGCGGGTTCGAGCCACACGCCCGAGGCGCTGCCACCGGATTCGGGGGGCGCGGACATCGTCACGCTCAATATCATTCAGGGCGAACTGCTGTTCGTGAACGACAAGGGCCACGTCCTCGCCGCCGAAAACTGGAAAAGCGGACTCGACCGATACCTTGCGTTTTGCGACGCAAACGGCATCGCGCCAAAAGATCTGACCGCCTTTTCCGCTGGTTAGAATCGATGCCAGGACGCGCCTCGCGCGCTTTCGACCATTTCCGGTTTGCCGGCCGCACGCGCCGGCGCAGATCAAGGAGGAGCAAAAGCATGAAGATTCAGACCGTCGGCATCGTCGGCGCAGGAACCATGGGCAACGGCATCGCGCAGGTCGCCGCCGTCGCGGGCCTCAAGGTCGTGATGATCGACGTCACCGACGCCGCGCTCGCAAAAGGCATCAAAACGCTGACGGGCAGCCTCGAGCGGCTCGTGTCGAAGGACAAGCTGGAGGCATCGGCGCGCGACGCGGCGTTGACGCGCATCGAAACGTCGACCGATTACGGACGTCTCGCCGCAGCGGACATCGTCATCGAAGCCGCGACCGAGAACGCGGAGCTCAAGAACCGCATTCTGAAGCAGATCGAAGACGCCGCGCGCGCCGATGCGATCATCGCGTCGAACACGTCGTCGATTTCGATCACCGCGCTCGCCGCGACGCTCGCCACGCCCGAGCGCTTCATCGGCATGCACTTTTTCAATCCGGTGCCGCTCCTGCAACTCGTCGAAGTGATTCGCGGCGTGCAGACGAGCGATGAAACCGCGTCCGCCGTGCGCGAACTCACCGAGAAGCTCGACAAATCGCCGATCGGCGTGCGCAATTCGCCGGGCTTCGTCGTCAACCGCATTCTCGTGCCGATGATCAACGAAGCGTTCTTCGTGCTGTACGAAGGCGTCGCGAGCGCGGAGGAAATCGACGCCGGCATGAAGCTCGGCGCGAATCATCCGATCGGACCGCTCGCGCTCGCGGACCTGATCGGCCTCGACGTGTGCCTCTCGGTGATGGACGTGTTCCTCAAGGACTTCGGCGATTCCAAGTACCGCGCCTGCCCGCTGTTGCGCGAGCTCGTGTCGGCGGGACGCCTCGGTCGCAAGACGAAGCGCGGCGTGTATCAGTACGATTGAGAAGCGACGAAATCGAGCACCGGTCCGGCGGGCACGATGCCCGTCGGATTGATCGTCCGATGGCTCTCGTAGTAATGCCGCTTGATGTGCTCGAAGTTCACGGTCGCGGCGATGCCCGGCATCGCGTAAACGTCGCGCACGAACTTTGACAGATTCGGATAATCCGCGATGCGCCGCAGATTGCACTTGAAGTGGCCGAAGTACACGGCGTCGAAACGCACGAGCGTCGTGAAGAGGCGAATGTCGGCTTCGGTGAACCGGTCTCCTGCGATATGGCGGTGCGTGCCGAGGCGTTCTTCGAGAAAATCGAGCGTCTCGAAGAGCGGCATCACCGCTTCCTCGTAGGCGGCTTGCGTCGTCGCGAAACCCGCCTTGTAGACGCCATTGTTGACCGTGTCGTAAATGCGCGCGTTGAGCGTGTCGATCTCTTCGCGCAACTCGCGCGGATAGTAATCGCCCGGCTTCGCGCCGATGCCGTCGAACGCCGAATTCAGCATCCGAATGATTTCCGACGACTCGTTATTGACGATCGTCCCGCGCTGTTTGTCCCACAGAATCGGCACCGTGACGCGACCGGTGTAATGCGGATCGGCGGCGGTGTACACCTGATGCAGATAGCGCGCGCCGTTGATCGAATCGGGCACGACGCCCGGCGCGTCGTCGAAGGTCCAGCCGTTTTGGAGCATCAGCCAGTTGACGACCGATACGTCGATCATCGCTTCCAGCCCCTTGAGCGCGCGCATGATGAGCGTGCGATGCGCCCAAGGGCACGCGAGACTCACATACAGGTGATAACGCCCTGCCTCGGCCTTGAAGCCGGTATCGCCGTCCGCCGTGACCCAGTTGCGAAACGCCGCGTCCTTGCGCACGAAGCGTCCGCCCGTGGATGACGTGTCGTACCACTTGTCCTGCCATTTTCCGTCGACGAGCAGTCCCATTTCGATTCTCCTTGCGTGGGGTGGCGCAATCGGCGCGCCACGGCATTCATATCAATCAGTCTTGCTCGATGAAGCGCACGAGTTGCGCCATCGTCGCGTCCGGCGCTTCTTCCATCAGCCAGTGGCCCGCGCCCGGCACGACCACGCCTTGCACGTTCGTCGCGACGAGCTTCGCCTGATCGATCAGAAACGTGCCCGACGCGCGCTCGCCGGTGAGGACGAGCATCCGCATCGGAAGCGGCGTCTTCGCGAACGCGGCAAAATCGTCCGCGTCTTGCGGGAACCCATGAAAGTATTCGAAACCCGCGCGCATGCGGCCGTTGCGCGCGTATTGCGCCGAATAATAGCGGCGATCGGCTTCGCTCACCGAATGCGCGGGATCGGCGGCGAAGTCGTTCCAGAAGTGCTCGAAGAAAACGCGCTCGCGTCCGCGAACCAGCTTTTCGGGCGTGTCGCCGTAGAAATTGAAGTGCCATTTATCGCGCAACAGCCAGACTTTCTGCCAGTCGCCGACGCCCGGCAGAAACGCGTCCATCAGCACGATGCTTTCGACTTCGTCGGGATATTGCGCGGCGTACGCATACGCGACCATCAGCCCGATGTCATGCCCGACCAGCTTCACCTTGCGATAGCCCAGCGCTTGCACCATCGCGTGAATGTCTTGCGCGAGCGTCTTCTTGTCGTAGCCGGAAGCGGGCATCGCGGAGCCGCCCGCGCCCGGCAGATCCGGCGCGATTACGACGCGCTCACCGCCAAGACGCGTCATCAGCGGTTGCCACATGCGGCTCGTTTCCGTGTAGCCATGCAGGAGGACGACGGGCGTCGCGTCGCCGTGTCCAACTTGCAAATAGTGCAGTTCGACGCCGTTCGCATCGATCGTGCGGGAGTGGATCGCGCTCGCGGCGGCGACCGGTTGCGGCGGGCGCGGCGCGTTCGTGGCATACGCGGACGGTTGCAGCGCAGCGGCGGCGACAAGCATGCCAACGGCGCGGCGAATCGTGTACAGGAAGGTTTTCATCGTTCAGCTCCATCGAAGGTTCGGTTATCCGATGACGCTCAGGTTGGACCCCCGCCGCGCTTTTGCCGTACGATCCGGACGATGAACTCGTTCGATGGAGTCGAACATGTTGTCAGAGGAAGAACTCTCGCTGCTCGATGCGATTCGTGAAACCGGCAGCTTGTCGCGCGCGGCGGCGCGGCTCGGCAAGGCGCCGTCCACCGTGTCGCACGCGGCGCGGCAACTGGAAACACGTTTCGACGCGCTGCTCTTCGACCGGCGGCGTTATCGGCTGCAACTGACGCCCGCCGGACATCTTCTCGCCGATGAAGCCTCGCGCCTGATGCTCGACGTGTCGCGGCTCACGCAACGCGTGAAGCAGGTCGCGAGCGGCTGGGAAGACCGGCTGTGGCTCGTCTGCGATGAAATCCTCGAATTCGAGACGCTGCTGCCGGTCGTGCAGGCGTTCGACGCGCTCGGTTCCGGCGTGGCGCTGCGCATCACGCACGAAGTGCTCTCCGGCACCTGGGAAGCGTTGCGCGACGGCCGCGCGGATCTGATCGTCGGCGCGACCAACGAGCCGCCCGCGATTCCCGGTCTGCGCTGGTTCGAGCTCGGCGTGATGCAGTGGGTGTTCGCCGTGTCGCCGCGTCATCCGCTCGCGAGCGTCAGCGGGCCGCTCAAGCGCGAGCAGATCGCGGCGCATCGTGCGGTTGTCGTCGCGGATTCGTCGCGTTCGGCGGGACGCGCTTACGGCGTGCTCGGCGGTCAGGCCGCGCTCGCCGTGCCGACGATGCGCGCAAAAATTCTCGCCCAGCGGCAAGGCCTGGGCACGGGCTGGGTGCCGCGCTATCGCGTGCAGGCGTTGTTTGCGCGCGGCGAACTCGTCGAAAAGGAAACCGCCGATCCGCGCGAGCCGAACGTGTTGTATGTGGGCTGGCGCGGCGATCACGAAGGCCGCGCGCTGCAATGGTGGATCGAGCAGTTGCGGCAACCGCGTCTCGCGCAACGTCTCGTCGATGGCATCGACGCGTTCGCGTGACGCGGCCGCGTGTTCGCGAAACGGCCGAGGCCAGCGATTTGCAGCGCGTCGGCGCGCAACGCTCCCCGGCCGATTAACCCTTCGACAGCAACTCGACGACGCGCATCGAATGCGTCTGCTCGGCGATGTCCTTCGCTGTCAGGCCGCGATCGTCGCGCAGATCGCGTTTCGCGCCGCGCGCGAGCAACATCGACGCGGTTTCGTCGCGATCGTAGCCTGCCGCCCACATCAGCGCGGTCAGATGATTGCGATACGCCGCGTTCACATCGACACCGGCATCGAGCAGACGCTGCACGATCGCCGTGCGCCCCTGCCCCGCCGCGTATTCGATCGCCGTCTTGCCGACGCGATCCGTCGCGGCGACATCCGCGTGACGCGCGATCAACAGCGCGGCGATTTCGTCGTTGCCGTCGAAGGCCGCGGCCATCAGCGGCGTGATGCCCTGCACGTTGGCCTGGCTGACGTTCGCGCCGCGCTCGATCAGCATGCGCGCCATCGGCGCGAGGCCCTTCTTGCACGCGCTGATGAGCGGCGTGTCGCCGATGCGATTGCGCGAATCGATCGCCGCGCCTTCATCGAGCAAGCGCGCGACGGACGCCTGATCGCCTTCGCGCGTCGCGGAAAGCAGGCGTTCGTTGAGCGTGTAGGCGTCCTGTTGCGCGTAAGCGATCGCGCATGTCATCGACAGGAAAATGGTCAGCAAGCGTAGGCGTTTTGTCATGCGTCATTGCAGATTCGCGATGTAGTTCGCCAGATTCTCGATGTCGGCGTCGGTCAGATTCTTCGACACGCTCGTCATGTTGCCCGCGTCGTTGGTGCGCTTCCGGTCGCGGAAGTCCTGCAACTGCTTCACGATGTACGGATACTGCTGTCCCGCCACGCGCGGGATCTCGTTCTGCCCGGAGAAGCCGCCGAGATGGCACATCGTGCACAGAATCTCTTCGGACTTCTTCCTGCCCGCTTCCACTTTCACCGGGTCCGCCTTGAAATCGGCGGCGATGGGCTTTTGCGCGGCGAAGTAATCGGCGAGCACGTGCATGTCGTCGGGCGTGAGATTCGCGGCCATCGGCGACATCCGCGGATCGCTGCGGCGGCCCGCCTTGAAGTCGCGCAATTGCACATAAATGTAGCGCGACGTTTGCCCCGCGAGCGACGGATAATCGCCCGTCGTCGAATTGCCGTTGATGCCGTGGCACGATGTGCAGATGGCGGCCTTCGTCGCGGCAGCCGTCTGCGCGTCCGCGGCGCGCGAGAGCGACGGCAGCGACAACAGCAGACACGCGACGAGCCACAGCGCGTAGACGAGCCAGACACGCACGCGTTTCGATCGCTTCGAAGGCGTCATCATCAAGGCAGCGCGAACACGAGCAGGCTGTTGCCGCGCTTGAAGTCGAGCTGCGTGTTGCCGCCCGCCGCGACCGCGATGTACTGCTTGCCGTTCACCATGTACGACACCGCCGGCGCGTTGACCCCCGCGCCGCACTGGAACTCCCAGAGCTTGCGGCCGGTGGCGGCGTCGAAGGCGCGGAACAGGCCGTTGCCTTCGCCGTTGAAGACGAGCCCGCCCGCCGTCGCGAGTACGCCGCCGATCAACGGCTGATCCGTCTTGAAGCCCCACGCGATCTTGCCGGTATCGACGTTCACCGCAACGAGCCTGCCCCATTGCTGCTCGGAAGGAATCACCTTGAACGCGCCGCCGAGCCACAGCTTGCCGCCGGGGTACGCGACTTCCTCGACCTGATACGTCATCGGCTGATGCAGGTTCGCCGCATACGCCATGCGCGTCTTCGGGCTGAAGGCCATCGGCGACCATTCGACGCCGCCGTTCGCGCCCGGCAGCATCCGCGCGCCGGTGGGCGTCGGCAGTGTCCACACGCCTTCCTGCGGAATCATCGCTTCGGAGACGCGAATCAGCTTGCCGTCGCGGCGATCGTGCACATAGACGAAGCCCGTCTTGCCGCCGTGGATGATGCCCGGAATCATCTGCCCGTTCTTGTCCTTCACGTCGATGAGAATCGGCGGGCTCGCCGCGTCGAGATCCCATACGTCGTGCGCGATGTACTGGAAGTGCCACTTGTACTTGCCGCTGTCGAGATCGACGGCGACGAGCGAATCGGTATAGAGATTGTCGCCGGGACGAATCGCGCCGTAGAGGTCCGGCGACGGATTGCCGACCACGAAGTACACCGTGCGCGTCTTGCGATCGATCGCGGGCGCCATCCACACGCCGCCGCCGAGCGTCTTGTTGAAGTCGCCGCCCTTCTCCGCGAGCGTCTTCTTTTCCGCCGCGATGTCGCGCTTCATGTTGCGGCCGACGGCGTCGTTCTCGGCCCAGACGCCTTCGCTGCCGGTATCGGGAATCGTGTAGAACGTCCACAGCAACTGGCCGGAGTTCGCGTCGAACGCCTTCACGAAGCCGCGTATGCCGTACTCGCCGCCGTTCGTGCCGATCAGCACCTTGTCTTCGACGACGACGGGCGCCATCGTCTCCGAATAGCCTTCTTCGGGATCGGCGATCTGCGTCGACCAGAGCACGTTGCCGGTCTTCGCATCGAGCGCGACGAGCTTCGAATCGAGCGTGCCCATGAAGAGCCGGTCGCCCGAGATCGCCACGCCGCGATTGTTCGGACCGCAGCAGAACGTCGTGACCGGACCCATCTTGTGCTTGTAATGCCAGAACTCCTTGCCCGTGACCGCGTCGATCGCGTAGACGTGGTTGTAGGACGTGGTCAGGAACATCACACCGTTCGAGACGATCGGCGCGGTTTCCATCGACTCCATCACGGCGGTCTGGAAGATGAACGCCGGTTTGAGCTTGGCGACGTTCGACGTGTTGATCTGCGTCGCGGGCGCGTAGCGCGTTTCGGCATACGATCCGTTCGAATGCAGCCACGACGCGCTGTCGCCCGCGGCGCCGTCGAGCTGCTGCTGCGAGATGGATCGCAGCGAGCTCGGGACTGGCGAGGCTTGCGTCGTGTTGGCGTTCTGGATTTCGTCGGCGGCTTCGATTCCGGGCGATGTCACGATCCCGAAAGCACCGACGGCAACAATGAGCGCAACGAGCGAGGTACGGGAAAAACCGGCCATGTCAGTCTCCCAAATCGTTCTTGTGTGGGCCTCGTTATGCGCGGCGGAACATTGCGTGCCCTCTTCTGCGCCCGCAAAAAAGAATAGGCAATTTAAAAATGCATTTCCAGATTTCGTTAAAGGCGCGCGTTCGTTTCGGCACGCGCTGCACGAAGGGTATTTCAGGGGAAGACGGGCGCCGATTTTTAGTAGTATGGATTGGCGTGCCGTTATGATTGCGCCCGTCGATGCCGGGAGCGGCTTGCCGGATCGCCGGCTTTCGCTTATCGCTCGTTCATCCTCGTCACGCGCGTGGCCTTTGCGCGGGCGCCGCTTCGATCATCACCTTTATCCGGACGCATCATGCCCATCCTATCCAACGGACAGCCGAATCCGAATCCCCGCCAGCCGGTGGACATCGCGCGCATTCTGCTCGTCATCACGATCCTGACCGCGCTCACGGTCGGCAGTCTCTACGTGCTGCGCCCGTTCCTGCCGGGACTCATCTGGGCGACGACGATCGTCGTCGCGACCTGGCCGCTCATGCTCGCCGTGCAGCGCCGCTGCGGCAATCGCCGCTGGATCGCGACCACCGTCATGCTGCTGATGCTGCTGGTCGTCATCGTGCTGCCGCTCTATTCGGCGATCTCGACGCTCGCGGAGCACGGCGGCGAGATCATGGCCGCCGTCAAGAGTCTGCCGAGCTACGCGCTGCCGCCGCCGCCGGGCTGGATCCATGACGTGCCGCTCGTCGGCGCGCGCGTATCGAAGGAATGGCAGATGCTCTCCGACGCCGGCCCCGGCGGCCTGCTCGCGAAGCTCGAACCCTACGTGACGATCGTCGCGCGCTGGATGCTTTCGCATGCGGCCGTGGTCGGCGTGTTCGTCATGCACATGGTGATCACCGTCATCATCTCCGGCATTCTGTACACGAACGGCGAGGCGGCCGGCCGCTTCGTCACGCGCTTCGCGACGCGCATCGCCGTGCAGCGCGGCGCCGAAGCCGTCAAGCTCGCCGGCCTCGCGATCCGCGCGGTCGCGCTCGGCATCGTCGTGACGGCGGTCACGCAATCGGCGCTCGGCGGCATCGGGCTTGCGGTTGCGGGCGTGCCCGCCGCGGGCATCATCACCGCGGTCATGCTGATGCTCTGCCTCGCGCAGATCGGCCCGCTCCTGCCGCTGCTCGGCGGCGTTGCATGGCTCTTCTGGAACGGATCGACCGTCGTCGCTTCGATGCTGCTCGTGTGGTCGATCATGATCGCGATGCTCGATAACTTCCTGCGCCCCATTCTCATCAAGCGCGGCGTGAATCTCTCGATGCTGCTGATTCTCTCCGGCGTGCTCGGCGGGATGTTTGCATTCGGAATAGTCGGATTGTTCATCGGTCCGGTGATTCTCGCCGTGACGTCGACGATTCTGAACGCGTGGATCAACGAGCAACCGCCGCTGCCGCAAGTCGAAGCGATGAGTAACGAGGAAATCGCGGACACCCCGTCGGCGCGGGGTCTCGCGGATACATCGGGAAGACAGAGTTAATTGATAAAGATATTCTCGATTTGTCGCATTTTTTATCGACAATCGGAATGCGCTTAAATCGAGAATTCGGACTCTTACGAAAATGAGATTTTGTGCCGGTTAACACGGTGTTTCACGGTTTTTGGGCGATGCATATCCGTTACAATGCAATCCTTCGTTATTTGCCCGATTGAGGGCGCAGGGGATTGACCATGTCTTTGCGTGACGTGGACGACATCGATTACATCGGAGTGAATATTCTCTTCAAGCGCGTATATGTCGGGCTCTTCGACGATCTGGACTGGCGCGATGAAGAGAAGCATCAGGATTTGCTCACAAAGAAGATCGACCGCTACATCCGTTATATTCGTTCAGGCAAATTGCTGTTGAATTATCCGAAAGTTCGCGGCTATGAGATCGTGGTCGAATACGTGTCGATGCATCCCATGACGCCGTCGGGACTCGAATTCTGGAAATCGCGCGAACGCGTCGTGACCGACGCGGGTTACAAGGTGCATATCCGTGGCGTCGACGTGCGTCATTCGCTCGGCATTTCCGTCGATAAACCGGAGCGCGTCGCAGCCGAACCGGTCGAGCCGCCCGCGCTGGAAGTGCTCGATCCCGACCCGCGCATGCAGCAACTCGCCGACGTCGCCGACGTTTCGTATCTTCCGCCCTCGATGCCCAAATCGGGCCTGCCGCAGGCGCTGCCCCTGCTCAGGCGTCTCGCGATGCGTCAGGCGGCAAGCTACTGAACCAACTCCCGCGATCGAAAAAAGCGGCGTGGCTCGCATGAGCCCCGCCGCTTTTCCTTTGCGCGCGTGATCGCCGCTTCACATCGCGTTACTGCGCGCCGCTCAGCGCCGCTGTCGCGATCGACGGCACCGAAATGCCATTGGTCTTCGCGTACTGCACCGCTTGCGAGAGCGTCTGCATGAGCGACTGCAACTGCCCCGGCGCCGATTGCGCCACATAGCTCGCCGCCTGCACGGTCGACGGATTCGAACCCGCCTCCAGCAGCGACGACATGTTCATCGAATTCGTCACCGAGCCGAGATTCGATTGCAGGCCGGCGTACTGCTTTACGCCCTGCCCGAGCGACGCGAGGCCGTCGCTGAAGGTCTTCTTGCTGGCGGCTGTCGGCGGCGTCGCGGAGCCGTTCGTGAATGCCTGCATCAGCGATTGGGACACGCTCTGCTGCGTGCCGCCGAGTTGCGACAATACGCTCGTGCTCGGAACGGCGTTCCCGCCCGATGCGCCGGAGAGCAACCCCGCCGCCGATTGCGCCTGGCTCGCGACGCTCGACATGCCCATCGCCGAGGCGAGGGTCGACTGCCCGGTCAGCACTTGCTGGTTCGCGCCGACATAGCTTTGCAGAAGCGAATTCAGCGCCGAAGGCTGCGTCGCGCCGTTCGCGCCCGACGTCACGTCAGACTTGCCGCTCCCGAAGCCGAACTGTTGAAGATTGAGTTGTGCGTACGATGCCCCCGGCGCGATTACCGCAAATGCGATCCCAGCCGAAAGAAGCGCCGTTCGATACGTACGGTTCGCCATGTTCGGTTCCTCCTCAGAATTGTCCGATGTTCGATAAGCCCGATTCGACCATCGGTCATCTGGACGGTTCGCTGCAGAAACATTTGCTTGCGAATTCCGTCGAGAGGTCCCGCCTACAGATCGGCGAGCGGATGCATTTCCCTGCGCCACGGCGATGACAGGAAGTGCTGCACGCGCTCGGCGCGCACTTGCGCGAGCGTCGTCGGCGCGAAACGCGGCCGCTCGTCCTTGTCGATGATGAGCGCCCGCACGCCTTCGACGAAATCGCCGTCATCGATCGCGCGGTACACGACGCCGAGTTCCATGCGAAAGCAGTCCGCGAGCGACATCTGACGGCCACGCAAAAGCGCGTGATACGTGACTTCGAGCATCGTCGGCGAATGGCTTTCGAGCAGCGCGAGCGTCGCGCGCGCCCAGTCGGATTCATCCGTTGCGAGCGATGCGACGATGCGTTCCACGCCGCCCGTCGCGCACACGGCGAAATGGCGTTTGATTTGCGCGCGCATATCGTCGAGCGGCGCGTGCCGTTCGATATTCGCGCTCGGCACGAACACGCGCGCCACTTGCGTCATCGTGTCCTGCGCATCGTCCCAGCGGATAGCTTCGAGACGCTCGACGAAACTGCGCAGCCACGTCGACGGCACGCATTCGTCCGCGAGACCGACACGCCGCGCATCCGCGCCCGACAGACGCGCGCCCGTCAACCCGACGTAAAGCGCGAGATCGCGCGGCAGCACGCGCAGGAAATGCGTCGCGCCGACATCGGGCAACAGGCCGATGCGCGTCTCCGGCATCGCCATGCGCGTGCGCTCGGTCGCGATGCGCAACGCCGCGCCTTGCGCGAGGCCCATGCCGCCGCCCATCACGATGCCGTCCATCAGCGCGATAACCGGCTTCGCAAAGCGATGCACCGTGAAATCGAGCCGATATTCATCGATGAAAAACTTGAGCCACGGCGTCTCGTGATGCGGATCGTTGCGCGCCGCGTGATAGAGCTTGCGCACGTCGCCGCCCGCGCAAAACGCCTTCTCTCCCGCGCCGCGCAAGACGACCGCGGCGATCGAATCGTCCGCGGCGCATTGCGCGAAACGTTCGGCGAGATGCGCGATCATGCCGTGCGAGAGCGCGTTCAAGGCATGCGGACGGTCGAGTGTGACGATCGCCACGCGGTTCACGACCTCGAAGGCGACTTCGGGCGCGTCGCGTGAAAGTTCAAGCGTGCTCATGAATTCCTTTAGTCGGCCTTGCTGGTCTGGCGCAGCTCCGGGAAATCTTCCTCCCAGAACTCGAACTCGCCGCGCGCGCCGTCCTGCGTGCGCGCGATTTCCTGCCGGCGCAAATCGACGCGGCGAATCTTGCCGGAGATGGTCTTCGGCAATTCCGCGAATTCGAGCCGGCGGATGCGCTTGTACGGCGCGAGCCGTTCGCGCGAGAACGCGAACACGCTTTTCGCGAGTTCGGGTCCGATCGAATAGCCGTGACGCAGCGTGACGAACGCCTTCGGCACCGAAAGACGCAGCGGATCGGGACTCGGCACGACAGCCGCCTCGGCGATCGCTTCGTGCTCGATCAGCACGCTTTCCAGCTCGAACGGGCTCAAGCGGTAATCCGACGACTTGAACACGTCATCCGCGCGGCCGACGTAGACGAAGTAGCCGTCCGCGCCACGCGCGGCGACATCGGATGTGCGATAGAAGCCGCCTCGCATCGCGTTTTCGGTGGCCTTGGGGTTATCGGCGTAACCGGTCATCAGGCCGAGCGGCGGCGGATCGAGCGCGAGCGCGATTTCGCCTTCTTCGGCAGGATTGCCATCCGGATCGAGCAAGGCCACGCGATAACCCGGCAGCGGACGGCCCATCGAGCCCGGCACGAGCCGCTGGCCCGGCGTGTTGGCAATCTGCGCGGTGGTTTCGGTCTGGCCGTAGCCGTCGCGGATCGGCAATCCCCACGCATGCTGCACGCGCTCGATGATCTCCGGATTCAGCGGCTCGCCCGCCCCGACGATCTCGCGCAGCTTCACCTCGTACGACGCGAGTGGCTCCTGCACGAGCATGCGCCACACGGTCGGCGGCGCGCACAGCGTCGTGAC
This sequence comes from Caballeronia sp. AZ7_KS35, assembly GCF_023631045.1. Classification (NCBI taxonomy): domain Bacteria; kingdom Pseudomonadati; phylum Pseudomonadota; class Betaproteobacteria; order Burkholderiales; family Burkholderiaceae; genus Caballeronia; species Caballeronia sp. AZ7_KS35. The sequence goes on along the minus strand of NZ_JALQDV010000027.1, from coordinate 166,747 downwards.
TTCGTGCTTCACGAGCACATCGAGCGCGCGGGCGGCATCGAAACGGCTGAAGTTGTAGATGAACACGCACGCCTGCGCGTTCCACGGCGCGAAGAAGCAGCTCCACGCGTGTTTCGCCCAGCCGGGCGAGCTGATGTTCCAGTGGACGTCGCCGGGTTGCAGGCCGATCCAGTACATCGTCGAGAGATGCCCGACCGGATAACTCTGATGCGTATGCGCGACGAGCTTCGGCTTCGACGTCGTGCCGGACGTGAAGTACAGCAGATACGGATCGTTCGCGGACGTTTCGCCGTCCTTGGCGAATTCCGCCGATGCGTCGTACGCGGCTTCATACGCGAGCCAGCCGTCCTGCGCGCCGTCCACCGCGATGCGCAAGCCCGGTACGTCGATGACATCGAATTTCCTCGTTTCGGCTGCATCGACGATCACATGCTGCACGCCGCCTAGCGCGATGCGGTCGCGCAAATCCGCGCTCGCAAGCTGCGTCGTCGCGGGCAGGACGATCGCGCCCAGCTTCATCGCGGCGAGCATCGTGTCCCATAGCTCGACGCGATTCGGCAGCATCAGCAGAATGCGCTCGCCGCGTTTCACGTTCAGCCCCCGCAAATGATTCGCGACGCGCGCGGAACGCTCGCTCATCTGCGCAAACGAAAGCCGTGTCTCGTCGCCGCTTTCGCCGACGATCTGCAACGCAGGCGCGTCGTTGCCGCGCGCCATCGGATCGAAATAATCGAGCGCCCAGTTGAAGCGATCGAGCGACGGCCATCTGAAGTCGCGATACGCGGTGTCGTAGTCCGTGCGATGAGCAAACAGGAAGTCTCGTGCTTCGATGAATGCCTGGGCTTCGTTCATTGCGTCTCCAAGATTTATACGTTGCGCGCGATCACCATCCGCTGCACTTCGCTGGTGCCTTCGTAAATCTGCGTGATGCGTGCATCGCGATAATGACGCTCCACCGGATAATCCTGCAGATAGCCGTATCCGCCGTGAATCTGGATCGCGTCCGAACACACGCGCTCCGCCATTTCCGACGCATACAGCTTCGCCTGCGACGCCTCCGACAGACACGGCACGCCTTCGGTACGCATGCGCGCCGCGTGATGAATCAAGAGGCGCGCGGCGTTGATCTGCGTTTGCATGTCGGCGAGCATGTTGGCCACCGACTGATGTTCCTGAATCGGCTTGCCGAACTGCACGCGCTCCTTCGCATAGGCGCGCGCCGCATCGAATGCCGCGCGCGCGATGCCGAGCGCCTGCGCCGCAATGCCGATGCGCCCGCCTTCCAGATTCGACAGCGCGATCTTCAAGCCCTCGCCGCGCTTGCCGAGCAGATTCGCGGCGGGAATCGCGCAATCGTCGAAGTTGATCGGACACGTATCCGACGCGCGGATGCCGAGCTTGTGCTCCGGCGCGCCGACGTTGAAGCCGGGCGTGTCCGTCGGCACGATGAACGCAGAGAGGCCGCGCTTGCCCTGATCGGGATCGGTCACGGCGAAAACGATCGCCACGCCCGCGCGCTTGCCGTTCGTCACGAACTGCTTGCTGCCGGAAATGACCCACTTGCCGTCTTTCTCGACGGCGCGCACGCGCAGGTTGTTCGCTTCGGAGCCCGCCTGCGGCTCCGTCAGGCAGAACGCGCCGATAACCTCGCCGCTCGCGAGCTTCGGCAGCCATTCGGCCTTCTGCGCGTCGGTGCCGTACGCGAGGATCGGCCCGCAGCCGACCGAGTTGTGCACGCTCATCATCGTCGCGCAGGACGCGCAGCCGGCGGCGATCTCTTCCATCGCGAGTGCGTAGGCGGTGTAGTCGCTGAAGGTGCCGCCGAGTTCGGCGGGCACGATCATCCCGAGCAGGCCGAGTTCGCCCAGTTGCCGCACGACTGCGTCGGGGATCGCGCCGTCCTTGTCCCACTGGCCCGCGTTCGGCGCGAGCGCTTCGGTTGCGAACTGGCGAGCCGCGTCGCGGATCATGCGTTGCTCTTCGGTGAGAAATGCGTCGATCATGTTCTGAATTCGGTGATGGGGGCTTGCGCGGCGAGGCTCGCCGCATCGATCGTTTAAACTTTCTGGCCGCCGCTCGCCCGGTCGATGATGGGCGGCTGGGCCGTCTGAGCACGAGTCTAGGCAATCGCCTAACGTTAGCCGATGCCCAAAACGATCACGCTAACTGAGCGCTTTGGCCACCTAGTGACAACCCCAAGTACCAAAAAAAAGATCGAGCGCGACTCGATTTCCGTGAGCCTCGTCGAAGCCGCATTGCGATGCGCCGAATCGCGCGGCGTCGCGCGCGGGCATTTGCTGGCCGCGGCGGGCATCGCGCCGGCGACGCTCGATTCGCCGCGCGCGCGGGTGTCGCCGGTCCAGTACGGCAAGCTGTGGAACGCCACCGCCGACGCGCTCGACGACGAGTTCTTCGGCCAGGACGCCCATCCGATGCGGCGCGGCAGCTTCGTGCTGCTATGCCACGCGGCGCTTTCCTCGCGCGACGGCGCGCAGGCGCTCGGGCGCATCGCGACTTTCATGCGGCTCGTGCTCGACGATCTGAGCTTCGAGCCGGACATCAACGACAAGCGCGTGCGAATCTGGCTCGCCGACAAAGCCGGACCGAAGTCGATGTTCGCCTACGCGACGGGCTTCATCCTCGTGTATGGGCTCTTGTGCTGGCTGGTCGGGCGGCGCATTCCGGTGCTCGCGGCGCACATGCGCTGCCCCGAGCCCGCCGACAGCGACGAATATCGCCTCATGTTCTGCAACGACCTGCGTTTCGACGCGACGCGCTCGTTCGTCGACCTGTCGGCCGAATGCGCGGCGCTGCCGATCGTGCAGACGTCCGCCACGCTCAAGCGCTTCCTGCGCGATGCGCCGGCGAATTTCATCGTGAAGTATCGCAATCCGGATTCGCTCGCGGCGCGCATCCGGACGCGTCTTCGGCAAACCGCGCCGACGGACTGGCCGGAAGCCGAAAGCATCGCGGCCGCGCTGCATATGGCCGAAGCCACGCTGCGGCGGCGTCTGAAGCAGGAAGGGCTGACCTATCAGACGATCAAGGACGCATTGCGGCGCGATCTGGCCATCGCGCGTCTTGCGCATACGCAGGAGACGATTCCGCAAATCGCCGATGCGCTCGGCTTCGCGGAACCGAGCGCGTTCCGGCGCGCATTCAGGAAGTGGACGGGCGTGCGCCCCGCGGATTACCGGCGGGAGAGCTGAAGCGCGCGAACATCGAGGCTGCTATATTGAATCGTCCATGATTTCGCACCTTGGAGCGCACCATGACCAAAGCCAGCCGGGATGAACGTTCGAAGCAGGAACAACCGAAGAAGGAAACCGAAGAGGATTTGCTCGACGAGGCGCTGGAAGAGACCTTCCCCGCAAGCGATCCGATCGCGGTGCATCCGGAGCCGGAATCGCCTGAAGACCGGAAAAACAAGTAGTCGTTCGGTTATTCGCCCGAGTCGGGCTCATCCGGACTCGAGAGCAGCACCACGAGCTTCTCGACGTGCTGATGTAACAGCTTGACGTGCTTGTCGATCTGTTCGAGACGCCCGGTCAGATCGGCCTTCGCCGACTCGCTCATGCGATCGGACGCGATGAGTTCATCGACCTTCGGCTGCATCGATTCGACCTGCAGCAAGCCGAGCTGGCGCTCCAGGCGGCGTAAGTCCTGCGACAGCAGCTCGCGATTCTTCCGAAAAACCAGATCGCGGCGGTTGGCTTCGGCCTGTTGCTGGGCCTGATCGGCGACACGGCGCGTCGCTTCGGTCTGGGAAAGCAGCGGTTCCGGGCCGCGCAACACGGAACGCTTCGGCGCGGGATGGGCCGTGCCGCGGAACACGGCCATCGGCGTTTCCTCGTCGATCGCGCGCAGGACGTCGGGCGGAATCTCGTCCAGCGTGCGGCGCTCGTCCATCCAGTGCGGCGGCAGGCCGGTCACGAGCTCGATGCCGCGTACGAATTCCTCGTTGAAATCGCGCTGACCGCCGACGATCAGCTTCATGAACGTCGGCGAGAAGTTCATCATGCGCGCGAGGCGGCCAGCGCCGCCCGGCGAGCCGACCAGGACATTGAGGTTGGCTCGCCAGACTATGAACAGCGTTTCGTCGAAATCTTCCATGAACAGGCTCCAGGCAGTCCGACGCGCCCGAACGTGCACATCGGATTTGCGCGCGGCGGCGCTGCGCGCATGCGTATCCGGTTCCCGCGCTTTCCGATCAACATCGTGCACCGTGGCCGGTGCGTCGTCTACATACCGCATAAAACACCATACTACCTTCATCGGCAAGCCGGGCGGACAACGGCGTCCGCGCCGATGCGGGCGTGCGACACGACGCGCACGCCGCCGGCCGGCTTACGGTTCGTTGCGCAGATACCCTTCCTTGCTCGGATCGAGCATGCGCCAGGAGACGATGAGCGAAATGGCGCACATCGCCGTGACATACCAGAAGAACGTCGATTCGCTGCCCGCCGATTTCAGCCACAGCGCCACATACTCCGCCGAGCCGCCGAACACCGCGTTGGCGACCGCGTACGACAGGCCGACGCCCAGCGCGCGCACTTCCGGCGGGAACATTTCCGCCTTGATGAGACCGCTGATCGACGTGTAGAAGCTCACGATCGCGAGCGCGATCACGACCAGCACGAACGCCATGACCGGGCTCGTCACCGTGGAGAGCGCGTGCAGCAGCGGCACCGTGCAAATGGTCGCGAGCGCGCCGAAGCAAAGCATCGAGGCGCGGCGGCCAATGCGGTCCGACAGCGCGCCGAACAGCGGCTGCAGCAGCATGTAGACGAAGAGCGCGGCGGTCATCACGTTGCTGGCGGTCTTCGCGTGCATGCCCGCCGTGTTGACCAGATACTTCTGCATGTAGGTCGTGAACGTGTAGAAGATGAGCGAGCCGCCCGCCGTGAAGCCGACGACTGTCATGAACGCGGCCTTGTGCTGCATCAGGCCGGCGAGCGTGCCCGCTTCCTTGCGATCGCGCGTCTCGGCGGTCGACGTTTCGTCGAGCGAACGGCGCAGGTACAGCGAGATCAGCGCCGCGCACGCGCCGATGAAAAACGGAATGCGCCAGCCCCACGCCTTCAGCTCTTCCGTCGACAGGAACAGTTGCAGGATCACGAGCACGAGCAGCGCGGCGAGCTGGCCGCCGATCAGCGTCACGTACTGGAACGACGCGAAGAAGCCGCGCCGGCCGCGCAGCGCGACTTCACTCATGTACGTCGCGCTGGTGCCGTATTCGCCGCCCACCGACAAGCCCTGGAACAGGCGCGCGATCAGCAGCAGGAACGGCGCCCACGCGCCGATCGACGCGTACGTCGGCAGGAAGGTGATGACGAGCGAGCCGCCGCACATCATCAGGACGGAGATCATCATCGCGTTGCGGCGGCCGTGCTTGTCGGCGATGCGGCCGAAGAGCCACCCGCCGATCGGGCGCATCAGGAAGCCCGCCGCGAACACGCCCGCCGTGTTCAGCAACTGAACCGTCGGATTGCCGCCGGGAAAGAACGCCGCCGAAAAGTACAGCGCGAGGAACGAGTAGATATAGAAGTCGAACCATTCGACGAGGTTGCCCGACGAGGCGCCGACGATGGCGAAAACGCGGCGCCGGGTGTCCTCTGCGGTGTAAGCGGGAAGGTCGGTCATGTTGTTTCTGATCTCTTGGTCACTGTCTGGATGGCGTATGTCGGGGTTTCATCCCCGATCCGGGCGCTCTTGGCGGCGTTCGGGCGCAAGTTTATACGCGGTTTCGCAACCGGCGCGCGATCGTGGCGCGCGAAACACGGCCGGACGGAGTAGGAAAATTCGCGCAAGGACGCGCCCGCATCGCGTTCACCGATGACCGCCCCAACCGCTCAGGCTTGCCGCAAAAGCATTTGCCGCCCTTGCGACGGCATCGTTCAACGCTTTCGACATAAATCGTCTTTGCCTCGATCGTTCGTACTAGGTAATTACCCTGATTAAAGATTTTGACGATTATTTATCGATAAAGTCTCGGGATCACGATTCACATCGACGAGGACTGCATGAGTCAGCATCAACCGATCATTCTCGACGCCGCGCTCGCGTCGACATTCGCGCAAGTCGCGCTCGGCCACCTGACGCGCGAATATCCCAACAAGCTCGATCACGTCATGGCAAGCGTTGCCGACGTGCAAAGCCCGCGCGCGCTGCATCCGATTTTCTACGGCAGCTTCGACTGGCATTCGTGCGTGCACGGTTACTGGCTGATCGCTCGGCTGATCGACCGCTTTCCGGATCTGCCGGACGCGCCGCGCATTCGCGCCGTGATCGACGAGCATGTCACCGAGGCTAACGTCGCCGCTGAAGTCGCTTATCTGCAGCGTCCCGCCGCGCGCGGCTTCGAGCGGCCTTATGGCTGGGCGTGGCTGCTCGCGCTCGCAGGCCAGCTGCGCTCGATGCGTTCCGACGACGGCGCGCGCTGGGCCCGCACGCTCCAGCCGCTCGCGGACGCATTCGTCGCACGCTTCGAGGAATTCCTGCCGAAATCGACGTATCCGCTTCGCGTCGGCACGCACTTCAACATGGCGTTCGCCTTGACGCTTTCGATCGGTTACGCGCGCGTCGCGCAGAACGCCGATTTTGAGCATCTGCTGAAGGAAACCGCCCTGCGCTGGTTCGAGAAGGACGAAGGCTGTCAGGCGTGGGAACCGGCGGGCGACGAGTTCCTGTCGCCGTCGCTGATGGAAGCCGTGCTGATGCGTCATGTGCTGCCGGGCGAGCGCTTCGTCGGCTGGTTCGACCGGTTTCTGCCGCGCATCGCCGAGCGAGAACCCGCGACGCTCTTCGCGCCGGCCACCGTCACCGATCGCAGCGACGGCAAGCTCGCGCATCTCGACGGCCTGAACCTCTCGCGCGCGTGGTGTCAGCGCACGATCGCACGCGCGCTGCCGGCGGGCGATGCGCGTATCGCCGTGCTCGAGACGGCGGCGCACGAACATCTGGCGTCGGGCATTGCGCATGTCGCGGGCGATTACATGGGCGAGCACTGGCTCGCGACGTTCGCGCTGCTGGCGCTGGAAGCCTGAGCGGTTCTAGACGCGCGGCTGGAACGCGATCACGCCCATGCCGATGAGCGCGATCGCCGCGCCCGCGACATCCCACGCCGTCGGCCGGATGCGCTCGACGGCCCATAGCCACGCGATCGCCACGCCGATATACACGCCGCCATACGCCGCGTAGACGCGCCCCGCCGCCGCGGCGTGCAGCGTGAGCAGCCACGCGAACAGCGCGAGCGACAGCGCGCCGGGCACGACGAGCCACGGCGAGCCGCCCTCCTTGAGCCATCGATGAGGGAAATAGCAGCCGGCGATCTCGGCGATGGCGGTGACGACATAGAGCGCGAACGTTTTCATGAGGCGCATTATCGGCGTTCGCGAGACGTTGCGTGGTCCGCGTCCGCTGCGGACAATGACGCCCTTGCTCGAAACTTCAGGCCGCCGACCTTGCAGACCGATTCAACCGATGCCGCCGCGCTGCCCGTGCACTGGCACAAGCGCGTGCTGATGCTGGCCTTTCCCATCGTTCTCGCGAATCTCACGCAGCCGATTCTCGGCGCCGTCGACACGGCTGTCGCCGGGCATCTCGACGGGCCGCAGTATCTCGGCGGCGTCGCGCTCGGCGGGCTCGTCTTCAGCTTCGTGTTCTGGGGCTTCGGCTTTCTGCGCATGGGTACGACGGGACTCGTGGCGCAGGCGTTCGGCGCGCGTGACGACGACGCCTTGCGCAAGAGCGTGCTGCGCGCGTTGCTGCTCGGACTCGCGATCGGCGCGGCGGTGCTGGTGCTGCAAGTGCCGATCATTCGTTACGCGCTCGTCGCGCTGGGCGGCAGCGCCGCCGTGCAGGACACCGCGAGCGCGTACTGTCACGCGCGCATCTGGGCCGCGCCGTTCGCGCTCGGCAATTACGTCGTGTTGGGTTATCTGCTCGGCTGCCAGCGCGTGAGGCTCGCGCTCGTCACGCAGATCTTCATCAATCTGGTGAACATCATCGCGGTGCTGCTTTTCGTGTATCGCTTCGATTGGGGCATCGCGGGCATCGGCGCGGCAACGGCGTTCGCGGATTTCTGCGGCTTTGCGCTCGGACTCGCGATTCTTTGGCATCTGCGTCCGCGCGGCCTCCCGCCGCTCGTCCCGCGCTCGCTCTTCGACGCGCACGCGTTGAGGCGGGTCGTCGCGATCAACCGCGACATCTTCATCCGCACGATCTGCCTGCTCGGTTCGTATGGCTGGTTCGCGCATCTCGGCGCGCGTCAGGGGGATGCGATCCTCGCCGCGAACGCCGTCCTGCTGAACTTCCAGACCTTCATGTCCTTCGGTCTCGACGGCTTCGCGCACGCGGCCGAAGCGCTCGTCGGCGCGGCGGCGGGCGCGCGCGACCGGTACGCGTTCCGTCAGGCCGTGAAGGTGACGATGTTCTGGTCGGCAATCGGCGCGGCGGGCTTTTCCATCGTCTTCTGGTTTAGCGGCGAATGGATCATCGGCAAGCTCACGGATCAGGCGGTCGTGAAGGCGGCGGCGGTGCGCTATCTGCCGTGGGCGTCGGTTCTGCCGCTCGCGTCGGTCGCGGGCTTTCAGCTCGACGGCGTGTTCATCGGCGCGACGCGCACGCACGAGTTGATGAAGGCGATGGCCGTCTCGCTTGCTGTCTTTCTGCTTGCTGCGTGGGCGCTCGCGGGATCGCTCGGGAATCACGGGCTGTGGCTGGCGCTCACTGTTTTCATGGTGGCGAGAGGTATTACGTTGGCGATTCAGGTGCCGGCGATCGAGCGGGCTTCGTGTGCGACTTTGGGAAGGTGAGGTATGGTGCGTCGGGTTCCAGCGCGGATGGCAAGTCTGCCCTCGCTTCGTCCAACGATTTTCTTGGAGGTCGGCACAGTCAGCATCGACAAGAGAAGACCTGCAAATAACGTGCGCCAGATAATGGCCGCCCTGCGTCGGCGTGGCACGATCATGGTCACGTTGAGCGAAATCGCAATGCAGAACAGCCAACGAAACTTTGCGAGCGAATCGAAGCTATTGCCCCGCCAGCCCCTCCAGCAGCGCCTTATGAAACGCGGCCGGATCCTGCATCTGCGGCGCGTGCCCAAGCGCCGGAAACTCGACCAGCTTCGCGCCTTCGATACGCTCCTTCGCCAGCTTCGCGAGATCCGGATATCGCCCGAGCATCGGCCGAATCTCCGGCGGCGCGAAGTCCTTGCCGATCGCGGTCGTATCCTTGTCGCCGATAAGCAATAGCGTCGGCGTCTTCAACTGATCGAATTCGTAGACGACGGGCTGCGTGTAAATCATGTCGTACAGCAACGCCGAGTTCCACGCGACGATGTCCTTGCCCGGTCCGCGATACATGCCCGCCAGCATCTGCACCCACGGTTCGTAGTCGTCGCGCCACTGGCCCGAGTAGTACGTGCTCGTCTCATAGCGGCGGATGCCGTCGGCGCTCGTCTTGAGCTCGCGCGCATACCAGTCGTCGATGGAAATCGACGGCACGCCCTTCGCCTTCCAGTCTTCGAGCCCGATCGGATTCACGAGCACGAGCTGCTCCGTCTCGCGCGGATACATGAGCGCGTAGCGCACCGCGAGCATGCCGCCCGTCGAATGCGCGATGAGCGTCGCCTTCGACACGCCGAGCGCGGTCAGCAGCGCATGCGTGTTGCGGGCAAGTTGCTGGAAACTGTATTGATAGCGCGCGGGCTTCGTCGATTTGCAAAAGCCGATCTGATCCGGCGCGATCACGCGATAGCCCGCATCGCTCAAGGTCTGGATCGTCTGCTTCCACGTCGCCGAACAAAAATTCTTGCCGTGCAGAAGTACCGCGGTGCGTCCATTCGGATGCGCCGGATGCACATCCATATACGCCATGCGCACGACCTGGCGCTGCGACGTAAGCGCGAAGCGCGCGACCGGATACGGATAGTCGAAGCCCTGCAACTCGGGGCCGTATGCGGGGCCGTCATTGCCGGCCGCTTGCGTGGCTTCGTCGGCATGTGCTTGTAAAGCGAAGGACATCGCGAGACACAACATCAAGGATCGAAGGACGGACGGCTTGCTGCGCGCTGGTTTCATTTTTTGATCTGAAGATGACGTCGGCCGACGCATTCTAGCGCGGCTGAATTTCGCACGCGCCCGTATGCTGTATTCAGCGCTTATACTTTGCGACCCCGATCGTCGTCAGGATCATTCCAAGCATGCAATTCCGCATCAAGGCATTCGCCGCCGCGCTCCTCGCATTCGCGTGCATCAGCGCATCCGCGAGCGACTGTCCGCAGTTCAGCCCGAACGGCCGCGCGCCGGTCGTCGTCAATTCGAAGATGCGCGCGTCGACGCAGGAAGTCTGCTATTCCGACTTCGCGCTGCTGCACTCCGGCATCACGAAAGGGCCGCTGTGGTCGGCGGAACATCTGACCGCGAGCAGTGTCGACCAGGCGAAGAACAACACGCGCACGAATCGCTTCTTCGTCGACAAACGTCTGCCGCCCGACGAGGCCGCGCAACTGTCCGACTACAAGAGGAGCGGTTACGACCGCGGCCACATGAGTCCCGCGGGCGATCGCGCAAGCAAGAAAGGCATGGCCGAATCGTTCTCGCTCGCGAACATCGTCCCGCAGGATCCGTCGAACAACCGGCGCATCTGGTCGCGCATCGAGCAAGCGGTGCGCAGGCTCACGGAGGAATCGGGCGAAGCGTATGTCGTCACCGGGCCGCTCTTCTCGGGACGTCAGTTGCAGACGATCGGCGAATCGCGCGTGTTCGTGCCCACGCAACTGTATAAAGTAGTCTATTTGCCGCAGCGTCAGATCGCGTTCGCGGTCGTGATCGAAAATACGCCGACGAACACGTACACGATGAAAACCGTGCACGAACTGGAAGCGATGAGCGGACTCGCGTTTCCCGGCATCCCGGACGGACTGAAGGACAAGCGAATTGGAGGATTGCGCGGTGTTTAAGCCATTTGCAAACGATACGGATGTGATGAACATCGCGGGCGACGCGATCAACATCGAGAACGGCGTGAAGCGCCTCACGATCAGCGGCAATTTGACGATCGCCCGCGACAAGGCCGGACTCGCGAACGCGCTGGCGCTTCAGAAGGCGATCGGTGCGATCGTCGAAGCGTTGCAAAGCGATGCGTCGCTGCCCGCGAAGCTGCCCGACGAGCCGGATGCGCCGTCAGGCACCGCCGATAATCCGTTCATCTGAAGCGGCCGTCGCCGAAGACAGCCGCGCGGAGAATCGAAGTGATCGAATGCCATGTCGGCCCGAGCCCGCTCGGGCACATTTTGTATCGCGCCGAAGACGAATGTCTGACGGGTCTCTTCTTCATCGGACAGAAGTATTTTCCCGATAGTCTGCACGCGCCGACGCTGTCGGAGACAGCGCCGAGATCCCGCGTGATTGCCGATGCGCGCGAGCAGGTCGGCGAATACTTCGCGGGTACGCGTCGGAAGTTTTCGATTGCGGTGCAGTTTCGCGGAACACCCTTTCAGCGACAAGTCTGGGACGCGCTTTGCCAGATCCCTTTCGGCGACGCGTGGACGTACAGCGATCTCGCGCGCCGGCTCGGCTTGCCCGCGGGCGCATCGCGGGCCGTCGGCGGCGCGAACGGACGCAATCCGGTCGCGATCATCGTGCCGTGTCATCGCGTGATCGGCGTCGACGGGGAATTGACCGGCTATGCGGGCGGCGTCGAACGCAAACGCCATTTGCTCACGCTGGAGGGCGGTCCGGGGCGCGAACAACTCGCGCTCTTCTGAAGCAGCGCACAGTCGGCGACAAAACAAAAACCCCCGCGAACCATCGGTTCGCGGGGGTTTTTTTTCGACATCGTCCGATGATGAATTACGGCGTAAGCATCACTTCCACACGACGATTTTCCGCACGCCCGACGCTCGTTGCGTTCGACGCAATCGGATTGGCCTTGCCGAAACCCTTCATCGCGAAGTTCTCGGCGCTCAGGCCATGTCCCTTCAGGTAGTCGAGCACGGCCTGCGCGCGACGCTGGGACAGACCGAGGTTGTAGGCATCCGGGCCCATCGAATCCGTGTAGCCCTCGACCGTGACGGACGCGAAATTCGCACCCTTCGAGTCGGCGACGAGCTTATCCAGAATGCTCCTGGCCTTCGGCGTCAACGCGGCGCTGTCGAAGGCGAAGTTCGTCTTTTCGTCGAGCGAAATCTTGCGCGGCACGACAGCCGGGGCCTTCGCTGGCGCCGGTTCCGGCGTTGCAACGACCGGCTGAGGCGGCGTCACGCAGTTGAAGATTACGTTGCGCGGATCGCTCGGCGTCTTCGTTCCGGCGAGCGTCTGAAGCACGTTCACCTTTTGATCGCCGCACATCTTTTGAGCCGCGGTCATGCAGGCGCTGCCGTTTTCGAACAGACCGTAGCATTCGGCGCGAAAAGCCTTCTGGCCATCCGACGTTTGAATTTCGCTGATATTGAAGGCCGGTCCCGACGTGGACGAACAGCCCGCAAGTACGGCAGCGGCGATAAGACTAACAGCAAGGGTTTTCGTGAGCATCTTGGTGGTCATGCAAGTCAATTTCAAAGTGCGAGCCGCTGAGCGCGCACCTCGATTCCGGGCCGGGGAACAACCCAAAGGTGACGTGAAAAATGATGGATCGATTTCGGGTGCGCCAAACGTTCGATAAGCAATCCGAAAGCTGCGCGATTGTAGCGTGACAATTCGTGCGATTTAAGCGGACAACTCCCAAATACAAGGCCGGCGGCACTCGTATCGAAAGCCCTATTTGGACGGGACCGGAAGGTCGCCGTCGGATTGCTTCTGAAGCTCCTGCACGCGGATCTGCAGCGCGCGAAGTTGCGCCTGCGCCGCTGCCTGCTCCGTGCGAAGTTCGCGGATCGCATTCTGCTGCTCCACTTGATAACTCGTCACCTGATTTTGCTGCGCGCGTGCAATATCGAGATCGGCTTGCAGCCGGTTCGCGCGCGCCTGCTGGGCGGCGATCTGCCGGTCCGCATATGCCTTCTCCGCTTCGAGCTTGATGCGCTTTATTTCCGCATCGGCGAGCGTGTTCGACGTCTTGGCGAAATCCGCATAGACCGTTTCGGCCCGCGCGTCATTTTGCGTTTTGAACACGCGCCAGATATTGCTTTGCTGAAACAGCGCGGCGTAATAGATCATCTCGTCGGGATAATACGAGAGACTCGCGCCATAACTGCCATTCAACGTCCTGCGTAACGCCGTGATTTTCCCGGCGGCAAGCAGATTCTCGAGTTCCGCGACATCGCCATTGCTCGCAATAGCCGCTTCGGGCCTCATCGGCGATGAATCAGCGGCCCGCGCCAACGGACCGGACAAACCGGCGGCAATCAGCACGATTTCCGCAATTACCCAGCGCTTCATTGCGATTTTCCGTAACGGCAACGCGCGTCGCCCGGAAAGAATTATGGCGCGGCAAGGCAATCGATTCCAGACGACTCAATACTTCATTCGAACGCCGTTAATCCGTGCGTCTTTAAATGGTCGATGTGCGCTTGAAACTTACTTGCGACAAACGCGGCTCGCTCAGGTTGCGGATCGTTTCGACCGGCATGAAGATGCGCGAATCGGACGGCTCCACGGACATGCGCGAAAAAATATGGCGGTCGCCGTGGAAAACGAAAGGCGCGGCCGAGAGAATGCGCGCGTCGGGCAGGCTTTCGGTGGCGTGCGGCGCGGCGGCCGAAGCTGTCGCGGCAAAAAGAACAAAAAAGCTGGCGGCGAGCGCAAGAGCGCCCGGAATCGAGTGCGAACGGTGCATGGCGAGATGAAGGCAATGAAGGCGCGCGAGCGCCGGAGTGAAGCGGCGGGAGAAAACACGGCGCCCCTGTAAGACGTTCGTCATTTCATCACCCGCTGCTCCGAGTGCCCATGAGACAGTTCTCAAAGAATTCCTGTTGGCGGGCAATCGCTCCCATCCGCAAAACGCTCGGGCGCAGAAAATGCGTGCATGATGCATTCGCCCGCGCGCGGCCCCGGCGGGCTCGCTTCAAAAGGCCGCAGCGACGACGCAAAGGCGCGTGGCCGCCCAAAACCGCGCACGCAAAGGCGCGACGGCGGGCATGAGCGGTATGGCTTCCAGCACGGCTTGCCAATAGTCAGCCATAATTCGCCTTCTCAAAAAAGCCGGTACGCCGAGTAAAAAAGAAAATCCCATGAACCAAGACGACAAGCACTCCACCGCTCAACCCCGGCAACACGCGGCCAACGACGGCAACGTGACGACGGGCGTCGCGGGCCTGGATGACATCCTGGGCGGCGGGTTCGTCGAGGGCGGCCTGTATCTGATCGAAGGCATGGCGGGCGCGGGCAAGACGATTCTTTCATCGCAGATCGGCTTTCATCGCGTCGCGCAGGGCGACATGGTCCTGTACATCACGCTGATCGCCGAATCGCACACCAAGCTTTTGTCTCATCTTCGCGGACTGTCGTTCTACAACGCCGACGCCATCTCCGACCGGATGCTCTTCGTCTCCGGTTATCACGAACTGATGCGCGACGGCCTGTCCGGCTTTCTCGCGCTGATTGCGGCGACGATCAAGACGAGCCGGCCGCGTTTCATGGTCATCGACGGCTTTCGCAGCGCGCGCGAATTCAGCTCGACGGAACTCGAACTCTCGCAGTTCATCCACGAGCTTTCGGCGTTCGTGAGCGCCGCGCGCTGCACGACGCTGATCCTCGCGCCGCTTTCGGGCAACGAGCCGCATCCGGAGCACACGCTCGTCGACGGGCTCATCGAACTGAACCGCTACAACACCGGCATGCGGCGTGCCCGCGAAATCGAAGTCCACAAGCTGCGCGCCCGCGATCATCTGCTCGGCAAGCACTTCTTCAAGATCACGGAGAACGGTCTCGTGACCTTTCCGCGCATCGAGGCGTCGCCCGCGAACGATGACGGCGCGCCGGACTTCAAGAACAAGTTGAGCTTCGGCTTTCCCGATTTCGACCAGATGCTCGGCGGCGGCATCGTGCGCGGCTCGACGACGACGCTCGTCGGGCCATCGGGCATCGGCAAGACGCTGCTGTCGCTCAAGTTCCTGCAGGCGGGCGTCGAACGCGGCGAGCGCTGCGTCTACTTCGGCCTCTACGAATCGCCCGAGCGGCTTCTCGCCAAAGCGTTGTCGGTCGGCATCGATCTCGCGCCGGCCGTGCAGGACGGACGTCTCGCGATCCGCTGGCATCCGGCTGTCGAACTCGCAATCGACGAGCTCGCCGTCGAACTGATGACCGCGGTGCGGAACACGAATGCGTCGCGGCTCGTGGTCGACGGCATCGACGGCTTTTTTCAGTCCGCGAACCGCACGGAGCGTTTCGGCCTCTTCCTCAACGCGCTCACGCACCGTCTGCGCGACGCGGGCGTGACGACGCTGCTCACCGAGGAAATGCCGCTCTACGGCGATTCGGTGCAGCCCACGACGTTGCGCGCGTCCGCGATGACCGAGAACATCGTGCTCATGCGTTATGTCGAGGCGAATTCCTCGCTGTATCGCATGGTGTCGATCGTCAAGCAGCGCGAAGGCCCGCACGATTCGGCGATCCGCCGTCTCACGATCGACTCGCGCGGCCTGCATATCAGCGAAGGCTTCATTGGCTCGACGGGTATCTTGTCCGGACACCCGTCGATCGCCGCGCCCGCGCTGTCTGTGTCGGACCCCGGCGCGCGCGCATGAAGAAGATCCTCGTCGTCGACGATGAATTCGACATTCTGACCACGTGGCGCCTCGTGCTCGAAATGGAGGGCTACGAAGTTTCGACCGCGTCCAACGGACGGACCGCGCTCGACGCGGCGCGCTCGAATCCGCCCGCGCTCGTCATCACCGACTGGATGATGCCGCACATGGACGGCGTCGAACTGATCCGTCAACTGGCCGCGAGCGACGCCCTCGCACGCGTGCCGGTGATCCTCATGAGCGCGGCGGCGCATGCGCCGGCGCTCGAGCATCCGCATGCGCAGTTTCGCCGCAAGCCGCTTTCTATCGACGATTTGATCGACGCCGTGAAGGGACTGATCGGTTCGGCCTGAATTGGCCCGGGCACGCTGCGTGCTGCTGATGAGCGTTCCGGCGAATCCGGATTTACGAGAAACCGCTCAACCGAAGGGAGGCACCATGGTGCAGGATCAAGTGGAAGGCGCGGCACAGAAGGTCGTCGGCAAAGTGCAGGACGCAGTCGGCGCACTGACGGGCGATGAAGGCACGCAAGCCGAAGGCAAGGTGCGGCAGGCTTACGGCAACTTGCAGCAAAGTTATGGTCAGACCGTCGACAACGTGCGTCTCGCGGTCGCGAGCCAGCCGATTCAGGGCGTGCTGATCGCGGCGGCCGTCGGCTTCGTGCTCGGCGCGTTGTGGAATCGCGATCGCTGATGTGTCTCGGGCATCGCGATGCAAAGCCGGCGCGAAGGTTGCGCCGGCTTTGTCGTTTCATGGCGTCTCGCGCACGATGCCGACGAGCGTCGCCGACCGCGTGCAGCCGACGGCGATCGCGACTGCCGCCACGACGAGCGCGCCATGCGAACCGCCGATCGCTGCCGCGAGCGCAAGTCCGCCAGCCGCCGCCGCGCTCATCGCGTATGCGACCGGCGTGGCCGCGTTGCCGCCCATCGCGAGCGACAAGTGCGCGCCGATGAGCGCGAGCATCGCGATGACGGAAATCACGTCCGACTGAACGCCGAGCACATAGGCGAACGCCGCGCATGCGCCTGCGCAGGCGAGATGCATCGATTGAAGGTTCGCGCTTGCTCCGTTCGTGTGCCGGCGAACGACGACGCAAGCCAATGCCGCCAGCGCGCCGCCCGCCAGCACCGCATACGCGCTGTCCGGGCCCGGCAGCGCCCACGCGACGAACGCCATCGTCGCGAAGAGCGATTGCGCCGATACACCCGGCGTCGCACGCGCGGATCGATACCCGATGAATCCCGCGACCAGCGCAAGCACGAGCGCGGTTCCGCCCGATGCGCCGCTCGCGAAGCACGCGGCGGCAAGGAGCGCGCCCGTTTCCCGCCTTCCGCGCGACGCACGCATCGACGA
Source organism: Caballeronia sp. AZ7_KS35 (assembly GCF_023631045.1). Lineage (NCBI taxonomy): Bacteria > Pseudomonadati > Pseudomonadota > Betaproteobacteria > Burkholderiales > Burkholderiaceae > Caballeronia > Caballeronia sp. AZ7_KS35. The sequence continues at coordinate 149,703 of NZ_JALQDV010000027.1, read as the reverse complement.
ACCCGCCGACAGCGCCGCGAGCACGCAGAGCGCGCCCGCGAGTCCATCCGCGATCATGCTTCGAGCACGTTCGACAGCGTGCCGATTCCGGCGATCGACACATCCACGCGCGCGCCGTCCTTGATCGAGCCGACGCCGATAGACGTGCCGCACGCGATCACGTCGCCGGGAACGAGCGTCATGTCTTGCGACAGCATGCTCACTTGCTCGGCGGGCGAGAAAATCATGTCGTCGAGCGGATAGTTCTGGCGCTCGACGCCTTCGAGTGTCGTGACGACGCTCGCCGTGCGCCAGTCGAAGCCGTTGCCCGTCGTGACGATCGCCGGCCCGAGGCAGGTGAACGTGTCGAAGCCCTTCGAGCGGCACCATTGCGCGAAGTTGGGATCTTCCTGCAGCAGCTCGATCGCGGTGACGTCGTTCACGCACGTATAGCCGAAGATCGCGCTTTCGGCTTCCTCCACGGACGCCCCGCTCACCGTCTTGCCGATCACGATGCCGAGTTCGCCCTCGTACGCGATCTTGCCGTGATAGCTCTTCGGCCGGCGGATCGACTCGCCCGGCCCGATCACCGACATCGGCGGCTTGATGAGAAAGAGCGGATGCTGCGGCGGCGCCTTGTCGAGCTTCTGCGACAGCGCGTAATAGTTGTTCCACAGCGCGATGACCTTGCTCGGCTGACAGGGCGCGAGCAGCGTCAGGTCGTCGACGGCGAACGACATGTCGGTCGGGCGCGGATTGTCGAACATCGCGCCGTCGTGCTGCACGACGCGGCCAGAATGCTGATCGAGCGTACCGAAACCGATGCTGCCGCCGGCATCCCGAAAACGAATCCAGTGTGTCAAGTGTGTCTCCCTTATAAAGGGCGCGGACATACGTGGTCCGCGCCCCTGTCCCCTCCTCCAAACCTCAGATCAAACCTGCGCCGCGCGCCCACTTGTACTTCGCGCCGAGCACGGCAACGGGCAGTTCCGTCGAATAAGCGTAGGCCGGCACGCCATGCTCGTACAGGTATTCCGCGGCCTCTTCCACTTGCACGTCGCCCGCGAGCGACGCCACGATCGGCTTCTCGATGCCGAGCGCCTTCATCTCCTCCTTCACTTCGATGACGAGTTTCGCGAAGACCATCGGCGGCGTGATGATCGTGTGCCAGTAGCCGAGGATGATCGAATGGATGCGATCGTCCTCGAGCCCGAGGCGGATCGTGTTCTTGTACGTCGACGGCGGCTCGCCCCCGGTGATGTCGACGGGATTTCCGGCCGCGCCGAACGGCGGGATGAACTTGCGGAACGCGGCATCGAGATCGTCGGGCATCGCCATCAGCGAGAGGCCGTTGTCGACGCATGCGTCCGACAACAGCACGCCCGAGCCGCCCGCGCCCGTGATGATGACCGTGTTCTCCCCTTTGGGCGTCGGCAGCTTCGGAATGCCGCGCGCGAACTCGAGCAGATCGCGCAGCGACCGCGCGCGGATCACGCCGCATTGCTCGAAGACGTCTTCGTAGATCTTGTCGTTGCCCGCGAGCGCGCCCGTATGCGAGCTGGCCGCGCGCGCGCCGAGGCTCGTGCGCCCCGCTTTCAGCACGACGACCGGCTTCTTCTTCGACACGCGCTTTGCGGCTTCGGCGAACGCACGGCCGTCCTTCAGATCCTCGCAATGCTGCGCGATGATTTCGGTGTTGTCGTCCTGCTCGAAGAACGTGAGCAGATCGTCTTCGTCGATATCGCTCTTGTTGCCGAGACCGACGATCGCGGAAACGCCCATCTTCGCCGAACGCGAGAACCCGATGATGGCCATGCCGATGCCGCCCGACTGCGACGACAGCGCCGCCTTGCCTTTCACGTCGTACGGCGTGCAGAACGTCGCGCAAAGATTCGTCGGCGTGTAGTAAAAGCCGTAGATGTTCGGGCCCATCATGCGGATGTCGTATTGCCGCGCGATTTTGACGATCTCTTCCTGACCTTCGTGATTGCCCGTTTCCGCGAAGCCCGACGGAATCAGCACCGCGCCCGGAATCTTCTTCTCGCCGACTTCGACGAGCGCCTGAGCCACGAACTTCGCGGGAATCGCGAACACGGCGACATCGATCACGCCGGGCACGTCCTTCACGCTCTTGTACGCCTTGCGGCCCATGATCTCGTCGGCTTTCGGGTGAATCGGATAGATCGTGCCCTGATAGCCGCCGTTGATGAGGTTCTTCATCACCGAATTGCCGATCTTGCCGTCCTCGTTCGACGCGCCGATCACCGCGACCGCATCCGGCTTCATGATGCGGTTCATCTGCGCGACGATCTGCTCTTGCGTCGGCCGATAGCGCGGTTCGGCGGGCGCGAAATCCATCACGATGCGCACGTCCGCCGCGACCGCGCCGTTCGGGCTCGCGAACACCGGATTCAGGTCCATCTCGGAGATTTGCGGGAAATCGTCGACGAGACGGGACACGCGCTCGATCAGGGTAATCAGCGCCTCGCGATGTACCGGTTCGGCGCCGCGCACGCCGCGCAGCACTTCTGCGGCCTGAATGCCGTCGAGCATCGATGCGGCTTCTTCGCGCGTGACGGGCGCGAGCCGGAACGTCACGTCCTTCAGCACTTCGACAAGCACGCCGCCGAGACCGAACGCGATCAGCTTGCCGAACGACGGGTCCGTCACCGCGCCGATGATGACTTCCTGCCCCGCGCCGACCATCTGCTGAACCTGCACGCCGACAAGCGTCGCCTTCGGGTCGTACTTCTTCGCGTTCGAGATGATCGTGTCGAAACCGGCACGCACATCGGCTTCATTCTTCAGGTTGACGAGCACGCCGCCCGCTTCGGTCTTGTGCAGGATTTCCGGCGAAACGATCTTCAGCACCACCGGAAAGCCGATGAACGACGCGAGCTTCGCGGCATCGTCTGCCGATTTCGCGACGCCTTCCTGCGGCACCGCGATGCCGTATGCATCGCAGACGAGTTTGCCTTCCGGCGCGGTCAGCGACGTGCGGCCTTCCGCCTTCACTCGGGCGAACACTTCCGCGACGCGGCGTTTCGCGTCGGGCGCGTGGAGCGGAACGACCGCCGCCGCGTGCGTGGATGAATTGGCTGCTTCGCCGCGGTCCTGGGCAACCGTGCTGTTCATTTGGTGCGTCTCCGTTATAGGGGCGTGCAGGGGCCTGCGCCGCCCTCTTTCGAAGGCGGACGTCAGTGCAAGGCAATGTGCTCAGATCGCGCCGAGGCTCTTCAGCGTGGCGATCTGATCCGGCGTGTAGCCGAGTTCGGCCATGACTTCGTCGGTGTGTTCGCCGAGCAGCGGCGAGCGCACGACTTCGGTCGGACTGTCGGACAATTTGATCGGATTGCCGACCGTCAGATACTTCCCTCGCACCGGATGATCGACTTCGACGACCGTTCCCGTCTTTCGCAGCGACGGCTCTTCGGCGATTTCCTTCATCGACAGGATCGGGCCGCACGGTATGTCGTGCTTGTTGAGGATTTCCATCGCCTGGAACTTGGTCTTCGACATCGTCCAGCGCTCGATTTCCTCGAAAATCTGCTTCAGATGCGGCAGGCGCGCGTTCGGCGTCTTGTAATCCGGATGATCGATCCATTCCTCCTTGCCGATCACCTTGCAGATTTCACCCCAGACCGGCGCCTGCGTGATGAAGTAGATGTACGCGTTCGGATCGGTCTCCCAGCCCTTGCACTTGAGAATCCAGCCCGGCTGGCCGCCGCCCGATGCGTTGCCCGCGCGCGGCACGGCTTCGCCGAACGTGCCGTTCGGATATTGCGGGTACTCCTTCATCACGCCAGTGCGTTCGAGGCGCTGCTGGTCGCGCAATTTCACGCGGCAGAGATTGAGCACGCCATCCTGCATCGCGGCGAGCACTTTCTGGCCACGTCCGCTCGTGTTGCGCTGATACAGCGCCGTGACGATGCCGAGCGCCAGATGCAGGCCCGTGCCCGAATCGCCGATCTGCGCGCCGGTGACGGTCGGCGGACCGTCTTCGAAACCGGTCGTCGACGCCGCGCCGCCCGCGCACTGCGCGACGTTCTCATACACCTTGCAATCTTCGTACGGTCCCGGGCCGAAGCCCTTCACCGACGCGACGATCATCCGCGGATTCAGTTCCTGGATGCGCTCCCACGTGAAGCCCATGCGATCGAGCGCGCCCGGGGCGAAGTTCTCGACGAGCACGTCGCACTTCTTCACGAGCGTCTCGAGCACCTTCTTGCCTTCCGGATTCTTCGTGTCGATGGTGATCGAGCGCTTGTTGTGGTTGAGCATCGTGAAGTAGAGGCTGTCGGCGTCGGGGATATCGCGCAACTGCTCCCGCGTGATGTCGCCCGAACCCGCGCGCTCGACCTTGATGACGTCGGCGCCGAACCACGCGAGCAACTGCGTGCAGGTCGGTCCCGACTGAACGTGCGTGAAGTCCAGGATTCGCACGCCGTCCAGCGCCTTGCCAGATGTGTTCACCGTCATGGCTTTGTCTCCCACTCTCTTTCGACGTTTATAGATTCACAATTATTTGTACATCGTCCCGCGCCGTCGTGCCCGGAGCGCGTAGACCGTCGGACCGCAAAGCGACCCGTCTCCTGTGATATACAATATTCCACACACAGTATTAGTCAACCGTCCGCCGGTCGATGAAAACCCTGTGATGCAGCGCACGATCCCTTGAACGCCGCTGTGAGCAACGCTCGACCGATTTTTAATTCTGCAGTGCATCAATCACCGTCGTCTGCCTCGGCCCGTTAAGCACTCGTTTAACGCTGCAAAAGCCCGCAAACGAAAGTTTTTGCGCGTCGTGAAATCTGATATACAGTATTTCAGCGCGCCGACGATCCTGTTGCTCGGCTCGCTCATTCCCATCAGAGGACATCAGGAGACGAGATGAACATCCACGAATATCAGGCGAAGGCGCTGCTGCGAAAGTACGGCGTCGCGGTTCCGGAGGGCCGCGTCGCCTTTTCCGCGACGGAGGCCGCCGATGCGGCGCGCGCGCTGCCCGGACCCGTCTGGGTCGTGAAGTCGCAGATTCACGCGGGCGGCCGCGGCGCCGGGCGCTTCGCCAACGATCCGGACGGAAAAGGCGGCGTGCGCGTGGTGAAGTCGGTCGACGAAGTGCGCGAGAACGCGCAGAAGATGCTCGCGTCCGTGCTCGTGACCAAGCAGACGGGGCCGGCGGGCAAGGAAGTGAAGCGGCTCTACGTCGAAGAAGGCTGCGATATCGCGCGCGAGCTGTATCTCGGCATGCTGGTCGACCGCGCCAACTCGCGCATCACGATCATGGCGTCGACGGAAGGCGGCATGGAGATCGAGGAAGTCGCGCATCGCACGCCGGAAAAAATTCTCAAGGTCGCGATCGATCCGGCGACCGGGCTTCAGCCCTTTCACACGCGCCAGATCGCGTTCGGACTCGGGCTCACCGGCAATCAGATCAAGGCTGCGTCGAAGTTCATCACGGCGCTGTATCAGGCGTTCGTCGATCTGGATGCGTCGATCGTGGAAGTGAATCCGCTCGTCGTGACCGGCTCCGGCGACGTGATGGCGCTCGACGCGAAGCTCAATTTCGACGACAACGCGCTGTATCGCCATCCCGACATCGAGAAACTGCGCGACGAGGACGAGGAAGATCCCGCCGAAATCGAAGCGGCGAAGCACGGTCTGAACTACGTCAAGCTCGACGGCAATATCGGCTGCATGGTGAACGGCGCGGGCCTCGCGATGGCCACGATGGACATCATCAAGCTCTACGGCGGCGAGCCGGCGAACTTTCTCGACGTCGGCGGCGGCGCGACCCAGGAGCGCGTCGCGACCGCGTTCAAGCTGATCCTGCGCGACCCGAAGGTGCAGGGCATTCTCGTCAACATCTTCGGCGGCATCATGCGCTGCGACGTGATCGCGCAAGGCGTCGTCGCGGCCGCGCGCGAGATCGATCTGAGCGTGCCGCTCGTCGTGCGCCTCGCAGGCACGAATGTCGATGCGGGCCGCGAGATTCTGCGCACGTCCGGTCTCACCATCATCCCCGCCGAAAATCTCGCCGATGCCGCCGACAAGATCGTCAGCGCCGTCGCTCAAGGAGTGGCCCAATGAGCGTTCTCATCAATAAAGATACGAAGGTCATCTGCCAGGGCTTCACCGGCGCGCAAGGCACGTTTCATTCCGAACAGGCGATCGCGTACGGCACGCGCATGGTCGGCGGCGTGACGCCGGGCAAAGGCGGCACGACGCATCTGGACTTGCCCGTGTTCGACACCGTCGCCGATGCCGTCGCGAAAACGGGCGCCGACGCCTCCGTCATCTATGTGCCGCCGCCCTTCGCCGCCGATGCGATTCTCGAAGCCATCGACGCGCAGGTGCCGTTCATCGTCTGCATCACGGAAGGCATTCCGGTGCTCGACATGCTGCGCGTGAAGCGCGCGTTGAGCGGTTCGTCGAGCCGGCTCGTCGGGCCGAACTGTCCGGGCGTCATCACGCCGGGGCAGTGCAAGATCGGCATCATGCCGGGGCATATTCACCGGCCGGGGAAGATCGGCGTCGTATCGCGTTCGGGCACGCTGACCTATGAGGCCGTCGCGCAGACGACCGCGGCCGGCCTCGGGCAGACGACGTGCATCGGTATCGGCGGCGATCCGGTGAACGGGACGAACTTCATCGATTGCCTGTCGCTCTTTCTGGAGGACGATGCGACCGAGGGCATCATCATGATCGGCGAGATCGGCGGATCGGCGGAGGAAGAAGCCGCGCAGTTTCTCAAGGACGCGAAGACGACGAAGCCAGTGGTCGGTTTCATCGCCGGAACGACCGCGCCGCCGGGACGCCGCATGGGTCACGCGGGCGCGATCATCTCGGGCGGATCGGGCACGGCCAGCGCGAAGATCGACGCGATGAAATCGGCGGGCATTCACGTCGCCGATTCGCCGGCCGCGCTCGGCGAAACGATGCTGCACGCGATGCGTTAGTCACGCGGGCAACCGGCGCGGGCCGCGCAACGGCGCGCGCTATTGCTGAGAAAGGGCAGCATCGATAGACTTGCGCCTTTTTTCCGCGCCATGTTCGTCTACCTCGACTCTGCGATGGCGGTGGCCTTGCGCATCGGCCAGGTCACTGCCCTGTCGTTCGCGACATCGCAAGCCGTCGCGCCGTCTCCGAGTCATGCGCCCGGCTTCGTGCCCGTCGAGACGCGCGGCGCGCTGCCGAGCGACGACTATCCGCTTCGCGCATCACCGTTTCGATCGACGACGAAATAAAAAAACCGCACGGCGAACACCATGCGGTTTTTTGCTTTCCAACTCAATCCGTCATCAGTCCAGAAAGTCGCAATTCGCCTCGACGAACGCCGCCAGATCGAGCGAATGCTGCTTCACGAGCCGCTCGACCAGCTCCGTGTCGCGCTTCTCCAGCGCCTCGATGATCCGCATGTGATCGACGATCGAGCGCGACGCCCGATCGCTCTGCGAGATCGTCATCTTACGGATCGCGCGGACGTGCACGAAGATGTTCTTGATCGTGTCGAAGATGATTTCCGACTTCGACAGCCGCACGATCGCCGAATGGAACGCGATATTCGCTTCCGAATACTCGTCGATATGCTCGGCGGGCGTCGAGTCGCGGAAATTGTCGAACATGTGGCGCAGATGGGCGATTTCCTCGTCCGTCGCGCGCTGCGTCGCGAGGCGCGCCGCCATGCTTTCCAGCGCCGCCCACATGTGAATCATCTCGACGATCTCGCGCTTGGTCTTGCGCAAGATATAGACGCCGCGGCGCGGCACCGTGCGCAGAAAACCTTCCTGCTCGAGCAGCGTCATGGCCTCGCGAATCGGCGTGCGGGACACGCCGAGCGCTTCGGTCAGTTCTTTCTCGTCGAGACGGATTTCTTCCCGCGAACGATAGATGTCCGCCTCGGCGATCGCCTGCCGCAGCTTCGCGTACGCCTGATCGCGCAGCGAAACCGTGGCATTGATCGGCTCCAGCGAAAGCGTCAGCCCGGGCGGACGTACATCGGGGCGAACTTCCGGACTATCTACGGATTGAGTATCAGATGGCATTGATGGCTTGATTTCCCAAGTGCGGACGGCGAGCGTCGACACGCTTGCCCGAACCGCCGTTCTGGTCATCCGCCGCGAGACCGGCGAAGCGACCGTGATCCTGTGCGCGCTGCAGCATGCTTTGCGGCACGGCCGACGCAATCATAAACGTAACACCTACACCAACGGCAACCAGCGCGAATCCGACAACAACCAGCAGGGCGATGCTCATTTCAGGCTCCAGTTGAATCACTCAAGAGCCCTCAGTATATGCTGCATCGCAACAGCACGCAAGTATTTTGAATCTTGTATATCAGAAACAACGCTGGTCCCTTCGTCTGCAGTTTAGGCGGCTTTTTGAGATTGCGGGAGCGGCAGCGGCTTCGCCGTGCCCTGATTCACGCCTTCGCGCAGCTTGATCAATGCGAGAACGGCATCGAGCATCGGCGTTTCGACGTGCACGAGGCGGCCGATTTCCTGCACGACGGTCATCAGCGGATCGATTTCCATCGGGCGTCCGGCCTCGCAGTCCATCAGCATCGACGTCTTGTGCGCGCCGACCGCGCCCGCGCCGTTGATGCGCCGCTCAACGTCGACGCGGAAATTCACGCCGATCCTGTCGCCGATCGCCTTCGCCTCCAGCATCATCGCCTTCGAGAGCGCGCGCGTGCCGGGATCGCTCGTGAGCACGTCGAGCGTCGCGCCGGTCAACGCGCTGATCGGGTTGAAGCACAGATTGCCCCAGAGCTTCAGCCAGATTTCATCGCGGATGTTGTCGCGCATCGGCGCTTCCATATCCGCCTTCGCCATCATGTCGTGCAGCGCCTGCAGACGCGGCGTGATTTCGCCGCTCGGCTCGCCGATGGGAAATTTCTTGCCGTAGTGATGTTCGATGACGCCCGGCTCCGCGATTTCCGCCGCCGGCAGCAGCACGCAGCCGATCGCGCGTTCCGGACCGAACACGTCCCACTGGCGGCCGCCAGGATCGACGCTCTGCAGTTTCGTGCCTTCGAGCTCGCCGCCGTGTTTGTAGAAATACCAGTAAGGCAGACCGTTGACGGCCGTGACGATCGCGGTTTCCGGGCCGAGCAGCGGCGGAATCAGATCGACGACGCCCGGAATCGAATGCGCCTTCAGCGCGACGATCACGTAATCCTGCGGGCCGAGTTCGGCGGCATTGTTCGTGCAGCGCACCTTGACGGTGTGCTCCTCGCCATCGATCCGGAGCTTGACGCCGTTCGCCTGCATCGCCGCGAGATGCGGCCCGCGCGCGACGAAACTGACGTCCGCACCCGCTCGCGCCAGTTGCGCGCCCATATAGCCGCCGATCGCTCCGGCGCCGTACACGCAGATCTTCATGGTTCGTCTCCTGAGGGTTGTAGCTTTATATCTCTCTGATATACAAGATACTACATTCCGAGTGCAGACAGGACAAGGAATCGTGCGCTCGCAGACGAGCGAAAACCCGCATGCGCGAGATGCGCGGCGGGCTTCCTTCAGCGGCAAGAAGTCGGTCAGACCTCGACGGCCTGACCCGAGATGAAAGTATGCGACGAGGATGCGACGATGTGTGACCAGACGTTCGCCGCGCTCGAGCGCAGCGCGCGGCTCTTGCGCCGTACGAGCATGATCGTGCGCGACGTGTCCGGCACGAGCGGGATGATGCGCGTCTGTGCGCAGTCGATGGCAGCGCGCGCGTGCATCGGCAGGATACCGACGCCGAGGCCGGCTTCCGCCATGCGCGCAACCGCGGCAGCTTGCGTGAATTTCTGGCGCACCGCGCCCGCGACGCCGTGCAGCGCGAGCGCAGCCTCGATGGCGCCCAGGCTGCCGGTGTCATCGTCGAGCAGGAGAAGCGGCGTGCCGCGCAACTGCTGCCAGTCGATGCCCGCCGCCGCGCTCAGTCGATGCGACGCGCTGACGACGGCAGCAAGTCCATCGGCGAAAAGAGGCTCGGCGGCGAGTTCGTCGAGATTGTCGGGCGCGATCGCGACGCCCAGTTCCGCCTCGCCCGAACGCACGAGTTGCAGCACGGCGTTTTGCGGCCGATCCATCACGATGATCGTGACTTCAGGCAGACATTCGCGACACGATGCGAGCATCGCGGGCAAAACGCTCGCCGTGAGAGCGCAACTGCTCGCGAGATTGACGACGCCCGGCTCGCCGCCCTCTTGCGCGCGCGGCCGCAGAGTCGCTTCCAGTTCCTCGACGAGCGGCGCAATGCGGGCGAGCAGCTTGCGTCCGGTTTCGGTGAGCGCGACCTGACGCGTCGTGCGATCGAAGAGCCGCAGCGCGATTTCATCTTCGAGTTCGCGAATGCTGCGGCTCACCGCCGATTGGGTGATGCCGAGATCGTCGCCCGCGCGCGTGAAGCTGCGATGCCGCGCGAGGGTGACGAAAAGCCTCAGTTGATGCAGCGATACGCTCAACGTCGGCGTGCCCTGTTTCATTGAATCGAGCCGGTCCGTAACGACGCGTTGATCGACGATTCGGCCGACGACTCTTCCGTGAGCGTGTTTTCGATCCAGCGCTTTCGCATCGGCGCGAGAACGAATTTCGCGCACAGTCCCGCCGCGATCGACGTCACCGCCGCCGTGATGAACACCGCGTTCCACGATCCGATCGACGCGAGCACCGAAGCCAGCGGCACCAGCATCGACGCCGTGCCTTTCGCGGTGTAGAGCGTGCCCGCGTTGGCGGCGGCGTACTTGCTGCCGAAGGTGTCCGCGCAGGTCGCCGGGAAGATCGAGAAGATTTCGCCCCAGCAGAGGAACGTCATCGCCGCGAACAGCATGAAGAGATACGGATTGTGGCCGAACTCCATCAGCCCGAGCAGCGCGACGCCTTCACCGAGAAAGATGATGAACATCGTGTTTTCGCGGCCGATCTTGTCCGAGATGAAGCCGCACAGCGGACGCGTGAAGCCGTTGCACAGATTGTCGATGGACAGCGTCATCGCGAGCAGCGGCAGCGTTACGCCGAGCAGATTCACCGGCATCTTGGCGAAGCCGTATTCCTTCGCGATCGGCCCGAACTGCGCGGTCGCGATCACGCCGCCCGCCGCGACGAACACGAACATCAGATACAGCACCCAGAAGAGCGGCGAGCGCACCATCTGTCCTGTCGTGTAGTCGATCTTCGTCGACACGATGCGCTTGGCCGGCACGATGCCTTTCGGCGGATTCGGCCGCACGAGCATCAGCGCGAGCACGAAGATGCACGCGCCCTGCAGGATGCCGAAGAACATGAACGCGTGCTCGTAGCCTGAGCTCTGGATCATGTTCGAGATCGGAATCACCGTGACAGCCGCGCCCGCGCCGAAGCCAGCAGCGGTCAGGCCCGCCGCGAGACCGCGCTTGTCCGGGAACCACTTGAGCGCCGTGCCGACGCAGGTGCCATACACGCAACCGGCGCCGATACCTGCGACCACGGCGGCGATGTACAGATGCGTGAGCGTGGTGGCGTGGGCGTCGATCATCCAGCCGATGGCGGCGCAAAGTGCGCCGCCCATCACGACCGGGCGCGGTCCGAATTTATCGACGAGCCAGCCCTCGACGGGCACGAGCCACGTTTCAGTGACGATGAAGATGGTGAAGGCGGTTTGAATCGCCGCTTGACCCCAATGGTGCTTCGCATCCATCGGAACGACGAAAAGAGTCCATGCGTACTGGAGGTTGGCGACCAGCCCCATGCATACGATGCCGACTGCGAGCTGGATCCATCTGTTGTGGTGACGCCCGTGCGATTGCCCGGACACAACCGTGTCTGCGCTTGCCATGTCTGTCTCCGTTATCTGTCTTAGCGCTCGTACGGCGCTTGATGTGCTGCGAGAAGCCGGCGCGGTGCGTCGGCGGCGAGCGGTCGGTCAGGGGAAATGCTCGGTCCAGGCGGCATGGGCGTGAGGCCGCCGGTCACGGGTATTGCGCATGTCGCGCGTTTTGAGGTGGGCGATCGATTCGCACATCCGGCAAACATCCGCTTCAGGCGATCGAAGAATCATTTCAAAGCGATTCCCAATAAAGTCCGGATGGGTTATGCAGCGTTTGCGGGCTTCCATGCTGCGGGTGTGCTCATGTTGCTTTGCGGCAAACTGGCCGATGCCTGGGGTCTGGCGTGGCCCTTCGTTCTTGGCGCACCCGTCCGCCTTACAACTTTCGCGGACGTGAAAGCATCGTGGGGGAGAAAAACGATTAAGGAAAGTTAGAAAAAATTATTGTATAAATTAGTGATCGTTAATGGATGAGGGATTGCTGTGCTGCGCAACGCCACCCTGCGTCAACTCAAGATCTTCGAGACCGTCGCCCGTCGACTGAGTTTCTCGCGCGCCGCTGAAGAGCTCTACCTTACGCAGCCGGCTGTTTCGACGCAGGTGAAGCAACTGGAGGAGCACGCCGGGCTGCCGCTGTTCGAGCAGCTCGGCAAGAAAATCTATCTGACGCCGGCCGGAAATGAAATGCTTCACTACAGCCGCGCGATTCTGGAGCAATTCCGCGAAGCCGACGATGCGATGGCCCGACTCAAAGGCATCGCGGGCGGCACGCTCAACGTCGCGGTGATCAGCGCCGGCGATTACTTTTTCCCCCGCTTGCTCGCCGCGTTCACGCAGCGCAATACCGATGTCCGGCTCAATCTCGCGGTACACAATCGCGAGGAATTGCTGCATCAGCTGTCCGACAATCTCACCGATCTCGCCGTGATGGTCCGCCCCCCGCGCGATATGGACACGGTGAACGTCTCATTCGCGCCCCATCCGTACGTGATCGTCGCGCCGCCGGATCATCCGCTCGTCGGACGGAGGAACTTGCCGCTCGAAGCGCTCGCCGACGAACCGTTCATCGTGCGCGAGCGTGGCTCCGACACCTGGAATTCGATGGAAGAAGGATTCGGCGGACGGCTGCCGAACCTTAACGTCGCGATGGAAATCACCAGCACGGAGACGATCAAGCAGGCGGTGATCGCCGGCATGGGCCTGAGCTTCTTGTCCGCGCACACGATCAGCATGGAATTGCAGGTCGGAAAGCTGGCGGTGCTCGATATCGAGGGCTTTCCCGTGATGCTCAACTGGTTCGTCGTGCATCGGAACAACAAGCGGCTACCGCCGGTAGCGCTTGCGTTCAAGCAGTTTCTGATCGAAGAAGGCGCAGCGCAGATCGAAGCGATCACGCAAATCGTCGCGAAGACGGGCAAACCGAACGCATAATTTTTTCTGAATAGATAAGCGAAAAAACTTTAACTATCGTATATGGATTGACTTTTCTATCCTGCATTCAAGCCCCACGGCCATACAGGAGACGATCATGATCCATGCAACGCACGACGATGACCGCGAACTTCAGGCGCAAGTCTGCGCGTTCAACACGGCTTTCGAAGAACTCGACCTGATGTTCCGCTGGGATGTGCAGACGTATCGCGCGCTGGCATCGGCGGATAGCGATTACGGGAAGATCGCACAGTACATCGCAACCCATTCTCCGCATTTGCTGACGGCCTACAGCGCCGAGTTTCTTTGCCAGGCGATCGTCGAGCGCAAGAATTCGACAATCGAAGCCTGCCGGCAAAACACGGTCCAATATGAAGACAGCACGCAGCGGGCGCGGCTCTGGCGGGCGCGCAACGAGGAAACGGCGCGCGTCTGACGGGTCTTTCCGATCCAAACGGGCGGTTCGATGAGTCGGACCGCCCGTTTCCCTTTCGCCGCGGTTGGCCGCGGCGTTCATTCCGTCAAGGCGTCAGCGCCACCCAGACCGCCTTCGGCTCGGTGAAATTCTCGATGGCGACGTCGCCATGTTCGCGGCCGAAGCCCGAGTCGCCGCCGCCGCCCCACGGCAGGCGCACGTCCGTGAAACCGTAGGTATTGACCCAGACCGTGCCCGCTTTCAATTCCGCGGCCATGCGATGCACGCGGCCGATATCCGCGCTCCAGACGCCCGCTGCGAGACTGTACGCGGTGCCGTTGGCGATGCGCAGCGCGTCGGCTTCGTCGTCGAAGGGGATCACGCTCGCGACCGGCCCGAAAATCTCTTCCTGCGAGATGCGCATCTCGTGCTCGACGTTGGCGAACACCGTCGGCTCCACGAAATAGCCGCGTTCGCCCGCGCGCTTGCCGCCTGTCACGAGCGAGGCGCCCTCGCCCGTGCCGATGTCCACGTAGTCGAGCACGCTCTTCATCTGCTTGGCGGAAATGAGCGGGCCCATGTTGGTTTCGCGTTTGGACGGATCGCCGAGCTTGATCGTCTGCGCGCGCTGGGCGAGGCGCTCGACGACTTCGTCGTAGACGGCGCGCTGCGCGAGAATGCGCGAGCCCGCCGAGCAGACTTGCCCCGCGTTGAAGAAGATGCCCGATGCGGCCGCGCGCACGGCGCCGTCGATGTTCGCATCGGCGAAGATCACGTTGGCGGACTTGCCGCCTAGTTCGAGCGTGACGCGCTTGAAGTTGCCCGCCGCGCCCTGCAGAATGCCGCGCCCGACGGACGGCGAGCCGGTGAACGTCACCTTGTCGACGCCCGGATGCGCGACGAGGGAATCGCCGACGACCGAGCCCTTGCCGGTCACGATGTTGAGCACGCCCGGCGGCACGCCGGCTTCCAGCGCGAGCCGCCCGACCATCAGCGCCGAAAGCGGCGTGATTTCGGCCGGCTTGACGATCAGCGTGCAGCCGCACGCGAGCGCGGGCGCGATCTTCCACATGCCGATCATCAGCGGGAAATTCCACGGCACGATCGCCGCGACGACGCCGATCGGCTCGCGCACGGTGTAGGTCAGCGCGTCGGGGCGTGCGGGCACGACCTGGCCGTTGATCTTGTCGCACCAGCCGGCATAGTAGGCGAGCGTATCGATGGCGGCGGGCACGTCCTGGCGTTGTACACCGGAGATCGGCTTGCCGGCATCGAGACTTTCGAGCGCCGCGAGTTCTTCCTGATTTTCGCGCAGGAGATCGGCAAGCTTCATCAGGATTCGGCCGCGTTCGGCGGCGCGGATCGCATTCCACGGCTTGAGCGCGGCGCGCGCCGCCTGCACCGCGCGGTCGACATCGGCGGATGTGCCTTGCGCGACGTGGGCGATCGGATTCTCGTTCGAAGGATCGAGGTTCGTCGAGTAGTCGCCTCCGCTCGGCGGGACGAACTCGCCATTGATCAGCAATTCATAGCGCTTCAAATCCGCGGTGCTTTCCATGTCTCGCTCCAGTGCTTTTTCGGATCACTTCATGTTGAGGGAGAAGAACCATCTATGAAAGCAAAACATTTTTATTGTTTATATAGGGCGGAATGTATGAGCGGATATAGCGCAGGCCGCGGAATCGACTCTTGTCCCAAATTTCTCTGATTCGTCCGATAGGCCGAGATCCGGCGCGCTCCTACCATCTCAAAACTCGCACTGATTGCAGGGAGATAAGGGTGGTGTCAGTCATCTCGCGCTCGAAAAACGATCTTTACATCGTGATGCGGCGAGGCGCGCTGCGCGCCATCGTTGGTACTGCCTGCTCGGTGGCGGTGCTGGCGCTGGCAGGCGGTCTCGCGCTGGGCCAGTATGACGTTCAGATGCGGCGTGCGCAGGAGCCCGCCGCCGTCCGATACGCCCGAGCCCCTTACAACGCCGATGAGCTCGCGCGTCTGAAGGCGTCGAACGCCGCGCTCGATGCGCGCGTGGAGCGGCTCGCTGCGCAGTTGGACACGCTCAGTGGGTTCGATCAACGCTTGCGCGCAAAACCGCCGCGCGCCACGGCGACCAGCGCAGTGGCCTCGGTGCGCGCGGCCTCCAGCGACGCAGCGGGCGGCCCAGAGCTTCCGCCCCGCCCTTGCCAGGCCGCCGACGCGCGGCCGGAGCCGCGAAACCGAAGCAACGAACTCGACTGCCTGGCGACGACGCTTGACGCGCTCGAACAAGACGCGGCGCAGCACGAGGCGGCGTGGGAAGCCTTTCCGGGGCGTCGTCCGCTCGCGTTCGGACGAACGAGTTCATCGTTCGGAAACCGTCTGGATCCGTTCAATCGTCACCTGAGTTTCCACCCGGGCGTGGATCTGGTCGCCCCGACAGGTACGCCGATTCTCGCGGCCGCCGGCGGCCGCGTGATCCACGCCGGACCGATGCCGGGCTATGGCAATACGGTCGAGATCGATCACGGCAACGGCTTTATCACGCGATACGCTCACGCTTCGAAGATCGAAGTGCGCGTCGGACAGCAGGTCGAGCCGCGCGAGACTATCGCCGAGGTGGGCTCGACGGGTCGATCCACGGGACCGCATCTGCATTTCGAGGTGCGTGTGGGCGGGAAGCCGGTCGACCCGGAAGGATATCTCGCGCTGTTTGCGGGCGACTCGCATGCGTGAGACGAGGTAAGAATTGGTCCGCCGGGTGGACCATTCCGACACGTTCAATTCGAAAGCAACCCGCCGGCGCTCGTCGAGAGCGAACTTGCGCTCGCCTTGGCGCTTGTGAGCGCGTCGGTCGCCGTGTTGACGCTCTGCGCCGCCGCTTTGCTCGCGGCGGCGGCTCCCGAGACACTCGACGCCGCCGACGCGGCAGCCGCCCCGGCGTTCGATACGGACTGCTGCGGCGCATCGCGTTTCACGGCTTTCGGATCCGCACCTTCGAGCACGAGCAGATTGCTCTGCACACTGATTCTCACCGGATCGGTGTCCTTCCACTGCTTCTTCGGAATCAACAGCTTCCACACGCCGTTGCTGCTCGGCGAGCGGAAGAACGCCACTACGCCAACGTGCTCGGCGTCCTTCTGCATCGGTGGCAACGCTCGCGCTCGCGCCCGGGCGCAGCACGACGTCCTTGGTGGCGACGAGATCCGTCTTGAGCAGTTCGAGATCGGCGTTCTGCAACTGGACGTATTCGAGTTGCGCGAAGGTCTTCGAATCCTTGAGTTGATAGAACCGCACCACCGTCGAAAGCGGCTGCCCAGTCGCGTTTTCGTTCAACGCGGCGCGACCGTTCAGTTCGACGTTCATCGACTTGACTTGCGTGGTGAAGAGCCACTCGGCTGCGCTTACCGTGCTGTCCTTCGTGGCCTGCCATGCGCCGCAGCCGGCGAGCGTAAGCGCGCCGATGAAAAAGAGCGCCGAGTTCACGCTTCGGGTCGCGCGGGCGACGAGGCCATCGCCGCGTAATTCGTTCAATCTGTTGTGCCGCATTGCTGGTTATTGTCGATTTCGATTCGGTTTGATGTTTGAAGCCATCGGTCTTTTGTCGCGACCGCCCTTTAGCTACGATGGCGACGACAGACGCTGCCGCACGTCATTTCTTGCCCGCCTTCGCCTTGCTTTCCATATCGAGCTTGCTGTCCGCCAGCGTCAGCTTTACCGGCGCGTCGTCAGGGAGCTTCCTGGCCGCGATGACCTGCTTCCAGCCGCCCGCCTGATCGGCGTTCCGATAGAACGCGGCAATTGCGATGAACGCGGTCTCCTTTTGCATCGGCTGCGACACGCTCGCCGATGCGCCGGGATTGACCACGGCAGACACGCTCGCTTGCAGATCGCGCCCAAGCACGGTGCGGTCGTGGTGGAGAAGCTCGTTGAACGACGCGCTGTCGAAGCGCGCGCGATCCTTCAACTGATAGACGCGCACCGCCACCGGATGCGGATGGCCCGAAGCGTCCGGATTCAGGTCGGCACGGGCGCGCATGTCGACGTCGACCGCTTTCACGCGCCAGTCGGTCATCGCTTGATAAGCGCTCGTGGCTCCGTCGGAGGTCGCCTGCCAGAGGCCGCAGCCTGACAGCCCGAGAATGAGCAACACCGCGCAGGCCATTTGATTCGGTTTCGACATCATTCGGCCTCTCATGCGGCACGCGGTTCGAGGTACGGGTTCGGCTGCGGTGCCGGAAACGCTTCGCAGACGCCCAACTCGACCGTGATCTCGCGTTCCTGCCGAACGGGCAGCACCACCGTCCAGCCCAGACGCGGCGATACGGGCGCACGCGCTTTGCCCACCATTGGCTCGGGCGTGAATCGCGAGGACATCTGCATGCGCAGATGCACGTCCGCCTTCGTGCCGATATAGAGCCGCGCCAGCGCCATCAAATCGCGATGGAGCCACGCACCAGGCAACAAGTCGTGCGCCTGTTGCGCGTTCGTCGGACGCAGCGTCACGCGCACCGCGCGACTGCGGTAATGCACGCGCTTGCCGAGCACGTAAGCGCCACCTCCGTGCCGTGAATCAACGGCAAGTGATGACCGTAGTCCGCCCCCGCATAAGGCTTGGCCATACGAATAGGACGGCTCGCGCCCCCCGGACTCCACTCGTCCAGATCGAACGGCATCTTGACGACATACCGTCCCTTTTCATCGAGATAGCCATAGTGATAGTTGCCGGGAGAATCCACCCTGGCCGGCCAGATGCCTTCGGCCTTGGGACGCTCGATCACGTCGATGCTCGTGCGCCACTTGCGATCCGCCGGGATCGCCCGAAAAGTGTTCCAGTACGACACCCCCCGGCCGCCGCCGCAACGCATCGACGTAACGAGCAGGCCGTTGGGCGCATCCTTGGGATTCACGTCCAGCCGGATCACCTCGCCCACTTCGAGCGAGAACGGATTGCCCCGAGCGCGATAGCTGATCTGGGTGGCGATGTGCGCTTCATGGCGCAGACGCGCGATCTGGCGACCTTCCTCCAGCGTTTCGTAATGCTCGCCCCACGTCCCATCGACGCCATCGGTGGTCTTGTCCGCGCGCGCGGTGTTCTCCTCGACCAACAGATTGACGTCCGCCTGACGATGGTTGTAGTCGTTCAGTTGCACCGCCTCGGGCACGCGCTGCGTGATCGTCCTGAGCGAACGGATCGATTCGGCGCCCACGCTTTCCAGCCCCGAGTGGCTGCGATACGGAACCACCCGCTGCTTGCGGGCATACGCATCCAGATCATCCCCGAAGATGATGACCGTCCGATCGCTCTTCTGCTCGAAGCGAAACCAGATGCCCGCTTCGGCGCAGAGGCGCTGAATGAACGCGAACGTGGTCTCGTAGAACTGAGTCTCGTATTCGAGCCGCTTATACGTGCCGCGCAGACTCTTGAAATCGAAATCGACACCGAGGCGATAATCGTAGTGGCGCAGCGTATCGGTGATGATCTCGACGACCGATTGCTTCTGAAACAATCGGCATGTGCGGCCTCTCGCCAATTCCGCGATCTTCGGCACGAGGGTGACGCGATACCGGGTTTCATCGGCCGATGTGCCGAGCGTCTCAAACCTGTCAATGACGCCATGCGTGACGCTAGGCTCCGGCGCCTTGCTGAAGTCCTTCCATCGTTCACCGAACATCTGCCGCAGATAAGCTTCTTGAGGATCGATGGGGGCGATGGTCAACACCGCAGACCGCCCAACGACCTGATCCATCGGAATATCGGCGACAGGGCTCGTAAATTCGATATTGAACTTGTAGAGCGCGCTAATTTGCGCCTCGCCATTGAAGCTCAATACTGAGATGGGCGCGGGGTGGGGCTTCAACTGGAGGCCGTAGGCCTGACTTGGCAATACCATTGACATGCGAAAGCACTCTCCCTGATAAGCGCCACCTTCGACGACAACTTAGGTAGACGTTTTAACGTCCCGAGGATTGCATCGCGCAATCGCTTGGCATTCCGAATCGGGACAATTTAGCAGGGGATTGTGACCTAATATTCCGTCGCTCGGAGCGACGTCATTGTCATTTAGGAATGGTCCGAAGACGCTTGCGGCACTGATCGGAGGTGGGGCCGCTCGACATGGAAACTGCACCCAGCCTTTAGCATGTCCAGGTTGAAGCAGCGATCGCAGCGATCGCAGTGACGCGCACCCAAACTGCAATTCTGCACGTTGCTCGTGCTCGCAGAGGCGGTGCGGAGCGGGAGGTCATGACACAACTGGTTGCGCGCATCGGGCTCGACCGCCCGAGCTTCGGTCAAACGATGATCGTTAACGTCCGCTGATGGGCAATCGTCGCGCGTATCGAATATTTGAGAAAACTAAGCCCGATTCTGCATCAACAGCAGCGTCTCCCCGTCCTGCACGACGTTCCCCAGTTGATTCAGCACGCGCAGCTTCAGCGTCGCGATTCCTCGGTCGATGCGCTTCGTCACCCGCTTACCGACGACTTCGATTTCGACCTGAATGCGATCGCCGATATGAAGCGGCGCCCGAAACGACCAGTTCCATCCCAACGTCGCCAGCGCGCTCATGCGCACCGGCGAGCGCGTCTTCAGACCATCGGTGAGCGCGAGGCCGAGCAGTCCGTGCGCGATCCGGCCGGAAAATCCCGCCTGCTGCGCGGCCACATCGTCGAGATGAATGTCGTACATATCGCCCGATACACCCGCGTAATTGACGATATGCGCTTCCGT
Organism: Caballeronia sp. AZ7_KS35; assembly: GCF_023631045.1. NCBI lineage: Bacteria > Pseudomonadati > Pseudomonadota > Betaproteobacteria > Burkholderiales > Burkholderiaceae > Caballeronia > Caballeronia sp. AZ7_KS35. The sequence continues at coordinate 129,373 of NZ_JALQDV010000027.1, read as the reverse complement.
CAACGTCATGCCCGACGTGACGAAATGATCGCCTATCTCGAGGTCGTTCAGGTCATACATGCCCGGCGCGAGCAAACGCCCGCGCTGTACGGCGGCTTCTTCGTTCTGTAATTGGGTCATGTCTTCCATCTGTCCTTGTAATGTGCCTTCAAGAAAGTCGGCGTTCAAAGTCCGAGCGTCTGCATGACGAGCCGCATTCGCTGAACCGCGAGATCGGGATTGCGCAGCAGGCCGGCCTTATCGGCGAGACGGAACACGTCCGCGAGATAAACCGGCGGACGTGCGCCGTGGTGACCGCCGAGCATGAAGAAATGCGGCTGAAATCCGTTCAGGTAGGCGAGAAAGACGACGCCCGTTTTGTAGTACTGCGTCGGCATGCGAAAGATGTGGCGCGAGAGCGCCACCGTCGGCGCGAAAAACCGCTCGTATCGCGCGAGATCGCCTGCAGCGAGCGCCGCGAGCGCCTGCGATGCAGCCGGCGCGATCGCATCGAAGATGCCGAGCAACGCGTGCGAGTAACCTTCTTCATCGCCCTTGATGAGCGACGGATAGTTGAAATCGTCGCCCGTATACATCCTGACGCCTTCGGGCAGGCGTCGCCGGAAGGCAATCTCGCGGGCATCGTCGAGCAGGGAAATCTTGATGCCGTCGATCTTGCCAGCGTTCTCCGCGATGACCGTCAGGCACGCGTCGGCTGCTTCGTCGAGATTGTCGCTGCCCCAGTATCCCTTCAACTCCGGATCGAACATGTCGCCGAGCCAGTGAAGGATCACGGGCTCGTCGCACATCGCGAGCACTTCGCCATACACACGCAGATAGTCATCGCGACTTCGCGCCACGCGGGTGAGCGCGCGGCTTGCCATCAGGATCACCCGGCTGCCCGTGCGCTGAATCGCTTCGAGCTGCGTCGCATAGGCGCGGATGACGTCATCGCACGACGTGGCCGACTGCGCGGGAAGATGATCCGTGCCGCATCCCGACGCGATCCGCGCACCGGCCATGTCGCGCGTTTCCTGCATCGTCCGCTCGATGAGCTCGAGCGCCGTGTCCCATGTGAGGCCCATGCCGCGCTGCGCGGTGTCCATCGCCTCCGCGATGCCGAGCCCCTGGCCGATCAGATATCGCCGATATTCGATCGTGCGCGCCCAGTCGAGTGCGGCGGGCTGATTCAGTTCGCCGCTGCGAAGCGGATCGGCCACGACGTGCGCGGCGGAATAGGCGATGCGGTTGAATGTCGATCCCGCCGGCGCGCCGCCGATCGGATCGCCTTTGAGCGTGTAGTTTTCGAACTCGCCGGAAGCGGTCGGAAGAACGATATGCATGGTAGTCAGGTCCGGATAGGCGCGTCGAAAAGGATAGGGAACGCTGCGGGCATGTCGATGCCGAAAAACGTCGCGAACGCCGCGAGCTGCCCTTCGATCATCGGCCGTCCGTTGGTCGCGCGACAGCCGCACTGCCGCGCATGTTTCAGCAGCGGCGTTTCGGCGGGCGTCATGATGATGTCGACGACCTGCATCGCTTCGGAAAATGCGCCAAAGGAAGCCGGCATGCCATCGCCCGGCTTCATGCCGACCGGCGAACAGTTGATGAGCAGATCCATGCCCGCGACATTCGCCGGATCGACATCGACGCGAGCCTCGCAATCCGGATAGAAGCGGTTCAGTCGCGCCGACAACTGCTCGGACAGCTCGCGCTGCGGATCGCTCAGCGCGATGCTCGCCGCGCCCGCCTCGGCCAGCGCGTGCGCGACCGCGGCGCCCGCACCGCCCGCGCCGAGCTGCTTCACGCGCTGGCCGCGAATCTCGAAGCCGAGACGCGTCAGTCCCTGCACGAGGCCTGTGCCGTCGAACATATCGCCGTACCAGGTGCCATCCGGCTGTTGCCGCATCACGTTGATCGCGCCGACGCGCCGCGCCGTGTCCGACATGTCGTCGACCATCGCCATCGCGCGCACCTTGTGCGGCACGGTGACGACGAGGCCATCGAGATTGCCGAGCGCCTGAAGTCCGGCTACGGCCGGCTCGAACACGTTCACGGGCACATCGAACGGCAGGCATGTCGCATTGATGCCGCTTGCGTCGAAGAGCGCGTTCATCAGTTGCGGTGTCTTCACCTGCGTCACCGGACTGCCGACGATGCCGAAGAGGCGCGTCGATCCATCGATTCGAAGAGCTTGCAACTCGCGCTTCACCGCTCGCCCCCCGCTAACGCAGCAAGCCGCGGATGACACGGCCAGCCTTGCGACGCCATCACGGCATCGAGGCCCATCGGTTCGGGACGGAAGAGTCGCTCGTCCATCAGCTTGAGATCGGGCGAGATGACGGGGCGAAACGCCATGTGCGCGAGCACGTCGCGCTCGAGATCGATGCCCGGCGCGATCTCGATCAGTTCGAGCGCGCCATCGATGGCGCGGAACACCGCGCGCTCGGTGACGAAGAGTGTCGTCTGCTTGCGCTCCTGCGCGAAAGGTCCGCTGTACGACACCTGCTGCAGCTTCGACACGAACTTGCGATGCGCGCCTTCCTTCAGGATCTGCAGCTTGCCGCCTTCGCAGGACACTTGCAGGTTGCCCGCCGTGAACGTGCCGCCGAAGACCATCTTGCGCGCGTTCTGGCTGATGTTGATGAACCCGCCCACGCCGATCAGCTTGTTCGCGAAGCGGCTGATATTGACGCTGCCCTGCGCGTCGATCTCGACCGCCGAGAGAAACGCGATATCGATGCCGCCGCCATCGTAGAAATCGAATTGATACGGCATGTCGACGATCGCGCTGTAGTTGCGCGCGGCGCCGGCATCGAGTCCCGCCGCGGGCGCGCCGCCGATCAGCCCTTGCTCGTTCGTCAGCACGATGTGATGCAGCACGTCCTCTTCCGCCGCGACGAGCCCGATGCCCGTGCACACGCCCGAGCCGACGTTGCACACCGCGCCCATGCTCAGTTCCATCGCGAGACGCCGCGCGATGATCTTGCGTTCGTCGAGCGGAAGGCGCGGAAAACCGCCGAGCGGAATACGCATTTCGCCGGTAAACGACGGATCGTAAGCCGTCTGATACGTCACCGGCTGATCCTCCTGAACGACGACCGCGTCGACGAGCATGCCCGGAATCTTCACCGTCTTCGCGGGCAAGGTGCCGCGCTTCGCAAGCCGCTTCACCTGCACGATCACGACACCGCCGTTGCGCTTCGTCGCCTGCGCCATCGAGAGCATGTCCGCGAAAACGGCTTCATGCTCCATCGATATGTTGCCGTCTTCGTCCGCCGTCGTGCCGCGCAGAAAAGCGACATCGACTTCGAACGGCTTGTAGAACAGCCACTCGCGGCCGTCGAGCTCGATCAGGCTGACGAGTTCGTCATCGCTCGGCGCGCCCTGAAGCCCACCGCCATTGCGCGGATCGACGAAGGTATGCAGCCCGACATGACTGACGAGCCCCGGCCGCCCCGCCGCCATCTCGCGCGTGAGCTGCGAGAGCGCGCCCTGCGGCAGTGTCCACGCTTCGACTTCATTGTTCAGCGCCATCTGCGCGAGCGCCGGCGAATCGACCAGCGTGCCGCATACGACACGCTTGAGCAGCCCCGTATGCGCGAGCCGCGATGCGCCGCGTTCGCCGCGATCGCCGAGGCCGACCGGATGAAACGACGTGATCCGGCGCGGCTCGCCCTGCGCGAGAAAGCGCCGCTCGAGCGCCTCGATCAGCGCTTCCGGCACGGCGTGCCCGCTTCCCGATCCGCCGATCATCAAGGTATCGCCATCCTTCAGCAGGGATGCAGCCTGGTCGGCGGTCAAAATTTGCATGTCATCTACTCCGGTATTGTCTGTGTTTGCGTCGATGCCCGCATCGGCGTCAGATTGCCGAATGCGATTCCTGGAACACGGGCTGATCGTCCCGATGACGCGAGAGGCGTTTGCCGAACAGCGCCGCGATCAGCGTGAGCAGGCAGAAGACGGCGAGGAACACCATCACGTAAGTCGGCTTGCCGCCCGCGTATGCGACGAGCGCGGTCGCGATGAACGGCGTCGGCCCGCCTATCAGCGCGCCGGAAAACTCGCGGCACATCGCGATGCCGGAGAAGCGGTACTGCGTCGGAAACAGATTCGACAGGAACGCGCCCTGTGCGCCGCAGGTGCAGCCCCAGCTGATTCCATAGACCGCGCTCATCGCGATCGTGGCGAGCACGATGTCCTTCGAATCGATGGCGCGGAAGAGCGGCCACACGAGCGCGAGCGCGATCATCGCGCCGGCGGCGAACACGTTGCCGCTGCCGTATTTGTCCGCGAGCATGCCGCCGACGGGCGCGCAGAAAAGCGAGAAGCCCAGCGCGATGATCAGTACGACGAGGCTGTCAGCCTTCGCCATGCCGACCGTGTTGGTCATGTAGCTCAGCGCAAAGGTATTGAGCACATAGCTGAGCGCCTGATGGCCGCCCATCGCGAAGAAGCCGCACAGCAACTCGCGACGGCTGTTGCGAAACAGGTCCGCGACGGGCACTTTCTCGGCCTTGGCCTTCGCGCTCGCCTTCTCCATCGCGGCGACGTATTCGGGCGTTTCATCGAGCTTCGAGCGGATGTAGATCGCGACGCCGAACAACCCGAGCGACAGGATGAACGGCACGCGCCACGCCCACGTGAACAGGATGTCTTCCGGCACGTACGAGATCATCAGGAACGTCGCGATCGCGATCATCACGCCGAAGTTGGTGGCCGCGTTCGGAATCGACGTAAAGAACGCGCGCCGGCTCGGCGGCGTGTATTCGGCGATCAGCGTGATTGCGCCGGCGAGTTCCGCGCCGGCGCCGAAGCCCTGCATCATGCGCAGCAGCACGAGCAGGATCGGCGCGATCACGCCTGCCTGCTGCCACGTCGGCAATATGCCGAGGCCGACGGTCGCCGCGCCCATGATCGTCACGCAGAACACGAGCGCGGGTTTGCGGCCGTATTTGTCGCCGATATGCGAAATGACGATGCCGCCAACCGGCCGGATGATGAAGCCGACCGCGAAGGTCGCGAACGCCGCGAGCGTGCCCGCAAGCGACGACAACTGCGGAAAGAACAGCTTGTTGATGATGAGGCCCGATGCCGCTGCGTAGAGCCCATAGTCGTACCATTCGATGATGGTGCCGAGCGTCGACGCGAACACGGCGCGTCGGATGTTCCTGCGGTCTGCGTTCTGCGCATGTGCGACGTGCATGGCGCTGTCTCCTGCTTCTCTTTGGTCTGGTTATGTTCGACGTGACGTACTTGTCCGCGAATCAGTTCCGGCTTGCGCGATTGCCGAATGCGTTGGCGCCCTCCTCGTAGTTGCCCGAGGCGAAGCACAGCGACGTCAGCTCGTTCTCGTAGCGAATGCCCTGTTCGACGCTCATCGAAAGCGATGCGCGCACGGCCGCCTTGACCGACTGCGTCGCGATCGGGCTGAACTCGGCCATCTTGCGGCACAGCGCCATCGCGGTTTCGACGACGGCCGCATCCTCGACCACCATCTCGACAAGGCCGATGCGGAGCGCCTCGTTCGCATCGATGGTGTCGCCGGTCAGCAGAAGGCGCATGGCCTGCCCGTAGCCGATGAGGCGCGGCAGCATTTGCGACGCACCGCCGCCGCCGACCCAACCGCGCACCACTTCAGGCGCGCCGAACTTGGCGCTTTGTCCCGCGACGCGGACATCGGCGCCAAGCATCATTTCCAGGCCGCCGCCCAGCACCCAGCCTTTCAATGCCGCGACGACGGGCTTGGTGAATTCGCGCACGACCATCGCGTAATCGGTGCGGGCGCGAAACTCCCACGTCGTGCGATACGTCTTGAGCGAATGGAGATCGCTTCCCGCGCTGAATGCGCGCTCGCCTTCGCCGCGCAGCAGCACCGCGCGGATCGCTTCGTCACGCTCGATGTCCTGCCGGATGCCGGCGAGCGTCTGCGTCATCTCGGGCGTGATCGCGTTCATCTTCTCCGGTCGATTGATGACGATCTCCGCGACCGCGCCGTGTTTGCGCACCACCATGTGTTCCTGCATCGCGCCTCCTTTTTTTTCACTGCCGAAGCAGTGTTGTCCCATTCGAGTATTCCCTTATACTTACTTACTAGTAAGTACGTTGAGTGGACATTAACATCATTTCCGGGCACTACGCAACGAGATTTTCGGGAGGCGAAAAATGGAACGCGCGCAGTCGTTTGCGGAGAAGGCGGCGAAGAGATCGACAAATGGGGGTCGTGTAAAATCAACCGCAAATTCCGCAGCATCCCCGTCCGTTGCTTCGCCTCGTTCGAGGCCGAGCCGGCAGTCCGATCCCCACCGAGATGAACCGTTGAGTCAGAACGACAAGACCGACAAAACAAGCGCCGCGCCCAAAAAATCTCCGATGTACGACAGCATCAAGGATCTGGCGAAGAAGCTCCTGATCGCGCACGGCTATCACAAGACAACGTTTGGCGTGATCGCCAAGGAGCTCGGCATCACGACCACCAACATCCACTATCACTTCGGCAACAAGAACAGTCTCGTCGAGGAAGTGGTGAAGGAATACGTGGCCGGCGCCACCGCGGGACAGAAGAAAATCTGGCTCGACGAAACGCTGTCGCTGCGAGAGAAGCTGCAGGCGGAAGTCGCCTACAACCGCAATCTGTTCCGCAAATACAATCCCGGCGGCAAGACGCGCAGGCCGTGGAGTCTGATTGGCCGGCTGCGCCTGGAAAGCGACGTCCTGACCGACGAGGCGCGCGCGGCGCTCGCGGGCTTCACAACCGAGATCCACGCGGCCGTCGAAGTCGCCGTCGAGCATGCGAGCCGCACCGGCGAGCTGAAGCGCGACACGCCGAAGGAAGACCTGATCTTCCTGCTCACGCACCTCGTCGACAGCCTGTCGGTATTCGCACAGGACGCGGGCGGCTTCGAGCGTGTCGAACAGTTCATGAACTCTTTCTCCGTCGTGGTGCTCGCGAAATACACCAAGTGAATCTTTCCCATCGATGTCATCGGCGGCTGGACAATTAGATCGATCTACCTTATTGTCTTTCAACGGAGACAATAGACATGAACGAGACCGGTTTCAAGCTCGCAGTCGTCGGCGCGGGCATGGCATCCGCGCCGCATCTGGCGAGTCTGCTGGCCTTGCAGGACCGCGCGACCGTTCGGTATGTCGTTGCGAGGTCGCGGGAACGCGCAAGCGCTTTCGCCCGACAATTGCCGCATGCGCGCGTCACGCTCGATCTCGACACCGCGCTCGCCGATGACAACGTCGACGGCGTGCTGCTGCTGACGCCGCCGAACACGCATCTCGAACTCGGCGCGATGATCGCGGCAGCGGGCAAACATCTGCTGGTCGAGAAGCCCATCGACGTCACCACGTCCCGCGCGCGCGAGCTGGTCGCGCTATGCGAGCAACGCGGCATCGTCGCGGCTGCGGTGCTGCAACATCGCACGCGCGACGCAGCGCGCAAGCTCCGTCAATTGCTCGACGCGGGCGCGCTCGGCGACATCCACAGCGCGAGCATCGCCGTTCCGTGGTGGCGTCCGCAGTCCTATTACGACGAACCCGGACGCGGCACGCGCGAGCGCGACGGCGGCGGCGTGCTGATGACGCAGGCCATCCATACGCTCGATCTTTTCTTGTGGCTGGTCGGCCTTCCCGACGAAGTGTTCGCCTACGCGATCACGAGCCGCGCGCACCGCATGGAATGCGAGGACACCGTCGCGGGCGTCATGCGATACCGAAGCGGCTGCGTCGCGTCGCTGCACGCCAGCACGGCCATCTTTCCCGGCTTTCCCGAACGCATCGAATTGAGCGGGAGCAACGGCAGCGCGACGCTCGGCGGCGGCAGGCTCGTCGTGCAGTACATGGACGGCACCACGCTCGACGAAGGCGAAACCGCTTCGCTCGGTTCAGGCGCGAACCCGATGGCCTTCTCTCATCACGCCCATCAGGCCGTGATCGCCAATTTCATCGACGCCGCCACGCACGGAATCGAGCCGGTCGCGTCATTGCGCAGCGCCTTGAATGCGCATCTGCTGATCGACGCGCTGATCGCCTCGTCGGATGAGCATCGACTCATGATCGTCAACCCGGACTCGTCATCATGACTTTCGCACTGAACGCCGCTGTTTCCGGAGACACGCGCCTCTTCGCCATCGTGGGCGATCCGATTGCGCAAGCGCGCTCGCCGCTCGTCTTCAACGAGATATTCCAGCGCATGGGCGTGAACGCGGTGCTCGTGCCGATGCAGATTCCCGCCGCGTCGCTCGCGACCGCCATCGCCGGACTGAAGACGATCGGCAATCTCGATGGCATCGTCGTCACGGTGCCGCACAAGATATCGATGACCGGCCTCGTCGACCGGCTCCTGCCGATTGCGCGGAAAGTGGGCGCGATCAATTGCATGCGCCGCGTCGAATCGGGCGAATGGGTCGGCGAGATGTACGACGGCGAAGGCTTCACGCGCGGACTGCGAAAACAGGGCCACGAGCCGCGCGGCATGTCGGTGTTTCAGGCGGGCGCGGGCGGAGCCGGAAAAGCGCTCGCGCATGCGCTGTCCAGCGCGGGCGTGAAAGCGCTGCAATTGATCGATGTAGATCGCGCGAAGCAGGACGCGCTGATCGCGGAGCTTGCGCACGCTTATCCCGATGTGAACGTCTCGGTCGGAAGCGCCAGTCCCGCGGATGTCGATATGGTCGTCAACGCGACGCCGTGCGGCATGGCGGCCGGAGATCCGTTGCCGTTCGACATCGCCCGGCTCGACCGCCGCGTGCTGGTGGCGGACATCATCATGAAGCCTGAACGCACACAACTGCTCTGTCAGGCCGAAGAACGCGGCCACCGCATCCATCTCGGGCGTGGTCTGCTGGAGAATCAGGCGGAGATCGTCGCCGAGTTCTTCGGCATCGCGCATGGCTGACCGGAAGACGGATCTCGCGGCCGATTCGGATACACTCCGGGCATACGACTCATCGACCGTTCCAATGACCCGAGGCAAACCAGGTTCTCCCGTCACGCTGCTGGATATTGCAAACGATCTCGGCCTGTCCCGCGCCACGGTCTCGCTCGTGCTGCGCAACAGCCCGCGCATCTCCGAAGCCACGCGCGAGCGCGTGCTGGAAGCGTTCAAGCGCAAAGGCTACGTCTACAACCGCCATGCGGCGGGCATGCGCAGCAATCAGACGAACACCGTCGGCGTCGTCGTCAACGACCTCGCCAATCCGTATTTCACGATGCTCGTCCGCTCCATCGAGGCGAGCCTGAGCACGCAAGGGTTCATCACGCTGCTCGGCAACACCGACGAATCGCTCGAACGCCAAGGCCGCTTTCTCGATACCGTGCGGCAGCACAATATCGACGGTCTCATCGTCTGTCCGACCGAATCGACGACGGCCGCGCAGATGCGTCAGGTGCTCGCGTGGGGCATTCCGTGCGTCTTCGCTTCGCGTTACGTGCCGGGCCTCAAGGCCGATTACGTCGGCGTGGACAATCGTCGCGGCATGGCGCTCGCGACCTCGCATCTGATTTCGCTCGGGCACAAACGCATCGCGATGATCGGCGGCGTGATGCGCGCGTCGACCGGCAGCGACCGCGCCGAGGGCTATCGCGACGCGCTGCGCGACGCGAAGATCAAACTCGACGAACGGCTGCTCGTGCCGTCGCCGCTGACGCGTCACGACGGAAAGCGCATCATCACCGAACTGCTTGCGCTGAAGAATCCGCCGACGGCCGTCGTATGCGGCAACGACATCGTCGCGTTCGGCGTGATGCTCGGACTGCGCGCCCACGGCATCGAGCCTGGCGCAGACTTCGGCGTCGTAGGCTTCGACGACGTGCCGGAAGCCGAACTCTGGGAGCCGCCGCTGACCACGGTCCAGGTCTTGCAGGACGACATCGGCCGCGCCGCCGCCGATCTGCTGCTCAAGCGCATGACGGAGCCTTCGCGCACGCCCACGCGCATCGTCTCGGAGCCGGTTCTCGTCATCCGCGGAACCTGCGGCGCGCGCAAATAAGCGCCTCATACCCGGACGTGCTCCGTTCGGGTTTCCCTTATAAAAATCTCCTTGCACCGTATCCGCGCAGCTTTTACCCTGTAGTAGATCGATCTAACAGATTTTCGCAGTCGCATCGGCAGCGTCTCTTCGCGCCTTTTTCGTCGCAATGCAATATGGACATCAGACCCATAGGAGTCCGAGACATGCATGACTATCTGCTTTCTCGCCGCAAGATTTTGATGCTCACGGCTGCGTCGGCGGCCGCGGGTTGCCTGCCGCGCCTGGCGAGCGCCGACACCCCGACGATCCGCATCGGCGATGTCGTCGACCGCCACAATCCCGAGGTCATCACCGAGAATCTGATGGCCAAGCGTCTGAAGGAAACGACCGGCTTCGACGCGCGCGTATTTCCGGACGGCGTGCTCGGCTCCCACACGCGCATGAACGAGCAACTGCGCAACGGCACGCTCGAAGTCACGGTGACCAACGTGGCGGACCTGGAAGGCTACGACAAGCGTCTCGGACTCTTCGCGATGCCCTTCGCGTTTCCGGACCGGAAGTCGCTCTTCGCGGCTCAGGACGGTGCGCTCGGCAAGGCCTATGCGGGCATCCTCGACAATCTCGGCTTCGTGCTGCTGGGCTGGTTCGACTCGGGCTTGCGCAGCGTCTACAACCGCACGCGTCCGATCAACGAACCGGGCGATCTGAAGGGCCTGAAGATCCGTACGCAAGGCAATCAGATCATGATCGCGACGTTCAACCAGCTCGGCGCACAGGCGACGCCGCTCGACACGACGCAAATCTATTCCGCGTTGCAGCAGGGCGTCGTCGATGGTGCGGAGAACTCGGTGACGTTCTTCGTTCAGCAGCATCACAGCGAGGTGGCGAAGCACTACTCGTACACGAATCACTTCTTCTCGATCGATCCGATGCTCGCCAGCAAGAACTGGTTCGACTCGCTCGACCCCAAGAAACAGGACGCCGTGAAGGAAGCCGCCGCGCAGGCTCAGCAGCACGAACGCGATCTGTGGCTGGCTTCCGATGCGAAGTATCTGGCCGAAGCGAAGAAGGCGGGCGTGGCGTTCAACGACGCGAATCTTCCCGCGTTCCAGGCAGCGGTCAAGCCGATCTATACGAAGTACCGCGCCAACTTCGCCGAACTGGGCACCTACCTGCCCGCCCTCGGATAACCGCCGGAGGTTCCCGACATGAAACCCGATCCGCGTTCGCGCGAGCCACGGGACAGCATCAACAAGGTTGCGGCGTTGCGCGTGCTCGCGAGCGTCGAAGACCTGCTGATAGCGGTCCTGGTTTTCGCGATCTTCTGCGTCGTTCTTGCGGGCATCCTGTCCCGCTTCGTCTTCCACGTCTCGCTCTCGTGGAACATCGAGGTCAGCGTCACGTTGATGATCTGGATGACCTTCATCGGCATCGCGGTCGGGGTGCGCGACAAGGTGCACGTCGCTTTCGAACTCTTCGAAGACAAGCTGAGCGGCCGATGGCTCGCGCTGGCGTCATTCGCGCAGATGCTGTTGATGGGCTTCCTGCTCGTGGCGCTCACTTGGGGCGGCTGGCAGTTCATGCAGCTCGGGCTCAACCAGATGACGCCGAGCGGCATCCCGCAATGGATATCGTTCGCCGCGATTCCCGCCGGCAGCGCGCTGGGTCTGCTGCATCTCGCGGCGCACGCATGGGACCTGGCCGCCCACGCTAACCTCGAAAGCGCGCAACACGGCCACGGCCATACCGAGACGAGGACGCAATGATTCTGACCGTCGGACTGCTCGCGCTATTCGTCGTCGCCGGCGCGCCGATCATCGCTTCGCTGGGCGCGGTCGGCACCATCGACGGCCTGATGCAAGGCCTGCCGCTGACCAACATCGCGCAGGCGATGTATCACGGCGTCGATTCGTTCACGCTGCTCGCCGTGCCGCTGTTCATCCTCGCCGGAGAAATTCTCTTTCACTCGGGCTCGGCCGGGCGCCTCGTCAACTTCATGAATCTGCTGGTGGGCCGCGTGCCCGGCGGGCTCGGCGTTTCCGCCGTCGCCTCGACGATGGTCTTCTCCGGCTTGAGCGGCTCCGTCAACGCGGATGCCGCCGCGATCAGTTCGGCGATGCTGCCGTCGATGGAAAAAGCCGGCTATCGCAAGGAATGGTCGTCCGCGATTATCGCGGCGGCGGCCGGCACGGGCATTCTGATTCCGCCGTCGATCACGATCATCGTGCTGGCGACGGTCGCGAACATGTCGGTCACGAAGCTCTTTCTCGCGGCGACGCTGCCTGCCCTGCTGGTCGGCATCACGAAGATGCTCATCATCATGTATCGCGCGCGCTCCGAGCCGCCCGTCGCGCCGGTCCACTTCAGCGTGCGCGAGCTCGGCCGCGCGTTCATGCTCGCGATCCCCGCGCTCGGTGCGCCGATCATCATCCTGGGCGGGATCTTCATGGGCTTCTTCACGGCGACCGAGTCCGCTGCGGCGGCGGTGGCCTACGTGACGATCATCACGCTCGTGCAGCGATCCATTCCGAACCGCGCATGGCTCGGCATTCTGATCAAGGCGGGCCGCACCAGCGCAATCGTGCTGTCGCTCGTCGGCGTCGCGCAGATTCTCGGATACATGCTGGCGTACAACTCGGTCGGCGAGCAGGTCGCCGAATTCGCTACGCAACTGACCGGCAACAAGTTCGTCTTCACGGTGTTCATCGTGGTCGTGTTTTGGCTGCTGGGCGCGTTGCTCGACGGCATTCCCGCGCTCATCCTGCTGATTCCGCTATTCCTGCCGATCGCGCAGGACGCCGGCTTCAGCGACATCCATTTCGCGATTCTCGCCATCGCCATCGTCGGCATCTCGCTCGTGACGCCGCCGATCGGCACGGCCTGCTTCATCGTCACCGGCGTCGCCAACATCCGAATGGTGAATCTTGTGCGGCCCATGCTGCCATTCATGGCCATCATGTTCGTGACCATCCTGCTGCTGGCTTTCGTGCCGGCGTTCTCCGAATGGCTACCTCATCTCCTGTACTGACGCCGCGCCGCGCCCCGCCGCTCGCGCTCGTCACCGGCGCGCGCCGCGGCATCGGCGCGAGCATCGCGATCGAGCTGGCGACGCGCGGGTTCGATCTCGCGCTGATCGACATCGATGACGACAACGCGAACAAAACGATGGCCGCCGTCGAAGCGCACGGCGCGCGCGCACGCTTTTACCGGCACGATCTCGCCGATAGCGCCGCCCATCGCGCGCTCGTCGAGCGCATCGTTTCGGACTGCGGGCCGATCACCTGTCTCGTCAACAACGCGGGCGTCTCGGCCGGGCAGCGCGGCGATCTGCTGGAGGTAGACGAGCAGTCCTATGACCGCGTCGTCGATATCAACATGCGCGGCACGTTCTTTCTCACGCAGGCCGTGGCGCGCCACATGGCCGCGATCGGCAGCGAAGATTCGCGCAGCATCGTCTCGGTGTCGTCGGTCAGCGCCGAACTCGCGTCGACGGAGCGCGGCGAATACTGCATGTCGAAGGCCGGGCTGGGCATGCTCACCAAGCTGTTCGCGCTGCGCCTCGCGCCGCTCGCAATCGGCGTATTCGAAGTGCGCCCCGGCATCATCCGCACGCCGATGACGGAAGGCGTCGCCGCGCGCTACGACGAACGCATCGCCGGCGGCATCGTCCCGATGAAGCGCTGGGGCGCGCCGCAGGACGTCGCGTCGGCCGTCGCGGCGCTCGTCTGCGGACAGATGGCGTTCGCGACGGGCAGCGTGCTCAACGTCGACGGCGCGCTCTCCGTTCCGCGCCTGTGACCATGACGACCGAGGAACCATCGATGGGACACATTCTCTCGCGTCGCGAAGATGCCGTGCTCGTGCTGGAACTCAGCAATCCGGGCAAGGCCAACGCGCTCGACTTCGCGATGCTGGCCGCGCTCGACGAGCAGATCGCGCAAATCAATCGGGACGACGGCATTCGCGCCGTCGTGCTGCGCGGCACGCCGGGCGGCGTGTTTTCGTCCGGCGCCGACATCCGCGAATGGTCGGCGCTGAGTCCGGAGACATTCGCGACGCAATGGGTCGGCGAAGGCAACGCGGTGTTCCGGCGCTTCGAGCGGCTGCGCTGCCCGACCGTGGCCGTCATCGAAGGACTGTGCTTCGGCGGCGGCCTGGAACTCGCGCTGTGCTGCGATCTGCGGCTCGCTGGCACCGGCGCGCGCCTGCGCTTTCCGGAAGTTTCCATCGGCGCCATTCCCGGCTGGGAGGGCGGCGACCGCTTGCAGCGCATCGCGGGCCGCGGGCGCGCGCTCGAAGCGGTGCTGCTGTCGCAGGAGATCGATGCATCGACCGCGCTGCAGTGGGGCATCGTCAATGCGGTCTGCGCGCCGCAGGAAGTCGAAGCGCAGTTGCAGGAATGGACCGCGCGCCTGTGCCGCGTATCGCCGCGCGCCGCCGCGCTCGCCAAGGCGCTGATCGTCGATGACCACGACGATCCGCACGCAGCCTATACATCGGCCGCGCTCGCGGTCCGCTCCAGTCCCGACGCGGAGCTCGGCATCCGCGCCTTTTTCGCGAAGACGGCCGCCGTCTTCTGATGTCACGACGCCATGAACATACTTTTCCAACGCACGCATCAACGATCTTTCGGCACCTGGCCGCTCAACGGACAGCAACTGCGCGACGCGCTGACGGACGCGATCGAAACCGGCTATCGCGCGATCGATACCGCGCAGCTCTACGACAACGAACTCGGCGTCGGCTCGTCGCTGCGGGCGATCGGCATCCCGCGCGACGAGTTGTGCATCACGACCAAGATCGCGCCCGCCAACGATTCCGACGAACGTTTCATGCCGTCGCTGCGCGAAAGCCTCGAGAAGCTGAAGATCGAGCAGGCCGACGTCCTGCTGCTGCACTGGCCGCCCGCGGACGGCAACGTCGCGCCTTCCGTGCGGCGCCTCGAAGAAGCGGCGCGCGCGGGCCTGACGCGTCATATCGGCGTCAGCAACTTCAACGCCGCGATGATGCGCGCCGCGAAAGCCGCGACCGCGCTGCCGCTCGTCACCAATCAGGTCGAGTTCCATCCGCTCTTGAACCAGCGTGTGCTGATGGATACCGCCATCGAGACCGGCATTCCGCTTTCGTCGTACTGCTCGGTCGCGCGCGGCGAAATCTTCAACTATCCGCTTTTCGAGGAAATCGGTGCGCGCTACGGCAAGTCGGGTGCGCAGGTGGCGCTGCGCTGGATTCTCCAGAAAGGCGTCCCGATCAACACGATGTCGACGCAGCGCAGGAACATCGAGGCCAACTTCGACGTGATGGACTTCACGCTGTCGAGCATCGACATGCATCGCATCGACGCGCTGAACGACACCAATTACCGCATCGTCAATCGCGAACGGGTGCCGTATGCGCCCGAGTTCGACTGATAAGGAACCGCATGAGCCATCCCCTGCTCTTCGACGAGATCGAGCCCGGCCTCGGCTTCACGACGTCGGGCATCGTGGTCACCGAAAGCCATGTCGTGCAGTTCGCGGGCATCTCGGGCGATTTCTTCGATGTCCACATGGACGACGAATTCGCCCGCGATGTCGGCTTTCCCGGCCGCGTCGCGCACGGTCTGCTGTGCCTCGCCATGCTCGACGGCCTCAAGAACCGCGCGGCGACGCGCTTTGCCGCCGTCGCGACGCTCGAGTGGACGTATCGCTTTCACAAGCCGGTGCTGATCGGCGACCGCGTCCAGGGGCGCATCCGCGTGCTGGACAAGCGTCCGACGCGCCGCTCCGATCGCGGCATCGTGCGTTTGCAGGTCGAAGTGCACAACCAGGACGGCGTGCTGATCCAGGACGGAATCAACGTGCTGATGGTCCGCGCGGGCGCACGGACGGACAACGAGAACCGATGAAATGAAGCGTGCACACCTGACCGATGCGGATTTCATGGCGGCGGCGATCTTCGACGGCGCGGTCGTCGTATTGAGCGGCTCGGGCGGCGGACTCGTCGAACCCGATCACATCACGGAAGCCATCGAGCGCCGCTTTCTCGCGACGGGCCATCCGCGCGATCTCACGCTGATCCACGGCCTCGGCATCGGCGACGGCGTCAAGAGCGGCATCAGCCGCTTCGCGCACGAAGGCATGGTGAAGCGCGTGATCGGCGGCCACTGGACCTGGTCCAAGCCGATGCAGAAGCTCGCGCGCGAGGAACGCATCGAGGCCTACACCCTGCCCGCCGGCGTGATCCAGACGCTGATCCGCGAAGCCGGCGCGGGCCGCCACGGGCTCGTCACGCACATCGGCCTCGATACCTTCGCCGATCCGCGCCACGGCGGCGGGCGCGTCAACCTGCGCGCGCGGGACGATCTCGTCGAAGTCGTCACGCTGGGCGGCAAGGAACTGCTCTGGTACAAGCCCTTCGAAATCGACTTCGCGATCGTGCGCGGCACCACGGCGGACATGCAGGGCAATCTGACATCGCGCGAAGAGCCGGCCGATATCGACGCTTTCGCCGCCGCGCTCGCCGCGCACAACCGCGGCGGCCGCGTGTTCGCGCAGGTGCGCGACGTATGCGCCACGCCGATCACGCCGGCGCGCGCGGTCACCGTGCCGGGCGTTCTCGTCGACGATATCTGCGTGTACGCGGATCAGAAGCAGACGACCAGCGGGCACTACGATCCGGCCATCAGCGGCGAAGCGCCCGCGCCCGACACGCGCATGCCGCCGCCGCTGCCCGAGGGCATCCGCTACATCATCGCGAAACGCGCCGCGAAGGAGCTGGAACCCGGCGCGTGCGTCAACTTCGGTTACGGTTTGCCCGATGGCATTCCCGCGGTGGCGCATGCGGAAGGCGTGGACATCAGCTGGACCGTGATCGAGCAGGGATCGCACAACGGCGAACTGCTGGGCGGCGATCTGTTCGGCGCCACGCGCCATGCGAGCGCGATCCTCAAGTCCACCGATCAGTTCGACCTGTTCAGCGGCGGCGGCATCGATATCGCGTTCCTCGGCATGGGCGAACTCGACGCGCAAGGCAACGTCAACGTCTCGTGGCTGGGGGAGAACATCGTCGGGCCGGGCGGCTTCGTCGACATCACGCAGCGCACGCGCAAGGTCGTCTTTTGCGGCACGTTCGAGGCGAAGGGGCTTGAAGTCGAGCTGGAAGACGGGCAAGTGCGCATCCGGCGTCACGGCGCGGTCCCGAAGCTGGTCGAGCAAGTGCGTCACATCACGTTCAGCGGCAAGCGCGCCCGCGCGGACGGCCAACAAGTGCTTTACGTCACCGAGCGTGCCGTCTTCGAACTCGCGCCCGAAGGCTTGCGGCTGATCGAAATCGCGCCGGGCGTCGACCTCGTTCGCGACGTGCTCGAACGTATGCCCTTCGAAGTCTCGTTGCATCCGTCGCTGCGTGTCGCCGCGACCAGTGCTGACTAAAACTCGAATCGGAGAGATCGATGGACTTCACGCTGAGCGACACGCAGAAAATGATGATCGAGACCGCGCGCCGCTTCGTCCGGTCCGAGTTGCAGCCGCTCGAACAGCAAGTGGAAGAGGAAGGCGCGCTCGCGCCCGAGATCGCCCGCGACTTGCAGGCGCGGGCGCGTGCGCTGGGTCTTTATGCGGTGAACATGCCCGCCGAACTCGGCGGCGGCGGACTGAACACGGTCGATTCGATGCTATGCGAGGAGCAGTTCGGCCACAGCTCCGACATACTCGTGCGGCGCGCGTTCGGCAACGTCTACGACGCGCTGCTCGCCTGCGAAGGCGAACAGATCGACCGCTGGCTGAAACCGGCGATTGCCGGCGCGCGAACCTGCGGCCTCGCGATCACCGAAACGGGCGCGGGTTCGGACGCCCAGGGCATCGAAACCACGGCGCGCAAGACGTCGTTCGGCTGGGCGCTGAACGGCAGCAAGCACTTCATCAGCGATGCGCAATGGAGCGATTTCTTTCTCGTCTCGGCCCGCACCGGCGAGAAGGAAATCTCGCTCTTCGCGGTCGACAAGAATCTTCCGGGTTTCACTGTCGGCCGCGATCAACGGATGATGGGTCTTCGCGGCACGCCGCACCACGAACTCTTCTTCGACGACGTCCCGCTAGAGCCGATGGCCCTCATCGGACGACAGGGCGAAGGCTTCAAACTCGCGATGAACATGCTCGGCCGCGTGCGCCTCGCGTTGATCGGCGCGCGCGGCATCGGCAAGGCGACGCACGTGCTCGAAATGATGATCGAGTACGCCGGCGAACGGCGGCAGTTCGGCACGCGCATCGGCGATTTTCAAATGATCCAGCAACTCATCGCGGACAGCGTGATGGAGATCAACGCGGCGCGGCTGATGCTGCTCAACACCGCGAGCATGATGGACGCGGGACAGGACGCGCGCGACTGGATTTCAATGGTCAAGGTGCAGGCTTCCGAGACGCTTGGGCGCGTCGTCGATCGCGCGGTGCAGGTCTTCGGCGGCATGGGCTTCTGCAAGGAGCTGGCCATCGAACGCTATTACCGCGATGCGCGCGTCTATCGCATCTTCGACGGCACCTCGGAGATTCATCGCGGCATCATCGCCCGCAACGCGATGAAGCGCGGCGCAGCGCTGTTCGACCTTCATCGATAAAAACATGAGAAAGCTCATTACCGCGGACGCGGCGGCCAGGCTCGTGCGAACCGGCGATGTCGTCAGCATCAGCTCGTCCAGCGCGCTCGGCTGCCCCGACAAGATTCTCGCGGCCATCGGCGAGCGCTTCGAGCGCGAGGGACAGCCGCGCGACCTCACGACGCTGAACCCGATCGCCGCGGGCGACATGTACGGCGTCAAGGGCATCGATCATCTCGCCCGGCCCGGGCTGCTCGCGCGCACGCTCGCGGGCTCGTATCCGAGCGGCCCGTCGTCGCTGCCGATGCCGAACATCTGGCGCATGATCGCCGACAACGAAATCGAGGCCTACAACATTCCGAGCGGCATCCTGTTCGACATGCACCGCGACGCCGCCGCGAAGCGTCCCGGCGTGCTGACCAAGGTCGGAATGGGCACGTTCGTCGATCCCGATTTACAGGGCTGCGCGATGAACGCCGCCGCCGCCGCGCGTCCGGTCGTGCGCAAGGTGTCCTTCGATGGCGATGACTGGCTCTACTTCCCGGCGATCGCGCCGCGCGTGGCGATCATCCGCGCGACCACGGCCGACGAAGCGGGCAATCTCGGCTACGAACACGAAGGCGCGCTGCTGGGCGGCATCGATCAGGCGCTGGCCGCGCGCAACAACGGCGGCATCGTGATCGCGCAGGTCAAGCGCGTGGTGAAATCCGGCACGCTGCGGCCGCACGACGTGCGGGTGCCCTGCAATCTGGTCGATTACGTCGTGGTCGATCCGGACCAGTGGCAGACCACGCAGACGCCCTACGATCCCGCGATCAGCGGCGAAATCACGCTTCCGATGGATTCCTTCGAGCCGACGCCGTGGGGACCGGAGAAGGTCATCGCCCGCCGCGCCGCGATGGAGCTCGCGCATGGGTACGCGGCCAATCTGGGCTTCGGCATTTCGGCCAATGTCCCGCGCATCCTGCTCGAGGAAGGCTTGCACGGCGAAGTGACGTGGGCGATCGAACAGGGCGCGGTCGGCGGCATGCCTTTGCTCGGGTTCGCTTTCGGTTGCGCATCGAACGCGGACGCGATCGTCGCGTCGCCGAATCAGTTCACGTATTTTCAGGGCGGCGGCTTCGACATCGCACTGCTGTCCTTTCTGCAAGTCGACGCCGATGGCAGCGTGAATGTCTCCCGGCTCGCGTCGAAACCGTATCTGACGGCGGGCTGCGGCGGTTTCGTCGATATCACCGCTCATGCGCGCCGCATCGTGTTCTCGGGCTTTTTCACCGCGGGCGCGCAGCTGGAAGTCGGCGGCGGCAGGCTCGCGATCGTCAAGGAAGGCCGCACGCGCAAGTTCGTCCGGACGGCCGAGCAGATCACGTTCAGCGGCCGCGTGGGGCGCGAGCGCGGGCAGCGCGTGACCTACGTGACCGAACGCTGCGTCATCGATCTTCTCGATGACGGGCTGACCGTGCGCGAGATCGCTCCCGGCGTGGATTTGCAGCGCGACATTCTGGATCAGGCCGAGGTTGCGCTAAAGGTCGCCTCGGATCTGCGTCAGATGGATGCAGCGCTTTTCACCGATGCGCCCTTCGGACTCCGGCTCAAACCTCGCGAAGGACGCCATGACTGATCGCTTCGTTTCCATCGTTCGCGATGCGGCTGTCGCCATCGTCACGCTGAACCGGCCGGACAAGCTCAATGCGCTGACGCCCGCCATGCTGGATCAACTCGAAGATGCGGCCCGCGCGATCGAAGCCGACGATGAGACGCGCGTCGTCATCCTCGCGGGCGGCGGCGTGAAGGCGTTCTGCGTCGGCGCGGACATCAACGAATGGGCCGCGCTCAGGCCGCTGGACATGTGGCGCCACTGGGTGCGGCGAGGTCATCAGGTCTTCGACCAATGGGCGCGGCTGCGTCAGCCCGTGATCGCGGCGATCAACGGTCATGCCTTCGGCGGCGGGCTGGAACTGGCGATCACGGCCGACGTGCGTATCGCGGCCGAAGAGGCCCGTTTCGCGCTGCCGGAGGCATCGATTGCCACTTGCCCCGGCTGGTCGGGCACGCAGCGGCTCGTGCGTCTGACCGGCGCGAGCCACGCAAAATACCTCGCCTTGAGCGGCGCGCGCGTGACGGCCGCGGACGCGCGGGCGTGCGGCCTTGTGCACGAGGTCGTGCCGCAGGACCGCGTGCTGGAACGTGCGCATCGACTGGCGCTGGACATGACGGCGCGCGCGCCGGTGGCGCTGCAACTGACCAAACAGTTGCTCAACGCCGCCAGCGGCGAGGAAACCTGCTCGACTCTCGAAGCGATGGCGGGCGCGCTCGCCGCGAGCACCGAGGATGCCGCGGAGGGCATCCGCAGTTTTAGCGAGAAGCGGCCGCCGATTTACGTCGGACGTTGATGCTCAACAGCACTCGAACAGGCGCTCGCGGCAGATCCGCAACGTCTCGTCGGCCGGGCGCGCCCACCAGTCGAGCCGGGAAAAAATCTCCACTTCGACGGGACCGTCGTAACCGGCGGCTTCCACCGCCGCGCGCAGCCGCTTGAGATCGATGACGCCATCGCCCATCATTCCGCGGTCCTGCAACGGATCGCGGGTTTCGACCAGCCAGTCGCATACGTGCAGCGCGAGGATGCGGTCGCCCGCGCGCGCGATGGCGGGCATCAGCGCCGGATCCCACCAGACATGGTAAGCGTCGATGGCCACGCCGAAGCCTCCCTCGCGCGACGGGTCGAGCCGGTCGCACCAGTCCAGCGCCTGGTCGAGCGTATTGAGCAGGCTGCGATCGGCCGCGTACACCGGATGCAAGGGCTCGAGCGCGACGCGCACGCCTGTTTCGTTCATCGTCGGCTGCAAGGCGGCGAGACCGTCGAGAATCTGCTCGCGTGCATCGTCGATATCGCGCGAACCGGGCGGCAATCCGCCGACGACGGCGACGAGCATCGGCGCGCCCAGCACGGCTGCCGTTTCCAGTGCGCGGCGGTTGGAGTCGATCGCGGCGCGACGGCCCGCGGCGTCGTTGGCCGCGAAATACGCCGTGCGGCAATACGCGCCGACCTTCAGGCCGGCCGCGCGGATCGCACTGGCGGCTGCTTGCGGATTGTTCTCGTCGATTTCCTGACGCCACGGCGTGATCCAGCCGAAGCCCTGTTCGGCGATGCGTCCGGCCGTGACTTCGATCGGCTCGCGATAGCCGAGCGTGCCCGTGTTGATGCAGCAGAGATCGCCGCGCCCGTTAAGTTCACGCATGGTTCACCTCAGAAACGTTGGATCATCGGGCCGCCGTCGACGCAGCCATCGTGCGGATCACGCGGGCCACGTTTGCCCGCGAGGCCGAGCGCGGCGGCCGCGTCGGGGTCGCGTTATCGGCGAGCAGATTGTTCGTGCATCGACCTGGGCGGGGCGGTCAGGGCACGCTCGGCCTGGTCAAAAGACTCTAAGGCAAGTAGATCGATCTAGCAAGTGCTATGCGGCCGCGTTACGTTCAGCGGCATCGGATCGTGCGCGGTGAAACGCTGATCTGCGAATTTCGCGCGACGCGCGCGCTGTGTGTCAAACAAGCCGATGGAAAGCTGAAAGCCGTCGAGATTCCCGACTTCATCCGTGCGGCGTGTGCGTGAAAGCATGTGACTGCCGTCCTTCAGGCAGAGCGCTCGCTTTCATCGGCGGCTGGCGGCGCTTTCACGAAGCTCGCGATGCTCGCGTCATATCTCGATCCGTTTCCGCCCAGTGCGACGGTCGCTCGCCGCGCGCTATCGAGCAACATCGCCAATGCTGCATCGATAACCGCCGGAGCATCGAAACGGCCCTTTGGTCCTGAAAGCGTCAACGCGCCCTGCAACTCGCCGGTCGAATCGAACACGGGCACCGAGGCCGATGCCGTTTCCGGATCCCTCTCGCCAAACGAGGTGGCCCATAGCCGTTCGCGGATCTCTTGCCAGCGCGGATCCTGTGTCTCCGAGAACGCGAGCAGGACTTTGCCGGAGGCGCCCTTATCGATCGCGAACTCCTCTCCGACGCGAATCGATACCCGAACGCTGCGGCTAGGTTCGACGCGATACAACACGAGACGTTGATCGCCCTGGCGTACGTAGAAACTGGCCGTTTCGCCCAAGTCCCGGCTCAACTGCTGAAGCAACGGTTCGATCACAGGCCCCACCTGAAACGACCGCTGATAGAGCGTCGCAAGCCGCAACGGCTGATGACCGATTGCGTATTGCCCGTCGCTCAACTTCCGGATGAATCCGCCATGCTCCAAAGCGCCGAGCAGTCTCAAAACCGTACTCTTATAAAGCTCGGTCCGGCGTGAAAGCTCGGTCAGGGTCAGCCGGTCGTCGGTCGGCCCGAAGGCATTGAGTATGGCGAACGCCCGGTCAAGAACGGCGACGCCGCTCGACGCCTCGTTCGTATCGGACGGCTGGTCTTCCTTGGTCATGCACCGCTCCCGAATCAAATTCCACGACTATACAGTTCTATCCGGTAGAACTCTAGTTCTGAAATCCGGGGTTAACCCCGCTTTCAGTGATAGACATCTTCGCCTAAAGTTCTCTCTAACAAAACACAGGTCTATCTGACAGAACCAAGGAGCGAAATGAGCGCCTCACATCGCCGAATACTGATCAGCGAAGTCGGCCCGCGCGACGGCTTGCAGAGCATCCGAAGCGTCATGCCGACGTCCGCGAAACTCGAATGGATATCCGCGCTGGCGGCAGCGGGACTCAAGGAGATCGAAGTGGGATCGTTCGTTCCGCCGAAACTTCTGCCCCAAATGGCCGATATCCGCGAAGTCGTCGCTCACGCGTTATCCATTCCGGACCTTCGTGTCGCTGTACTGGCGCCGAACCTGCGCGGCTCGCAAAGCGCGTTCGAAGCCGGCGTCCATAAAGTCACGTTGCCGGTGTCCGTCACCGATGAACACGCGTTGGCTAATGTCCGCAAAACGACCGCGCAGTTGATCGATGAGGTGCGCAGCATTGTCGCGCTGCGCGATGAGCAGTTCCCCGGAACAGAAATCGAAGCGGGTGTATCGGTCGCATTCGGCTGCACGATCGCGGGCACCGTGACCGACGACCAGACGATGCGCATGTGCCTCGCGATGGCCGAATGCGGTGTCGACGAAATCGGCCTGTCCGATACGAGCGGTTATGCCAACCCCGTTCAGGTTCGCCGCCTGTTTCGCCGGCTGCAATCGGAAGTCGGCGCGAAGGCGGGCGGCGCTCATTTCCACAACACGCGCGGTCAAGGCCTGGCGAATGTCGTGGCGGCACTCGATGCCGGCGTCACCACGATCGATTCGAGTCAGGCGGGCCTCGGCGGCTGTCCCTACGCGCCGGGCGCGACGGGGAACATCGTTACCGAAGACCTCGCGTTTCTGCTCGAGGCGATGGGCTACGACACGGGCATAGACATCGACAAGCTCATTGCCGCGCGCTCGATCCTCGCACAGGCGCTTCCGGGCGAAGCGCTCTACGGACACGTACAGGACGCGGGATTGCCGAAAGGTTTCTCGTACGCAGACGGGCGCGCGCCGAGTGCGCCCCAGCCGGAAGGCTGTTTGTTGGGAGCGGCGCAATGAGCGAAGTGCAATCGGATCAGTCCTTGCCGTACAGCGGCGTGCGCGTCGTAGAGATGACGCACATGGTGATGGGGCCGACGTGCGGCATGGTGCTGGCGGACCTCGGCGCGGAAGTGATCAAGGTCGAGCCGATCACCGGCGACAGCACCCGCAATCTGCGAGGCTCGGGAGCAGGCTTCTTCAGCACGTTCAACCGCAACAAGAAAAGCATCGCCGTCGATCTGAAAGACCCGCGCGGTGTGGAGATCGTGCACAAGCTGCTTGCGAACGCCGATGTCTTCAGCGAGAACTTCAAGAGCGGCACCGTGGACAAGCTCGGCCTCGGCTATTCGGCCTTGTCCAGACTCAATCCTCGTCTGATCTATGTGTCGCACAAGGGCTTCCTGCCCGGTCCCTACGACCATCGCACCGCGCTCGACGAAGTCGTGCAGATGATGGGCGGTCTCGCGTACATGACCGGTCCCGAAGGCAGACCCTTGCGGGCAGGCACGAGCGTCAACGACATCATGGGCGGCATGTTCGGCGCGATCGGCGCAATGGCGGCGCTGGCACAACGCGAGCGGACCGGCCGCGGACAAGAGGTGCAGAGCGCCCTGTTCGAGAACAACGTGTTTCTCGTGGCGCAGCACATGATGCAATACGCCGTGACGGGACAAACCGCCGCGCCGATGCCAAGCCGCATTTCGGCCTGGGCAGTCTATGACGTCTTTTCGGTGAAGAACGGCGATCAGATCTTCCTGGCGGTCGTCTCCGATACGCAATGGGCGCTCTTCTGCGATGCCTTCGGCCTCGACGATCTGAAGGCCGACGCGCGTATCGCCAGCAACAATCAGCGCGTGCAAGCCCGCGAATGGCTGATGCCGCGGCTTCGCGCCCACATGGAAGCGTTCACTGCTGCCGAGATCGGCGCCATCTTCGAGCGCTGCGGGCTGCCGTACGCGCCGATCACGAAGCCGCAGGATCTTTTCGACGATCCGCATCTGCTCGCAACGGACGGACTTGCCGATGTCACCCTGCCATCCGACGCAAGCGGCGCGGGCAAAGCAGTACAGACGAAGACCGCATTGCTGCCTTTGACCCTTGGCGGCGAGCGTCTGCGGCTTCGCGCAGGTCCACCTTCGCTGGGTCAGGACACGCAGGCGCTGCTTCTGGAGCTGGGTTACTCATCGGAAGACCTGAGGCAGTTGGCGGACGCCGGCATCGTGAAGTGCCAGGCGGCCTTTTCCCACGATCCTTCCAGTCCCTCCGCCAACGAACTGGCGAGCGCCTGAGCACAACAGCATAAAAGGAACGCCGCTTCGCGTAGGCCGGCATGAGCCCGCGCGTTGGGTGTTCCGTCCGGAGACGAAGCATGACATCCATTTCATCGAACATGACGGCCGAGAGCGCGGTCGATACGACGCTCGAACAGCAGGCCGTCAGAAAGGCCGCGTGGCGTTTCATCCCCTTGCTTGCGCTCGCCTATTTCTTCAACTATCTCGATCGCACCAGCGTCGGGTTCGCCGCGCTGACGATGAACCGCGACCTCGGCTTGACCGCGACGCAGTTCGGCTGGGGCGCGGGCATCATGTTCGCGGGTTATTGCCTGTGCGAAGTGCCGAGCAACCTGGCGCTGTATCGCTTCGGCGCCCGGCGATGGCTCGCGCGCATCATGATGACGTGGGGCTTCTTCGCCGCCGCGACGGCGCTCGCGGTTGGACCGACGAGCTTCTACGTGATTCGTCTTCTGCTGGGAATCGGCGAGGCCGGATTCTTCCCTGGCGTGATCTTCTTCCTCGCAGTGTGGTTTCCGGCCAGTTATCGCACTCGGGTGCTCGCATGGTTCACGGTCTCGACGCCGCTTTCGTCGCTAGTGGGCGGACCGCTGTCGACCTGGCTGCTGAAGATGGACGGCTTGCTCGGCCTTGCCGGATGGAAATGGATGTTTATCGTCGAAGGCCTGCCGGCGTGCATTCTCGGCTTCTTCGTCCTGAAGATGCTCGCGGACAAACCCGCCGATGCGAAGTGGCTCTCGCCCGAGGAGCGTCAGGCGCTGCAAAGCGCGTTCGATCGCGAGGGCGCTGCGAGCCAGAAGAAAAAGGATTTCGGCGCAGCGCTCAAAGATGTGCGGATGTACATCCTCGCGATGATTTCCTTCGGCTTCACGATGGGCTCCTACGGCATCGGCATATGGCTGCCGCAGATGCTCAAGGCGCACGGCATGAGCGTGACGCAGACGGGCTGGGTATCGGCGGTGCCGTATTTCTTCGCGACCGTCGCGCTCTTGTGGTGGGCGAAGCGCGTCGATCGCCGCGGTGGCCATATCGCCAACCTCGCGGCTGGTCTTTTCATCGGCGCGGTCGCGCTCGGCATCTCGACATATTTTCAGCAACTGGTGCCTGCGTTGACGGGCATCACGCTGGCGTTGATCGGCACCATCGCAGGCCGAACGATTTTCTACACGCTGCCTGCCCGGTTCCTGTCGGGTCAGGCGGCCGCCGGCGGACTGGCGCTGATCAACTCCATCGGCGCGCTGGGCGGCTTTGCCGGTCCGTATCTGGTCGGCTATCTGAAGGATAGTTTCGGCACGTTCACCGCGGGCATGATCGGTCTGGCCGTCGTACTCGCGTTCACGACGTTGCTGACGCTTTCCCTCTACGCGTTCAACAAGGGAAAGTGACCATGCAAACTCTTCAATCGATTCACCGGCGCCGGCTGCTTGGCGCGGTCGCCGCATCCATCGCGATGCCCGCGCTGAGCGTGCGCCACGCATTCGCCAAAGAGGAAACGCGCAGTATGAGTACGACCAGCAATTACCTGCCGGTTCGGGCAGAGTGGCTTGCATCCGGAACGGAAGCGGCGCTCGAACCGGAGATGCCGATCATCGACGCGCATCACCACTTTTATGAGCGCCCGGGTTGGACGTATTTGCTCGACGAGTATCTCGAGGATGCACGGTCCGGGCACAACATTACCGCGTCTGTCTTCATGCAGGCGCTTACGCGGTACCGCACCACGGGTCCGGAACCGATGCGGCCGATCGGCGAAGTGGAGTATGTGGCTCAAGTCACCGCGCCGATGCAGGAAGAGAAGCCGCAGGTAGCGAAGGGCATCGTCGGATACGCGGATCTCCGTCGCGGCGCTGCCGTGCGAAACGTACTCGAAGCGGAACTCGAGGCCGGCGACGGCCGCTTGCGCGGTGTACGGCACCTCGTAACCTGGGATGCGGACGCCACGCTAGTGAACCCGCTTTCGGCAGTTCCTCGCGGGCTTCTGCTCGACTCCGGTTATCGTGCGGGCGTCGCGCAGTTGAAAGCCTTGGGCCTCTCCTACGACGCATGGCTGTTTTTCCCTCAGCTTCCCGAATTGTTCGATTTGGCGAAGGCAAATCCCGACACGCCGTTCATCGTCAATCACTGTGGGGGAGTGGTCAGAATCGCCAGCTACGCGGATCAGCGCAAGGAGGTCTTCGATGCATGGTCGCGTTCGATGCGCGAACTTGCGCGGTTGCCGAACGTTTATGTGAAGGTGGGCGGACTCGGAATGCGTATCAACGGTTTCGACTTCGAAAAAGGTGAGCGGCCACCTTCATCGATTGAATTGTCCGAAGCCTGGAAGCCGTGGATGCTGACCTGCATCGAAGCGTTCGGCGCGGATCGCTGCATGTTCGAAAGCAATTTTCCGGTCGATAAGGGTTCTTACCCGTTCAGTAACGGCTGGAACGCGTTCAAGCGATTGACTTCACAGGCAAGTGCTGAGGAACGTCAGGCGTTGTTTCGGGGGACGGTTTCGAGGGTGTATTGCCTGGGCTGAGTTGGCTGAGCTGTCAGGGGCGAGATCGCCCCTGACCCGCAAGCGTCACCGCGTTTGACCCACCAGGGCCATCAGAGAACCAATCCGGACTCTTCACAGCAGAATCGGGACTTTGCCCTTCGAAACCTTCTTCAAATTTAAGCCGGATTTTTCCGGCCTGCGCTATTTTCACCGCTCGGCACACCGGACAGCAGCTTCCGGTCCGAATGATGCTCTCGGGCCTTGCACTCCAGGTATGCCCGTCCATGCATTGCCATTCCAACGGCGTGATGGTGTTGACGTCGGTCTCCGACAAACACTTGCCACCGTGCATCGCAGCGGCGTCGTGCATCTTCTCAACGCCTAGACGTGTCCGTTCGACCGCACAGGTCCGGCACCAATGGCCGATCATGATCTTCACGGGCTTCGCCTGCCACGTATGCCCCTTTGCACATTCCCAGCGCAATAGGACACTATTGTTTGTGTAATCGTCGGACAGGCACTTTCCGCCGTAACCTGCGGCAAATTTCGTGCGTGTTTCCAATGCCCAGACGCTTGCGATCGAGGGCACACACCGGACACCGGCTTCTGTTGACCTTACCGAGCTTGGCACGCCAGCGATGTCCTTCTTCGCACTGCCAAAGCAGAGACGTTTGCGCATCGGTATAGTGCTTCGAAACACAGCGCCCGCTATGTTTTGCTGCCAGTACCTGCATATCGTTCTGCATTCGCTCGACAGGCATAGCACGCCGCGCTCCTCGGCGATCTCGCAAATATGCTCAAGCGTATCGGCAAGCGTGAACGTCTCTTGAACCGGCGGCGGTGAGATGCGCGAGTGTCAAAAAGCCCGAGTGGGTCACGTGACCCACTTTGTCCCCGAGTGTCCCCGAAAGCGCCTTATCAGGGACGCAAATCCGCTAACCCCCTGATACTTTTGAGCAAGTGCTGGTGGGCCGGGTGGGGCTCGAACCCACTATCGGTCGATTATGAGTCGACAGCTTATACCAGTTAAGCTTCCGGCCCTGTGCAGGCAGAGCGTGCAAAAAGAAAGCGCCGCAAACGGCGCTTTCTGTCACTTCAGAACATTGCGCGAGGCGACTACGAAGGGTAGCGAGTTTGCCTCACAACGCCTCTCAAAACAAGTCCCGTCAGTTGCCTTCGAGGAACGACTTCAACTTGTCCGACCGGCTCGGATGCCGCAGCTTGCGCAGCGCCTTCGCCTCGATCTGGCGAATCCGCTCACGCGTCACGTCGAACTGCTTGCCGACCTCTTCCAGCGTGTGATCCGTGCTCATCTCGATCCCGAACCGCATGCGCAGCACCTTCGCCTCGCGCGGCGTCAGCGAATCGAGCACGTCCTTCACGACGTCGCGCATCGATGCATGCAGCGCGGCATCGGACGGCGCCACCGTGTTCGTATCCTCGATGAAATCGCCGAGATGCGAATCGTCGTCGTCGCCGATCGGCGTTTCCATGGAGATCGGCTCCTTCGCGATCTTCATGATCTTGCGGATCTTGTCCTCGGGCATTTCCATCTTCTCGGCGAGCGTCGCCGGATCCGGCTCGAGCCCGGTCTCCTGCAAGATCTGCCGCGAAATACGGTTCATCTTGTTGATCGTTTCGATCATGTGGACCGGAATGCGAATGGTGCGCGCCTGATCCGCGATCGAACGCGTGATCGCCTGACGAATCCACCACGTCGCGTACGTCGAAAACTTGTAGCCGCGACGATATTCGAACTTGTCCACCGCCTTCATCAAGCCAATGTTGCCTTCCTGGATCAGATCGAGGAACTGCAGGCCACGATTCGTGTACTTCTTCGCGATGGAAATCACGAGGCGCAGATTCGCCTCCGTCATTTCGCGCTTCGCCTGACGCGCCTTCAACTCGCCCGCCGCCATCTGACGGTTGGTTTCCTTCAGATCCTTCAACGGCAGAACGACGCGCGCCTGCAAATCCAGCAGACGCTGCTGCTGCTCGCGGATCGCCGGAATATTGCGCTCCAGCACCGCGCTGTACTCGTGACCCTCGGCGACGACCTTGTCGGACCATTCGAGATCCGTCTCGTTGCCGGGGAATCGCGTGATGAACTCGGCGCGCGGCATGCCGCACTTGTCGACAACCGTATGCAGGATCTGCCGCTCGACCTGACGCACTTCGTCCACTTGCGCGCGCAGCGTATCGCACAGGCGCTCGACGGTACGCGCGGTGAAGCGAATGTTCATGAGTTCCGTCTGAATGGCTTCCTGCGCCTTCAGATATGCCTTCGATTTATAGCCTTCCTTCTCGTAGGCGCGGCGCATCTTGTCGAACCATTCGCTGATGAGCGCGAACTTCTCGAGCGACTGGAGCTTGAGTGCTTCGAGTTGAGCGGCGTTCGCGCTTGCCTGCGCGCTGCCGTCGTCCTCTTCTTCCTCTTCCTCTTCGCCCTCTTCCGCGGTCTCTTCTTCTTCCGATTCGATCGCTTCCGCTTCCTGCTCGGAGAAGCCATCGGTGTCCTGCGCGTTCGGATCGATCAGGCCGTCGACGAGTTCATCGACGCGCACTTCCTCGTTCTGCACGCGCTCGGCCATCGCGAGAATGTCGGCGATGGTCGTCGGGCACGCGGAGATCGCCATGACCATGTGCTTGAGGCCGTCTTCGATGCGCTTCGCGATCTCGATTTCGCCTTCGCGCGTCAACAGTTCGACGGTGCCCATCTCGCGCATGTACATCCGGACCGGATCGGTCGTGCGGCCGAATTCGGAATCAACCGTGGAAAGCGCGACTTCGGCCTCTTCCTCGACTTCGTCGTCGGACGACGCGTTCGGCGCGTTGTCGTTCAGCAGCAGCGTTTCGGCATCGGGCGCTTGCTCGTACACCGCCACGCCCATGTCATTGAACGTGCTGATGATGCCTTCGATCGCCTCGGTTTCCGTGAAGTTGTCCGGAAGGTGGTCGTTGATCTCGCCGTAGGTGAGGAAGCCGCGCTCCTTGCCGAGCTTGATGAGCGCGCGCAGCTTGCCGCGCCGCTCTTCCAATTCCTCGACGGTGCCGGGCGCGCTCGACGAGAACGCGTCCTTCAGCAGCGCTTTTTCCTTCGCGCGGCGATCGCGGGCCTTCGCCTTTTCGACCTTCGCCGCAGGAGCGGCGCCAGACTCTGCGTTTTGCATTGCGTCGTCTTCGACGGATACATCGTTCAGCTTTTTCGTCATGGAGTTCGCCATACCGGCTTTAGTCTCGACTCGCGGCTGCTGGACAACAGCCGATGGAACCGTGAATACCCAATACGCGCACGCTGCTTCGTCCTGCGTGCCCTGCCCGGGGCGCCATCGCGGTTCGGACGAGTGTGAATCGTCTCCTCGCCCTACCCTCGATAGCAGCCGCTTCCCTTGCGCCCGTCTGTTCGCCGGCGTGCTTATCGGCCCGTTTCGTGTGACTTATGCGGCGTGTGCCACCTTCGTCGCCTACGGTCCATTCAGCCAGCGCCTTCCTGCTTCGCTTCCCTCTGCAAACAACTTCACATGCCCTTTGCCAACTGCTCGACCGCTGCCGCCCATCTACCGTGAAAAAACGACGAAAGCGCCTGAACAGTTGACAAAAAGCAATTCACTTGAACTTTTTATTATAGCATTCTCACCTTGCGCCATCCGCGCCGGCGCCCCGCCCAGCCTTGATCTGCGCCACTCTCGCCGACAACTCCGAGAACTCCGCGACCTCTTCCGCCGACAGACTCGATTGCCGCGCCAGTTGATCCAGCCGCGCCCGGTAGCTGTCGTGCCTCAGCTTCACCACTGTTGCTTGCAATTCTTCCGCCAGCAGACGCTTTTGTTCCTCGACTCGCTGCGCCGCGTCCTCATCGGACGGATCGCGCATCAGCAAATCGCGAACGTTTTCATCATAGGCGAGAATTTCCTGAAAGATATCGTCGTATGTGGGCGCGTTTGCTGCATTTCTCAAGATCTCCGACAGCAACTGGAACTGCGCGGCATCGCCGAGTTCGCGCGCGTGCGAGATCACTTCGCTGAACAATTCGCCGTGCTCGGTCATCGTTACGAGGGTGCGCTCGCTGTCCTGATCGAGCGAAACCGCGATGCCCGGATACATCACCAGATTGCGCAGCGCGCGCTGTTCCTGTCCGGTGACGCGGCGCCGCTCGCTCTTCGGCACGTTTGCCCGCGCGACGGCCGCAGCGCGCGAATCGATGTCGCATAGCGCGGCGATTTCGGTGAACGGCGTGTCGAGCCGGTCCGCGAGCATATGCAGGATCTGCACCCGCAACGCGTTTGCGGGCAGCGCCTGCAGCAGCGGTTTAGCGTCGAAGAGCGCTTTCGCTCGGCCTTCGGGCTGCTCCAGCTCCTTGTCGTTCAGTACCTCGTTCAGTAGGAACTGCGACAGCGGCATCGCGCGATCGACCTGCTCGCCGAACCCGTCCGTGCCGAACTCGCGCACGTAGCTGTCCGGATCGTGCTCCTTCGGCAGAAAGAGGAACTTGATGGTCCGGTTGTCCGCAGCGTGCGGCAGCGCCGCTTCCAGCGCGCGACGCGCGGCTCGCCGCCCGGCCGAATCGCCGTCGAAACTGAAGACGACGGTATCCGTCTGACGAAACAGCTTCTGCACGTGGATCGGCGTACACGCCGTGCCGAGCGTCGCCACGGCGTTCGCAAAACCCAGTTGAGCGAGCGCGACGACGTCCATATACCCTTCGACGACGAGCACGTAACCCAGTTCACGAATCGCCAAGCGCGCTTCGAACAGGCCGTACAGCTCGCTGCCCTTGCTGAACAGCGGCGTCTCCGGCGAGTTCAGATATTTAGGCTCGCCACCATCGAGCACGCGCCCGCCGAAGCCGATCACGTTGCCCTTCACATTGCGGATCGGGAACATCACGCGTTCGCGAAAACGATCGTAACGTCGCGCCTGTCCTTGAGAATCCGTTTTTTCGCTGACGATCACCAAACCCGACTCGACCAGGTTTTCATCCCGATAATCGGGAAAGGCCGCCTCGAGGTTCTGCCAGCCATCCGGCGCGTAGCCGAGCCCGAAGCGCGCGGCGACCTCACCGGTCAAGCCGCGCTTTTTCAGATATTCGATGGCGTTCGGCGCGCCGCGCAACTGCTTGCGATAGAAATCGCACGCCGTCTGCATGACGTCCGTCAACGCGACGCTGACCGCCTTGCTCGGTGCGCTGTCGCCGCCGCCACCGCGGAACGAGTTGGAAGGCTCCTGCGGAACCGTCAGGCCGGCGCCTTGCGCCAGGTCTTTCACGGCCTCGGGAAACGTGAGCCCGGTGTGCTCCATCAGAAAGCCGATCGCGGTGCCGTGCGCGCCGCAGCCGAAGCAGTGATAGAACTGCTTGGTCGGGCTGACCGTGAACGACGGGCTTTTCTCGTTGTGAAATGGGCAAAGGCCCATGAAATTCGCGCCGCCCTTTTTTAACTGGACGTAGCGGCCCACCACGTCGACGATGTCGACGCGGTTGAGCAAATCCTGCAGGAAAGCGTGCGGAATCACCGATCGAAAGCTGCGGACGTTACTTGGCGAGTGCGGCTTTCACCTGCGCGGAGACGGCGGTCATGTCGGCCTTGCCGGCGAGCTTCGGCTTCAGCACGCCCATCACCTTGCCCATGTCCTGCGGCCCGGCGGCGCCGGTCGCGGCGACGGCTGCCTGGACTTCGGCAGCGATCGCTTCGGCGGAAAGCTGTTCGGGCATATACGCCGCCAGCACCGCCAGCTCCGCTTTCTCCTTGTCGGCGAGATCGGTGCGGCTCGCGGCTTCGAACTGGCTGATCGAATCCTTGCGCTGCTTGATCATCTTGTCGATGACGGCGGTGATGCCCGCGTCGTCGAGCGTGACGCGATCGTCGACTTCGCGCTGCTTGATTGCCGCGAGCAGCAGGCGAATCGTGCCGAGACGCTCGGTTTCCTTCGCGCGCATGGCAGTCTTCATGTCGTCGTTGATCTGGTCTTTGAGGCTCATCGTTCACCCGGTGCAATTGCGAAAGTTTGAATTCCGGCCGGCGCGCGGCGGTCCCGCGAATGCAAAAACCCGCTTGGGAACGCCTCCTCAAGCGGGATTAGCAGACAGCCTTCCTGGCGCCAGCGGAAAGCGGAGAGAATCCTCCGATGACCGTCCGAGTATAGCAAACGGGTCCGCGTTTCGAGACTCGCCAAAACCCCCGGACGGACGCCCTCAGGCGGTCGTCGCCGCGTCTCGCGCGTACTCCGCGGCGGCCTTGCCCGCGGCGACGCCCGAAGCCCACGCCCACTGGAAGTTATAGCCGCCGAGCCAGCCGGTGACATCGACCGCCTCGCCGATGAAATAGAGCCCCGCGACGCGCTCGCTCATCATCGTCGCGGATGAAAGCTCGCGCGTGTCGACGCCGCCGCGCGTGACTTCCGCCTTGCGATAGCCTTCGGTGCCGCTCGGCGTGAGCGTCCAGTCCGACAGCGATGCGCCGATCGCCTTCAGCGTGCGATCCGGCAGATCGGCGAGGCGCGCGTCGACCGGCACGCGCTGCGCTTCGAGCCACGCGTGCGCGAGACGCGCGGGAACGTGCTCGGCCAGAAAATTGCCGATCTGCTTTTTCGAGCCGGCTTTGGCTTCGATCAGCATGGCGGTCGGATCGAGGTCGGGAAGCAGATCGACGTGAATCGGCTCCGACGTGTTCCAGTAGCTCGAAATCTGCAGCACGCCCGGCCCTGACACGCCGCGATGCGTGAGCAGCAAGTCTTCGTCGAATTCGCCGCGCGTCTTGCCTTTGCCCGTGCTGATGCGAACCGGCAGCGAAAGCCCCGACAGCTGCGCGAACGGCGCCCAGTCGGCGGACGTGAACGTGAGCGGCACGAGCGCCGGACGCGTATCGACGAGCTTGTGGCCGAACTGCTTGGCGACGCGATAGCCGAAATCCGTCGCGCCGATCTTCGGAATCGACAGGCCGCCGGTCGCGATCACGAGCGCCGCCGCGCCGATCGCGCCCGCGTTCGTATCGAGCGCGAAACGCGCGCCGTCGTGACGGACCTCATGCACGGCGACCGGACGCCGCCACGCGACGCGACCGGCATCGCACTCGCTTTTGAGCACGTCGATGATGGTCTCGCTGGAGTCGTCGCAGAAGAGCTGGCCCTTGTGCTTCTCGTGCCACTTCACGCGGTATTGCTTGAGCAGCGCGAGAAAATCGCGCGGCGTGTAGCGGGCGAGCGCGGAGCGGCAAAAATGCGGATTCGCCGACAGAAAGTTGGCCGGCTGCGCGTTGATGTTCGTGAAGTTGCAGCGCCCGCCGCCGGAGATGCGGATTTTTTCGGCGAGACGCTCTGCGTGGTCGATGAGGACGACGCGGCGTCCGGATTGAGCGGCCACGGCCGCGCACATCATGCCGGCCGCGCCCGCGCCGATGACGGCGATATCGAAGGATTCCATGGCGCGCATTTTACCTTCGACACGCTCGATCACGCCCGCTGCTATACTTTTCTGTTCCTCTAACGCATTGAATCCATGCTAGTTCTAGGCATCGAAAGCTCCTGCGACGAAACCGGCCTCGCACTCTACGACACCGAGCGCGGCCTGCTTTCGCACGCCCTTCATTCGCAGATCGCGATGCATCGCGATTACGGCGGCGTCGTGCCCGAACTGGCTTCGCGCGATCACATCCGCCGCGCGCTGCCGCTGCTGGAGGAAGTGCTCGACAAGTCCGGCGCACAGCGCGGCGACATCGACGCCATCGCGTTCACGCAAGGGCCGGGGCTCGCGGGGGCGCTGCTCGTCGGCGCGAGCATCGCGAATGCGCTGGCGATGGCGTGGGACAAGCCGACCGTCGGCATCCATCATCTGGAAGGGCATTTGCTGTCGCCGCTGCTCGTCGACGCGCCGCCGCCCTTTCCGTTCGTCGCGCTGCTCGTGTCCGGCGGACACACGCAGTTGATGCGCGTGACCGATGTCGGCGTCTACGAGACGCTCGGCGAAACACTCGACGACGCCGCCGGCGAAGCCTTCGACAAGACCGCGAAGCTGCTCGGCCTCGGCTATCCGGGCGGCCCGGAAGTGTCGCGGCTCGCGGAATTCGGCACGTCCGGCGCGGTCGCGCTGCCGCGTCCGATGCTCCATTCCGGCGATCTCGATTTCAGCTTCAGCGGCCTGAAAACCGCCGTGCTCACGCACAGCCGCAAGCTCGGCAACAACGTCTGCGAGCAGGCCAAGGCCGATCTCGCGCGCGGTTTCGTCGATGCGGCCGTGGACGTGCTCGTCGCTAAATCGCTCGCCGCGCTGAAGAAAACGGGGTTGAAGCGGCTCGTCGTGGCGGGCGGCGTCGGCGCGAACCGGCAGTTGCGCGAGGCGCTGTCGGCGGCGGCGAAAAAGCGCCGCTTCGACGTGCATTATCCCGACCTGTCGCTATGCACCGACAACGGCGCGATGATCGCGCTCGCGGGCGCGCTGCGCCTGTCGCGCTGGCCGGAGCAGGCCGTGCGCGACTACGCGTTCACCGTGAAGCCGCGCTGGGATCTCACGTCGCTCGCGCGCGCCTGAGCCACTTTATCGAGGCGGATTGAACGGCTGCACGATCGCCTTGAAGACGGGCAGCGTTTCGCAGCGATCGCTATGGCCGATGAGCGTCGGCCAGCGCGTCGAGCTGAAAATTTCCGGATGCGCCTCGCGCGCGAAGCGCAGCGCGCAGGCCACGGCGATATCGGCGTGGCCGATTGCATCGCCGAACCAGTAAGGCGTCGCGCGCGCAGCGCGGTCCGCTTCCAGCGCATTCAACACACGCTCGACCTGCCCCGTGCAGCGATCGAGCCACGCCTGCGATTTCTCCTTGTGCAGCACGCGTTCGTAGACGAGCGCGACGGCCTTGTCGGCGAGACCGGTCGCGAGCGCGCAGACCTTCAGCGCCTGACGTCGCTCCGGCCCGCCCGATGGAATCAAAGCGCGCGCATCGCCCGCCTCTGCGTCGAGATAGTCGAGGATCATCGTGCTTTCGATGAGCGTATCGCCGGAATCGAGCACGAGCGTCGGCACGCGGCACAGCGGGTTGTACGGCGCGATCTTGTCGGCGTCGCCGAACACCGACCACGGGCGATGCTCGAACGCCATGTCGTAGAGCTTCAACGCGATGCCGACGCGCCGCACGAACGGGGAATCGTATTGGCCGATGAGAATCAAGATGCGCTCCGCGTGGTGGTGATGACGTGGACGGCCAGTTTAAGCGCGCGCGGGCCTCGGAAACAACGGCCACGCGAGCGACGCGCACACGCCCGCCCCGAGCCAGACCATCGGCCAGGAACCGATCGCGAGCACGTGCGGAATGGCGAGCGGCGTCACGAAAAAGCCGACAAAGACCGCCGTGTTCGCCATGCCGAGCGCGGTACCCGCGCGTTCGGTGCCCGCGAGCGTCGCCAGTTCCGTGTACGCGACGCCGTGCCATGCCGACACGCAGACGCCCGCGAGAATCAGCATCGCCGCGAGCAAAACGGGCCAATGGACCGCGCCGAGCGCCGTCG
The DNA here is from genome assembly GCF_023631045.1 of Caballeronia sp. AZ7_KS35. Classification (NCBI taxonomy): domain Bacteria; kingdom Pseudomonadati; phylum Pseudomonadota; class Betaproteobacteria; order Burkholderiales; family Burkholderiaceae; genus Caballeronia; species Caballeronia sp. AZ7_KS35. The sequence continues at coordinate 92,032 of NZ_JALQDV010000027.1, read as the reverse complement.
CGATACCGAGCACGACGAACGACGCGCACGCGACGATCGTCGATACGCGCAGGTACGTGCGGCGGTTGCGGTGCCGGTCGGTGTGGCGGCCGCTCCAGACGCGCATCGCGATCGCACCGATCTGGAGCGTGGCCATCGTCGTGCTGATCGCGGTCAGGCCGAAGTGCGCGGCGTCGTGCATGAAGATCGTCGCGAAACTCAGCACCGCGAACTGCGGCACGCACAAGATGCCGATGCCCAGCACGACGCGCCAGACCAGCGCGTTTTTCAGCGGCGCGGCGCCTGCGCTCCGAATCGCCCGATGAACGGCTTCAGCCGGCTCGTGAAGCCAGCGCCAGGCGAAAATGCCGGACAGCGCGCACATCGCGGCCAGCGCGCCGAATACCGCCCCGAAACCATGCGACGACGCGAGCCACGGCAGCAACGCCGCGCCGATGCCGCCGCCGAGCGGCACAGCCGTCTGGCGAATGCTCATCGCGAGGCCGCGCTCGCCTTCGCCGAACCACGCCATCACCGCGCGTCCGCTCGACCCATTGACGCTGCCGCCGAGCAGGCCGAGCGCGCACATCGCGAAGACGAGCCAGCCGAAGCTCGCCGTCGCGGGCGTCGCGAACAAAGTCATCGCGACGAGCACCGCGGCCGTCGAAAAAAGACCGGTCAGCAGGACGGGACGGTCGCCCCACTTGTCGGTGAGAACGCCCCACGGCAATTCGGACAGCGCGACGCCCAAGCCTAGGGCGCCCAGCACGACGCCCAGTTGCCCGTTGCTCAGATGGTAGGCGCCGCGCACCCAGACGGCGGTCGTCGGAAAGCCCGTCGCCGCCGCCGACACGCTCGCGTTCGCCGCGACGCCCACGCCGAGCACTTTCCAGCGGTGTCCATCGCCGAGTGCGGTTTTGGTGTTCAAAGCGAGAGAAATGGCCATGTCGCAGTCCATCGAAAAGTTGACTGGGGCCAGTTTGAACGCTTAACATCATCCTGAAAATCGCAAAGTTTGCGACGGACCGTTCATCAAATCGGGACTGTCATCATGAGCCAGACAACCTTCGACCTCGCGGTGTTGCGCAGCTTCGTCGCGGGCGTGGACCTCGGGAGTTTCGCGAAAGCAGCCGATCGCGTCGGGCGTTCGACGTCCGCCGTCAGCGCCCAGATTCACAAGCTGGAAGAACAGGCGGGCACACCGCTGTTTCGCAAATCGGGACGCGGGCTCGCACTCACCGATGCCGGCGAGGTCATGCTCAACTACGCGCGGCGGCTCGTCGAGCTGAACGACGAAGCCGCAGTCGCGGTTCGCGGCGTCGATCTGGAAGGCTGGATCCGGCTCGGTCTGCAGGAAGATTTCGGCGAAGTCGTGCTGCCCGATGTGCTCGGACGCTTCGCGCGAGCGCACCCGAAAGTGCGGATCGAAGCGCGCGTCGCGCGCAATACGGAACTGCTGGAGCGCATCGGCGGCGCGCAGCTCGATCTCGCGCTCGTGTGGGGTGCGGCGGGCGTGCCGGATGAAAGTCAGGCGTCGAATCTGCCCGAGCCGATCGCCGCGCCGCCGATGCGCTGGATCGCGTCATCGACCGTTCCCTGGCATTTCGACGCCGACGAGCCCTTGCCGCTCATCGTTTTCGATCGGCCGTGTCTCTTCCACAGCGCGGCGGCGGCGGCGCTCGACCGTGCGGGCATCAAATGGCGTGTGGCGTTCACGAGCCCGAGCCTGTCCGGACTGTGGGCGGCGGCAGCGGCGGGACTCGGCGTGACGGTGCGAACGAGCTACGGCCTGCCGTCGACCGTTCGTCCGCTCGATGGCGGCGAAGGCGGTTTGCCCGCGCTGCCGTCGATTCCGCTCGCGCTGCATCGCGCGTCGGGAAAGGGCTCGCCGCTCGTCGAGCGGCTGGCGTCGCTCGTGGTGGAATCGGTGCGGGAAGCGCACGTTTCCGCGGAAACGGCGCTTGCCTAGACGTTCAGGCGTCGCGGCGCTTGTCGCGCTCGATCACGGCATACGCACTGTGATTGTGGATCGACTCGAAGTTCTCGGCTTCGAGCGTATAGGCGACGATGCGCGCGTCGGCGTTCAGGCGCGTCGCGACATCGCGCACGAGGTCCTCGACGAACTTCGGATTTTCATACGCGCGCTCGGTGACGAACTTCTCGTCCGGACGCTTCAGCAAGCCCCACAGTTCGCACGACGCCTCTTCCTCGGCGATGCGGATCAGTTCCTCGACCGGCATCTCGTCGGCCAATTCCGCCGCGATCGTGACGTGCGAGCGCTGGTTGTGCGCGCCGTACTGCGAGATTTTCTTCGAGCACGGGCACAGGCTCGTCACCGGCACGAGCACTTTGATCGACATGCGCGTGTCGCCGTCACGCCGCTCGGCGATAAACGTCACTTCGTAGTCCAGCAAGCTCTTCACGCCCGAGACCGGCGCGGTCTTCATGACGAAGTACGGCATCGTCACTTCGATACGGCCGGAGTGCGCTTCGAGCTTCGCCAGCATCAGCGAGAGCAATCCGCGCAGCGCGTGCTGATCGACCGGCAGCCGGTTCTCTTCCAGCAACGCGACGAAACGCGACATGTGCGTGCCCTTCTGTTCCGCGGGCAGATGCACGTCGAGGTTCCATACGCCGACGGTCGGCTTCAGCCCGTCTTCCGTCAGCACCGTCAGCGGATAGCGCACGCCCTTGACGCCGACGCGCTGAATCGCGATCTGACGCGTGTCGGGCGTGCTCTGGACGTCGGGCATCACGAAGGCGGGATTCATCTGATTCATTTGTTTTGTCCTTATGCGCCGCGCGTCGCGCAAGACGCGAGCGGGTCGATACGTTCAAGCGCACACGGCGCGGGACGATGCCCGCGCCGTGTGCCAAAGCGTTGATGCACGGCGCACCCCGAGCGCGCCGTTCGAGCGAAGCGTCGTCAGGCGACGCGCTTCGTCAGCTTCCCTGCGTTGGCGCTTTCGATTGCGTCGATAAAGCGCTCGCGAATCGACTTGGCGATGCCAGCCGCGTCCAGTCCGACGCTCGACAGCAGCTTGGCCGGATCGCCGTGATCGATGAACACGTCCGGCAAGCCGAGTTGCAGCACGGGCTTCACGATGGAGCTTGCAAGCAGCGCTTCGACGCACGCGGAACCCGCGCCGCCCATGATCGTGCCTTCTTCGATCGTGACGATCGCGTCGTGCGTGGCGGCGAGTTCGCGCAGCAGATCGGCGTCGACCGGTTTCACGAAGCGCATGTTGGCGACGGTCAAATCCAGTTCCTCGGCGGCGGCGAGCGACGGCGCGACCATCGTGCCGAACGCGCAAATCGCGATGCGCTTGCCCGAGCCCAGCTTTTGCGACGACTCGCGGCGAATCTCGCCCTTGCCGACCGGAATCGCGGTCATCTGCTTGACCGTCGCCACGCCGGTGCCCGCGCCGCGCGGATAGCGCACGGCCGTCGGGTTCGGCTGCTGCAGCGCCGTGTAGAGCATCTGGCGGCACTCGTTTTCGTCCGACGCGGCCATCACCGTCATGTTCGGGATGCAGCGCAGGAACGCGAGATCGTAGTTGCCCGCGTGCGTCGCGCCGTCCGCGCCGACGAGGCCCGCGCGATCGATCGCGAACACGACTGGCAGATTCTGCAGCGCGACGTCGTGGATCAGTTGGTCATACGCGCGTTGCAGGAAGGTCGAATAGATGGCGACGACCGGCTTCATGCCGTCCGCGGCCAGGCCGCCCGCGAAGGTCACCGCGTGCTGTTCGGCGATGCCGACATCGAAATAGCGGTCCGGGAAGCGCTTCTCGAACTCGACCATGCCGGAGCCTTCGCGCATCGCCGGCGTGATGCCGACCACGCGCGAGTCTTGCGCTGCGGCGTCGCACAGCCATTCGCCGAACACCTGCGTGTAAGTCTTCTTCGATGGCGCCGTCGACGGCTTGATGCCTTCAGCCGGATTGAACTTGCCCGGACCGTGATACAGCACCGGATCGGCTTCCGCGAGCTTGTAGCCCTGGCCTTTCTTAGTGACGACGTGCAGGAATTGCGGGCCGCGCAGTTCCTTGATGTTCTGCAGCGTCGGGATCAGCGAATCGAGATCGTGACCGTCGATCGGGCCGATGTAGTTGAAGCCGAACTCCTCGAATAGCGTGGCCGGTACGATCATGCCCTTCGCGTGCTCTTCGAGCTTGCGCGCGAGATCGAGCACGGGCGGCGCATGGCGCAGCACGCGTTCGACGCCCGCGCGCGCGGCGGCGTAGAAACGGCCCGACATCAGACGCGCGAGATGGCGATTCAACGCGCCGACCGGCGGCGAAATCGACATGTCGTTGTCGTTGAGGATGACGAGCAGCGGCACGTCGTCGGCGACGCCCGCGTTGTTCATCGCTTCGAAGGCCATGCCCGCGGTCATCGCGCCGTCGCCGATCACGGCGATCGAAAAGCGGTTGTCGCCCTGCAGCTTGTTGGCGATCGCCATGCCGAGCGCAGCCGAAATCGACGTGCTCGAATGCGCGGTGCCGAAGGTGTCGTATTCGGATTCGGCGCGGCGCGGGAAACCGGAGATGCCGCCGAGCTGGCGCAGCCCCGGCATCTGATCGCGGCGGCCGGTCAGGATCTTGTGCGGATACGTCTGATGACCGACGTCCCAGACGATGCGGTCATTAGGCGTATCGAACACATAGTGCAACGCGATGGTCAGCTCCACCGTGCCCAGATTGGACGACAGATGGCCGCCCGTCTGGGACACGCTATCGAGCACGTAGGCTCGCAGCTCGTCGGCCAGCGGTTGCAATTGGCGGCGATCGAGGGCGCGGAGATCGGCCGGATCGTCGATGGTTTTCAGCAAGTCGTACATCGTCGTCCCATTTTAGGAAAACTGGCGTGATTCGTTCGGTGCGATTGTTTCTTTCTTCGCACCGTGGGGTTCGTCACGCGTTCAACAATCAATTCACCCGGTTCACGACCAGGTCGGCAAGCTCGGCGAGACGCTGGCCGCGCGCGCCGAACGGCTCGATCGCGGCGTGCGCGTCGCGGCCCAGTTGCGCAGCGAGTTCGCGCGACGCATCGAGCCCGATGATCGATACGTAAGTGGGCTTGTCGTGCTGCGCGTCCTTGCCGGCGGTCTTGCCGAGCGTGGCGGAATCGGCGGTGACGTCCAGGATGTCGTCGACGACCTGGAATGCGAGACCGATCGCTGCCGCATACCGATCCAGCGACGTCAGCGCTTCCGCGCCCGGATGCGTGCCCGCGAGCGCGCCCATGCGGACCGATGCGCGCAGCAGCGCACCTGTTTTCTTGCGATGCATCGTCTCGAGCTCGGGGCGCGACAGCTTGCGGCCGACGCTTTCCAGGTCGATCGCCTGACCGCCCGCCATGCCGAGCGAGCCGCTCGCGACCGCCAGCTCGCGCACGAGCGCGGCTTGCTGGGCATCGCTCAAACCGTTGCCTTCCGCCGTCAATGCGACGAACGCCTGCGATTGCAGCGCGTCACCGACGAGCAGTGCCGTCGCTTCGTCATATTGGATGTGTACGGTAGGCTTGCCGCGACGCAACGCGTCGTCATCCATGGCGGGCATATCGTCATGCACCAGCGAATAGACGTGGATCATTTCGAGTGCCGCGCTCGCCGCTTCGACGGCCTGCGCGCTCGCGCCGGTCAGCTCGCCCGCCGCGTGGACGAGCAGGGGCCGCACGCGCTTGCCGCCGCCCAGCACCGCGTAGCGCATGGCTTCGTGCAGGCGCGCCGGCGCGACGTCCGTGCCCGGAAGATAGTGTTCCAGCGCCGTCTCGACGCGATCGAGCGTCGCGCGCATCCATTGTTCGAAGGTCATAGGTCGTCGTCCCCGTCGTCGTTCGTCGCTCCGGCACCCTGCGTGGCGCGCTGCACCTCGGCGGGCAACGGTTTGAGCGTCTCGCCATCGAGAACGCGTACCTGCTGCTCAACTTTTTCGAGTTGCTGTTGGCAAAAGCCGACAAGCGCTGCGCCGCGGCGGTATGCCGCAAGCGATTCCTCGAGGCTCAGCGCGCCCTCTTCCATGCGCGCGACGAGCGATTCGAGTTCTGCCAGCGCCGCCTCGTAATTCTCGGGAAGCGGGGCGGCGTCCGCGCTCTGTGCGCTTGCGCCGGTTTGCTCGCCTGTTTCCTGGACAGCGGTCTTCGCCATGAATCGTGGATGTGCAATTGAATTTTTGGAACCAAGTCGCACATTCTACGGCAAAAGCCAAATTTTCGACCCGCATCCCGTCCACGCGGGACCGTCGAGATTGCTTTGCCGGATTCTCCGCCAATCGGGAAGGAACGTGCGATTCAAGCGCGCGGGCGCAACGATTGCGAGGAACTCTCGCGACAATTTATACCCAAATCAAGACCTTAAGCACCCCAAGGATGCGGATTTCGGTATAATCGCGGGCTCCCTAAATCGAATCTTCGATGGTTGGGTTGTTCACTGCTTTCACGTCTTAACGGGAGTGGGAATGTCCAATCTGAGCAATGCATTGCAGCTGAACGCCATTCACAGTCAGCTGCCAGTCACGGCTTACTTTGACGAAGCGCTTCTTACGCGCGAACTCGACACACTTTTCAAACAAGGTCCACGCTACGTCGGGCACGAACTCATGGTTCCCGAAGCGGGCAACTATTTCGCGCTTCCGGGCGAAGGCGAAGGGCGCGTGCTCGTCCGCAATCAGCAGAACAATATCGAACTGCTGTCCAACGTGTGCCGCCATCGCCAGGCGATCATGCTCAATGGCCGCGGCAGCGCGGACAACATCGTCTGCCCGCTGCATCGCTGGACCTACGATCTCAACGGTCAACTGCTCGGCGCGCCGCATTTCGCGGACAAGCCCTGCCTGAACCTCGGCAAGACTTCGCTGCAGAACTGGCAAGGCCTGCTCTTCGAATCGGAGGGCCGCAACGTCGCCGCGGATCTCGCGCGGCTTGGCACCGCAAAGCACTTCGATTTTTCGGGCTTCATGTTCGATCACGTCGAAGTGCACGAGTGCAATTACAACTGGAAGACGTTCATCGAAGTCTATCTCGAGGACTATCACGTCGCGCCGTTCCATCCGGGACTCGGCAGCTTCGTGTCGTGCGACAACCTCGAGTGGGAATTCGGCGACTGGTACAGCGTCCAGACCGTGGGCGTCCACAAGAACTTGGAAAAGCCGGGCAGCCCGACGTATCGCAAGTGGCACGACGAAGTCCTGCGCTTTCGCAACGGCGCGCCGCCCGAGTTCGGTGCGATCTGGATGGTGTATTACCCCGGTCTGATGATCGAGTGGTATCCGCATGTGCTGGTCGTGTCGTGGCTGATTCCACAAGGCACGCAGAAGACGACGAACATCGTCGAGTTCTATTACCCCGAGGAAATCGCGCTTTTTGAGCGTGAGTTCATCGAGGCCGAGCGCGCTGCGTATATGGAAACCGCGCGTGAGGACGACGAAATCGGCGAGCGCATGGACGCGGGCCGGCGCGCGCTGATGTCGCGCGGCGAGAATCAGGTCGGGCCGTATCAGAGCCCGATGGAATCCGGCATGCAGCACTTCCACGAGTTCTTGCGGCATCAGCTCGGCGCGATCTGATATAGGCCGTTCGGCCAGAGTTACGAAAAGGCGGGCTTTCAGGCCCGCCTTTTTGTTTAGACTAACGGTTCAAGTCTCGCACATGAGCGACGCACAGGAGCCGTCATGCCGCACACCCACTACACCACGCTCATCTCGGCGGCGAATCTCGCCGAACGGCTCGCCGCCGCGCCCGGCAGCATGCTCGTCTTCGATTGCCGCTTCGATCTGGCCGCGCCCGAATCCGGCGAAGCGGCCTATGCGCAAGGGCATATTCCCGGCGCGCACTATCTTCATCTGGATCGAGATCTGTCCGGCGTCAAGACGGGCACGAACGGGCGTCATCCGCTGCCGGAGCGCGCCGCGCTCGTCGCCAAACTGGCCAGCTTCGGCCTGAACGAGGGCCAGCAAGTAGTCGCGTACGATGCCCACGGCGGCATGTACGCCGCGCGTCTCTGGTGGCTGCTGCGCTGGCTCGGGCACGATTCCGTCGCGTTGCTCGACGGCGGCCTGCAGGCCTGGGAAGCCGCGGGCAATCCGCTCGATACCGCCGTGCCGCCGAAGAGGCAGGGCACGTTCAAGGCCGGCGCGCCGCTTCAGGTGACGATCGACGCCCCGGCGATCGAGCGCAGCATCGGCACGCGCGATCATCTGCTGATCGATGCGCGCGCCGCCGATCGTTACCGCGGCGAGAATGAGACGATCGATCCTGTCGGCGGGCACATTCCCGGCGCGCTGAATCACTTTTTCAAGAACAATCTGACGGCGGAAGGCCGCTTCAAGACCGCGCACGAACTGCGCGAGGCGTTCGGTTCGCTCGTCGGCACGACGCCGGCGGACCGCGTCGTCCTGCAATGCGGCTCGGGCGTGACGGCATGCCATAACGCGCTCGCGATGGAGATCGCCGGCCTGCACGGCGCGGCGCTCTATCCCGGCTCGTGGAGCGAGTGGAGCGCCGATCCGGGCCGGCCCGTCGCGACCGGCCCGAATCCGTGAACGCCGTTATTTGACGCCGTGCTCGCGGAACCACGCGAGCGCGCGCTTCCATCCGTCCTCGGCGTCGGCTTTGCGATAGCTCGGCCGATAATCCGCGAAGAACGCATGCGGCGCGTCGTCGTACACGACGAACTGCGAGTCTTTCGCGGGCGGCGGGTCGTTCGCGAGCGCCTGTTTCATCTGCTCGATCGTATCCTGCGGGATGCTCTGATCCTGCCGGCCATATAGGCCGAGCACCGGCACTTTGAGCTGGCTCGCGAGGTCGATCGGATTGGCCGGCGTGTTCTCGGTCTTGTTGCCGACGAGCCGTCCGTACCACGCCACGGCCGCCTTCACATTGGGATTGTGCTCGGCATAGAGCCAGGTGATGCGCCCGCCCCAGCAAAACCCGGTAATGCCGACGCGCTTCGGATCGCCGCCATGCTCGCCCGCCCATTTGACCGTCTGATCGATGTCGGAGATCACTTGTGCATCGGGCACTTTCGACACGAGTTGTTCGTTGAGCTGCTGCATCGACTTGTAGGCCGATGCATCGCCCTGACGCGTGTAGAGATCCGGCGCGATGGCGAGATAACCCTGCTTGGCGAAGCGCCGGCAGACGTCGGCGATATGCTCGTGCACGCCGAAAATCTCGTGAATCACGATGATGACCGGCAAATGCGTCTTGCCTTTGGGCTGCGCGCGATACGCCGGCACGAGCGTGCCATCCGCGCCGCGTATGCCGATGGCGCCGGCTTCCAGCCCATCGCTGTCGGTGTGAACGGTTTGCGCGGACACCGGCAGCACGGCGGCCGCGAAGCCGGTGCCGAAGGTCGCCTTGATGAAATTGCGTCGGTTGAACGGGACGTGCGGAATGAGGCTGTCGACTTCAGGGTCTAGCATACGAAGCTCCCGCGGCAATGCCGTCGCGGCGCGTACTCGATCGCGCGACGGCGAGGATCGTTGAAATCCGCGCGACGCGATCAAGGCGTCACGACGCGCGGCGCTGCACGACGATGAACGCGCGTTATGCATTAAGCGCGCCGCTCATTCTAAACAGCTTTAAACGAACGGCGCAGCGGATCTGTTCCGTCAGTGCAGCTTGACACGCGGGGCGGTGGAACGGCGCAGCCAGTGCGCGACAGTATCGAGCACCATGCGCGCATAGCCGTGCAGCGCGGCCACATGCAGGCGATACAGCGACATGTACATGAAGCGCGCGAAGAGGCCTTCGATCAGCATGTTGCCGCCGATCAACCCGCCCATCAGATTGCCGACCGCGCTGTAATGGCCGAGCGACACCAGCGAGCCGAAATCGCGATACGTGTACTCGGGCAACGGCTTGCCCTGCAACATCCGCTCGAACGACTTGAAAAGGAAGCTCGCCTGCTGATGCGCGGCCTGCGCGCGCGGCGGAACGTTGCGCTCGTTGCCGGGCCACGGACACGCGGCGCAATCGCCGAGCGCGAAGACGTTCTCGTCGGTTTCGGTTTGCAGCGTGCGGCGCACGACCAGCTGGCCGAGACGATTGGTCGGAAGTCCGTCGAGATTGTTGAGAATCGCGGGCGCCTTGATGCCCGCCGCCCAGACTGTGAGATCCGCGCGAATCGTCTTGCCGCTCGCCGTGCGGATCGTGTCGCGCGAGACCTGCGCGACGGTTTCGCCCGTCATCAGCTTTACGCCGAGCTTGGTCAGCAGTTCCGCCGTCGCGCTGGACACGCGTTCCTGCAATGCGGGCAGAATGCGTGGCCCGGCCTCGATCAGCACGATGCCGATATCGTGCTTCGGATCGAGCTTGTGCAAGCCGTATGCGGAAAGCACTTGCGCGGTATTGCGCAATTCCGCCGACAATTCGACGCCCGTCGCGCCCGCGCCGACGATCGCCACCTGAATGCGCGGCACGGGATCGACGCCGGGCTCTTCGTCGACTTCGTCCACGCCCGCCGCGACGGGTTCCGGTGCGAAATGCTCCGCGCGCATGCAGGCCGCGATCAGGCGCTTGCGGAAGAGCTCCGCCTGACCGACGGTATCGAGCGCGATCGAATTCTGCTGCGCGCCTTCGACGCCGAAGAAATGCGTCGTGCTGCCGATCGCGATGACGAGCGTGTCGTACTCCAACTCGCGCTCGGGCAGCAGTTCGCCGGCTTCTTCATCGCGCAACGCGCCGATCGTGATGCGCTTCGCCGCCCGATTCAGTCCGACGAGTTCGCCCTGCTGAAACTCGAAGCCGTGCCACAGGGCTTGTGCCGCGTATTCGAGTTCCTGCGTGAAGGGATCCATGCTGCCCGCCGCGACTTCATGCAGGAGCGGTTTCCAGATATGCGTCGGGTTTCGGTCGACGAGCGTGACTTGCGCTTTCGGCGGCGTTTTGGAATCCGTCGAGCCGAAACGGTCGCCGAGACGAGTTGCGAGTTCGAGGCCGCCTGCGCCTCCGCCGATGATGATGAAGCGATGCATGGAACTCTCCCTGTGCTTTTATATTCGATCGGCCTTCGTGCTTATCTTCCTCGATTGAAACATTGTGCGGAGCTTCGGTGACAGTCACAAGCGAGTCACCAACATGTCGGACATATGCGACATCCGCGCATATGTCCTTGCACCGGGAATTTCAGTGCGCTTCTTCCCAGTTGTTGCCGACGCCCACTTCCGCGACGAGCGGCACTTTCAGCTTCGCGACGCCGCACATCAGTTCAGGTAAGCGCTTCCTGACCTCGGGCAGCGCCTCTTCGGGCACTTCGAGCACGAGTTCGTCGTGCACCTGCATGATCATCTTCGCGCCGATGCCCGACGCTTCGAGCCAGTCCTGCACCGCGATCATCGAGAGCTTGATGAGATCGGCGGCGGTGCCCTGCATCGGCGCGTTGATCGCCGCGCGCTCCGCCGCCTGACGGCGCGGCCCGCTGCCGCCATTGATCTCGGGCAGCCACAGACGCCGGCCGAACACAGTTTCGACGAAGCCGTTCGCCTTCGCGATCACGCGCGTATTTTCCATGTACGCGGCAACGCCGGGATAACGCGCGAAATAGCGGTCGATATAAAGCTTCGCCGCATCGCGTGTGATGCCGAGATTCGACGCGAGCCCGAACGAGCTCATGCCATAGATCAGGCCGAAGTTGATGACCTTCGCGATGCGGCGCTGATCGTTGTCGACTTCGAGCGGCGTGACGCCGAACACTTCCGACGCCGTCGCGCGGTGCACGTCTTCGCCTTCCCTGAACGCGCGCATCAGCGATTCGTCGCCGGAAATGTGCGCCATGATGCGCAGCTCGATCTGCGAGTAATCCGCCGATACGATCTTGCAGCCCGGCGATGCGATGAACGCTTCGCGAATGCGCCGCCCTTCGCCCGTTCGCACCGGAATGTTCTGCAAGTTCGGCTCGTTCGACGACAAACGCCCCGTCACCGCGACGGCCTGCGCATAGTTCGTATGCACGCGTCCCGTCGATGCGTTGACCATGCGCGGCAGCTTGTCCGTGTAAGTGGACTTGAGCTTGGACAGCCCGCGATGCTCGAGCAGCACCTTCGGCAGCGGATAGTCTTCGGCGAGCTTCTGCAGCACTTCTTCATCGGTGGAAGGCGCGCCGCTCGGCGTTTTCTTCACGACCGGCAATTGCAGCTTCTCGAAGAAGATCTGGCCGATTTGCTTCGGCGAGCCGAGATTGAACTCGCCGCCCGCGAATTCGTACGCCTGCGCCTGCAAATCGATGAGCCGCTTCGCAATCTCGTTGCTCTGCGCTTCGAGCCGTTCGCGATCGATCAGGACTCCGTTTCGTTCCATCTTGCGCAGCACGCGCGAAGTCGGCATTTCGATGTCGCGATACACGCGCAACAAGCCTTCCTCCTGCGCCACTTGCGGATAGAGCGCCTGATGCAGACGCAACGTGATATCGGCGTCTTCGGCCGCATACGCGGAGGCTTTGTCGAGCGGCACTTCATCGAAGCCGATCTGCGATGCGCCCTTACCCGCGACGTCTTCGTACTTGATCGTCTTCACGCCGAGATGACGCAACGCGAGGTTGTCCATGTCGTGCGGACGATGCGATTCCAGCACGTACGATTGCAGCAGCGTGTCGTGCTCGACGCCGCGCATTTCGATGCCGTAATTGGCGAGCACCTGCTCGTCGTACTTCAGATGCTGGCCGACCTTTTTCTTCGATGCATCTTCGAGCCACGGCTTGAGTTTCGCGAGCACTTCGTCGCGCGGCAGTTGCTCGGGCGCGTCCGGCCCGCGATGCGCGACCGGAATGTACGCCGCATGCCCCGGCTCGACAGAGAACGACATGCCGACGATCTGCGCGGTCATCGGATCGAGCGACGTGGTTTCGCTATCGAACGATGTGAGCTCCGCTTCATTGATGCGCTCGAGCCACGCATCGAACTGCTCCCATGTCTGCACCGTCTCGTAGTGATGCACGATTTCGGTGACTTCGGCGGGCGGCGTATCGGTCGGGCCTTCGACGGCATCGGCGATTTCGACTTCGCGCAGCCACGTCTTGAAGCCGTGACGCAGGAACACGTCGCGCAGTTCGTCGCGCGACTCGGGACGCGATTGAAGCGTCGCATCGATCGATTCGATTTGCGATGTGAGGTCGCACTCCGTGTGCACGGTAACGAGCTTTCGCGCCATCGGCAGGAAGTCCAGAGCCTTGCGCAGATTGTCTCCTACCGCACCCTTGATCTCGTTCGCATGCTCTACGATGCCATCAAGGGTTTCGTATTGCGTGAGCCATTTGATCGCTGTCTTGGGACCGCATTTTTCGACCCCCGGCACGTTGTCGACGGTATCGCCGATGAGCGACAGATAGTCGACGATGCGCTCCGGTGGCACGCCGAACTTCGTGAGCACGCCGGCGCGGTCGAGCGTTTCGTTGGTCATCGTATTGATGAGGGTGACATGATCCGTCACGAGTTGAGCCAGATCCTTGTCGCCCGTCGACACGATCACCTTCATGCCGCGCTTTTCGGCTTCGACCGCGAGCGTGCCGATGACGTCGTCCGCCTCGACGCGCTCGATCATCACGAGCGGCCAGCCGAGCGCGCGCACGGCGACGTGGATCGGCTCGATCTGCTTCGCGAGGTCTTCGGGCATCGAAGGGCGGTTGGCCTTGTAGTCGGCGTACCAGTCGTCGCGGAAAGTCTTGCCTTTGGCATCAAATACGCACGCGCTATACTCTGCATTGATTTCGCGCCGCAAGCGCCGCAGCATGTTGATCATTCCATACAGAGCGCCGGTGGGCCCGCCGTCGGGGCCTCGCAAGTCCGGCATTGCATGGTAGGCCCGGTACAAGTAACTAGAACCGTCGACCAATAGCAGGGTCTTACCTTCAAGACTTAGTTCTTCAGGCATTATGAACAAGAGAAAAGTGATTCCGAGTCTGCGATCGCTCGCAGATCAAGAGCGCGCGACGGCCAAGAAGGCTCGCGCATCGTGGCAGATGTTCACGATTATGGCAGAGTTTATCGAGGCGACCGAGTACCTCTCGGAGATCCGCCCTGCCATCAGCATCTATGGTTCGGCGCGTCTGAAACCGGAGTCGCCGTACTATCAGCTCACGATCGAAATCGCGCAGAAATTCTCCGACGCGGGCTTCGCCGTCATATCCGGCGGCGGGCCGGGCATCATGGAAGCGGCGAATAAAGGCGCGCACGCGGGCAAGTCGCCTTCGGTCGGCTTGAACATCGAGTTGCCGCACGAGCAATCGGGCAATCAGTGGCAGGACATTTCGCTCCGCTTCCGTCACTTCTTCACGCGCAAGGTCACGTTCGTGAAGAACTCGGACGCGGTCGTGGTGATGCCGGGCGGCTTCGGTACGCTGGACGAGCTCGCGGAAGTGCTCACGCTCATCCAGACGAAGAAGTCACGTCACGTTCCCATCGTGCTCGTCGGCGCGGAGTTCTGGGCCGGCCTGCTCGACTGGTTCAAGAACACGTTGCTGACCAACGGCGTCATCAGCGAAAAGGATCTCGACCTGATGCAAGTCATCGACGATCCGGATCAGGTGCTCGAAGCCGTGTTGCGCTTCTATGAGGATCGCGAGGAATCGGTCGAACAGCCGGCTGAGAGCAAGTCGGATGAGGATCGGATGTTCTATCTTTAATCGAGACTCGATGCGAGCGGTTTCATGAACCGCTCGCATCGTCTCACGCAGAAGGCATCATTGAAACGCCACTTCCGCGAAGCTGCGCAACTTCCGCGAATGCAGCTTCGACAACCCATTCTCGCGCAGCAGTTCCATCGCCTTGACGCCGATTTGCAAGTGCTGATCCACCTGCGCGCGATAGAACTGATCCGCCATTCCCGGCAGCTTCAATTCACCGTGCAGCGGCTTATCGGACACGCATAGCAGCGTTCCGTACGGCACGCGGAATCTGAATCCATTGGCCGCAATCGTCGCACTCTCCATATCGAGCGCCACCGCGCGGCTTTGCGACAAACGCCGCACCGGCTCGCGATGATCGCGCAACTCCCAGTTGCGGTTATCGACGCTCGCGACGGTGCCCGTACGCATCACGCGCTTCAGTTCGACGCCTTCGAGCTGCGTCACCTGCGCCACCGCGCGCTCCAGCGCAACCTGCACTTCCGCGAGCGCAGGCACCGGCACCCAAAGCGGCAGATCGTCATCGAGAACGTGATCCTCGCGCACATAGCCGTGCGCCAGCACGTAATCGCCGAGACGCTGCGTATTGCGCAGCCCCGCGCAATGTCCGAGCATGATCCACGCATGTGGACGCAGCACCGCGATGTGATCCGTGATCGTCTTCGCGTTCGACGGCCCCACGCCGATGTTCACCATCGTGATGCCGCTGCCGTCCGCGCGTTTCAGGTGATACGCGGGCATCTGCGGCAGACGCGCGGGCTGCGCGCCTTCCTCCGGCTGCTCGCCGAGATTCGCGTTGTACGTGACGACATCGCCCGGTTCGACGAACGATGAATACGCGCTGCGATACGCGCGCGTTTCCTCGTCGTCGGCGCGCGACATCATCGTGCGGCCGAGCTTCACGAACTCGTCGATATAGAACTGGTAGTTCGTGTACAGCACGTAATTCTGGAAGTGCGTGGGCGACGTGGCCGTGTAATGCCTCAGCCGATGCAGCGAGAAATCGACGCGCGCGGCCGTGAAGAGCGCAAGCGGGTGCGGCTCGCCCGGCCCCGGCTCGTACGTGCCGTTGACGATGCGATCGTCGAGCAGCGCGAGGTCGGGCGTATCGAAGATATTGCGCATCGCGAGCAGCCGGTCGCGATCGAGATCGCCTTCGAGATGGATGCCTTCCGCGAACGCGAAGTGAATCGGAATGGGATGCGCCGACACACCGACTTCGAGCCCGACGTGATGGTTCTTCGTCAGCAGTCGCAATTGCTCGCGATAGTAATCGCCGAAAAGATCGGGACGCGTCAGCGTCGTTTCGTAGATGCCCGGCCCCGCCACGAAGCCATATGAGCGCCGGGAATCGATCTGCGAGTTGAGCTCGGTACGCACGCGCACGAACGGATAGCACGCGCGCACGCGATGCGTGAACTGCTCGTTGCGGCGATAGCGCGCGAATGCATCGCGCAGAAATGCGGTATTCGCTTCATAGATCGCCGACAGACGCGCGACCGCCGCAGCGGGATCTTCGAAGGATTCGGTCGGAAAATCGTTGGCAGGCGTGCCCTGCGTGCTTTGAGTCCGGTCGTTTGTCATGATCTTGTGTCTTTCTTCGATGCCCTCGTAATGAATCGACATTAACACGGAAGAATGTGCGGACCATGAAGTCCCTCCTCACGTGAGTGCGTGCGATCACACCTCGCAACACGTTTTTGACGTTCGAAGTCAAATTTCGCGAAAGCGGCGCAAAATAAGGCGTTGGCTGCGCGCGCGCCGCTCAGTCAGCAACCGTTTTGTTAGAATCCGGCCATCGCCTGGAGAACCATCATGAAGCCGCACCTTTGCGCCGCCGCCGCGGCAGTCCTCGCCGCAGCAAGCTTCGGCGCATTCGCGCAGCCGGCGCAGCAAGCCGCCAACGCAGAACCCCAACCGGCGGTGCAGAAAATGTCGCCGGAAGAAGCGGCGGGCCTGCCCGATCTGAAATCCATCAACCGTCCGCCCGCGAACGTCAGCTCGAAAGTCGAGATTTCGCCGCCGCGCACACCGAGCTATCACGAGCTGAGCACCAACGGCACCGAGATCACCGAATTCCGCGACAAGGGCAAGCCCGTCGAAATCGACGTGCGTTCCAATTTCGGCACGCGCTATCAGATGAGCGCGCCCGCCGACACGTCGCCGCAAGTGCGCGACAACGGCAAGGCCAGTACGCGCCTGCCGTCGATCAACCTGCATTACTGATCACTTAAAGATGGCTTCGGACCCGCTCTTTCCGGGCGGGTCGCGGCACCGTGGCTGCATGCCCGGCGCCACCGTTCACCGGCCTCTTCCTGGCCGTCCAACCTGACCGACGTTTCCCGCATGGCCGTCTTCACTCCCGTCACCAACGCCGACCTCGGCGACTGGCTGCAAGACTACGATCTCGGCGATGTCGTCGAATTTCGCGGCATCCAGTCGGGCATCGAGAACAGCAATTTCTTTCTCACGACGACGCACGGCGAGTACGTGCTCACGATCTTCGAGAATCTCACGGCAGCGCAACTGCCGTTCTATCTCGATCTGATGCGCCATCTGGCTTCGCATCGCGTGCCGGTGCCCGATCCGATGCCGCGCCGCGACGGCTCGCTCTTCGGCATGCTGCATGGCAAGCCCGCGTCGATCGTGACGAAGCTCGAAGGCGCGCCCGAACTCGCGCCGACGTCCGCGCATTGCATCGAAGTGGGGCAGATGCTCGCGCGCATGCATCTCGCGGGGCGCGACTTTGCGCAGCATCAGCCGAATCTGCGCAGCCTTTCATGGTGGCAGCAGAAGGCGCCGTCGATCGCCGAATTTTTAAGCGGCGAGCAGCGGGCATTGTTCGAAGACGAACTCGCGCATCAGGCTGAATTTTTCGGCTCGGCGGATTACGCGTCGCTGCCGGAAGGCCCGTGCCATTGCGACCTGTTCCGCGACAACGTGCTGTTCGCGCACGGCCGCGGGCACGCGCGCCTCGGCGGTTTCTTCGACTTCTACTTCGCGGGCGTCGACAAGTGGCTGTTCGATGTCGCCGTAACGGTCAACGACTGGTGCATCGATCTCGCCACCGGCGTGCTCGATCCCGCGCGCGTCGATGCGATGCTGCGCGCCTATCAGACGGTGCGTCCGTTCACGCCCGCCGAAGAGCGTCACTGGAACGACATGCTGCGCGCCGGCGCGATGCGCTTCTGGGTCTCGCGCCTTTTCGACTTTCATCGCCCGCGCGAAGCGCAAATGCTCAAAGCGCACGATCCCGGCCATTTCGAACGCATTCTGCGCGAACGCGTCAAAGCCGCTTCTCCCGCCAATCGATAACCAGCAACATGCGACTGATCGAAGTTCCGGCCAAGACCGGCTACGTGTGGTTCCGTCAGGGCATCTGGCTGTTCCGCCGCAACCCGTTTGCCTTCCTCACGGTGTTCTTCGCGTATCTGTTCGTGATGACGCTGATCTCCCGTGTGCCGCTCGTCGGCCCGTTGCTGCCGCTGCTGTTCATTCCGGGGGTCGCGGTCGGCTTCATGGCGGCGTGCCGCAACACGATCGCGGGCAAGCCCGTCTGGCCGACCATTCTCGTCGACGGATTCCGCTCGTACGGCAGCGTCGTCGCGCGCAGGCTGCTCGCGCTGGGCGCGCTGTACATCGTCGCGATGATGGTCATCTTCATGGCGTCGGCGCTCGTGGATGGCGGCACGCTGCTCAGCATCATGATGGGCGACGGCCCGAGCGGCGATCCGGAAACGGTTGCCGCGAGCTTCAGTCCGCTCGCGGTGCTCGTCGCGATGGCGTGCTATGTCCCGATCGCGATGCTGTTCTGGTTCGCGCCGATCCTCGTCGCGTGGCACGACGTGCCGCCCGCGAAGGCGCTGTTCTTCAGCCTCGTCTCGTGCTGGCGCAATCGCGGCGCGTTCATTTTTTACGGCGTGCTGTGGATCGTGATCGCGCTCGCGGTCTCGTTCGGCCTGACCACGCTGATGCAGGCGCTCGGCGTGGGACAGGAAATGGCGCTCGCGGTGCTGATGCCGGCATCGATCATCGTCACGACCGCGCTGTATTGCTCGTTTTACGCGACGTATCGCGGCTGTTTCGGCGTGCAGTCCCCCGATTCGCCGGACATTCCCGACGCGCCGGGCACGCCCAAGGCTTGACCGGATGCCGCGCTCTTCGAACGGGCGCGGCGATGATTCGTGCGCGAAGCATTGCACGTACACTAGCGAGATCGGCCATCCCGGCCTTTCGCCGCGCCTCTGTCATGACCTCGTCAAACGCTTTGCCTGAGTTTCCGCTCGAACTCGATCAGCAGCTGTGCTTCGCGCTCTATTCGACTTCGCTCGCGATGACGAAGGCGTACAAGCCGCTGCTGGAGAAGCTCGGGCTGACGTATCCGCAATACCTGGCGATGCTCGTGCTTTGGGAATCCGACGACCTCACGGTCAAGGAAATCGCCGCGCGCCTCTCGCTCGATTCCGCGACGATGACACCGCTTCTCAAGCGTCTCGAAGCGCAGGGCTACGTCGAGCGCGTGCGCGGCGTGGAAGACGAGCGCCAGGTTCACATCCGACTGACCGACGCCGGCGCCGCGCTGAAACAAGCCGCCCGCGCGATTCCCAGCGAAATCTACTGCGCCTCCGGTTCGGACATCGACGCGATGCTGCGTCTGCGCAACGATCTGGTGCGGCTGCGCGCCTCCCTCGGCGAGTACATCGACGGCTGATCCGAACCGATAGCAACACGCTAACGGCCCCATCGTCGAATTTTAATTTGCACACTAATTAATAGCGCGATATATTTACGCCGTGGTGAACGCAGTATTGATCTGAGAACCGAAACATAAGGAGAGAAACGATGAGCATCCTGTACAAGGCGACGGCAACCAGCACCGGTGGACGCGATGGCCGCGCCATTTCCTCGGACGAGCAATTGAATGTGAAGTTGAGCGCGCCGAAGGAACTGGGCGGAACGGGCGCACCGGGTACGAATCCCGAGCAATTGTTCGCTGCGGGCTATTCCGCCTGCTTTCTCTCAGCGATGAAGTTCGTCGCGGGTCAGCAAAAGCACGCAGTGCCGGCCGATACAAGCGTAACGGCGGACGTGGGCGTCGGTCCCAACGATGCAGGCGGATTCAAGCTCGATATCGAGCTGCGCGTGTCGCTGCCGGGCCTCGACGCGCCCGACGCTCAGGCATTGGTCGATGCAGCACACAAGGTTTGCCCGTACTCGAACGCGACACGCAACAACGTGGATGTGCGCGTGAAGCTCGTCTGAGACGACGCGAGCGGAAACAAAAATGCCGGCCTAAAAGGCCGGCATGTTCCAGAACCGTCGAAGGCAGAGCTTAGTTGGACATCCACGCCGGGTGACGCGCCGTAGCACGCTGATCCAGCTTCTTCATACGATATTCGAGATCGTAGATGTCCGTGGCTTCGGCGAGATAAGCGTCGTCGCGCGCGCGATCGCGTTCATCGGCGGATTTGGTCAGGAACAGGAAAATACGGCTGAGCAGGAACATGGTGGGCCTCGCTTGAATACTGGGGTTACTACCTATGAAGCGGATTATAGGGTAATCCCTGATCCAACGCCAGCCCTAATCGCTAGAACGCTGATACTAAAGACTAAATTGCAACAACTGCAACACGGCGCGCCCGGCGTCAGGCGACGTACGCATCGCGCGCGGCCTCGCTCGGACGCCGCTGGTGCTTGAAAAACTCCCACATCACCGCTGAAGAATCCGGTCCTTTGGACGAGTGGAAAGCGACGGTATCGTCGCCGCCGGCCCATGAATGGCCCAGGCCGCGCACGATCGACGTCTTCACCACGCGTCGGCCGTTCTTGAAATAGTCCGTCACGACACCATCCGGATGCGCTTCCTCGCGCGCCTCGCCCGCGCGGCGATTGCCTGCGGCGTCGATGAAGCCGTTCAGCCGCAGAAACTGCTTGGCGAGCTGCTCGGCGTTCGCGGCCGCGACCACCGAATCCAGTTCTCCGTGCACGATGATCGCCGGCATGCCCGGATAATCGCGAACGTCGACAGCCGCGTCGATGAGCGTGACGGGATCGCTGCGCGCGCCGCGGCGCATGACGTCCATCGCGCCGATGGCCGACCGCGCCTCGCCGAACACCACGCCCGAGTGCAGGCCGACGGCCGCGAACACGTGCGGATAACGCACGGCGAGCAGCGCCGCGAGTCCCGCACCGGCGGACATGCCCGCGAGATAGACGCGCTCCGGATCCAGATCGTGCTGCTCGACCATCGCGTTCACCAGCGAGACGACGGACGCAGCTTCGCCACCGCCGGCGCTACCGGAATCGTCATACCAGCGCCAACAGCGATGCGCGTGATCGTGCTTCGATTGCTCCGGATACAGCACCGCGAATCCGTATCGATCGGCAAGCAGATTGATGCGCGTGCCTTGCGCGAATTCGTCGGCGTTCTGCTTGCAACCGTGCAGCATGACCACGAGCGGAACCGGCTCGGACCCGGCTTTCGGCGGCAGATAGAGCGCGTAGGACATGTGATTGACGAAGCGGCCGCTCGTCGGCGGGGCCGAATGATACGAGCGCGCCCACTTCCCGCGCGCCCACGCCGACGCGCGCGGACGCACACGCGATTCGCGCGGCACGGGACGCGCGCTGGCGCGGGGCGCTGTTGCCGCCTTCGCAGACGCCCCCGATTTCAGTTTCGACTTGACGGTTTTCGCGCGCGCGGGCTTGGCCGCCGCACGGGGCTTGGGTGTGCGGATCGCTTCGACTTGGCCGGCGACCAGGCGTCTCAAGCCGCGCAACCAGAGCTTGGTAAGGCTTTTGGACATTTCGGCTGGGTCCTCCACTTCATGCAATGGGATGGCGCGACGAAAACGCGCGCCGTGTTGTGCATTGCACAATAACATCAAAACGGCTGGATTACCTGCCTCGAGCGCACAGATCTCGGGATGAATTAACAGCAAATCGCGAAGATAGCCAAAATTAGACGATAGTTACGCGATGTAACCGTCAACTCGCTTTAAGCAATGTCGGATAATTCAGTATGTTCCCAAGCGTTATACTGGAGCGAATTTGCGGCAGCGTGTCGAAGCGCCAGCCGCCGGCAGAACGGCCCGCTCGCCGCTGCCGCACTGCAGCAACCCTTATTCCCACAAAACCAATGACCGTAGACCTACCCGTTTCCGCTTGGATCTCCGTGACCGCGCTCGGCAGCGTCGGCGTGATGGGGCCGGTGGCCCTCATCGTCGCCGCATGGCTCGCCGTCGGCTATCGATGGAAATATTCTGTCGCGTGGCTCGCACTGCTCGGCGCGGCGAGCGGCCTCGTCGCGTTGAGCAAGATCGCGTTTATCGGCTGGGGTATCGGCGTGCGCCATCTCGACTTCACCGGCGTCAGCGGACATGCGCTGATGTCCACAGCGGTGCTGCCCGTAGCGATTTTCGTCGCGCTGTTGCCCGCGCGCGGCGCGTGGCGCGCCATCGGCGTCGCGCTCGGTCTGTTGCTGGGCGTATGGGTGGGCGTGTCGCGCGTCGTGCTCGACGCGCATTCGGTATCGGAAGTGGTCGCTGGTTGCGCGCTCGGCGCGGTCGTCGCGCTCGCGTTCGTGTGGTTCGCGTGGCGCGCCGAGTCCGGCAGGCTCGCGCCGGCGCCCGTCGCCGCGAGTCTCGCGGCGGTCGTCGTGGCGCTGCACGGCGTGCCCGTGCCGACGCAGCAATGGATCACGGAAATCGCGCTCGGGCTGTCGGGCCATGAGCGTCCGTATGTGCGGGCAAGCTGGAAGTCGAAGAAATTTCGCGCGCCGGAACGCCGCACTGAACTGCCGCAGGACGACCGCGCGGCCGCCTGACGCGGCCGCTGCGTTCATTGCATGATGCCTTAATCGTTCACGCCGATAATCACGCTCGACGCCTTGATCACCGCAACGGCCTTCTGACCTTGCGTCAGGCCGAGCGTGTCCGCGCTCTGGTTCGTGATGATCGCGGTGATGGTCGTGCCGCCGTCGAGCGACAGCGAAACCTCCGCGTTCACCGCGCCCTTCGTCAGACTGGCAACCGTGCCACGCAACTGGTTGCGCGCCGACAGCTTTGCGCCGGTGTCTTCCATCAGCATGACCCACGACGCCTTGATAAGCGCGAACGCATCGCTGCCTTCCTTCAGGCCCAGCGCCTGCGTGCTCTCGTGCGTGACGACCGCGACGATCGTCTGCCCGCCGGGCAAGCCGAGTTCGATTTCGTCGTTCACCGCTCCACGCGTGACCTTCGTCACCTTGCCGGCCAGTTGGTTGCGTGCGCTTGTTTTCATTCCCAATCTTCCGATCAGTTCCCAATCGTGGGCGAAGCCTTCGATGGCCGCGCCCGCCCGTTCCAGAAATTTCCGATGCTCGCGTTCGATCGCGTGATACGTGTCGATGAGACGCAACGCTGATGGCGTGAGCGTTGTGCCGCCGCCGCCCTTGCCGCCCGCCGCGCTGGTCACGAGCGGTTCGCCGGCAAGGTTGTTCATGGTGTCGACGGCGTCCCACGCGCCCTTGTAGCTCATGCCCACGGCCTTCGCCGCGGCGGTGATCGATCCCGTGTCGCGGATCGCGGCCAGAAGCGCAATGCGCGCCGCGCCCCCGAGCGTCTCCGTGCCGCTGCGCAGCCATACGGAGCCACCGAGTTCCAGCGGATCGCGCACCTTCGACGGTGCTGTTTTACTCATCTCTAGCCTCTGTGATCGTGCTGAAACAATGGGACGGATTATATCGATGCCTTCACACGCGGACGGTGCATCGAACGCAGCAGCCGCTCGCCTTCGCGCGCGTCCTTGCGCGCCGACGCCGCACCCCAGGCCCGCGCGAAACCGCGCTGATAATCGGTGGCTTCGGGGAGCGCCGCGAGCCGATCGGCGGCGACGGCTGCATCGTTTGCTTCGCCGAGCACCGTCTGCAATTCGCCGAGCAGCTTCGCCGTGTCGGTACGCGTTCTCCGCGACGTCACCGAGCGGAAGAATTCGAGCGCATATCGCAGGCGCTTCGCATGAATGCGGACGCGATGCCGCTCATGCGCTTCGAGCGACGCGAGATCGGGCGCGCGCGCGATACGCCGGTAGTCCTTGCGGATGCGTTTTTCGGCAAAGCTGACAAAGCGCATCGGCGACTCGTCTTCCTGCGATGAGAACCGCGCGAGCCATTCGACGAACGCGAGCATCAGGCGTGCATGGCGCTTCGACGCCAGCGCGTCGTGCACCTTGTCGCGCGCGACGCGGCGCTTCACGTCCGCAGCGGCGATGACCGGTTGCCAGCGCGTGGCGTCGTCGTCCGATTCGGCGTAGGCAGGCAGCGTCCTGTCGGTGAAGACGTCCCAGTCGCGTGCATCGGCGAGCAGGTCGCCGAACCACTTCAGATCGGGCGCGATGCGCGCATTCCACGTGTCGTCGATATCGTCGCGAAAGAGCTTCAGCAGCGTCTTCAGCCGACGCTGCGCGACGCGCAACTGATGCACGTGCTCGTCGCCCAGACCCGCGCGCGACGCGGCCGCGTTGCCGAACCACTGCCCCGCCACCGACGCCGCGATGGCGACGAACGCTTCGCGGCGCGTCGCCGTGCGCGGCAGGTCGAGTTTCGCGGCATGCACAGGTTCCGCTTGCGATGCGTGCTCGTCGTCCGGCGCGATGAAAAACGGCGCGGCGTCGATCACCTCGCCCGCGAGCCCGAAGGCGGCGTCCAGCGCGCCGTTCACCGCGGGCGCCGCGAGCCGCAAGATCGGCGGTTCCCCTTCCGAAGTTTCGAGCGACGCGAGAATGTCCGCGCCGCCGGCATCGACGCGCCATTCGATGCGTTCGATCTCGCGCCCGGCTTCCGAGTCCGCCGCCATATCCCGATGCGCGTTCGCGAGCGGCTCGGCGAGCGCGTCGTCGGCATGCGCGAATTCGATCAGCGACGCCGCCAGATCCTCACCCGCGGGCCGCGCGAAAGTCCGATAGCGCGTGAAGCCGGGCATCGGCACGCTCTCTTTTTGCACGGCGCACAGCGTGCGCGCGCCCTCGAGCGTTTCGATCGACAACCGCCATCGCGGCGTTTTCAGCGGAATCTCGCGCGTCGTGAAGCGCGTCCGGACGGGTTCCGCGCCCGCGAATGCGGCCACGCGATGCAGCGCGTCCTCGGCTCCATCGTCCGATCGATGCGCGTGCAGCGTCACCTCGATCCACATCGTCATGAAGTCTCCCCGGGCGATCTGACGCCGCCCGTCAATTCATACGAAATGGCTGCCGTTTCCCGATTCATGAAATCGACACATGCGCCGGGAAACATGCCCATTTGAGCTTCTGAAACGCTTCTCGTCTGCTTTTTCACCTTTCCGATACGACCTCGCGCAGGACCAGCCCCAAGGACGCGTTCATGAACCAGATTGCCTTTCCTCAATCCCAGACGGGCCGCACGCTCGGACAACGCCTCGCGCTACTGCTCTTTCTGCTCGCCATCGGCGCGGGCGCGGTGTACTGCGTCCTGCATCTGCTCGAAGATCTCGCGCCGGTTCGCGAATCGTCGGCGCTTCCATACATTCTGCTCGGCGTCGCGCTCCTGATTGCGCTCGGCTTCGAATTCGTCAACGGTTTTCATGACACGGCGAATGCTGTCGCCACTGTAATTTACACGCACTCGTTGACGCCAAACTTAGCGGTAGTCTGGTCGGGAGCATGGAATTTCATCGGCGTGTTGATTTCGAGCGGCGCGGTCGCGTTCGGCATCCTGCAATTGCTGCCGGTGGAACTGATCATCGGCGTCGGCAGTTCGCAGGGCTTCGCGATGGTCTTCGCGCTCCTCATCGCGGCGATCATCTGGAATCTCGGCACCTGGGCGCTCGGCCTGCCGTCGTCGAGTTCGCATACGCTGATCGGCTCGGTGATCGGCGTCGGCCTCATGAACCAGTTGTTGCACGGCACGAACGGCACGTCGGGCGTCGACTGGAGCCAGGCGATGTCCGTCGGCAAGTCGCTGCTGTTTTCGCCGCTCGTCGGCTTCATCCTCGCGGGTTTTCTGCTTTACGTGCTGAAGCTCGTCGTGCGCGTGCCCGCGCTCTACAAAGAGCCGGAGAAGAACACGCCGCCGCCGTTCTGGATCCGCTGTCTGCTGATCCTGACATGCACGGGCGTGTCGTTCGCGCACGGCTCGAACGATGGCCAGAAAGGCATGGGCCTCATCATGCTGATCCTGATCGGCACCGTGCCGACCGCCTACGCGCTGAACAAGGCCGTGACGGCGAGCGAAACGCAGACGTTCGTCGCGGTGAGCCGCAGCGCATCGGACGTATTGCAGCGCTACAGCAACGGCGCTCCGCCCGCCGCCGACGCGCGCGCCCAGGTCGAGAAATACGTGCAGACGAAGACGCTCGCGCCGGACACGATCGCGTCGCTGAAGCGCGTCGTCGACTCGATCGAAGCGCAGATCCGCCCGAGCCAAACGATGGCCGAAGTGCCGCAGGGCAACGTCCGCAACGTGCGCAACGAGATGTACATCGCGTCGGAGGCGCTGCGCATCATGGAGAAGCAGAAAGCGCCCGCCTTTTCCAAGGACGACGACGCCGTGCTCGGCAACTACAAGAAGCAGCTCGACCACGCGACGAAGTTCATCCCGACGTGGGTGAAGGTCGCCGTCGCCGTCGCGCTCGGATTGGGCACGATGGTCGGGTGGAAGCGGATCGTCGTGACGGTCGGCGAGCGCATCGGCAAGACGCATCTGACGTACGGACAAGGCGCGTCGGCGGAACTCGTCGCGATGCTGACCATCGGCGCCGCCGATGTCTACGGCTTGCCCGTCAGCACGACGCACGTGCTGTCGTCGGGCGTCGCGGGCACGATGGCCGCGAACGGCTCCGGCCTGCAATGGCGCACCGTGCGCAGCCTCGCGCTCGCGTGGATCCTGACGCTGCCGGTTTCGATCGCGCTCGCGGGCCTGCTGTTCTGGGCGTTCCGCGGCCTATTCTGAGCGGATCGCTTGCGTAAAAAGCGGCGCGCGAAGGCTTTCGCGCGCCGTGCAAGTTTTGCCCGCCCCGCCTCGTTTCGCCTCTCCTTTTCGACTTTCGTCTGCGCTGGCGCACGTTCGCTCACTGCCCGCAATGCCTGATGCCGCGGGCTTTCGTCGCTACTGGCACGGCCATTGCTCATATGCAGTCGTCGATCGCAAGACTGATCGTGCCGGCGGCCACGAACCGCCGCTCCTTCGGCGCATGACTGTCGATGACAGTTGGGAGGCTGCGCCGGACGCCGATCCGTCACGCGATCATTTGAATAAGGAGAAGTCGAAATGACGATCGGCACCATACTGCTGATCATCCTGATCCTGCTCTTGATCGGCGCCATTCCTTCCTGGCCGCACAGCCGCAGTTGGGGCTACGGGCCGAGCGGGATCGTCGGCGTCGTGCTGATCGTAGTGATCGTTCTGTTGCTGATGGGTCGGTTGTGACATCGCGCGGCTGCTGTTGGCCGCGTAAGAAAAAAGGGGCGCTCCCGGCGGGACGCCCCTTTTTGTCGATTGCGGCCGCGGTCTAGACGCGCATCACTTGGCCGTTCGGCTCGATCTTGCGCGGGATGACCGGCTCGCTCTGCTTCGGCGACGATGCCTTCGAACGCGGCGTGACCGGCGCCTGTTCGATAGCGGCTTTATCGGCGACCTGCTTCACGGACGTGGCGCTCTTGTGCTTCTTTTTGGCTGCCGTCTGCGGCGCCGCGTGCGTCTTGCTCTTGCCCTTGACGGACTGTGCTTCGGGAGGATTCCAGACTTCCGTGTAGCGCTCGGCCGCAAAAAGCGACGACGAGCCGATCAGAAGAACGACGATCAGGAATACGCGCTTCAAGTGATTCGCTCCAACGGTTAGTGGCCCGCTCTGCGCGAGAGGATGGCGTCGAGCGTCTGCTCGGATGTTTCCAGCTCGAGCAACGCGGCGTCGAGACGCTCGATCGAGCGCGCGACGGAGCGCCCGTCCCGCTCGAAATCCGGCTCGCCGCGCGTGGCGTCGAACGCCGCGTTGACCGCGCGCGTCGCGCGCATGAAACGTTCGAGCGCAGCGGCTTCGAGCGGATCGTTGCGTGGGTTCATCGGCGAGCTCCTGTTGCGGACAAGCTGTACGAATATACAGTAAGCCGACGCCGCGGCAAACAGGCGGCGCGCGTCGTGGCGAAAATGCCGAAGCGCCTCTTGACCGGCGCATGCATCGGCCTTCGGCGGCTCGCAGCGGCGTTTTGCCGCGCATCGATGCGGCGTCGCGCGCGATTAAGTCCCTCTTAATTCTGCGCCGACACACTCGTCTCGCGATCCGGCTCCGTTGCCGCCGTCCGCACCGGACGGCCGAGCCATCACCGTGAGGAACGTGCCATGCCAGCCAACACCGCCGCGCGCCGCAGCTTCGCCAATCTCGCTCCGACGATGCGCAAACAATACGCGCTCACCCTGCGCGAATGCCGTCTTTCCCTGCCGGTCGAGCCGCCGTGGGGCGCGCCTTACCGAATGGTCGAATGGGCGTCGAAGACCGACCAGCGCGTGCAGCGACGCGTCTTTCCCGCCGACTGCACGCCGTCGCAAATCGCCGATGCGCTCAAATCCCACGTACCGGGCCGCCGCTACGGCCCGACCGACGACGAAGACTGATCCGGC
This sequence comes from Caballeronia sp. AZ7_KS35, assembly GCF_023631045.1. Lineage (NCBI taxonomy): Bacteria > Pseudomonadati > Pseudomonadota > Betaproteobacteria > Burkholderiales > Burkholderiaceae > Caballeronia > Caballeronia sp. AZ7_KS35. The sequence goes on along the minus strand of NZ_JALQDV010000027.1, from coordinate 63,824 downwards.
GCTTCGAGTCAAAAAGCGCATGGCGGGCTTGCATTAATCCAAATGTGGACTAATATTATTGCAAAGTTCCTTTGGAGACTTAACGACATGCCCAACGCCGCACGCGCCGAACATGCGTCGGCCGGCCGTCCGGTGCCGCGTCCGGCGCTGGATTCGGGTGATCTATCCGCTGCCGGTCTACGCGCCTTCTTCAATATCGCCCGCGACTGGGCGCTATCCGCCGAGGAGCAGATCACGCTGCTCGGCTCGCCGGGGCGCTCCACCTATTTCAAATGGAAGCAGGACCCCGAATCCGCCCGCCTCGCTCGCGACACGCTCGAGCGCCTTTCGCTGATTCTCGGCATCTACAAGGCGCTGCAAATCCTTCTCCCCGATCCGAAAGCCGCCGATACCTGGATCCGCCGCCCCAATGCCGCGCCGCCGTTCGGCGGGCGTCCGGCGCTCGATCGGCTGCTGGCGGGCAATATCAGCGATCTCGTTGCCGTGCGCCAATATCTCGACGCGATGCGAGGCGGCTGGGCGTGATGGGAATTGCATTCAGCAAGGACACACCGAACTGGCGCGAACAGTGGCCGCACAGTCTGCTCGACTGGTCGCCGGCGTATCGCGTGATTCCCACGCGCTTTCCTGCCGTCAATCTCTTCGATCGCGTGGCGTCACCGCAGGATTTCGAAGCGCTCTACGCACTGGAGGCGATGACGAACGACCGCCTGCGCACCGAAATCGGCGAACTCGATCTCGTGCCCGCGGAAGAGCGCTGTTTCGGGCCGGGCTGCGGGCCGATCATGGCGGCGTTCACGCATCTGAATCCGAACGGCAGCCGTTTCTCGGACGGCAGCTACGGCGTCTTTTACTGCGGCCGCGACCGGCAGACGGCGATCGCGGAAACGCGCTATCACTCCGGGCTTTTTCTCGCCGCGACGAACGAAGCGCCGACGCGCCAGCAGATGCGTCTCTACACAGTGCGGGCGCACGGCGATGTCGTCGATCTGCGCGGCGACGCGATCGCGCGAACGGGCCTCGATCCGCGCATCCTCGCGCCGGACGACTACGGCCCGGGCAAGGCGCTCGGACGCGCGGTGCGGGCGGCCGGTGCGCCGGGGATCGTGTATCCCTCGGTGCGCGATCCGCAGGGCGAATGCCTCGCCGCCCTGCGCACGACGATGCTGCGCGACTGCCGGCACGCGGCGTATCTCGAATACAACTGGAACGGCGAGGCGATCGACTACGTGTTCGAGCTGAATCAGGTCGGCTGAACGGGCAAACGTTTCACCTTCCCGAGCCGATCGCCACAGCCGTTTCGGTGCGCGTGCGCGAGAGCTTCTTCGACGCCGGGCGCGCCGCCTTTCTCGCCGCTTTCTTGCCGACCTGCTCGAGCGCCTGCGACGCCGCGTTCTTGCCGCTCGATTTCAGCGCACCCGCGCGCGCCTTGCGGCTCGATTCGCCGAGCAGCCGGGTCAGGCGCGCGTCGCCTGGCGTCGCGCCCTTGCGGTTCTTGCGCGCCGCCTCGCGCGTGCGGCGTTTCGCTTCCTTTTCGAGGAAGATCGCGAGCGCGGCTTCATCGGTCTTGAGACCGTGACGGCGCGACGCGGGCATCGATTCGGCGAGCTCGCCGGCTTCGAACGCCTCGATCACGGCCGGATGCACATAGCATTTGCGGCACACGGCGGGCGTATTGCGCAGCAGTTGCGCGACTTCCTTCACCGTGCCGACGACATGCTTGCGCGCCTCGGTCACCGTCTCCCATTTCAGCTTTCTCAGCGCCGCGAGCGCGAACACGCTGCCCGCCCACGTCCGGTAATCCTTCGCCGTGAAATCCGCGCCGGTGATCTCGCGCAGATATTCGTTGATGTCGGATGAAGAGACCGAATGGCGCTCGCCGTCCTCATCGAGATACTGGAAGAGATCCTGCCCCGGCAGATCCATGCAGCGCTTGACGATGCGCGCGACCCGCGCGTCGCTCACGGCGACATCGTGCTCGATGCCGCTCTTGCCGCGAAACTTGAACCGCAACGTTCCCGCCGACACTTTCAGATGCCGCTTTCTCAACGTCGTCAGTCCGTACGAGCGGTTTTCGCGCGCGTATTCCTCGCTGCCGACGCGGATCAGCGTCGTATCGAGCAGACGCACCACGGTCGCGAGCACCTTGTCGCGCGGCATGCCGTCGAGCGCCAGATCGCGCGTAACCCGCGAGCGCAGTTTCGGCAGCACCGCGGAAAACGCGAGCATGCGTTCGTACTTGTTCGCGTCGCGCGTTTCGCGCCATTGCGGGTGATAGCGATATTGCTTGCGACCGCGCGCATCGCGTCCGGTCGCCTGGAGATGGCCGCGCGAGTCGGGGCAAATCCACACATCGGTGTAAGCGGGCGGAATCGCGAGCGCGTTGATGCGGCGAATCTCGGCTTCGTCGTCGATGCGCTTGCCCTGCGTGTTGAAGTACGCGAACGCGCCGTCGATCCATTCGCGCGTATAGCCGCGCCGCGAATCGTCCACGTAGCGCAGGCCGGGCGGCAAATCATCCGGGCAGCCCTGCACGTCGGCCGTCAGGCGGTCGCCGGCCCCGCCGCCTGTCTCGTTGTTCGTTCCGATTTTCGCCACCGCGCGCCTCGCCTGATTGGTCTTCTATCGATGGCGAAGATTCGAGCAACGTGCGTGCCGCGTTGCACCGGAGTCACGGCAGCGCGAGTTCGCGCGCGCCTTCGGACGACGCCCAGCGCTCTTTTACGGACCAGCGCTCGTCGGTGCCGGCCTGCACGATCGTGAGCCGGCCTTCGGGCGCGAACGCGCACGTATCGATGTAAATCTGCGAGCCGATCTGCTTCACCGCGCGCGTCGGCGTATGGCCGCAGTAAGTGGGCGACAGGCCGAATTGCAGCCCGGGGTCCGCGTGACCGAGCGCAAGGCTGCGGCCCCAAAGGATCTGCCCGCGGACGTCTTCGTGATAGTCGCCGGCATCGAGTTCGGCGTCGTTGCCGAAGAACTCCGCGTGCAGCACGTTGAAGCGCCGCTCGCCCTCGCCGACGATCCGCACGAGCGGCAGCGTCGAGAGCCGCGCGGCGAGCGCGGCAAGCTGATCGTCGGGCACGGTTTCAGCCCACGCGCCGCCGATCGCGTACCACGATTGACGGCGCATCGCGCCGGTCGCGACCGCGATCAGCGCATCCTCGTGATTGCCGAGCACGGGATAAAACCACGGCTTGTCGATGAGATCGATGGCCGCGAGCGAATCCGTGCCGCGATCGACCAGATCGCCGACGGAGAACAGCCTGTCCCGCGCGCCGTCGAAACCGATTTCGTGCAGAAGATAACGCAGCGCATCGACGCAGCCGTGCAGATCCCCGACCACGAAATCGCGGCCGAGATCATTGGCGGGATGCCTGCAGACGATAGGATAGGTAGGACCATTCATGCGCCGATGATAGCGCTCGTCAATGACGCCGTGTGCGGGGTGGATCGCTTTTGCAAGCAATACGCAAGCCGCGCGCACACTCGTTACAGCGGCGTTACCGGGGCGCGTCCGGTCGACGTAAAAAGTGCTGTTCCCGACCTTTTTGCAACGCAGTTATTGCCCGATGACGCGAAGCCGCGCGACGGCTTTCGCATCGATCGACGCGCGTGGATCGCCGAATTGACGCGTCACGAAGTTGCTCAGAACGGCGATCTGCTCGTCGGTGAATTGCGCGTCGAATGCGGGCATCAGCGCGTGCGCATCGCGGGTCTTGCGATTCACGCCGCGCAGGATCACGAGAACGAGATTGCTCGCCGCCGCCGCGCCGCCATCACGCGCGAGCGGCGGAAACGGCTTGCTGCCCTCGCCTGTCGCGCCATGGCAACTGGCGCACGCGGCGGCGTAAAGACGCGCGCCTTCCGAATCGATCGATGTCGTGTCCGCCCGCGCCGGGTCGCTCACGCGCGCGTCTTTCGCCGCGACGGGCGGCACGGCGCGCAGATACACGATCATCGAACGCAGATCCGCGGGCGTCAGATGCTGCGTGCCAGTCGCGACGACTTCGGCCATCGGTCCGAGCGCATAGGCACGGCCGGGCGCGGCGCCCGTCGACAGAAAGCGCAGCAGTTCGTCGTCGCGCCACGCGCCGATGCCCGCGACGCGATCCGGCGTCAGATTGCCCGCCTGCCATCCCGCGACCGTCGCCCCGGCAAGCCGCTTGCTCCCCATCAGCCCGCCGATGCGGTTGCGCGGCGTGTGGCACTCGCCGCAATGCCCGAGCCCTTCGACGAGATACGCGCCGCGATTCCACTCCGCGCTCTTCGACGGATCGGGCACGAAGCGCCGCGGCGAAAACTCGAGAAGATTCCACAGCGCCATGAGCCAGCGCTGATCGAACGGAAACGCGAGCGTGTTGCGCGGCGTCGCGGACCGCACGGGCGGCACGGTCGCGAGATAGGCGCGCATCGCGAGCAGATCGGCGTCGGAAAGCAGCGTGTACGACGTGTACGGAAACGCGGGATAAAGCCGCTCGCCGTTCCTGCCGATGCCCTCGCGCATCGCGCGGATGAACTGCGCGTCGGTCCATGCGCCGATGCCCGTTTCGCGATCGCTCGTGATGTTCGGCGCGAACACGTCGCCGAACGGCGTCGGGATCGGCCTGCCGCCCGCGAACGGCCGCGCGGATTCCGAGCGGGCGGTATGGCAGCTCATGCAGCCGCCCGCGCGCACGAGGTATTCGCCTTGCTCGACTCTGGTTTGCGCCTGGGCGGCGCCGGACGCGCACGCCAGCAGAACGATCAGGCACGCGAGCCGCGCCTTCATCGCAGGGACGCCTCGATCGTGCCGGCGAGCCGCAGCGACAACGCCGCGATCGTCAGCGTGCAGTTGACGGAGCCGCCCGCGGGCATCACCGCGCTCCCGGCGATGAACAGGTTCGGATGATCGTGCGCGCGGCATTCGTCATCGACGACGGAATCGTTCGGATCGCGGCCCATGATCGCCGTGCCCATGATGTGGCTGCTCGCGCCGAGCGAATCGTCGTGCTCGATTTCCGTGCCCTCGAAAATCCCGGCGATGCGCGCGAACTGCGCGTGCGTGTCGGCGGCGCTCTTGCGCACGTAATCGTCGATCGAATACGCGATTTCCGGTCGCGGCAAGCCGAGCGCGTCCTTTTGCGCCGACAGCATCACGCGATTTTCGCTCGACGGCAGTTGCTCGTGAAAGCTGCCGAACGTGAGCCTGCGCGCGCATTGCTCGCGAATCTGCCGGTCGAGCTCGCCGCCGGTCAGCCCTTTATCCAGCAGATTCCGGGTGACGGCGAGCGTCGGCGCCGCGTTCGACAGATGCAGCTTCTTCGCCGCCTGCTGCGCGCGAAACGGCCCGTCGCGGAAATCGACGATCGACGACATCTCCACTGGCCCGCGTCCCGGCCACAGCGCCTCGTTGGCGAGAAAGCTGACGCTCGCGGCGGGATGATCCATCAGATTGCGCCCGACCTGATCCGAGCCGTTGCCGATGCCCTTCGGAAACCGCGCGGACGTCGACATCAGAAGCAGCTTGGGCGTCTCGATGCCGTTCGCCGCGATGACGAAGCGCCTGCCGGTCACGCGCGTCGAGAGGCCGTTCGGGTCCTTGCAATGGATCGCGACGATCTCGCCGCGATCGTTCGCCTCGATGCGATACGCGACCGCCTGCGCGACGAGCGCCGCGCCCGCGCGTTCGGCCTTGTCGGCGTGCGACGCTGCGTGATACAGCGCGCCGATCGGACAAATCGGCATGCAATTGTTGTTGCCGCAGCACGCGGGGCGCGCGTCGTACGGACGGCTGTTGCGCGCCATCGGCTCGGGCACCACGCGATACGACTGCGCGCCGAGCACCTCGGCGACGCGCCGGTCCATCCACGAGAGCGGCAGCGCGTCCATCGGATAAGGTGTCGAGCGCGGCGAGCCGAGATCGATGTCCGGTCCCGCGACGCCCAGATCGGCTTCGGCCTGCCCGTACCACGGTTCGAGCGTCTCGTAGGGAAACGGCCAGTCGCGCCCGACGCCGTACAGCGTTTTCACGCGAAAGTCAGAAGGCAAAAGGCGCCACGCCGCGCCGGCCCAATGCCACGTCGTCCCGCCGACGAGCCGCAGATATTGCGGCTGGTACGGCGTCGCGCCGCGATCGACGAGATAGGCGCCGGGATTCATCGGCTCGGGGCGCGGCGCGTGACGCGCGAGCGGATACGGCGCGCAGAGATCGCGCTTGTCGGCGGCGCGGCGAAAGTTCTCGACGATCTGCCAGCGCGCAAGACGCGGCCCGGCTTCGAGCAGAATCACCGACGCGCCCGCTTTCGCCAGCCGGTACGCGACGAGACTGCCCGCCACGCCCGAGCCGACGACCACGACGTCCGCCGAAGTGGAACCCGCCATGCGCGTGCCCTTGTCTTGAATGGCGATGCGCGGCGCTCAGGGCTTCTTCGCCCAGTCGGCCGGCTCGCCGCGGCAGTATGAGGGAACCGTGAGCATGTCGCCGACGGGATCGAACATCAGTGCGCGTTCGTACGCAACGACTTCGACATGCGGCGGCTCGCCGACGACGCCGAGATACCACGCGCGCATCACGCTGCCGACCGTCTTCGCAAGCTCGGGACGCGTGGCTTCGAGCGCGGCGGTGATGATGTCGGTGGGCGTGCCGCCGTGCGTCGCGATCCACTTGTCGAGCGCGGCGATCTTCGCGGCGAAGTCCGCATCGTGCCGGGCAAGCGCCGCGTGCACGCGTTCGGCGAGAAGCGGATCGAAGTGCGTGCGGCCGGTGAGTTTCATCGACACGGCGAGAAACGCGCCGATTCCGCTCGCGGGCGGTTCCTGAGCGCGCGCCGGCACGAGCAGCGCGCACGCGCCCGCCATGATTCCCCTTCGCATCGCAAACGACGTCATCTCTGGCACTCAGCTTGTTGAAAGGCGATCGGGCAATAATCGCAGCGTCGGGCGATGCCTGCCTCACATGCGGACAAAACGAAATGAAGCCGATCTTCCCGCCCGTACTGCGCAACCGGCCGCGCGCGCTGATCGGCCTGGCTGTTGGTTGCGTCGCCGCCGCTTTGGTTCCGGCGCACGTGCGGCCGACGGCGCGCGCGCTGATCGGCTGGGACTCGGCCGTGTGGCTCTATCTCGCGCTCATCTGGGTGAAGATGGCGTCCGCGCGCCAGAGCGACGTGCAGGAACTGGCCGAGCGCGAAGACGAAAACGCCGCGACCGTGCTGATGGTCGTGAGCGTCGCGGCGATTGCGAGCATCGTGGCGATCGTCGTCGAGCTGTCGACCGCGAAGCACATGGGCGCCGGCGCGGTGCTGCATTACGTGCTCACCGGCGCGACGATGCTCGGCGCATGGTTCCTGATCCCGACGATGTTCACGCTCCACTACGCGCGGCACTACTATCAGTCGCCGGACAACGATACCGCGCTGAGATTTCCCGACCGTCATCTGAAGCCGGGTTACTGGGACTTCCTCTACTTCTCCTTCACGATCGCGGTCGCGTCGCAGACCGCCGATATCGCGCTTGCATCGACGTCGGCGCGCCGCACGGCGCTCGCGCAATCGGTGCTGTCGTTCTTCTTCAATCTCGCGGTGCTCGGGCTTTCGATCAACATCGCCGCGAGCATGGTCGGCGGCTGAAACGACGCTGTCACGCGCGCGCCATAAGCTCGACGAACGGCTCATCGAACGCGCCGTGTAAAAACGCGGCGCGCGCCGCAGTCAGTTTTACACGCGGCACGTTCGTGCCTTTCTTGCTCTGCGGGACGGGGGCGCCGGCGGTCTCGTCGTGCCATAGGCGGAAATGAACGTGCCGCAGCGCACACACGCCCCCGCTCGGTGGCACAGCGATTGCTGCATTGCGCCAGCCCAATCAGAAGAAACCCGGATCAGCACTCGCTCGCGCGGCCTCGCGCTCGTGCGTTCCGCATGCACAGGAGAGCCCATTTTGCCTTTGAACGTTCTGCTGGTCGCCTCCGAAGCCGTCCCGCTCGCCAAGACCGGCGGACTCGGCGATATGGTCAGCGCCTATGCTGCCGCGCTGCGCGAAGCCGGCGTCGATGCCACCATCCTGCTTCCCGCCTATCCGAACGCTATTGCCCAAGCCGAAGGCCTGAGCAAGATCGGCACGCTCACCGGCCTGCCCGGCGGCGACGCGGCGCTGCTGCGCGGCCGCATGCCCGATACCGGCGTGCCGGTTCTGCTGCTGCGCTGCGACACGCTCTACGCGCGCGACGGGCTTTATCAGGACGAACAGGGCCGCGACTATCAGGACAACGCGCTTCGCTTCGCGACGCTTTCCGCCGCCGCGGTGCGGATCGCGCAAGGCGTGCGCGGCGTGAAGAAGCCGGACATCGTTCATGCACACGACTGGCACACGGGCCTGACGCCGCTGCTGATGAAGCACGCGGACGTGCACGCAAAGAGCGTATTCACGATCCACAATCTCGCATTCCAGGGCAACTACGCGCTCTCGCTTGGTGCGTCGCTCGGCGTGCCGGAAAAGTGGCTCGTGCATGCGTTGAGCGACCCGAAGAGCATCGAGTTCTATGGCGCATTGAGTCTGATGAAAGCGGGCATCGTCCACGCCGATCGCGTAACGACCGTCTCCGAAACTTACGCGCGCGAAATTCTCACGCAGCGCTTCGGTCATCTGATGGAAGGCGTGCTGCAAAGCTGCGCCGACAAGCTGTCGGGCGTCGTGAACGGCATCGACGAAGAAACGTGGAATCCCGCCGCCGATCCGCTCATCGAACGCACCTATTCCTTCGACGATATGCGCGGCAAGCACGCGTGCAAGCGCGCGCTGCAACGCATGTTCGGCTTGCCCGTCGATCCGTTCGCGCCGCTGATGGCGATCGGCAGCCGCATGACCGGTCAGAAACTCGCCGATGTCGTGCTCGATGCGCTGCCGCGTCTGCTCGCGCGACATCCGCGTCTGCAGCTCGCCGTGATCGGCAAGGGCGAGGCGCATATCGAAGCCGGTTTCAGGAAGCTCGCGCAGGAATGGCCGGATCGCGTGGGCGTGCATATCGGATACGACGAACGGCGCGCCCATGCCCTGCACGCGGGCGCGGACATCCTTCTGCACGGCAGCCGCTTCGAGCCGTGCGGCCTCACGCAGATGTATGCGATGCGCTACGGCACGCTGCCGGTCGCATCGCGCGTGGGCGGCCTCGCCGACACGATCGTCGATGCGGCGCAAAACGAACTGCACGGCATGCGCGACGTGCTCCGTCCATCGGCGTGGCTGCGCGACGGCACGCATGATCTGCCTGTCGCGCCGGTCCCCGCGCCGCGCTCCTCGCACGCGCCCACCGGCTTTCTCTTCGATGGCGAACGCGCGGACGATATCGTCTACGCCGCGAGCCGCGCGCTCGACGCCTACATGCGTCCGCAAGTGTGGCGCGCGTTGCAGCGCAACGCGATGTCCTGCGATTTCGGATGGAACGAAGCCGTGACGACGATGGTCGCACTGTACGTCGGCCTGAGCGGCGCGCGTCCGAGCCGCACCGCATTGCGTGCGCGCCGCGTGGCCGATGTCATGCCGACGCCCGCACGGGCACAGGACGCGCATTCGATGGCGCGCACCGCGTGAGCGTGCCGGCGGCAGTTGCTCCATAGTAACGACCAGGGTTCGAACCGGGCGCGGCACGCAACGTGCTGTCCCGCCCGTGCATGAGCCCGAAGGAAATCACTTGGGGACCGTGGCGCCCACCGTGATGCAAGAAGGCATTCGATGCACGGTGCATCGCGACAACGCGGCCAGGCAGGCGTCGAAATCCGGCGCCAAGGTGTAATCTGAGTTCCGCCTGAGAGTTCGCGTGATTCGTGACGCGCGGACCAGCTCTTCAGCCAGTTTGGCCCGTGAGCGTGATCGCGATTGATGCCCGCATCCCCGCCACCGCAGGACGACTCTGGAAAAGACGAACGATGGAAAACCATCAAGCTCCTCATGCGTACGCGCCGCGTATCTACTTCATCGATCCCCTGCTCGTCGGCCCGCTCGCGAACTGGCCCGCCCAGTTCGAGCACGCGGCAGGGCTCGGCTTCGATCACGTCCTGATCGGCTCGCCGTTCACGCCCGGCAGCAACGGGCATCGCGAGGCGGTCGCCGATCATCATCGGCTGCATTCCGTCTTCGAATCCGATGCGAGCGCATCCGACGGCCTGCGCCAGCTCGCCGACGCCGCGAAAAAGCACAAGCTCACGCTGCTCGTCGATATCGTGATCGACCGCGTGAGCGCCGAAGGCGGGCTCTATCAGGACAACAAGCACTGGTTTCAGCCGTTCGAAAGCGCGGATGCGCGCCTCGATCCGCGCAAGCCGCCGCGTCAGCGCGACGTCGCGTGGGCGAATTTCGCCGATGGCGAGGCCGCGCATCATCTGACCGAATGGTGGGCGCGCGAGCTGAACCTGCTCGCCGATGCGGGCGTGGGCGGGTTTCGCTTCGATGCGCCGGACGCGGTGCCCGCGCATGTGTGGCGCAGGCTCGGCGCGGCGGTGCGCGAAAAGCATCCGGAGACGCGCTGGCTCGCGTGGACCGTCGGCGTCACGCGGCATGATCTGCACGGTCTCGCCGACGCCGGTTTCGACGCCGTGTTCGCATCGACGCGCTGGTGGGACTTCAAGAGCGCGTGGCTCTTCGACGAGCACGCGGCGCTGTCGCGCATCGCACCGCCCATCGCGTTTCCGGAAGATCCGTTCGGCGCGCGGCTCATCAGCGATCTCGCTGATACGAGCGACACCGCGCTCGTCGAACGCGCCTACACGCGCGCGCTCGACACCGCCGCCGCGCTCGGCACCGGCATCATGGTGCCGATGGGCTTCGAATACGGCGTCGCCCTGCCGATGTCGCCGCAATACGGCATCGCGGCGGAATACGAGCGTGCGAAGAGCGAGAAGCGCATCGATCTCACCGCGCGCATCCGGCGTGCGAACGAGTTGCAGCGCAACGTCGGCACGCTCGCGAGCGTCGGCGAACTGCGCGCGCTGACGGGGGCGGGCACGCCCTACGCGGCGCTGATTCGCGCGGATGGCGGCGATCTGCGCCATAGCAGCGACGCCGTGCTCGCCGTCATCAATCCCGATCTCGTCGCGCCCGTGCACGTCGATACGTTGCATCTGCTCGAATCGGTGCCGGGCAACTACACGCGCTTCGCGCTGATCGACGACACGATGGGCAAGCCCGAGCGCCTCGCGCCCTTCACGCTCAAGGCGGGCGAAGTGCGCCTGTATCGCGCGGAAGCCGAGCCGTTCATCCTGCTCGCGCAGCCGCAAGTGAAGCGCGGCGCGAAGGCCGCCGACAAGAAGTCCGTCGCCGAGGCGATCGCCGCGCCGCGCGTGTCGATCGAGAGCGTGACGCCTTCGGTCGATCACGGACGCTTTCCGGCGAAGCGCATCGTCGGCGAGGCGGTGGAGATTCAGGCAGCGATCTTCGCGGAAGGCCACGACAAGATCGCCGCCGCCGTGCAATGGCGCGCCGCCGATGAAACCGAGTGGCACGAAGCGCCGATGACCGCCGTGCAGCCCGCCGGCCTCGATCTGTGGAGCACGCGCATTCCGCTCGAACGCGTGGGCCGCCATGAATTCGTCGTGATGGCGTGGCGCGACGATTACGCGTCGCTCGTCGATCACATGCAGAAGAAGCTGAAGGCCGGTCAGACGGTGGAGCTCGAAGTCGAGGAAGCGAAGCATCTGTTCGCGCTGATCCTCGCCGAAGTCAAAACCTCCGACGATGCCGACAGCGACAGCGCGCCGCTCGAAGCGATCGTCAAGGAATTCACGAAGGCCGACGACGCGCGCAAGCTCGAACTCGTGCTCGCGAGCGCGACCGCGAAAGCCGTTGCAGCGGCGCGGCATCGTCCGTTCCTGTCGCGCGATCCGGTCGTGTACCGCATCGATTCGGAACGCGCCGCCGCGCGCTTCGCGAGCTGGTACGAGATCTTCCCGCGTTCCATGAGCGACGACGTGAATCGTCACGGCACGTTCATCGACGTGATCGGCAAGCTGCCGCGCATCCGCGAGATGGGCTTCGACGTGCTGTACTTTCCGCCGATCCATCCGATCGGCGTCGCGAACCGCAAGGGCAAGAACAACTCGCTGACCGCGCAGCCGGGCGATGTCGGCAGCCCATATGCGATCGGCGGCAAGGAAGGCGGCCACGACGCGCTGCATCCCGAACTCGGCAATCTCGACGACTTCAAGCGCATGCTCGAAGCCGCGCACGAACACGGGCTCGAGATCGCGCTCGACTTCGCGGTGCAATGCTCGCCGGATCATCCGTGGCTCAAGGAGCATCCGACGTGGTTCGCATGGCGTCCCGACGGCACGCTGCGTTATGCGGAAAATCCGCCGAAGAAGTATCAGGACATCGTGAATCCGGACTTCTACGCGCAGGACGCGAAACCCGATCTGTGGCTCGCGTTGCGCGACGTGTTCCTGCACTGGATCGCGGCGGGCGTGCGAATCTTCCGCGTCGACAATCCGCATACGAAGCCCTTCCCGTTTTGGGAATGGGTGATCGGCGACGTGCGCGCGCGCCATCCCGATGTCATCTTCCTCGCCGAAGCGTTCACGCGGCCGCGCGTGATGAACCGTCTCGCGAAGCTCGGCTTCTCGCAGTCGTACACGTACTTCACCTGGCGCGAGAGCAAGCGCGATTTTCTCGAGTACATGCACGATCTCACGCAGACCGATGCGAAGGAATTCTTCCGCCCGAACTTCTTCGTGAACACGCCGGATATCAATCCGCGCTTCCTGCAAAGCTCCGGACGGCCGGGTTTCGTGATTCGCGCGGCGCTGGCGGCCACGCTATCCGGATTGTGGGGCGTGTATAGCGGCTTCGAGCTGTGCGAATCGGCGGCGCTGCCGAACAGCGAGGAGTATCTCGACTCCGAGAAGTACGAACTGAAGGCGTGGGACTGGAACCGGCCCGGCAACATCGTCACGGAAATCACCGCGCTCAATCGCATCCGCCGCGCGAATCCCGCGTTGCAGACGCATTTGGGCGTCAACTTCCTGCCCGCGCATAACGATCACATCCTGTTCTTCGAAAAGGCGAACGCGTCGCGCGACAACGTCGTGCTCGTCGCGATCAACCTCGATCCGTTCAACGAGCAAGGCGCGGATATCGAACTGCCGTGGCAGACGCTCGAACGCTGGGGCGTGCATGAGTGGGACGCGATCGCGGTCGAGGATCAGGTGACGGGCGAGCAATTCGAATGGCGCGGACGGCGCCAGCATGTGCGGCTCAATCCGCATTCGCTGCCATTCGCGATCTGGCGCATATCGCCGACATGGGGTTTGCCGAAGCCGCAGCCTGACGCAGCGTGATTCATCGACGTACGAAAGCACACCAAGAACATTGGAGCGAAACGTGGATACAAGGGTGAAGCGCAACAAGAAGGCGTCGATTCTCAACGACGATCCGCTTTGGTACAAGGACGCGATCATCTATCAGGTTCACATCAAGTCTTTCTTCGATGCGAACAACGACGGCATCGGCGATTTTCCCGGCCTGCTCGCGAAGCTCGACTACATCGCGGAGCTGGGCGTCGATGCGATCTGGCTGCTGCCGTTCTATCCGTCGCCGCGCCGCGACGACGGCTACGACATCGCCGACTATCGCAACGTGCATCCGGACTACGGCACGATCGCGGACGTCAAGCGCTTCATTCAGGAAGCGCACGCGCGCGGCATACGCGTGATCACCGAACTGGTCATCAATCACACGTCGGATCAGCATCCGTGGTTTCAGCGCGCGCGTCATGCGAAGCCGGGATCGAATCATCGCAACTACTACGTGTGGTCCGACACGGACAAGAAGTACGAAGAGACGCGCATCATCTTCATCGACTCGGAACCTTCGAACTGGACGCACGATCCGGTCGCGGGCCAGTATTACTGGCATCGCTTCTACGCGCATCAGCCCGACCTGAACTTCGATAACCCGGCGGTCATCAAGGAAGTGCTCTCCGTGATGCGCTTCTGGCTCGACATGGGCATCGACGGGCTGCGGCTGGACGCGGTGCCGTATCTCGTCGAGCGCGAAGGCACGAACAACGAGAATCTGCCCGAGACGCACCAGATCCTCAAAAAGATTCGCGCCACCATCGACGCGGAGTATCCGAACCGCATGCTGCTCGCGGAAGCGAATCAGTGGCCGGAAGACGTGAAGGAATACTTCGGCGACGAAGACGAATGCCACATGGCGTTCCACTTCCCGCTGATGCCGCGCATCTATATGTCGATCGCGAGCGAGGACCGCTTCCCGATCACGGACATCATGCGGCAGACGCCGGACCTCGCCGAAACCAATCAATGGGCGATCTTCCTGCGCAATCACGATGAACTCACGCTCGAAATGGTCACCGACTCCGAGCGCGACTACTTGTGGAACACATACGCGAGCGATCGCCGCGCGCGCCTGAACCTCGGCATTCGCCGCCGTCTCGCGCCGCTGATGGAACGCGACCGGCGCCGCATCGAGCTCATCAATTCGCTGCTGCTGTCGATGCCCGGCACGCCCGTGATCTATTACGGCGACGAGCTCGGCATGGGCGACAACATCCACTTGGGCGATCGCGACGGCGTGCGCACGCCGATGCAATGGTCGTCCGACCGCAACGGCGGTTTCTCGCGCGCCGATCCCGAGCAACTCGTGCTGCCGCCCGTGATGGGCTCGCTCTACGGCTATGACGCGGTGAACGTCGAATCGCAAAGCCGCGATCCGCATTCGCTGCTGAACTGGACGCGCAAGATGCTCGCGGTGCGCCGCTCGAAGCATGCGTTCGGCCGCGGCACGATCCGCTTCTTGCGGCCCGCGAATCGCAAGATCCTCGCGTATCTGCGCGAACTCGAAGGCGAGCCGCCGATCCTGTGCGTCGCGAATCTTTCGCGTGCGCCGCAAGCGGTGGAGCTGGATCTGTCGGAATTCGACGGCTCCGTGCCGCTCGAAATGACCGCCGATTCGCCGTTCCCGGCTATCGGCAAGCTCACGTATCTGCTCACGTTCCCGCCCTACGGCTTCCTGTGGTTCCAGCTTTGCCCGGGCAACATGCGGCCCGCGTGGGCGCAGGCGCCGTCCGAGCAATTGCCCGAGTTCGTCACGATGGTGATTCGCGCCGGCCAGACCGGCCCGACGCCGGAAAACGTGCGGCTGCTCGAATCGGAAGTGCTGCCGAACTATCTGAGCAAGCGCCGCTGGTTCGCATCGAAGGATCAGAAGCTGCATGCGGTGCGCCTCGCCGCGCTGACCACGATCGAAGGCGCGGGCTTCGCGTTCACCGAGATCGAAGCCGATGTCGGCGATCATTGCGAGCGCTACGTGTTGCCGCTGTCGATCGCGTGGGGCACGGAGACGACGTCGCCGCTCTACATGCAGCTCGCGCTCGCGCGCGTGCGGCGCAACCGCAACATCGGGCATTTGACCGATGCGTTCTCGGTGCCGCAATTCACCTATGGCGTGATCCGCAAGCTCAAGGAGCGCGCGGTCGTGCCGACGGTGCAAAAGAGCGAGATCCGCTTCATTCCGACCGAGCTCTTCGACACGCTCAATCTCTATCCCGCCGATCCGCCCGAGATCCGCTGGCTCGCCGCCGAACAGAGCAACAGCTCGCTCGTGATCGGCGACAAGATCGTGCTCAAGCTCGTGCGTCGCGTCGTGGGCGGCATTCACCCCGAAGCGGAAATGAGCCGCTATCTGACGCAACTCGGCTACGCGAACACCGGCCCGCTCTACGGCGAAGTCGTGCGCGTCGATCCGCAGGGCGTGCCGCATACGCTCATCATCCTGCAGGGTTACATCGACAATCAGGGCGATGCGTGGAACTACGCGCTCGACTATCTGCGCCGCACCGTCGATGAGCTCGCGGTCGCGGTCGAATCCGAAGAGCACGCGCAGGAACGCGACGCGCAGGCGGAAGGTTTAGCGGGCTACGGCAACATCGCGGGCATCATCGGCAAGCGGCTGGGCGAACTGCACGTCGCGCTCGCATCGCCGACGGAAGACGAAGCGTTCTCGCCGCAGCGCGCATCGGCCGAGGACGTCGAGGGCTGGATCGACGGCACGCTGAAGCTGCTCGAATCGGCGCTCGACATCCTCGCGCAGAAGATCGGCGAATTCAACGAGCACGACCGTTTCCTCGCGCAAAGCCTGCTCGACCGGCGCGAACTGCTCGTCGATACGGTCAAGAAGCTCGTCGCGCCCGATGCCGATGCGTTGTGCATCCGCATCCACGGCGATTTCCACCTGGGCCAGGTGCTGATGGCGCAAGGCGATGCGTATCTCATCGACTTCGAAGGCGAGCCCGCGCGACCGCTCGACGAACGCCGCAAAAAGACGAGTCCGCTGCGCGACGTCGCGGGCCTGTTGCGTTCGCTGTCGTATGCGAGCGCGGCAGCGCAATCGACGACGGAAAACGCGCCCGCGCAGACGGCGGATCGCAAGCGGGCGCTGTTCGAACGCCTGCGCGCGTTCGCCGAGGAGAGCTTTTTGCGGGAGTACACCGGGGCGATCGCCACGTCGCCCGAAACGATCGCGGCCGAAGACGTGTTTCAGCCGTTGCTCGATCTTTTCCTGATCGAGAAGGCCGCTTACGAAATCCGCTACGAAGCAGCGAACCGGCCGACCTGGATCGGCCTTCCGTTGCGGGGTCTCGCGTCGCTCGCGAGCCGCCTGCTGGGAGATACGGGCGAGCCGCCCGCTCCGGGCACGCGACCCGTATTCGGAGCCAACAAGGACAATCCGGATGGAACTCACCATGAACACTCGTAGCGATCCGGCGGATACCAGGAACCCGGCGCACGGCCTCAATCCGCTCGATATCGACGCACTCGTCGAGGCCCGGCATCCCGATGCCTTCTCGATGCTCGGCCTGCACGAAACCGATCTGGGGCACGTCGTGCGCGTGTTCCTGCCGGGCGCATCGTCAGTAAGCGTCGCGGATGCGGGCAACGGCGAGCATCTCGGCTCGCTCGCGCGCATCCACGATGCGGGGCTTTACGCGGGCTTCGTCACGAGGCCGGCGGCGTATCGCCTGAAGATCGACTGGCACGGCACGCCGCAGGAAACGCACGACACGTATTCGTTCGGCCCTGTGCTCAGCGACGAATGGCTCCACCGTCTCTCGCAAGCCGATCCGTATGCGGTGCTCGAATGCCTCGGCTCGCGGCCCATCACGCATGGCGGCGTCGCGGGCGTGCGCTTCGCGGTGTGGGCGCCGAATGCTCGGCGCGTCTCGGTGGTCGGCGACTTCAACACATGGGATGGGCGGCGCCATCCGATGCGCCTGCGTCACAACGCAGGCGTGTGGGAGCTGTTCATTCCGGGCATCGGCGCGGGCACGCGTTACAAGTACGAGATCGTCACGCGCGACGGTCATACGCTGCCGCTCAAGGCCGATCCGTGCGCGATGCAGAGCGAGAAGCCGCCGTCGACGGCATCGGTCGTCGCGGATGCCGATGCGATCGATCATTACGCATGGACCGACGCCGAGTGGATGAACACGCGCGGCGGCAAGCAGACGCCGCAATCGCCGATCACCATTTACGAGGCGCATGCCGAGTCGTGGCTGCGCGTGCCGGAGGAAGACAATCGCGGCATGAACTGGCACGAGCTGGCCGAGCGTCTGATTCCGTATGCGAAGGGCATGGGCTTCACGCACCTCGAATTCATGCCGATCGCGGAGCATCCGTTCGGCGGTTCGTGGGGTTATCAGCCGCTCGGGCAGTTCGCGCCGTCCGCGCGCTTCGGCACGCCGGAGCAGTTCGCGGAGTTCGTGAATCGCGCGCACGAGGCGGGGCTCGGCGTCATCATCGACTGGGTGCCGGCGCATTTTCCGAACGACGCGCACGGTCTCGTGCAGTTCGACGGCACGCCTTTGTACGAGCACGCCGACCCGCGCGAGGGTTATCACCAGGACTGGAACACGATGATCTACAACCTCGGCCGCAACGAGGTGAGCGCGTTCCTGATCGCATCGGGGCTGGCGTGGCTGAAGCGCTATCACGTCGATGGCTTGCGTGTCGATGCGGTTGCGTCGATGCTGTATCGCGACTATTCGCGCAAGGCCGGCGAGTGGGTGCCGAACATTTACGGCGGGCGAGAGAATCTCGAATCGATTGCGTTCCTGAAGCGGCTGAATCATGAAGTGCGGCAGATTCCGGGCGCGATCACGGTTGCGGAGGAATCGACTGCATGGCCGGGCGTGACGGCGAATGTCGAGAGCGGCGGACTCGGCTTCGACTTCAAGTGGAACATGGGCTGGATGCACGACACGCTGCACTACATGCAGGAAGATCCGGTGTATCGGCAGTATCACCATCATCTGTACACGTTCGGGATGGTCTATGCGTATTCCGAGCGCTTCGTCTTGCCTTTGTCGCACGATGAAGTCGTGCATGGCAAGGGGTCTTTGATCAACAAGATGCCGGGCGACCGGTGGCAGAAGTTCGCCAATCTGCGCGCTTACTTCGGCTTCATGTGGACGCATCCGGGCAAGAAGCTGTTGTTCATGGGCGGAGAGTTCGGCCAGTTCGCGGAGTTCAATCACGATGAATCGCCGCATTGGCATCTGCTCGATGATTCGATGCATGGCGGGTTGCAGAAGCTCGTGCGCGATCTGAATCATCTCTATACGAGCGAGCCGGCGTTGCACAAGCTGGATAGCGATTCGCGCGGCTTCGAATGGCTCGTCGGGGATGACAACGCGAATAGCGTTTATGCGTATCGGCGTACGGATGCGGAAGGGCGCGATGTCGTCGTGGTGTGCAATATGACGCCGGTGCCTCGTCTGGCTTATCGGATCGGGTTGCCGCGGCGCGGGCGGTGGAGCGAAGTGTTCAACTCCGATGCTTCCATTTATGGCGGGTCGAATATGGGGAATGGCGGGGTGATTCATACGGACGACTATCCGAGTCATGGGAGGGAGCAGTCGGCGGCGTTGACATTACCGCCGTTGGCAACCATCGTGTTGCGGGCCGATTGATGGTCTTTTTTTTCGCCGGATCCCGTAATCGCGTCGGTCTATCAGCGTTGCCCCGCACAGGGGCAGTGCTGATAGACCACTAAGAAACCGGGATTCCATAGAAGCGCAAGCAATACGAAGAGCAAGAGCAGGAAACAGCAAAGGCAGAAAAACCCCAAAAGGATGCGCCAACATGGCAAATGCACTCCCCGACAAGTTGCTCCCGGGCGCGCCCTACCCGCTCGGAGCCAACTGGGACGGTCTGGGCGTCAACTTCGCGGTGTTCTCATCGAACGCTCATCGCATCGAGGTATGTCTCTTCGACAGCACCGGCCGCAAGGAACTGATGCGCTTCGACCTGCCCGAGTGCACCGACGAAATCTGGCACGGCTATCTCCCCGGCGCGCACCCCGGCACCGTCTACGGCTTTCGCGCGCATGGCCCGTATCAGCCGCAGCAAGGTCATCGCTTCAATCCCCACAAGCTGCTGCTCGATCCCTACGCGAAAAAGCTCGTCGGCCCCTGGCGATGGTCCGACGCCCTCTTCGGCTATCGCGTGCATTCGAATCGCCTCGACATGTCGATGGATCGCCGCGACTCCGCACCCGCGATGCCCAAATGCATCGTCACCGACGACGCCTTCGACTGGTCGCGCGACGTGCGCCCCGACACGCCCTGGGGCGAAACCATCGTCTACGAAACGCACGTGCGCGGTGCATCGATGATGCGCCACGACATCCGCCAGCACGAACGCGGCACCTTCGCCGCGCTATCGTCGCCTTGGTTCATCGAGCACTTGCAGAAGCTCGGCATCACCGCCGTCGAATTTCTTCCGGTGCACGCGTTTCTCAACGACCGCTTTCTCGTCGAACGCAGTCTCAGGAATTACTGGGGCTACAACACCGCCGCGTTCTTCGCGCCCGAGCCTTCCTATCTGTCGACGCATCGGCTCAACGAAATGCGTATCGCCGTACGTCAACTGCACGCGGCGGGCATCGAAGTGATTCTCGACGTCGTCTATAACCACACTTGCGAAGGCAACGAACTCGGCCCGACCGTCTCGTGGCGCGGACTCGACAACGCAAGCTACTACCGCCTCATTCCCGGCGACGAACGTCACTACATCAACGAAACCGGCTGCGGCAATACGGTGAATCTGTCGCATCCGCGCGTCTTGCAGATGGTGATGGACTCGCTGCGCTACTGGTGCACGGCGTTCAACATCGACGGCTTCCGCTTCGATCTCGGCGTCACGCTCGGCCGCGAAGGCCACGGCTTCGATCCCGGCTCGGGCTTCTTCGATGCCGTGCGCCAGGATCCCGTTCTCTCCACGCGCAAGCTCATCTCCGAGCCGTGGGATATCGGGCCGGACGGCTATCAGGTCGGCAATCATCCGCCGGGCTTCGCGGAATGGAACGACAAGTATCGCGATGGCGTCCGGCGTTTCTGGCGCGGCGATGCCGGCATGCGCCCCGATCTCGCCGCGCGTCTCACCGGCTCGGCGGAACTTTTCAACCGGCGCTTCAGGAAACCATGGGCGTCGGTGAACTTCGTCGCGTCGCACGACGGCTTCACGCTTGCGGACGTCACCGCGTATTCGCACAAGCACAACGAAGCGAATCAGGAAGGCAACAACGACGGCCACAACGAGAATTGCAGCGCGAACTGGGGCATCGAAGGTCCGACCGACGATCCCGCGATTCTCGAAGTGCGCGCGCGTCTCGCCCGCTCGATGATCGCGACGACGCTGCTCTCGCTCGGCACGCCGATGCTTCTCGGCGGCGACGAATTCGGCCGCACGCAGCAGGGCAACAACAATGCCTATTGCCAGGACAACGAGATTTCGTGGATCGACTGGGACGCGGCGCAAAGCCCCGCCGGCGTCGAGATGACGGAGTTCGTCGCGAAAGTTATTGCACTGCGCAAAAACTACCCGGTGTTGCGCGAAACGCGCTTCCTTTACGGCGACCGCGAAGTGCTGCCGGGACTCTACGATGTCAGTTGGTTCGATGAACGCGGCAACGCGCTCGCGATCGAAGCATGGCAGGATCCGGAAGGCCGCGCGCTCACGCTGCGGCGCGCGGGCCCGGGCGTCGACGGTGAAATCGACGTGCTGCTGCTCATGTTCAATGCATCGTCGCAAACGCTCGTGTTCACACCGCCCGCGCCGCACTTGGAATGGAACGTGCTCTTGGATAGCGCGGAGCCCGATTCGGTGACGCGGCCTCTCGTCGGCAGCGAGTTGGAAGTGGCCGCGCACAGCGTCGTGGTGATGCTGGCCGAGCCGACCGGCGATGCCGACTGGCAAGCGGTCTGGATGGCGGGCGCGCATCAGGGGCCGCGTCTTCTGACGGCATTGCCGCCCGATCCGGGCACGATGCCCTCGCATCGCGATTCCGAGATCGATTCGCCTCACTGACGCACAACCCATACGCAGTCCACCGCAGCATTAGAGGCAGGAAATCATGTCCGAACGTCCGATCGATCCGCACAAGCATCAATATGCGTATTGCCTTCCTTTCGGCGCTCATCTAACGGGCGCCGCACGCGACAATCCGCGCACGCGCTTTCGTTTCTGGGCGCCATCGCGCGATGCCGTGCAAGTGGAAATCCTGCGCGCGGGCGGCACGCCCGAACGCGTCGACATGCAGCCGACCGGCGACGGTTGGTTCGAAGCCGAAGCCGATGGCGGCGCGGGCACGCTGTATCGCTATCGGCTCGACGAGGACCTCGCCGTGCCCGATCCCGCCTCGCGCTATCAGCCGCAGGACGTGCATGGACCGAGCGAAGTCATCGACCCGCGCGCGTATCGATGGACGCACACGAACTGGCACGGCCGGCCGTGGGAAGAAACCGTGCTTTACGAACTGCACGTCGGCGCGATGGGCGGTTTCGCGGGCGTCACCGCGCGCCTGCCCGAACTCGCGCAACTCGGCGTGACGGCCATCGAGCTGATGCCGCTCAACGATTTCTCCGGCACGCGCAACTGGGGCTACGACGGCGTGTTGCCCTACGCGCCTGACTCGGCGTATGGCCGTCCCGAAGATCTGAAGAGGCTCGTCGACACCGCGCACGGTCTCGGCCTGATGGTCTTTCTCGATGTCGTCTATAACCACTTCGGACCAGACGGCAATTATCTGCACGCGTATGCGAAAACCTTCTTCCGCGAAGGCGTGAACACGCCGTGGGGCCCGGCGATCGACTTCGAGCGCCCGCAAGTGCGCGACTTTTTCTTCGACAATGCCCTGTACTGGCTCAACGAATATCGTTTCGATGGCCTGCGCCTCGACGCGGTGCACGCGATCAACGATGACGAATGGCTGCGCGAACTGGCGCATCGCATCCGCAGTTCCGTCGAGGCGGGGCGTCATGTACATCTCGTGCTCGAGAACGAGCACAACACGGCGAATCTGCTGGAAACGCATTTCGACGCGCAATGGAACGACGACGCGCACAACACGCTGCACGTTCTGCTGACCGGCGAGGACGAGAGCTACTACGGCGCGTATTCCGACAAGCCGATCGAAAAGCTCGCGCGCATTCTCAGCGAAGGCTTCGCGTATCAGGGCGATCCGTCGCCGATTCATGACGGCAAGCCGCGCGGCGAACCGAGCGCGCATCTGTCGCCCACGCGCTTCGTCGCGTTCCTGCAGAACCACGATCAGATCGGCAATCGCGCGATGGGCGATCGCCTGCGCGCATTGACCGACGACGAATCGCTCTTCGCCGCAACCGGCCTTCTGCTGCTTTCGCCGCAGATTCCGCTGCTTTTCATGGAAGAGCAATACGGATCGAGGCAGCCGTTCCTCTTCTTCACCGACTATCACGATCAACTCGCCGATGCGGTGCGCGAAGGCCGTCGCAAGGAATTCGCGAAGTTCTCCGCATTCACCGACGAAAAGCGCCGCGCGCAGATTCCCGATCCGAACGACGAGAAAACGTTCGACATGTCCTCGCCGAAGATCAGCGACAAGCAGGACGAAGAAGACCGGCTCGAATGGCTGCACTTCTATCGATCGGCGTTGACGGTGCGCGCGAAGCTCATCACGCCGCGTCTGAAGGGCGCCAAAGCGCTCGGCGCGGACGTGCTCGGCGACAAGGCGCTCGTCGCGCGCTGGAAGCTCGGCGACGGCGAAACGCTCTCCATCGCGCTCAATCTCGGCGACGCGGCTGTCGCGCTCGACAAGCAGCCGCCGGGCAAGATCATCTTCGAGACGCCGGCGCGCGCGCAGGATCGCGTGCGTAACGGCGAACTCGGCGCTCGCACGTTCCTCGCGTGGATCACCGGCGAAGTGAACGAATATGCGATTGCGCACGACGCGCGCCGCTTCGAACCGGCATCCGCGGAAGGAAAAGTCTCGTGAACGCCGCCGCGACGAAAACGACCCAGACGGGCGCCACGCGTTCCGTGAGCAGCATCGAGGCGCTCGCGGAGCGCGCGGGCTTCGAGATCGAATGGCAGGACGCGCACAAGAACACGCAGCGCGTGCCTGAAACGACGCTGCGCATTCTGCTCGAAAAGCTCGGCCTGCCGTGTGGCAACGCCGCGCAGATCAAGCAGAGCATGAACGCCGTCGATGCCGAAATGAGCGGCCGCAAGCTGCCGCCGCTCATCACCGCCGAAGTGGATCGCGGCATCGCGCTGCCGGTGTCGGCGGCGAAACAGGGCGCGCGCTATCGCATCGAACTCGAAAGCGGCGAAGTGATCGACGGGCGCTTCACGTCGCCGAAGGGCGAGACCGCGCTGCTCTCGCCGATCGCGGAGCCGGGCTATCACACGCTCGTCATCAACGACCATCGCACGACGCTCGCGGTCGCGCCCGCGCGCTGCTACACCATCGACGATGCGTGGCGCACGCTGCACGAAGATGCGGCGAAGGCGCCGCCGCTGTGGGGCGTCGCGGCGCAAGTGTATGGCTTGCGGCGTGACGGCGACGGCGGCATCGGCGATTTCACCGCGCTCGCATCGCTCGCGACGCAAACTGCGAAGCGCGGCGGACATGCCGTCGCGATCAGCCCGATGCACGCGATGTTCAGCGCAGAGCCGAACAAGTTCAGCCCGTATTCGCCGTCGTCGCGGCTCTTTCTCAACATCGCGCACGTCGATCCTGCCGCGGTGCTCGGTGCGCCTGCCGCGCGCGCCGCGATCGACAAAGCGGGCGTCGCGAAGGAACTCGCCGAACTCGAAGGACTGACGCTGATCGACTGGCCGCGCGCATCGAACGCGCGCCTCGCGATTCTGCGCGCCCTCTTCGACGCGTTTTCCGAAGATCGCGATTCGCCCTTCGCGAAAGACTTCGCCGCATTCGTCGAGGAAGGCGGACGTCCGCTCGAAGACCATGCGCGCTTCGAAGCGCTGCAGGCCGCGCAGATCGCGCAAAACGGCGAAGGTCACTGGCGCAACTGGCCCGAAGCGTTGCGCGATCCGCGCAGCGACGCGGTGACGGAATTCGCCGATGCGCATCGCCGCGAGGTCGATTTTTATCTCTTCACGCAATGGCTTGCCGCGAAGGGACTCCTGCACGCACAACACGCCGCGCGCGATGCGGGCATGGCGGTCGGGCTCGTCGCGGATCTCGCCGTCGGTTGCGACAGCGCGGGCAGCCACGCATGGTCGTATCGCGATGAAATGCTCACGGGCGTGTCGGTCGGCGCGCCGCCGGATCTATTCAACCAGGCCGGGCAATCGTGGGGACTCACGACGTTCTCGCCGCGCGCGATGCGTACGCAAGGCTTCGCCGCGTTCATCGACATGCTGCGTTGCGCGTTCAAATGTGCGGGCGGCATCCGCATCGATCACATACTCGGCTTGCGCCGGCTGTGGCTCGTGCCCGAAGGCGAAAGCGCGAAGGACGGCGCGTATCTGCGCTATCCGCTCGAGGACATGCTGCGGCTGATCGCGCTCGAATCGTGGCGGCATCGCGCGATCGTCGTCGGCGAGGATCTCGGCACCGTGCCGCCCGGCTTTACCGAGCGCTTGCAGGAGCACGGCTTGCTTGGCATTCGTGTGCTGTGGTTCGAGCGCGAAGTGGACGGGCCGGGCTTCAAACCGCCGCGCGAATGGGACAGCGGCGTCACCGCGACGACGACGACGCACGATCTGCCGACCGTCACCGGATGGTGGCGCGGCGAGGACATCGTGTGGCGCTCGAAGATCGGCCAGACGATGGCGCGCGCCGATGGTCGCGATGCCGTCGAAGCCGCGCTCGAGGAACGCGGCGAAGATCGCGCGCATCTGTGGCGCGCGTTTCAGGACGCGGGCATCGCACCGGATGACGTGGAGGCGCCCGATATCGACAATGCGCCCGTCGACGAGGCGCTCGCCTTCGTCGCCGCGACGCCCGCGCCGCTCGTCACCTATCCGCTCGAAGATTTGCTCGCGCTCGTGGAGCAGCCGAATCTGCCCGGCTCCATCGACGAGCATCCGAACTGGAGAAGGCGCATCACGCGGCCCGTCGACGAACTGTTTCTCGACGATGCCTTCGCCGATCGCCTGCTCGCCGTCGATGCCGCGCGCAAGCGTTCCGCGCAACCGAACGAACCCAAATCGAAACCCGAATCACCATGACCGTACCGCGTTCCACGCTCAGGCTTCAGCTTCACAAGGGCTTCACTTTCGACGATGCCGCCGCGCTCGTGGACTACTTCGCGCTGCTCGGCGTGAGTCACGCGTACGTCTCGCCGATCACGACCGCGACCGCCGGCTCCACGCACGGCTACGACGTCGTGGACTACACGGCGGTCAATCCCGAACTGGGCGGCGAGGACGGCCTGCGGCGCTTCGTCGAGAAGCTGCGCGCGCACGAGATGGGACTGATCGTCGATATCGTGCCGAATCACATGGGCGTGGGCGGCTCGGAGAACGCGTGGTGGCAGGACATCCTCGAATGGGGACGGCATGCCGCGCATGCGCGCTTCTTCGACGTCGACTGGCATTCGCCCGATCCCGCCTTGCGCGGCAAGGTGCTCGCGCCGTTTCTCGGCGCGTCTTACGGCGACGAGTTGCAGGGCGGCAAGATCAAGCTCGCGTATCGCGCGGATGAAGGGCGCTTCGTCATCGAGTATTACTCGAACGTGTTTCCAGTCTGTCCGGTCGATTACCCCGCCGTGTTCCAGGAAGCGCCCGAGCTCGCGCAACGCTTCGTCGGCCTGACGACGCAGCCCGCCGATCAGCCGCGCGCCGCCGATGCGCGCACCGCGCTCATCACCATCGCGCAGACGGAAGGCGGCCAGGCCGCGATCGAGGCGATTCTCGCGGCGCATTCGCCGGATACGTCGGCGGGTCGCGACCGGCTGCATCGGCTGCTGGAGCGCCAGCATTATCGGCTGGCATGGTGGCGCACCGCCGCGGACGAAGTGAACTGGCGGCGTTTCTTCGATGTGAGCACGCTCGGCGGCGTGCGCGTCGAGCGGCCTGAAGTGTTCGAGGCATCGCATGCGCTCGTGTTCCGGCTCTTCACCGAAGGTCTGATCGATGGTGTGCGCGTCGATCACGTCGATGGTCTCGCCGAACCGCGCGAGTATTGCCAGCGCCTGCGCGCGCGGCTCGAAGAGTTGGCGGCGGAACGGCCCGAGGCGTTGCGGCATGGCAATGGGCGCACGTATTTCGTCGTCGAAAAGATTCTTGCGCGCGGCGAGCCGTTGCGCCGCGACTGGCAGGTCGATGGCACGACCGGTTACGACTTCATGAACGACGTCGGCGCGCTGCTGCACGATCCGGCGGGCGCGGAGCCGCTTGCCGCGCTTTGGGCCGAGATCACGGGCAAGAGCGCATGCTTCGCCGACGAAGCGCTCGCCGCGCGCCGCAAGATCCTCGCGGAGAATCTTGCGGCGGAACTGGATCGCGTGACGCGCGCGCTGCATCGCATTGCACGCGATGCGCAGACCACGCGCGATTTCACATTCACGTCGATACGGCGCGCGGTCGCGGAACTCGTCGTGCAGTTTCCGGTGTATCGCATCTATCCCGTGGGCGGCGTGCGCAGCCCCGATGACGAGCACTTTTTCGCGCAGGCGCTCGAAGCCGCGCGCGCGGTGCTCGCGCGTGCGGACCATGTGGTGCTGGATCAGGTCGCGCAATGGCTCGGCGGCAAGCTGCCCGATGAACTGCCGCAGCCCGAGCGTGGCGAACGCAACGACCGTCCCGAACGCGGCCGGGATCGCGCGGCGGAGCGCAATCGCGAACGTGAGCGCGATCGCAATCAGGCGCAGGCGGGGCCGAATCCCCCGTCGTCGAGCGGCTCGCAGCGTCGCGCGGCGCAGACGCTGTTCTCGCAGCTGACATCGCCCGTGGCGGCGAAGGCGGTCGAGGATACGGCGTGTTATCGCTACGGACGGCTGATTTCGCGCAACGAAGTGGGCGCCGATCCGGGCGAGTTCGCGTTGTCCGTCGATGCGTTTCACGCGGGCAATCGCGAACGCCTCGATGCGTTTCCGCACGCGATGCTTTGCACGGCGACGCACGATCACAAGCGTGGCGAGGACGTGCGCGCGCGCATCGCTGCATTGAGCGAAATTCCCGACGAATGGGCCGCGACGCTCAGGCAATGGTCGACGTTGAACACACCATTGCGACGCGGCCCGAGCGGCGGACATGGCGAAACCACCGGTATCGACGACTGGGCGCCGGGGCCGGCGGCGGAAGCGATGCTGTATCAGACGCTCGTCGGATGCTGGCCGACCACACTCGCGCCCGATGACGAAGCGGGCGTTCGCGAACTCGCCGAACGTGTCGCCGGATGGCAACTGAAGGCGCTGCGCGAGTCGAAGACGCGCACGAGCTGGTTTGCACCCGACGAAGCGTATGAGAACGCGTGCAGGGACTTTCTGTTCGATATCGTCGCGCCGCAGCGCCGCGATGGCTTTCTGCGTGAGTTATCGGCGTTCATCACGCGGCTCGGACCGCTCGGCGCGATCAACAGCTTTCAGCAAACGCTTTTGCGGCTCACGTCGCCGGGCGTGCCGGACCTTTATCAGGGCACGGAGTTGTGGGATTTCAGTCTTGTCGATCCGGACAATCGTCGGCCTGTCGATTATGAGTTGCGTCGCAAGTGGCTTCTCGAGATCGAAGAGCAAGGGCCGCCTTCGGAGCAATTGGCGAACTGGCGCGATGGGCGCGTCAAGCTTGCAATCGTGCGGCGAGCTTTGGCATTGCGCAAGCATTGCGAGTCGTTGTTTGCGCAGGGCGAGTATTTGCCGCTCGAGGTCGAGGGCGAGCATGCGGGGCGCGTGATTGCGTATGCGCGGCATGCGGGGAGCGCGTTTGCTGTCGTTGTTGCGACGCGGCTTGCAGCGCCGCTGCTGGACGTCGGGCGCGACGTGCCGCTTGTCGAGGCCGAGCGTTGGGGCGATACCGCCATCGTGTTGCCAGAAGCGCTGCATTCAAGGGCTTTGTTTGACTGGCTCAGTCCTAGTGCGCCTAAAGCCGATGGGGCGAGGTTGTTTTTGCGCGATGCGCTTGGGGTTATGCCGGTGGCTTTGCTTGTTGAGGAAGGGGTGCCTAAGGCTTAGGTTTCTGCTTTTCGCTTTCGCTTGTTGCTTTCGCTTTTTCTTTTGCTTTCGCTCTTGCTTTCGCTTGTCGCCGGATCCCGGTTTCGCGTCGGTCTATTAGCACTGCCCCTGTGCGGGGCGGCACTCACTTTCTTTGCTGCTGCAAAGAAAGTAAGCAAAGAAAGCAGCTCGTTAAGCCCGCGGTCACACGCAATTTGGGTAGTCCTCTCGTCCACGGTGGCACTCGCCTAAAGAGTGCCCTCATCACAATAACGGGGCTTGGATCGCGCGCGGTCCGCCGCCCAATAACTTCGAGCGCGCTGGTTCAGCACGAAATAGCTTCGGCACAGCGCTACGCGCTGCCGCCGGGTCTGCAAGGGAAACCGGCGTGATCCACGCGCGGTGAGATGGAGACGTTAGTAGAGAAGCACATGCATCCCCGATTGACCCATCGGCCGCGAAGCGGGCTGGAGCTATTTGGTGCTGAACCAGCTTGTTGTGTGGTGCGATGTGACAGACCGTGCGCGAGCCAAGCCCGATGGGGCCTATGAGGGCACTCTCTAGGCAGCCCACGATGGACGAGAGGACTACCCAAATTGCGTGTGACCGCGGGCGTATCGGGAGCTGCTTTCTTTGCTTACTTTCTTTGCAGCAGCAAAGAAAGTGAGTGCCGCCCCGCACAGGGGCAGTGCTAATAGACCGACACGACAACGGGATCCGGCGAAATCACTAGCGAAAGCGAAGAAAAACCCAAAAAGGTCATTCCGCTTCCTCAAGCGCCTCCTCCCGCGGATACACCCGAACCAGCACAATCCTCGGCCCCTTCATCTTCTTCACGACGATATCGAACCGATCGAACTCCACCCGCTGCCCTTCACTGGGCAAATCGCCCAAAGCATTGATAACGAGCCCGCCAACCGACTCCGCGCGTCCTTCATCGATATCGATCCCCAACGCGCGCTCGAGCGAAACAACCGGCAAGCTGCCCTTGCCCATCAACGTGCCGTCATCCATGCGCGACCAATCGGCATCGCCCTGACGAAACTCGTCGTGAATCTGCCCCACGAGCGCGCCAAGCAGGTTATCGAGCGTGATGAAACCGATAGGCTTCGCGCCCTTGCGCCCAACGATCGCCAGATGCGGCGCGCCCTTGCGAAAGCGCCGAAACAGCTCGAGCGCCGACAGATTCGGCGCAACGTACTGCACCGGCCGCACATGACGCGAAAGCTTGTCGATCTTCCCGACCGCATCCTTCGAAAAGTTGAAGTGGATGCCACGCGCGCCGCCATCGCCTGAAAGCAGAAGGTCCTTCAGATGGATCATGCCGATCACGCGCTCGCCCGACGCATCGGCGAAAAGCGGATAGCGCGAGAAACGATGCCGCGCGATCACGGCGAGGTTGTCGCGCATCGGCAGATCATTGCGCAAGCCGACCAGCTCGTGCGCCGGACGCATCAGATCCGACACCGTCATGCGACTAAAATCGAGCGAATGCGCGATCGTATTCCACTCGTCCTCGTTATACGAGGAGCCGCCGCCATGACGGCGCCCGCGCAGGATCAGCTTGAGCTCGTCCGTGGAGTAATGCGCGTCGTGACCATGTTCGGCCGAAATGCCGAAAAGACGCAGCACGAAGTTCGCGCTCGTATTCAGCACCCAGATGAACGGATACATCAGCCAGTAAAAGCCATATAGCGGCGTGGCAAGCCACAGGCCCACCTGTTCCGCGCGACGGATGGCCCACGACTTCGGCGCCAGTTCGCCAACGACGATATGCAGGAACGAAATGACGGAAAACGCGAAGAAGAGCGAGATCGAGTCGATCAGCTTCTCCGACTCGACGCCGAGCAGTGCAAAGAGCGGATGAAGCAGCGCCGCGAACGCGGGCTCACCGATCCAGCCGAGTCCGAGCGATGCCAGCGTGATGCCGAGCTGACATGCGGAAAGATAAGCGTCGAGCTGCCCGTGCACCTTTGCGAGCAGTCGGCCAGGCAAGCCATTGGTGCGTGCCAAGGCCTTGACGCGCGTGGCCCGCAGCTTGACGAGCCCGAACTCCGCCGCGACGAAGAAACCATTCAACGCGACGAGCAACAATGCGCCGATCAGCGCGACAACCTGAGCCAAAGCAACTCTCTTCGAAAGTGGAAAGCGTCAGTATATGGGTGACAGCTGATCGAAAGTCAATTACATGCCCGCGACCGGCACGCGCACCGATAACGTCACTTCGGCGTTGTCGGCGATATCGCTGTGCTCGAACGCGCCGCCATGCGCCTCCGACACGCGCTTGCACAATGCGAGGCCCCATGCGATGCGTCCGCCTTCGCGCGGCTCGAGCGCCTGACGCCGCGCGAACGCTTCGAGCACGTGCGGCGAGGCCGTATCGCTGAGCGCCTGTGCCGATGCCGTGAATTGCACGTCCGTGCGCCACATGCTGCCCTCGACGTTGCTCGACACACGCACCGTCGCGCCCGCGGGACTCGCTTCGGCGGCGAACGCGAGCATGAGCCAGAGCGTCTGCAACAGACGTTCGCCATCGCCTTCGACTTGTTCTTCCGCGAGCGGCGAATCGATGTCGATCGTCACGTCACGCGCGCGCGCGACGCCGGCACGCGCGAGCGCCGCGCTCTTTTCCAGAAGTGGTCGCAACGCGACCGGCGCGAGCGCGACCTGTAGCGCCTTGGTCTCGGCGCGCGTCGTATCGACCGATTGCTCGATGAGCTTCACCTGTTGCTCGACGCCCGAGCGAATGCCCGCGAGCGCGCGCTGCGCGGCGGCATCGTTGGCGTCGACCTTGCGCTCCAGCACATAACCCCAGCTATGAATTGCGTTGAGCGGGCCGCGCAAATCGTGCGATACGACCGACAGCACATGATCGCGCATGAAAAGCGCAGCCTCGGCTCGCAGATGCGCGATGCGATCCTTTGCGCTGGGCTCGCCGTCCGGCGCGTTCGCCGGCGATACGATCAGCGTCACGCAATCCGGGCCCGGCAGCGCGATGATCGAGAAGGCGCGCCGCGCGTCGTCTTCGCCGAAGCTCACATGCGCGCGACGCGTGCCGTTGCCTGCGAGCGCGGCATCGGCAGCCTCGGCGAGCACCGCAGTGAGCGGCCGCGGCAACGGCGTGTCGGCGAGTGCGCGGCCGTTCAGCGCGGCGGGATCGAGATCGAAGAGATGAGCGAGAACGGAGTCGGCGGAGAGGCATCGCTGGGCGGCGTCGAGCACCAGCACGCCGTCGTTTCCTGCGACGGCCGCATCGAAGGACTTGTCGCCTTCGGGTTCGACCGTACTGGAAAAAGACGTTGTCACGGTTGTGGATCCTTGGTGTATCGGTGTTGCGGTTGATGTCGCGGAAGCTGGATGCGTAGTAGCAGTGCGCGTATTGGCCTGACGAACGAGGACGCGCGAGAAACCTTGCAAGTCATTATATGTGAGCGCCTACCACGCCTGCGGCAGCGGTGCGCAACGCGCTCCGCTGCGCCGCTCGCAGCAATTCGCGTGCACGACCGATTCGGCATCATGCGCATGCGTTTTCATTCGACGCTCGCACAAGATGCTATCGGCGAACTATTGCGACACGTCATGTGTCGGAAGGGAAGGCCTCGTGGTTCACGCGCCTTTCGCTTACCAGCACTTCGCGAAAATTTCAATCGAACGATCGCATCCGATCATCGTGTTACGTGTGCAAACCCACTGACAAATACGGGTTTTCCTTGTTAAATAGCTTCTGTCGCACAGACAGCGCACTCTCCGGAAGTGTACGACGGTCCGGAACCGGCGCATTTCGTTCAACTTCAGCGCGCTTGATGCCAGGCCAAGGCACAAGTGCGCAGACCTCTTTGGCCCGCGCCGCATTGACGGCAATACGTACGAGCGAAACTAATCGCTTCATGCGTTGTCACGCAATGGCCCGCCCGTAACGGGCGAGCATGCAGGGTTCGTAGCCCTGCGTCATAGTCATAAAATCAAGCTGCGCTAAAGCCGGGGAAAAACCGTTCAATGGCTTCATTTCGAAAGAACTTCACGATATTGATGACGCTGCAGGTATCCACATACCTCGCACCGTTGCTGACGCTGCCATGGCTCGCACGCGTCCTCGGCCCCAGCGAATACGGACGCCTTTCGTTCGGCCTCGCCTTCACCGCATACTTCATCTCAATCACCAATTACAGCTTTTCGCTGACCGCGACGCCGAAGATCTCGATCAATCGTCAGAGCCGCGAAATGCGCTCGAAGCTGTTCTGGGAAACCATCGTCACGCAGGCCGCGCTTGCATTAGCTGGCTTCTTCGTTGTCATCGCGCTGACGTCGGTCGTACCTTATCTGCAAGAGAACCGCGAGTTGCTTCTCATCGGCTATGGTCAGGCAGTCGGTGCAATGTTAATTCCGACGTGGTACTTTCAGGGCATCGAAGATCTCGGCATGTTGAGCCTGTTCGTATTCATCGGACGTGCCCTCAGCATTCCTGCGATGTATCTCTTCGTGCGCGAGCATGACGATGTCCATAAGGCGATGGCCGTCAATGCTCTGGTGCCGCTGCTGTCGGGCATCGCGATTTGCACGTACCTTTATCTGCGGCGCGAGCTCGACTTCGTGCGCGTGTCGCTCCGTACCATCGTCGTTCGTCTGAAGGACGGATGGAGCGTATTCATGGCGACGTCGATCGTCGACATCTATGCATCGAGCAACATCGTGCTCCTGACATTTATTTCGGGTAATGTTGCAGCAGGTTATTTCGCCGCGGCCGACAAGCTGATCCGTGCCGCGTTGAACATGCTTCAGCCGCTCAAGACCGCGGCCTATCCGCGCGTGAGCTTTCTCATGCATCACGCAAAGGATGATGCGTTTGCATTCCTGCGCAAGATGTTCGTCGTGCAAGGCCTGATCGTGTCGCTGATCTCGGTGTGCATCTTCTTCGGCGCGCCGCTTGCAGTAAAACTCTTGTATGGGCCGAAGTTCTTGCCTACCGTAGAGGTGTTGCGCTGGATGGCATTCGTGCCGTTGATGGTCGGCCTGACGGATCTGTTCGGTGTTCAGACGATGCTGCCGCTCGGCATGAAGGCACAGTTCAGCCGCGTGCTGATGGCCTCCGCGGTACTGAATTTCAGCTTGCTTGCCGTGCTGGCGAAGCTCTTCGGCGAGCAAGGCGCGGCGGCTACGGTGCTGATCGTCGAGACGCTGGTTGCTGCGGCCATGGCCTTCACGCTGCATCTGCAAGGCGTGCCGTTGCTCAAGCGTCAGCGCCCGATCGCGGGAGGAAGTGCCGGGTCTGAAACGACGTGAACCCTATGGGGAAATACGTCGTAGCTAATAAGCTTTCCCAGGCTGCATATTCGCTTTTCCATAAATGTGAAACTGGCGTGTTAAAAACAGTAACAAGTGATTCTAATGGTAACGCATTTATCGAATCACGCGCTTTAACAAAGCTTTGTTTTGCACCCGAAGAGCGCAGCGGATGCTTTCGACTTGCGCTCTACTCCAAAGTTGCATTTAAGTATGTGAGTCAACGAACCGACCTATGCAGGTCGAGTCGTTATCTTAATGGTATGAGCAGCATTTAATTAAGAGAGCCTGCAGAATGGAAACAGAAGAAATGTCGGTCGAGCATGTACAAAGGCTGGCCGATCAGGCCGAGAGCCTGCGCATGCAGTCGGTCGCGGTACCGCTCAAGGATCTGCAGATCCTTCTGCAGATTTGCGAGACGGCGATAGCTCAGCAGAATGCTGCGGCCGCCAAATAAGCTTTATTTTCCGTATTCGTCAGCACGATTTCGCTGACTTCACGATGTTTCCAAAAAAGACCGACATCGGGGCGCCCATCCGACCAAAGCTGATTGGTCCGGGAGCTTGCGGCAGGTAAATCCAGGCTTGTCATCAGGCTTGACGGGGCTCTTGGCATCCCCGTGCGCAAGGAACGAGTAATGCTATGCCGGATCTCGTGTGTGCTTTTCGGACGCGTATTCAAATCGTGCGATTAGTACTCGCCACGCATATCCCGGCTTTTTGACGCGTTCCTCGAAGTGGCCATAAACCGCCGCTTCGGATGCGTTCGCCCTGCGTGAACGTGTCACGTCATTTTCCATAACGACTAGACCATTCCTTCTCATTGCG
Organism: Caballeronia sp. AZ7_KS35; assembly: GCF_023631045.1. Classification (NCBI taxonomy): domain Bacteria; kingdom Pseudomonadati; phylum Pseudomonadota; class Betaproteobacteria; order Burkholderiales; family Burkholderiaceae; genus Caballeronia; species Caballeronia sp. AZ7_KS35. The sequence continues at coordinate 29,291 of NZ_JALQDV010000027.1, read as the reverse complement.
TATCGCCGCGGGCGCTCGGCGCAACGCCATTCGAAGAGTTGAATATGAAAGAGATCGTCCATATCACCGAAGCCTTCGGCGGCGGTGTACTGTCCATGCTGACGCAGCTTTCCAATCGCGCGGCGGCCGCTGGCGTCGGCGTAACGATCCTTCATTCGATCCGGCAAGAAACACCCAATAATTTCGCCAAGCTCTTCCATCCGGCAGTAAAGCTAACCTACGTCAGCATGTTCCGCGAAGTGAGCGTGAAGAATGACCTGACGAGTCTCTGGAGCCTCGTCCGCAAGTTGAAGGAGTGCGATCCATCGGTGATCCATCTGCATTCGTCGAAGGCGGGCGTTCTCGGACGCGCGGCCGCGCGCATCGCCGCGCCGCGCGCACGCGTGTTCTATTCGCCGCACGGTCTCGCGTTCCTGCGCCGCGACGTGTCGCCCGCGAAGCAGTTTGCTTATCTGAGCTTCGAGCGCATCGCCGCGAAGCTCGGCGGCACCATCGTCGCGTGTTCGAAAAGCGAGCTCTCCGAGATCGAAACGAAGATGCATGCGCGACGTGCCCGCATGATCGAAAACGGCGTGAACGTTCCGGAGATTCCGCCGCGCGTCGACACGAACGCGGGCGGCATCGTCATCGGCATGAGCGGCCGTGCGATGTTTCAAAAGAACCATGAAGCGTTCGTGAAGCTCGCGAGCGAGTTGTCCAACCCTTCGGTGCGCTTCCTGTGGATCGGCGGCAACGAAACCGAATTGCCCGCCGGCACGCCGAAGGATGCCGTCGCGTGCAGCGGCTGGGTCACGCGCGATCGGGCGCTCGAACTCACGGCTGGGCTCGATATCTATGTGCAGACGTCCCGGTGGGAAGGCATGCCTATCGCACTCATCGAGGCGCAGGTCGCGGGCATTCCCGCCGTCGTCACCGACGTGGTCGGCAATCGCGATGTCGTGCAGCACGGCGTGACCGGCTTCGTTGCATCGAACATGGAGGATATGGCGAAGTACATCGCGATGTTGCGCGATGACCCGTCGTTGCGCGCACGCATGGGGGCCGCAGCGAGAGCATCCGCAAGCAAGCGCTTCTCGATGGACGCGATCTTCCGTCAATGGCTTTCGATGTACGAGTTCGGCTCCGACAAGCCCACGCGCGAGCCGCTCGGCGCGAATGAGGTTGCATCGTATGAAACCAGCTCCGATTCACAGTTCTGACGCCCTGCACATGGATACGACAATCGCCACGAACAAGCTCGTCTATAACGGCCGCTTCACGAGCCAGAAGACCACCGGCGTGCAACGCGTCGCGCGCGAACTCGTCGCCGCGCTAGGAAAGTTGCCGCAAGGCTCGCATGTGACGCTCGCGGTGCCGCCGCAGGACGGACTCGATCCCGTGCAAGGCGTTCAGACCGTCAAGCTCGGCTTCGGCAAGGGCGTCTTCTGGGAGCAGATCGTCCTGCCGCTCTTCGCGGGGCGCTCGCGTATCGTGAATCTTTCGAACTCGGGTTCCATCTTCCGCCCGAACCAGATCATCTACATGCACGATGCCGCGGTGTTCGATACGCCCGCGCATTTTTCGTGGAAGTTTCGCACCTGGTATCACGTGATGTTCTGGATTCTCGCGCGCACGTCGAGCTGCGTGCTGACGAATTCGAAGTTCTCGCGCGACCGGCTCGCGCATCATGTCGGCGTGCCGGCGGAGCGTATCGGCGTGGTGCCGCTCGCGGCCGATCACCTCGATCAGATCACGCCCGATCTTTCGGTGATCGACGAGCTCAAGCTCACGAAGCGGCGTTACGTGCTCGCCGTGAGCAGCATGAATCCGACGAAGAACTTCAAGCGCCTCGTCGAGGCGTTCATGCGTCTGAGCGATCCGTCGATCGATCTCGTGATCGTCGGCATGAAGAACGCCGCGATCTTCGGCAAGGCGCACGATCTGTCGAGCGCGCCGAACATCAAGCAGGCGGGCTATGTCAGCGACGAAAAACTGCGGGCGCTCTACCAGAATGCGGCGTGCTTCCTCTATCCTTCAATCTACGAAGGCTTTGGCATTCCGCCGCTCGAAGCCATGCGCAACGGTTGCCCGACACTCGTCGGACGCGCGGCCGCATTGCCGGAAACGTGCGGCGATGCATCGATCTATTGCGACCCGTACTCGGTCGAAGACATTTCGAACAAGTTGCGCGAGCTGCTGGATTCGCCTGAACTGAGCGAAGACCTGAGACGTCGCGGCCTCGCGCATGCCGAGCGCTTCCGGTGGACGGAAAGCGCCCGCTTGCTGATGCAGTTCATCGACAAGCCATGATGGCAACGACGTCACATCATTCCCACGCGCCCGCCGAAGCACGGCGCGCGCTTACATGAGGGCCGAATGTCGATGCGAACTCTGGTGGCTGCCGTCTCGCTCTTCGGTGCGCTGTGCTGCGCATCCGTTCTGATCTATGCGCGCAGCGGCACGTCCGACGCCTATTCCAGCAAGCACTCGGCAACGCACAAGGCGGACGCCGTGAGCAGCGCGACGCCCAGGATCGCGTGCGGAAACGGATCGACGGGTGTGTTCTACGGCATCGCGGGACATCTGGAACATCACGGCGCCTACGGCACGAGCGATTACGACTTGCAGATTTCACAGCTCCGCGATCTCGGCGTCACGATGTATGCGCAGGATGTATCGAGTGAACGAAGCGCGCATATGGTGGCGGATTTCGCGCGCGCGGCGGCGAAGCAATGCATCGGCGTACTCGCGCTCGTCACGCCCTTCGAGCCGGAAAAGCGCGCGAACGAGCAGGAAACTTTCGAGCGAGGCTATGCGCTCGGCAAGACGGCGGGAAGCGTGCTGAAGGGACTCGTAACGTACTACCAGGTCGGCAACGAATACGACAACTGGTCGATACTCGGCTCGGATCGCAGCGGCGAGCATCCGCAGGACTACGACAACGCGATGTTCATGAAAGCGCGCGGCTCGATCCTCGGTCTGATCAAAGGCATACGTGAGACGAATCCCGACGCGAAGATCCTGCTGACGTCGTTCAGCTGGCTGCATTACGGCTTCACGGACATGCTGTATGCGGGCACGCAGCCCGACGGCTCGCGCGGCCATCCGATTCCGCAGTGGGATATCACTGCATGGCATTGGTATTCGAACATGGGTTCGATCACGGCGGCGGGCGACAAGAAGGTCAACGTGCTCGAACGCCTGCGCGACAGTTATGGCAAGCCGATCTGGATCACCGAGTACGGCGTGCGGCCCACGCACGCGGACCCGGGGGGCTATCTCATCGGCAAGGACGCATTGAAGGGATTCGTGTCGCTCGCGAAGACCTACAACATCCAGAACGTGACGTTGTACGAGCTATACGACGATCAGCGCTTTGGCGGCGATGGCAACTACGGCGTGATCCACGATGACGGTAAAACGCGCAAATCGCGCTTCAATACGGTGCGCGACTTCATCAAGGCCAATCCGATGCCATGAAACCGCAATCTATTCGTGTTACGAATGAAGTATGGGCGGAACTTGCGATTATCGCGTGAAAATGGGCTTGCGCAACGGGGGACCCCACCCTTATGACGCCCGCAACGTTCGCTACATAACAGACGCATGCAGTTTGTGTCCGGAAGATAGATTCAGCACCGTTTTTTCCGGACTCAACGTATCGTTTTACAGCAAGCGATTCGTAGGGCTTCGCGAGTTTCATCCGCCGAATCCCGAGACGCGGTTCCGAGGCACGGAGTGTGCTTCCAAGGAATATCGCACTCCGACGAGCCAACGCGCTTCGTCACGCGAACTCGAAGCATCGCGCGCTTCGCCCGCTTTTAAGAGCCTTTCGCGTCTTTAGTCTGTCTGGAAGTTCCGACGGCCCTGCGCCGGATCAAATAACACGTAAGACGTACCGCGGACATGTCGCGCGGGCTTTCTGTTTTTTCTCGGCCCGGGAAACAACGCTCAACTTATCGACTTATCGAACTGAGGACGCGCCATTGAACACCCTCTATGTCAACTCCGGATCCTCGCGCCCTGGCAAGGACGACGGCGAATTCACCGCGGGCGACATGCTCAGGCTCCTGCGCGATCACCTTGGCATGCTGTTCCTGTTCATCGGGATCACGGCCGCGCTCGCGACCGCCTATGCGTTTCTTGCCACGCCCATCTATTCGTCGGATGTCGTGGTGCGGGTCGATCCACCTGATCCGAACGCGCTCGGCATCGCGCCGCAAAACCAGGCGCAGATGCAGCAGGCTCAACCCACGGCCACGCAGCTCGCGCCCGCGGAAATCTCCGTGATGCAGAGCCGCTCCGTGCTCGAACCGGTCGTGAAACAGTTCCACTTCGACATCAAGGTCAAGCCGGACACGTTCCCGGTGCTCGGTCAGATCGCTTCGTTGTTCGCGAAGAAGGGACATCTCTCCCCGGCATGGTTCGGCATGGATTCGTACGGATGGGGCGGCGAGTCGCTGCAGATCGGCCGCCTCGATGTGCCGCCTTCGCTCGAAGACCAGAAGCTCGACTTCGTTCTGCTCGACAACAACCAGTACGAACTCCGCGACCCCGACGGCGCGGTGCTCGTGCGTGGCACGATCGGTCGTCCGGCATCGGCGAACGGCGTGTCCATTCTCGTCAATAGCGCGCTCGGTCATCCGGGCGTGCACTTCGACGTGACGCGCCTCAACACGCTCGACGCGATCGCGATGATGAAGAAGACGATGAAGGTCGCCGAGTCCGCGAAAGACACGGGCGTCGTGCAGATCACGTTCAACGCCGACGATCCCGCGCTGACCGCCGATGTCGCGAACGCGCTCGGCCAGGCGTATCTGACGGCAGCCGTGCACGCGCGTCAGGCCAACGACACGAAGACGCTCGAATTCATTCGCGGAGAATTGCCGCGCCTCGAAAGCGATCTGCGTCGCGCGGAAAGCAACTTGAGCGCGTTCCGTTCGAAGTCGCAATCGGTGACGCCGCTCAACGAAGCGCAGGCCTATCTGCAAGGCAGCATCACGTCGATGCAGCAACTCGCGACGCTCAAGCTGCAACGCACGCAACTCTTGCAGCGTTTCCAGCCCACCAGCCCGCAAGTCGTCAATCTCGATCAGCAGATCGCGGAGCTCGAAGCATCGAACAAGCAGATTCAGCAGCGCTTCGACAGCATGCCCTCGTCCGAGCGCCAGAACGCGACGCTCACGCGCGATGCGCGCGTGGCCGAAACCATCTACATGGGGATGGTGAACAAGGCGCAAGAGCTGTCCGTGCGCCGCGCAAGCACGAGCGGCGGCGCGCATATCGTCGATAACGCGCTGCGTCCGTATCGTCCGGTGAAACCGAACAAGGCGCTCGTGATCGCCGCGGGCACGGGTCTCGGCTTTTTCATCGGCACGTTCTTCATCTTCCTGCGCCGCCACGCGATGATCGGTGTGACCGATCCGATGTTCGTCGAGCGCCGTCTTTCGGTGCCGGTACTGGGCGAAGTGCTGTATAGCCGTCAGCAGGCGATGCTCGATCACGAGATTGCCGTATCGCCCGTGGAGCACGCGCCGCTCACCTACTCCGGCGCTCAGGACGGCGGCGCGCCGAAGGCGTTGCCGCATATTCATCTGCCAGAGCACGACGCGTTCGCGATGCCGCACGTCGCCGACACGGACCGCGACGCCCGCGTGCTGGCGACGCGCTTCCCGCACGATCCGGCCGTCGAGGCGCTGCGTGCGGTGCGTACCGAGCTGTATCGCGATCTCGCCAATGCGCCGAATAATATCGTGATGCTGACGGGCCCGATTCCGTCCGCGGGCAAGAGCTTCGTCGCGGCGAATCTTTCGGTGCTGCTCGCGGAAATCGGCCTGCGCGTGCTGCTGATCGACGGCGACATGCGGCGCGGCCACATCGCATCGTTCTTCAAGCAGTCGAATCCGGGCGGTCTCTCGGAAGTGCTGAAGGGCGAACTCGCGCTCGGCGATGCGATCCGTTATGTCGGCGTGCCGGGACTGTCGTTCATGTCGTGCGGCGGCTATCCGGAGAATCCTTCCGAACTTTTGATGATGCCGGGCTTCCGCAACATGCTCGCGCGCATGAGCGATCAGTTCGACCTCGTGATCGTCGATACGCCGCCGTTCCTCGTCGTCACCGACGCGGCGATCGTGGCGAGCGATGCGGGTTCGACCGTGCTCGTGCTGCGCTCCGGCATCCAGAGCGAGGAAGAGATCGAGGAAACCGTGAAGAAGGTGCAGCGTTCGGGCGGCAGGCTCGTCGGCTCGGTCTTCAACGCGATTCCGCGACGCCCGAGCAATCGCCGCAGTTATGGTTACGCGGCGGCATATACGAGCACGTTCAAGTCGATGACCTAACCGCGGCGCATAATCGAGCGCAGCGGATGAAGCATCGCGCCGCGTGCCTGTCACGCGGCGCTTCACGTTGTAACGGTGGAATCTGCACGGACTTTCGATGTAAGCACGTCGTCAACCGGGTCGATGAGAGAGACGCATATGAGCGGACATTTTTCATTCGGGCATCGGCTCGTGCACTGCCCGCGTTGCCGCAGGCAAGTGGGCGCGACGTTGAGCGTGTGTCCGCATTGCGATTTTCATCGCGTGCGAAAGGCGCGACCCGAGCGGCAGTTGCCGCCGCCCGTGCAAGAACCGGTCGTCATCCGGCGCGCGCCGCTCGTGTCGCTGCGTTCCGCGCTCGTGATCCTGCTCGCGCTCCTGGCGACGCTCCGGCCCAGAGTGTGAGCGTGCCGACGATCGATCCGGCAGGCGTTTTGCTCCCGATAACGAACGACAGCCCGTCATGAAGCGGGCGCATCCTACCCTTCGATGATGAAAGATAAAGCGTCGCTGACCGACCTCTACTACCGAATCTGGGCCTTCGCGATGCCGGTGACGTCGTTTCTCGTCATGCCATCGATTCAGGGCACGACGATCGGCTATCTGATGTGCTTCCTGTCCGTGCCGCTCGTGCTGCTGTTCGGCGGGCGCGCGCGCAAGAACTGGATGCACTTCGTGATCGCGGCGATCGCGGTCTGGCTGCTGATGGTCTGCACCTCCCAGCTCGCGGACGTCATGGCGCCCTTCGATCCCGACTTCAGCAAGATCTCGCTCGTCGACGACACCGATCCCCTCACGTTCATCATGCGCAAGAGCATGTTTACGCAGTCGCTTTACGTGGCGGCGGTCGTGCTCTATGCGGCGTATGTGTACCACTATTACAAGCCGACCTGGGATCAGTGGATTCTCGCGGCCGTCACGCTGCTCGCGATTTACGGCATTTACGAAGTGGCGTACTTCATCGCGACGGGACAGCCGGGCGACTTCATCTCGAACCGCGCATTCGGCGATCAGTTCGGCAAGGGCATCGTGCGTTCGGACGGCACGGTGAACGGCAGTTCCTTCCAGCAGATCGACATCAAAGGCTTTCCGATCCAGCGCTTGAAAGCGCTGACAGGCGAGCCGTCGATGTACGCCATGTCCATCTTCCCGTTCTGGGTCTACTTCAACGCGACGTCGCGCGTGCGCTGGCCGGTGTGGGTGATCGGACTGTCGCTTCTGATGACCACTTCGTCGACGGTGCTGATCGGCTATGCGGTGTATTCGCTGATCCGCGTGCGCAAGCTCGGCATCAACCCGGTGAAGGCGCTGATCGGACTTTTCGTGCTGTGCGTGATCGGGTATCTGCTGCAGGATTACATCGCCGAGCTCTTCAAGCAGATGGTGACCGACAAGCTCGAAGCGAAGACCGAGTCGGGCTCCGACCGCAGTCTGCTGTTCCTTCACTCGATGCAACTGTGGCTCGATCTCGCGCCGCTCAATAAGCTCTTCGGCATCGGCTTCGGCTATGTGCGCTCGACCGATCTCTTCTCGACGCTGCTCGTCAATACCGGCATCATCGGCACGGTCTTCATCAGCGCGTTGATGCTGTACCCCGCGTTCAAGCTCGACTGGGATCCGCGCGGCATGGCGCTGCGCCAGTGCTGCGCCGCGACCTGGACGATGATGATGGTGTCCGTGCCCGAGTTCGCCTATCTCGCGCCGTGGACGCTCGTCGCGATGGCCTATGTCCGCGTGCGCGCGCTGAAGATCGCAAGGCAGCAGATCGGCGATCAGGCCGCCGCCGCCGCGATGCATGATTCGCAAGACGGCGCGTCGATCGGCACCGCGATCGGCCGGCACGTAAGGCCGGAAATCGGCACACGCATCGGTTCGCGCTTCGGGCCGCACAGCCGTCATCTGTAATCGACGCGGCGCTTCCGGGCGCCGCCCGCTTCCCTGCGACGTTCTACAATGTCGGTTTCGACCACCGGTTCATCCATCGCCGATGACCGGGCAACCAGGGAGCAACCATGTCGACTGTCACGACCGATTCCGGTCTCAAATACGAAGACGTCACCGTTGGCGAAGGCACTGAAGCCGTCGCCGGCAAGACCGTCAGCGTGCACTACACGGGCTGGCTCACGGACGGCCAGAAGTTCGATTCGAGCAAGGACCGCAACGACCCCTTCGCCTTCGTGCTGGGCGGCGGCATGGTCATCAAGGGCTGGGACGAAGGCGTGCAGGGCATGAAAGTGGGCGGCGTGCGCCGTCTCACGATTCCGCCGCAACTCGGCTACGGCGCGCGCGGCGCGGGCGGCGTGATTCCGCCCAACGCCACGCTCGTGTTCGAAGTGGAACTGCTCGACGTCTGAGCGTTTTCCGCATGAGCGCGCCGCTTCATCGTCCTGCCGTGTCGTTGCGCCGCTATGAGGCGGCGCAGGCGTCGGACGTGCACGACTTTCATCAGATCGTGCTCGGCCTCGACGGGTCGATGGAGATGGCCGTCGACGGCAACGGCGCACGCATCGATTGCAGGGGTGCGTGGATCATCCCGGCGGGCGCGCGCCACGATTACTGGGCCGAGGGCGACAATCGCCAGCTCGTGCTCGATCTGCCCGCCACGTCCGTCGCGGTGCCCGAGCGCTACTTCGAACGGGCGCGCGCGATCGTCATCGATCCGCGCATCACGCAAGCCGTCGCCGATGTCGCCCGTCGCGCGCATCTCGCGGATGCGCATCTCGCGGACCGCTTCGCATGGCAAGCGGCTGCGCATCTGTGCGGCGCGCTGATGCACGACACCGACGATTCCATCGACGCGATGCGCGGCCTCGATTTCGCGCGCATCGACCGATGGTTGCGTTCGCAACTATCGGCGCCGCTGCGTATCGCCGATCTCGCCGCGCATTGCGGCTTCGGCATGCGGCGCTTTCATCAGCTCTTCAACGAAGCGTTCGGCGAGACGCCGCATCGCTATCTGCATCGGCTGCGGCTCGACACCGCGTTGACGTTGCTCGCCGACTCGCGCGCGTCGCTCACCGATATCGCGCTCGATGTCGGTTTCGCCGATCAAAGCGCGTTCACGCATGCGTTCTCGAAACGCTTCGGCATCTCGCCGGGGCAATGGCGCAACGGCGGTTCATCCGATTCACGCGACAGACCGGCGCGTATGACGGATGCGTGATAGCGCGCGATTTCGAGCGCATTCGCCGATTGCTTCTCGACGCGCAACCCGAGCGTCTCCATGCCATTCGACAGCACCCACGCAAGCGCTTGGCCGCTTCCGCCGCGCTCGAAAAGCAGAAGCTCGAAGGCTCGAGACGCAAAAAAGCCCGCTTGGTCCTTGCAGACGAAGCGGGCTCGTTCGAAGCGCCGAAAACTTACTCGACCGATAGTTGCAAATGCAACTGTGAGCGCGCCATGCCGCCCTCTTGCGCGTCGCTCGCAGCATCGCGATCCGACTGCGATTGCGGCGCAAGACGTGCGGACTCGATGCGATCGAGATAATCGGTCGTCACGTCGCCAGTGATGTAGTTGCCGTCGAAGCACGACGCTTCGAATTCCTTCAACGCCGGATTGATGTCGCGGATCGCGTTCTTCAGGTCTTCCACGTCCTGATAGACGAGATAATCCGCGCCGATCATGCGTGCGACTTCCTCATCGCTGCGGCCGTGCGCAACGAGTTCGCCGCGCGTCGGCATGTCGATGCCGTACACGTTCGGGAACTTCACCGGCGGCGCGGCGGACGCGAAGATCACTTTGTTCGCGCCGGCATCGCGGGCCATCTGCACGATTTCATGCGAGGTCGTGCCGCGCACGATGGAATCGTCGACGATCAGCACGTTCTTGCCTTTGAACTCGATGCCCATCGCGTTGAGCTTCTGACGCACCGATTTCTTGCGCACCGCCTGACCCGGCATGATGAAGGTGCGGCCCACGTAGCGGTTCTTGAAGAAGCCTTCGCGATACTCCACGCCGAGCTTCGCGGCGACCTGCATCGCGGCGGGGCGCGACGAGTCGGGAATCGGCATGACGACGTCGATCGGCACATCCGGCAGCACGCGCTTGATTTTCTCGGCGAGGTAATCGCCCATGCGCAGACGCGCGTTGTAGACCGGCACGCCGTCGAGGCACGAATCCGGACGCGCGAGATACACGAGCTCGAAAATGCACGGATTGAGCTCGGGCTTCTCGGCGCATTGGTGGCTGTGCAGATTGCCTTCCGCGTCGATGAAAATCGCTTCGCCCGGTTCGACATCGCGCACGAATTCGAAGCCGATGCCTTCGATCGCCACCGATTCCGACGCGACCATCCACTCGACGCCCGTCGACGTTTCGAGCTTGCCGAGCACAAGCGGACGAATGCCGAACGGATCGCGGAACGCGACGAGACCGTAGCCCGCGATCAGCGAGACGATCGCGTACGAGCCCTTCACACGGCGATGCACGCCCGCGACGGCTTTCCACAGCGCGGTCGCATCGAGTTGCAGGCCCGAGCTCGCGAGCTGCAGTTCGTGCGCGAAGACGTTGAGCAGCACTTCGGTGTCGGATGCGGTGTTGATGTGCCGGCGGTCGATGCGGAACATCTCGTCCTTCAGCTGCATCCAGTTCGTCAGATTGCCGTTATGCGCGAGGATGATGCCGAACGGCGCATTCACGTAGAACGGTTGCGCTTCTTCCTCGCTCGATGCGGACCCGGCGGTCGGATACCGCACCTGGCCGATGCCGACGTTGCCCGGCAGACTGCGCATGTTGCGCGTGCGGAACACGTCGCGCACCATGCCGTTGGCTTTGTGCATGTGGAAGTTATTGCCGTTCGCCGTGGCGATGCCCGCCGCGTCCTGTCCGCGATGCTGGAGCAGGAGCAAGCTGTCATAGATCAGCTGATTGACGGGACTTTGGGAAACTACACCTACGATGCCGCACATGGCATGGTCCTTCAAAGAGTCGAAACGGGTAGACAAGGCGTTGCCCGGATCTCTTCGACGCTTCTCTCAAAAACTGGCCGTGACGTGGCCGGGGCGAAGCGTCTTCGAGCCGTCGCGCGTTCCTCGTGTAGCCGGCCGTTCGTCTATTGTGCGGCGTTGGGCGCCAGGCCGCCCGGTTCGGGAGCGACGTGCACATACGCGGCGAGCGTATCGGGGAGCAGCGGTTTCAATTCGCGCACGCCTTGCTCGGCCATCGGCCGCAGCAGCGCATTGCGCCAAAAATCTTTCTGAGGCAGTTCGGTCAGGCCAGCCAGGGCGACCAGAATAACTACCAATATAGCCCCTCTGACGAGGCCGAACAGCAAGCCCAACGAGCGGTCCACGCCGCGCAGGCCGGTGACTTCCGTGATGCGCGTCAATAGCGCCGACAGCACGCTCGATACGAGCAGCACCGCCCCGACCACCAGCACGAACGCCACGAGCCACTGCGTAAGCGCGCCGCCGGGCCACGTCGACGGGATATACGGCACGACGAGCCCGACGAACCGTCCCGCGATCAGAATGGCGGCGACCCAGCCGACCAGACCGAACGCTTCGGCCAACAGGCCGCGCCACATGCCGCGCAGCGCGGACAGGCCGATCACGGCCATCACGGCGTAGTCAAAAGCGGTGAACATCGAGCCGGCTTAGTTCGATGCCCGGGTGCCGCCGCCCAGGCCGGCCTGCCGCACCTTCACGAGCGCGGCCTGCGCCGACGCGCGATCCGGGAACGGCCCCGCGCGCAACAGCGACTTGGTCGCGCCGTCCGACTGCTTGCGATGTTCGAGATATGCGGGCACACCCGCGGACTTCAACTTGTTGACCCAATTCTGCGCGGCGGTTTCGTCGTCGAACTGGCCGATCTGCAGCACGAAGCGGCTGCCCGCCGGCGACGACGGCGTGTTCGCCGCGCCTGCCGCGGCGTTCGCCGCGGTATTTGCGTTGGCTTGTTCGGAAGGCTCGGCCGCTTGCGGCTTCGCGTTCTGGCTCGCCACGGCTGCGGGCTTCGACGGCTTCGCTTCCGGCTTGGCTTCGGCTTTCGCGTCAGGCTTCGCTTCCGGCTTCGGCTCGGGCTTTGCCGTTGCGGCAGGTGCCGCGGCTTGCGGCTGCGTCACGCCGGCGGAAACACTGCCCGACGCACCCGACGGCGCGTCGTGCGCGACACCGGCTTGCGTGTCGGCGTCGTTGGCGTCGCGCGACTGCTTCGCGGCGGGCGCCGGGCGGTTGGGAATATCAATGGAAATGTCGTCGGTGACGGGCTTCGGACGCGAATCGAGCACCATCGGCAGGACGATGACGGCGGCGAGCACCAGCGCGATCGCCCCGACGAGCCTGCGGCGCGCGCGCTGCTTCTCGGGCAGGGTGGGATCGAGCATCATCGCGTCGGCGTCGGTGCGCTCGGATCTGCGCGTGCGGCGTTCCGTGCGGACGGTGTGACGCGAGCCGCGCGATGAATCGGAATATGCGTCGCGACCGGAGTCGTCTTTCTTGCCGAACGAAAAGAGTCCCATGTATCGCTTGGTGCTGACGGCCGACCGTCTCAATGATGCTGCTAGTTATGCTGCATTCGACGGTAGGCCATGACGCCGGCTACCGTGTAGAAACTGCCGAAAACCAAAATTCTATCATTTTCAGACGCCCGGCTTAACGCATCTTGAAAAGCCGCCGCGGGTGTTTCAAAGCGAGAAACGCTGCTGTCGGCGCTGTCGTTGACACCGGCGTCGCGCAATGCGTGTTCCAGTTGCTCCGCCGACGCGGCGCGCGGCGTGGGCAGCGCGGTCACGTTCCAGTGATCGATCTCGCCCTTGAGTTGCTTCACGACGCCTTCGATGTCCTTGTCGCCCATCGCGCCGAACACCGCGTAAGTGTACGGAAAGTAGCCCATGTTGCCGAGATTTTGCGACAACACGGCGGCTGCGTGAGGATTGTGCGCAACGTCGAGAATGATTTGCGGCTTGCCCGGCAGCACCTGGAAGCGTCCCGGCAATTCGACGTTCGCAAGGCCAAGGCGAATGTCCTGCGCCGAAACCGGCAGACGGTCGCGCAGCGCTTCGAGCGCGGCCAGCGCCGCCGACGTGTTGATGAGCTGATTCGCGCCGCGCAGCGCCGGATAGGCCAGCGCCGAGCGCCGCTGCTCGCGCCCGATATAACTCCATTGCTGGCGCTCGTTGCCCGGCTGGGCTTCGTAGCGGAAATCGCGTCCGACGAGCCACAGGTCCGCGCCGATCGCCTCGGCATGTTCGATGAGAGTCTGCGGCGGCGACGGATCTCCGCACACTGCCGGCTTGCCCGTCCGGAATATGCCCGCTTTTTCGAAGCCAATTTTTTCGCGCGTGTCGCCGAGATAGTCCGTATGGTCGATGTCGATGCTCGTGATCACAGCACAATCCGTATCGACGATATTCACCGCGTCGAGACGCCCGCCCAGCCCGACTTCGAGAATCACCGCGTCGAGCTTGCGCGACGCGAAGAGATGCAGGATCGCAAGCGTTGTGAACTCGAAGTACGTCAGCGAAACCGGCTCGGGCAGGCTGGCGCGCGCCTTTTCCACGGCCGCGAAATGTTCGAGCAGATCGGCGTCGCTCGCCTCTGCGCCGTCGATGCGCGCGCGCTCGTTGAACGTCAGCAGATGCGGCGACGTATGGCAACCGACGCGATACCCCGCGCGCAGCAAGATCGTTTCGATGATCGCGCAGGTCGAGCCCTTGCCGTTCGTGCCGCCGACGGTGATGACCGGGCAGTCGAAACGCAGGCCAAGCGCATCCTTCACCTTGCCGATGCGCGCGAGGCCCATGTCGATGCCGACCGGATGCGCCGCTTCCAGATGGGCGAGCCAGGCGTCGAGAGTCGGGAATGTGTTCATTTTCGAGATCGCAAAAACAAAAGCGCCGCGCGGAACCTCGCGGGGTTCACGCGCGGCGCGGGGCGACGTACATTCGGGTCAGGCGACGGAATCGGCGGGTTGCCGCGTCATCAGCGCCATCAATTGGGCGATTTCTTCGCGCATCTTGCGGCGATCCACGATCATGTCGACCGCGCCCTTCGTCAGCAGGAACTCGGCGCGCTGGAAACCTTCCGGGAGCTTTTCGCGCACGGTCTGCTCGATCACGCGCGGGCCGGCAAAGCCGATCAGCGCCTTCGGCTCGGCAATCACGACATCGCCCAGGAACGCGAACGATGCAGACACACCGCCCATCGTCGGGTCGGTCAGCACGGAAATGAACGGCAGCTTCGCGTCCGCGAGTTTGGTCAGAAGCGCAGTGGTTTTGGCCATCTGCATGAGCGAAAGCAGGCTTTCCTGCATGCGCGCGCCGCCCGAGGCCGTGAAGCAGATGAACGGCACGTTCTGCTCCAGCGCGTTGCGCGCGCCGCGCACGAAGCGCTCGCCGACCACCGAGCCCATCGATCCGCCCATGAACGAGAATTCGAAGCACGCGACGACACACGGAATCGTGTGGATCGCGCCGCCCATGACGACCATGGCGTCGGTCTCGTCCGTATCTTCCATCGCTTCCTTGATGCGATCCGGATACTTGCGGCTGTCCTTGAACTTCAGCGCGTCGACCGGGACGACTTCCTGGCCGATTTCATAGCGGCCTTCCGGATCGAGCAGGCGGTCGAGCCGCTCGCGCGCGCCGATTCGCATGTGATGGCTGCACTTCGGGCATACGTGCAGATTCGCCTCGACGTCGTTGCGATACAGCACCGCTTCGCACGACGGACACTTCACCCAAAGGCCCTCGGGAATGCCCTTGCGGCTTTTGGGATCGGTTTGCTTGATCTTCGGCGGCAGCAGTTTGTCGAGCCAGCTCATCGTTTTTCCTTGACTGATCGGTTGCCGCGCGGCGCACGCCCGAATCGGGCGGCCCGCGGCGGCGCGTATTTTACTGTGCGGCGTCGAGCGCCTGACGAATTTCGGCGATGAAGCTCGTCAGCGACGCGGCCGCGGTGTCCGGCTTCGCGTCTTCGAGCAGCTGCACGAGGCGGCTGCCGATGACGACGGCGTCCGCGACATCGGCGACGGCGCGCGCGGTCTGGGCGTCGCGAATGCCGAAACCGACACCGACCGGCAGGGGCACACGCGACTTGATGGCCGGGATTTTACTCGCGATGCTGGAAACGTCCAGATTTGCCGCGCCGGTCACGCCTTTCAGCGATACGTAGTAGACATAGCCGCTCGCGATCTTGCCGACCGCCGCGACGCGCTCGTCCGTCGATGTCGGCGCGAGCAGGAAGATCGGATCGATGCCGGCGGCGCGCATCGACGTGCCGAAGCTCTCCGCTTCCTCGGGCGGGTAATCGACCACCAGTACGCCGTCGACGCCCGCTTCCTTCGCAGCTTTCGCGAACGCGTCGGCGCCCATGCGCTCGATCGGATTCGCGTAACCCATCAGCACGACGGGCGTTTTGTCGTCGGTTTCGCGGAAACGCGCGACGTCGGCGAGCACGCGCTTGAGCGTCACGCCGCGCGCGAGCGCCCGCTCCGACGAACGCTGGATGACGGGGCCGTCGGCCATCGGATCGGAGAACGGCACGCCCAGTTCGATGACGTCCGCGCCGCCCTTCGCCAGCGCGTGCATGAACTCGACGGTTTGTTCCGGATTCGGGTCGCCCGCGGTGATGAACGGAATCAGCCCTTTCTTGCCCTGTGCGGCGAGCGCCGCAAAAGTATTCTTGATGCGGGACATGAGATTTCTCTTAGTCGTATTCGTTGGCGTCGGACGCATTTGAATGCATTTGACGCGATCAGCAGCGAAAAAGACGCTATTCGGCTTGGGCGGCGGTGCCGGTCGCGACGAGTGTCTTGCGTCGAACGCGGGCGGGCTCTGCCGGCTCGAGCCGTGCAGCGCGCGCTTCGGCAATGCGGCTTTCGGCGATCGCGCAGTAATCCGGGTTGATCTCGTAGCCCGTGAATTGCCGGCCATGACGTGCGCACGCGACCGCCGTTGTGCCGCTGCCCATGAACGGATCGAGCACGCGCCCACCCGGCGGACAGCTCGCGAGCACCATGCGCTCGACGATCTCCAGCGGCTTTTGCGTCGGATGATCCACCCGCTCCGCGTGCTGCCGATGCAGACGCGACACGGACCAGACATCCTTCGGGTTGTACCCCAGTTCGAGCCACTTGCTGCCTTCGAAAATCTTCCGCGAACGCGCCTTTTTCGTTTCTGCGTCGTAAGGGATGCGCACCGGATCGAGATCGAAGTAGTAGTCCTTCGATACCGCGAAATAGCCGATGTTGTCGTGCACTGACGTGAATTTTCGCGTCGTTCCGCCCATGCTCGGCACGCGACGGTCCCAGACGATCTCGTTGATCATCAAAAGGCGGCGCTTGAGGAACACGAACAGTTCGGGCGAATACTGCCAGGTGCAAAAGATATACAGCGAACCGCTCGGCTTGAGCTTCGGAATCGCGAGATCGAGCCAGCGATAAGTCCACTCGAGAAAAGCGTCGCCGGACAACATGTCCGAGTCGTTCCCGTAGTCCTTGCCCAGACCATAAGGCGGATCCGCGACGATCAGATCGATCGACGCGTCGGGAATATTCTCGGCATCGGCCAAGAAGTCGCGGTTGCGGATGTCGCTGCCGGCGCCCTGCAGGGCGCCGACGGACAACGGCTCGTCGATGACGTTGCGCATCTATCTGAGGCTCAGAACTGAATGCCCGATCGCTCGGCGACCGTATGCATGTCCTTGTCGCCCCGGCCGGACAGATTGACGAGCAACACCTTGTCGCGCGGCAACGTCTTCGCGAGCTTCGCGCCATAAGCGAGCGCGTGGCTCGATTCCAGCGCGGGGATGATGCCCTCGATCCGGCAGCAGTCGTGGAAGGCCTTGAGCGCTTCGTCATCGGTGATGCCGACGTATTCCGCGCGTCCCGCGTCCTTCAGCCACGCGTGTTCCGGACCGACGCCCGGATAGTCGAGCCCCGCCGACACCGAATGCGTTTCGATGATCTGCCCGTTTTCGTCCTGCAGCAGATACGTGCGATTGCCGTGCAGCACCCCCGGGCTGCCGCCCATCAGCGACGCCGCGTGGCGCCCGGTGTCGATGCCGTCGCCCGCCGCTTCGACGCCAATCAATCTGACGTCTTTATCGTCGATGTACGGATAAAAGATGCCCATCGCGTTCGACCCGCCGCCGACGCACGCGATCACGGCATCAGGCTGGCGACCGGCCATTTCGGGCATCTGCACGCGACATTCGTCGCCGATCACGCGCTGGAAGTCGCGCACCATCATCGGGTAAGGATGCGGCCCCGCCACCGTGCCGATGATGTAGAACGTGTTTTCGACGTTCGTCACCCAGTCACGCATGGCTTCGTTGAGCGCGTCCTTGAGCGTCTTCGACCCGGATTCGACCGGCACGACCGTTGCGCCGAGCAGCTTCATCCGATAGACGTTCGCCGCCTGACGACGCACGTCTTCCGCGCCCATGTAGACCACGCACTCCATGCCGAATCGCGCGGCAATGGTCGCCGTCGCCACGCCGTGCTGGCCCGCGCCGGTTTCGGCAATCACGCGCGGCTTGCCCATCTTGCGGGCGAGCAGCGCCTGGCCGATCACGTTATTCACCTTGTGCGCGCCCGTGTGATTCAGGTCTTCGCGCTTCAGATAGAGCTGCGCGCCGCCAAGCATCTCGCTCCAGCGCTTCGCGTGATAAATCGGCGACGGCCGACCCACGTAATGCTTGAGCTCGTACTCGTACTCGGCGATGAATTCGGGATCCTGACGTGCCGCGTCATACGCGACGCGCAATTCGTCAAGTGCATGGATGAGGGTTTCGGAGACGAACACGCCTCCATATTGGCCGAAATGGCCTCTTTCGTCTGGCAAGTTGTACATTGCGTCACTCTCTCGGTTACGTAGCCGGCAGCGCGGCCCACGTTCGATTCACCCGGCGTCCGCCTCGCGCACCGCGCGCACGAACGCCGCCATTCGGGCGGGATCCTTCACGCCCTTGGCGCCCGGCAGTTCGATGCCGCTCGAGACATCGACCGCGTACGGGCGCACACGCCGAATGGCGTCACTGACGTTTTGCGTGTTCAACCCACCACTCAAAACGGCCCGATGCCCGAGATCTGTTGGGATAAGTGACCAATCGAATACCTTTCCACCGCCGCCGAAGCCCTCGACGAGCGCGTCGAGTAAAAGGCCGCCTGCGGCTTTGAACTTGAGAGACGATTCTATCAAATGGCTTGTGGACGCATCAGACCCAATTCGCAATGCGCGCCAATAGGATAAACCCGCAATCGATGCCAGCGCCTCGCATTGTTCCGGCGTTTCGTCGCCGTGAAACTGCAGCAGCGAGAGCGGCACGTTCGACGTGACTTCGCGAATCCATTCGGGCGTCGCATTGACGAAAAGCCCGACCGCCGACACGAGCGGCGGCACGTGCCGCGCCAGTTCGACGGCCTGTGCGACGCTCACCGAACGCGGGCTCGGCGGATAGAACACGAAACCCACGGCGTCCGCGCCCAGCGCGACGGCGTGCTGCACGTCCTCGACGCGCGAAAGTCCGCATAGCTTGATGCGGGTGCGATGCAAATCTCGGTCTGTCATTTCGGCTCTGCCCAAATGGCGCTCCAGGGCATGCTGGCGATATGCGGCGGCGGCACCGCGAAGTGTTCAGGATAGCCGACCTCGGCCAGATACAGTCCGTCGGGCATGAAAGTCGGCGCGGCAGCGCGGCGGTCGCGGGCGGCGAGCACGTCCGCCATCCACGACGATGGATGACGGCCCCGTCCGATCGCGACGAGGCATCCCATCAGATTGCGCACCATGTGATGCAAAAACGCGTTGGCGCGAAAGCGAAAGTGGACGAAGTCGCCCTGCTCGCGTACATCGATCTGATAAAGATGCTTGACTGGCGTTTTCGACTGGCAATCGGCGGCGCGGAACGACGAAAAATCGTGCTCGCCGATCAGGCACGCGACCGAATCGCGCATCGCTGCCACGTCGAGCGGCGTGTGCACCCAGCCCGCGCGTTTCGCGAGCATGGGCGAACGCACCGGATTGACGTAAAGAACGTAGAAATAAGTGCGTTCGAAAGCCGCGAAGCGCGCGTGGAAATCGTCGGGCATCGGCTTCGCCCATTGCACCGCGACGGTGTCGGGCAGGAACGCATTCGTGCCGCGCACCCACGAAAACTCGGCGCGATCCAGAGCGGTATCGAAATGCACGACCTGACCGAGACCGTGCACGCCCGTATCGGTGCGCCCGGCGACGACGGTCGGAAGCGGCGTCTGCGCGAATTGCGCGAGCGCGCGCTCCAGTTCGTTCTGGACCGTCTTCCCGTGCGGCTGCGACTGCCAACCGCAAAACGCCGCGCCGTCGTACTGAATCCCTAAAGCGATACGCATCTCAGGAATGCGGTGCAAGCGTCGACAAGAGCGTGGCGGCCTGCTGGCGCGTCGCCGGATCGTTCGATTCGATCACTTCCTGGAGCAACGTGCGCGCGCCCGAAAGGTCGCCCAGTTCGATGTATTCGGCTGCCAATTCGAGCTTATTGCGCGCGATGGTCGCCAGTTGGCCCGGCGTCAGGGCAGGCAAAGCCTCCGTCGCGTTCGACGTCGGCCCGAGATCGAAATCGAGACTGAGCGGGCCGAATTTTGTCGCGCCCAGGCCAGCGACCGATGCCGCGCCCGCCGTACCCGCTTCGATTTGAGACGCAACGGACTGGGCTTGCGACTGGCCTTGCCGCGCTGCTTCGAAATGCGCCACCGGCTGCGGCATGAACGGCGCCTGCTGGATTGGCTGCGTGCCGCCAGGCGGCTGTTCCAGCGCTGCGGGAGGCGTCTCGAGCGGCGGATTTTTCAGCGACGATGCAGCCGTCTCCGGTCCGGTCGCGCCGGGCGGCTTGATCGTCAGTTCCAGACGCGGCGGCAGTTCCATTTCGAGCGAACCGAGCGCCTGGATTGCGTCCTGGGGGAACTTCGGCATTGGGAAGCGATGCGCGAGCACCGGCTCTTCGTCCGGCGCGATGCCGGATTTTTCCGCCTCGCGCGCTGCCAGTTCTTCGATGTCGCGCTGCTCGGCGGCGCGTTGCTCTGCGGCTTGCTCTTCGGCGGCGCGCGCCTGAAGTTCGCGCAGTTCCGCCTCGCGCGCGATGATCTCGCGTGCCGCGTTCTCACGCGCCAGCTCTTCGCGTTCGGTGACCTGACGCAATTCGGCCTCGCGATCCGCGCCGGCATGACCGGCCTGCTCGCGTGCGAGTGCTTCCCGCGCGGCGGCTTCGCGCGCCCGGATTTCACGCTCCTCGGCCTCGCGCGCGGCGGCCTGGCGTGCCGCGGCTTCGCGCTCTTCGACTTCCCATTTCTCGGCTTCCCGGCGCGCCGCTTCGCGCGCTTCGATCTCGCGCGCATGCTGCTCACGCTGTTCGTGGGTGTCCGGTTCGCTGGCTGGCGGTACGAAATCGGGATGACGTGCAGCCGGCGCAACCGGAACGAACGGCTCTTCCGGTTGCGAGCGGTTCGCCTCGACGAGTGCTTCATCCGCCGCGGTCGACGGCTTTGCCTCGGTCGTCGGCGGCAACGCATCTTCGGACGGAGCGACGGGCGTCTGGGCTACTTCAGCGTTGCCGATGCTCGCGGCGGCCGCAGCCAGTCCGGACTGATCGCGCGCCGGCGACTTGCCTTGGGCACCGGCCGCCGCCTCGCGCGCCTTGCGCAGCGCTTCGTTGCGGGCGTCGGCGTCGGCCTGGGCTTCTTCAAGACTTGCGAACGTACGGGGCGCGCGATCGACGTCGTTGTCGTTCGTCGCGACTGCTCGCTTCTTGCGCCGCATTCTGAGCAGCAGGACGCCGATCACGACGATCACGATCGCGATGATGAAGGGCGACAGACCGATGGTCGCCGCTGCCACGCCGCTGCGGCTGGCCGGTTCCGGTGCGGCCGTGGCGGGCGCGCTTGCGGGCGCGGCGATTGCCGATGCGGCCTCCGGCGTCGCACGCTCCGGCGCCGCCGTCGCACTGGCTTGCGGCTCCGCAGCCGATGCGGGCGCCGCGCTCTCCGGCGCCGGTGTGGCGGTATCCGCCGACGAAGACGCAGGCGCGGACGTTTCGGCGGGCGCGGTCTGCTGCGCCTCGGGCGCCGACGCTGCGGCCGGCGGCGCGCCGCTCAGATCGGCGGGCACGTTCAGCACCGCGCCGAGTTTCAGCTTGTTGATGTCGTGGCTGCTGAAGGCGCTCGGATTGGCGTCGAACAGGGCACGCGCGGCTTTCGCGCGGACGTCGCGATCTTTGGATCCTGTGAGTTCGCCGGCGACATCGCTCAACGATTGTCCCGGCTTGACCGCGTAGGTTTGCCCGGTGGCGGCGGAGGCCTGCGCGAGCGCATCGCCGGGATTCGCCCAGAACATCGCGCATGCGGCGAGACTTGCCGCGGCGAGCGCCGCACGCGATGACGAAACGAAAGACCGGCGAGTTCGATGGATCATTGAGGCTCCGGGTGCGGCAAAAATTGAAACATAAAGCGAAGACCGCTCGATAAACACGGCGTTGCAACAAAGCTCCACAAAAACAAAAAAGCGCCGCGTGAAACGCGACGCTTTCGAGCAAGACACGCGCTTCAGGCGCGTAGTTTACTTTACTTGTCGAGCAGAATGCGCAGCATGCGGCGCAGCGGCTCGGCGGCGCCCCACAAGAGTTGATCGCCGACCGTGAACGCCGACAGATATTCGCCGCCCATCGCGAGCTTGCGCAGACGGCCAACCGGCACCGTCAGCGTGCCCGTGACGACCGCGGGCGACAGATCGCGAATCGATGCTTCGCGCTCGTTCGGCACGACCTTCACCCAGTCATTCGCCGACGCGAGAATGCCGTGCACTTCGTCGAGCGGCACGTCC
Source organism: Caballeronia sp. AZ7_KS35 (assembly GCF_023631045.1). Classification (NCBI taxonomy): domain Bacteria; kingdom Pseudomonadati; phylum Pseudomonadota; class Betaproteobacteria; order Burkholderiales; family Burkholderiaceae; genus Caballeronia; species Caballeronia sp. AZ7_KS35. Next base: position 7,205 of record NZ_JALQDV010000027.1, on the reverse strand, counting down.
TTCGTCAGCTTGATGGTGAGCGCCTGCGAGTGGCAGCGCATCGCGCCGATACGCACGCAGAGGCCGTCGACGGGAATCGAGCCCGGCATACCCATTGCCGGCTTGCCGAGGATCTTGTTGGTTTCCGCGCCGCCCTTCCACTCTTCCTTCGACATGCCGTTGCCGAGATCCTTGTCGATCCACGGAATCAGCGAGCCCGCGAGCGGCACGCCGAAGTTGTCGACGGGCATGCGCTCGCCGTTCATCGCGGCGAGCACGCGGCGGTCGATGTCGAGAATCGCCGACGACGGATCCGCCAGGTCTTCCTTCGCCGAACCGTAGAGCACGCCCATTTGCTGAAGCAGCTCGCGCATGTTCTGCGCGCCCGCGCCCGACGCGGCCTGATAGGTCATCGCCGTCGTCCATTCGACGAGGTTCTCGCGGAACAGGCCGCCGAGCGCCATCAGCATGAGGCTGACCGTGCAGTTGCCGCCGATGAAGTCGCGGCCGCCCTTCACGAGCGAATCCTTGATGACGTCCAGGTTGACCGGATCGAGAATGATGACCGCGTCGTCCTTCATGCGCAGCGCCGACGCCGCGTCGATCCAGTAGCCCTTCCAGCCCGCCGCGCGCAGCTTCGGATACACCTCGTTGGTGTAGTCGCCGCCCTGGCACGTGATGATGGCGTCGCACTTTTTCAGGTCGTCGATGCTCGTTGCGTCTTTGAGCTTCGTCTCGTTTTTGGCGAACGACGGCGCGTTGCCGCCCGCATTGCTGGTGCTGAAAAACACCGGTTCGATCAAGTCGAAATCGCCTTCCTGCTGCATGCGCTGCATCAGGACGCTGCCGACCATACCGCGCCAACCAACGAGACCTACGTTCATGACTAACCTTTAACTGTGGACGCTTCCCCGCATCTTTACCCGGCGTGGCCGCGCGGGGAAGACGCTCGGACACGAGGGACGATCAGCGAATCGTGATCGCTTTGATGGAGATTTTCGTAATGCGCGTTTTAGCCGTGGCTCGAGTGGCCACGATGCGCGTGCTGATGGCGAGTTCCGTCGCGAGCGACTTTGAGCCGCGTCCGATGGAATCCAGAGAGAATTGAGAGTTCTTCGCCATAGCAAAGCAATATACACGATAACCGGACGTTTTCGACGGCGTCATGCTGCAGATGCGTGAAAATCGGGCGGATCGTGCGCGAACATCGGTAAAAAGAGACGATCGGCCGCTTTAATGCTTCAGCGCGCCGATCGTCTTTCTCGCGATTACAGCGCCTTCAGCACCGCGTCGCCCATTTCCTTCGTGCCGACAACCTTGCCGTCCGCCGTCGCGATATCGCCGGTGCGGTAGCCCTGCTCGAGCACTTTCTTCACCGCGCTTTCGATGCGATCCGCCTGCTCCGTCTTGCCGAGCGAGTAGCGCAGCATCATGGCCGCCGAAAGAATGGTCGCGAGCGGATTCGCCACGCCCTTGCCCGCGATGTCCGGCGCCGAACCGTGCGACGGCTCGTACAGGCCCTTGTTGTTCTTGTCGAGCGACGCGGACGGCAGCATGCCGATGGAGCCGGTGAGCATCGCCGCTTCGTCCGACAGAATGTCGCCGAACATGTTGCCGGTCACGACGACGTCGAACGCTTTCGGCGCCTTCACGAGCTGCATCGCGGCGTTGTCGACGTACATGTGCGACAGCTCGACATCCGGATATTCCTTCGCGACGTCGATCATCGTGTCGCGCCACAATTGCGACGTTTCGAGCACGTTCGCCTTGTCGACGCTCGTCAGCTTCTTCTGGCGCTTTTGCGCGGCGGCAAACGCGACGTGCGCGATGCGGCGCACTTCGGGCTCGGAATAGCGCATCGTGTCGAAGCCTTCCTTCGCGCCCGCGAACGGGCCGTCCGGGGCTTCTCGCAAGCCGCGCGGCGCGCCGAAATAGATGTCGCCGTTCAATTCGCGGACGATCAGGATGTCGAGACCCGATACGATCTCCGGCTTCAACGACGACGCGCCCGTCAATTGCGGATAGCAGATCGCCGGACGGAAGTTCGCGAACAGTTGCAGATGCTTGCGCAGGCCGAGAATCGCCTGCTCGGGACGCAGCGCGCGTTCGAGCTTGTCGTACTTCCAGTCGCCGACGGCGCCGAACAGGATCGCATCGGCTTCCTTCGCGAGCGCCAGAGTGGAATCGGGCAGCGGGTGCCCCTTCGCCTCGTAGCCCGCGCCGCCGACCGGCGCCTCTTCCAGCTCGAACTTCTCGCCGAGCGCGTTCAGGACTTTGACCGCTTCGGCGGTGATTTCGGGACCGATGCCGTCGCCGGGGAGAACTGCAATTTTCATCTTTCGCTTCCTTTATGCGCGGTTATCCAACGAGCCGGTTATTCAGCCACGGCTGCTTCGCGAGGCGTTCGGCCTCATATTGCTTGATCTTGTCCGCATGACGCAGCGTGAGACCGATGTCGTCGAAGCCGTTCAGCAAGCAATACTTGCGAAAGCCCGGCACTTCGAACGCATACTCGGTGCCGTCGCCGGTACGCACGACTTGCGCTTCGAGATCGATCGTCAACTGGAAACCAACGAACGCGTAGGTCTCGTTAAACAGCTTGTCGACCTGCTGCTCCGTCAGCACGACCGGCAGGAGACCGTTCTTGAAACAGTTGTTGTAGAAGATGTCCGCGAAGCTCGGCGCGATGATCGCGCGAAAGCCGTATTGATCGAGCGCCCACGGCGCGTGTTCGCGTGAGCTGCCGCAGCCGAAATTCTTGCGCGTGAGCAGAATCGACGCGCCTTGATAACGCGGCTGATTCAGCACGAAATCCGGGTTGAGCGGACGCTTGCTGTTGTCCTGTCCGGGCTCACCGACGTCGAGATAACGCCATTCATCGAACGCGTTGGGACCGAAGCCGGTGCGCTTGATCGACTTCAGGAACTGCTTCGGGATGATCGCGTCCGTGTCGACGTTCTCGCGATCGAGCGGCGCGACGAGGCCGCTGTGCACAATGAATTTTTCCATGATCTTTCTCAGTGTCCCGATCGATTAAGCGAGCTTGCGTACGTCGACGAAATGGCCTTCGATCGCGGCGGCGGCGGCCATCGCGGGGCTCACGAGATGCGTGCGTCCGCCCGCGCCCTGACGGCCTTCGAAGTTGCGGTTCGACGTCGATGCGCAGCGCTCCCCCGCTTCCAGGCGGTCGGCGTTCATCGCGAGGCACATCGAGCAGCCCGGCTCGCGCCATTCGAAGCCGGCGTTCGTGAAGATCTTGTCGAGGCCTTCGCGTTCGGCTTGCGCCTTCACGAGACCCGATCCCGGCACGACCATCGCCAGGCGAATGTTCGACGCGACGCGCTTGCCCAGCGACTTCACGACGTACGCGGCGGCGCGCAAGTCTTCGATGCGCGCATTCGTGCACGAGCCGATGAAAATCTTGTCCGGCTTGATCGATTCGATCGGCGTGTTCGGCTGCAATGCCATATAACTCAGCGCGCGTTCCATCGCGTCGCGCTTGACGGGATCTTTTTCCTTGTCGGGATCGGGCACGCGGCCGTCGATCGACGTCACCATTTCCGGCGACGTGCCCCACGTCACTTGCGGCACGATCTCGGCGGCATTCAGCTCGACGACGCGATCGAAGTGCGCGCCGTCATCGGACTTGAACTGACGCCAGTATTCGACCGCCTGATTCCACTCGACGCCCTGCGGCGAGTACGGACGGTCCTTCAGATAGTTGATGGTCGTGTCGTCGACCGCGACCATGCCGGCGCGCGCGCCCGCTTCGATCGCCATGTTGCAGACGGTCATGCGGCCTTCCATCGTGAGCGCGCGGATGGTCGAGCCGCCGAATTCCATCGCGTAGCCCGTGCCGCCCGCCGTGCCGATCTTGCCGATGATCGCGAGCACGATGTCCTTCGCCGTGCATCCGCGCGGCAATTGGCCTTCGACCTTCACGAGCATGTTCTTGCTCTTCTTCTGCAACAGCGTTTGCGTCGCGAGCACGTGCTCAACCTCCGACGTGCCGATGCCGTGCGCCAGCGCGCCGAACGCGCCGTGCGTGGACGTGTGCGAATCGCCGCAGACGATGGTCATGCCCGGCAGCGTCGCGCCCTGCTCCGGCCCGATGATGTGCACGATGCCCTGACGCAGGTCGTTCATCTTGAACTGCGTGATGCCGAAGGCGTCGCAGTTCTGGTCGAGCGTATCGACTTGCAGCTTCGAAACCGGATCGGCGATGCCGTGCGAGCGGTCGGTCGTCGGCACGTTGTGATCGGACACCGCCAGATTCGCGCTGATGCGCCACACCGGGCGCTCGGCCAGCTTCAGGCCCTCGAAGGCCTGCGGGCTCGTCACTTCGTGCAGCAGGTGACGGTCGATGTAGAGGATCGAGGTGCCGTCCTCTTCCGTGTGGACAACGTGCGTATTCCACAGTTTGTCGTAGAGAGTCTGTGCCATGGTGAGCGCTTTCGTGTGTGACTGCGGGGATTTATCGGTGTACGGCTCGTGAATCGATTATGCCACCATCCGATGAGAATTGGATACTAGGATACGGGAAAAACCCATTAAAAACATATAGTTATTGTAGTGGTTCCAGTACCCGGATGACGACTACCCGGCTGAACCTCGAGCGCATCGCGACGCTGTCCTTAGATCCTATGCCATTTGGCCGAATGTTCGCCGCACGATGCGCGCAATAGGCTGTCGTCAGCGCTCACGATCCGCGCAGTAATAACATTGTATTGACGGCCCTTTCGACAGGTAATAACATCGTGCTTCCATACTCTTCAGTAGTCGACGACATGCGAACCACCATCAGAAAAATGGGCAACTCCCAGGGCATCCTGATTCCCAAGCCGCTGCTCGCGCAATTGGGCTTGGAGAACGAGGTCGACATGGAGGTCGAGAACGACGCGATCGTCCTGCGTCGGCCTCGCGACAAAGCGCGTCAAGGTTGGGCCGAAGCCAGCAAGCTGATTGCGCAAAGCGGCGAGGACGGACTCGTCATGGGCGAATTCGGCAACGACGACGACGGGGAGCTCGAATGGTAGTGCGTGGAGAAGTCTGGTCGGTCGCGCTCGATCCCACCTTGGGCAGCGAAATTCAGAAAACGCGTCCGTGCGTAGTGGTGTCGCCGCCGGAGATGCACGACCATCTGCGCACGGTCATCGTCGCGCCGATGTCGTCGAAGGGAAAGCCTGCGCCTTTCCGCATTCCCATTGCTTTCAAGCGGAAGCAGGGATTGATTCTTCTGGATCAGATTCGCACGGTGGACAAGCTGCGGCTCATCAAGCGGGAAGGCAGCATCGCGGACAACACGCTGACCGACGCGCTTCATACCTTGCAGGAGGTGTTCGCGGATTGAATCCGGCGCCGTCTCTGCGCGCGCCGAGCAAAAAGCAAAAGCCCCGGCGATTTCTCGCCGGGGCTTCGATACAACTAAAACTCGATCAGCTTAGCGCTTTGCCAGCGGCTTCGCTTCACGCGGCGTCTGGCCGATGAACAGCTGACGCGGACGGCCGATCTTCTGCTCAGGATCGGCGATCATCTCGTTCCACTGCGCGATCCAGCCGACCGTACGAGCCATCGCGAAGATGCAGGTGAACATCGACGTCGGAATGCCCAGCGCGCGCTGCACGATGCCCGAGTAGAAGTCGACGTTCGGATACAGCTTGCGCGACACGAAGTATTCGTCTTCCAGCGCGATCTTTTCAAGTTCCATCGCGAGCTTGAAGAGCGGGTCGTCGTGCAGGCCGAGTTCGTTCAGCACTTCGTGGCACGTCTCGCGCATCAGCTTCGCGCGCGGGTCGTAGTTCTTGTACACGCGGTGTCCGAAGCCCATCAGCTTCACGCCCGAGTTCTTGTCCTTCACCTGCTTGATGAACTCAGGAATGTTGTCGACCGAGCCGATCTCTTCGAGCATGTTCAGCGCGGCTTCGTTCGCGCCGCCGTGCGCCGGACCCCACAGACATGCGATGCCGGCTGCGATACACGCGAACGGATTCGCACCCGACGAACCCGCGAGACGCACCGTCGACGTCGACGCGTTCTGCTCGTGGTCCGCGTGCAGGATCAGAATACGGTCGAGAGCGCGCACGAGCACGTCGTTGACCTTGTACTCTTCGCACGGGTTCGAGAACATCATGTGCATGAAGTTCGCGCTGTACGACAGTTCGTTCTTCGGATACACGAACGGCTGACCGATGCTGAACTTGTACGCCATCGCGACGAGCGTCGGCAGCTTCGCGATCATGCGGATCGCGGAGACTTCACGGTGACGCGGATCGTTGATGTTCAGCGAGTCGTGATAGAACGCCGACAGCGCGCCGACCGCAGCCGTCAGCACGGCCATCGGGTGCGCGTCGCGACGGAAGCCGCGGAAGAAGAAGTGCATCTGCTCGTGCACCATCGTGTGACGCGTGACGGTGTCCACGAATTCCTTGTTCTGCGCCTCGTTCGGCAGTTCGCCCTTCAGCAGCAGATAGCACGTTTCGAGGAAGTCCGCGTTCACGGCCAGTTGCTCGATCGGGTAGCCGCGATACAGCAGTTCGCCCTTGTCGCCGTCGATATACGTGATCGCCGAATTGCACGCCGCCGTCGACATGAAGCCCGGGTCATACGTGAACTTGCCGGTCTGACCGTACAACTTGCGGATGTCGATCACGTCCGGGCCCATCGTGCCCTTGTAGATCGGCATTTCGACGCTCGGCGAGTTGTCGCTGAACGATAGCGTGGCTTTAACATCTGACGGGGTCATAGCACATCCTCAATCGAAGTATGGATACAGGTTTTCGATAATTTGCACGACGGAAGCTGCGCGGCAAAACTGTTTTATCGGCCTGTGTGCAGTGCAACAGGCCTATTTTGCAAAACTCCGCGAATTCCTGCTGGAATCACACGGTGCGCAGCATTTCCAGCAAGCGGGTTACGTCCGGCGTCGCCAGGTCGCCTTCAGGCTCCGTGCGCGCCAGCAGCAAGTCCATCAGTTCGTTGTCGCTCAGCTCCAGCAGGCGGGTCAATGCGGCCACGTCGGCGTCGCTGAGGTCATGCTCATATCGGCTGAAGAAACGATCGAAGATCAGATCGTTTTCCAGCAGGCCGCGCCTTGCGCGCCAACGAAGGCGCGCGCGGCGAAGAGGGTCGGACTGGTGAGATTCGTCCATTTCAAACCGCCCGTCGCACCATCAATTCCTTGATCTTGCCGATCGCCTTGGTCGGGTTGAGCCCCTTCGGGCACACGT
>NZ_JALQDV010000026.1:0-3944 GCF_023631045.1 Caballeronia sp. AZ7_KS35 | reverse complement strand
CTTGCCCGCCAGCGGCAAGCGATACTTCGCGATCTGACCGATCCCGATGTTCCGGTATTCCGGCCTTGGTTTTTTTACGGCTTCTGCCATGCTAGACCCCAACTTGTTAACACACTAATCCGCGATTTTAGCGCCTTTTTATATCGCGCTGCAGCGAGAAGTCCTCTAAAAGACCGTTGCTCCATGCGCGAGAATGGGCCTGCTAACGTGCGTGTTCCGCGAGCACTCAGCCAGTGCTCGCGGCCCGTTCTTCACTCGATCAACTCAAGTCGTTCTGATAAAAATAGCCGGTCGTGACGTACCATCCGCGACGCACTTCGACAGGCCGGTCGCCATAGGTATAGGACACGCGCTCGACCGATAACAGCGGAAATCCCTGCGCCACATCGAGGAACTGCGCGACGGTTTCATCGGCGGCGACGGCGCGGATCTTCTCGGTCGCGCGGATCATGCGCGTGCCAAACTCCGTCTCGAACATCGCGTAGAGCGGACCCTTGTACTCGGCGAGACGCTCGGCCGTGAGTCCGCGAAACACCGCGCCCGGCAGCCAGATTTCGTCGAACACGGTTGTCACGCCATCGAACTGCAACAAGCGCTTGATGAGAACGACGGGGTCGGCAGGCTTCAAATCCAGTTGGCGCGCGATCTCCGCCGGCGCGCGCAGGCGCCTGCATTCGAGCAGACGGCTTACGTGAGGATGGACGTCGCCATCGTCGGGCAGAAGGCGCAGGAAGCGGAACTGCACGCGGTCTTCGTTGTGCGTCGCAACGAACGTGCCTTTGCCCTGACGTCGAACGAGAAGATTGTCGGCGGCGAGTTCATCGATCGCCTTGCGGACGGTGCCCTGGCTCACCTTGTAGCGCGCGGCCAGCTCGACCTCGCTCGGGATGATTTCGCCAGGCTTCCATTCGCCGGACTCGAGTCCTTGCGTGATGAGCGCCTTGATTTGCTGATACAGCGGGCTGAACGTCGGCGACGGCGTGCTCGCGGCCTCAGCCGCCGGTGCAGTGCCGTTGGGGGTCGTCGTGCTCGCCGGGTTGGAATTCATGCCGCGCATTTCAACACAAGGCCCGCCGTGCGTCCAGACTTTTCCCGAAGATTCCTATGTCTTATATAAGACATAAGATAGTGTTGACTTTACCTCGGACGGCTCCTACACTCCTTGTCGAGCAAGGGTTTGCGGGTCGTTGCGAAAGCACGGGAACCGCCGCTCAGCGCGTTTTATCATGGCCCTTTTCGCCTCGAGTACGCTCTGAACACGGCATCCGGCGCAGCGTGCAACATACCGCCAGGCACGCCCTTTCGCTTTCGCCTCACGCCGATCGGCCACTCGATTCGCGCGCCGCTGCCTGCCCCTCGCCTCGCAACGTCAAGCGCCGTCTCGTATGGGCGCGTTGCCGTCAGACCCAAGCGAAATCACCGCGTCCTTCCAGAACGCTCCGCACGCCTCTCGCTCGAAGAGAAGGATTCATGGCATGACGGTCAAGCCGTAACGCCGATGCACGGCACGGGCGCGAACGCTCGGTCGAGCTTCGAAGCGTTTGGGCACGGCATGGCCGGCATGTCTTCATCAACGCTTTGCGTAACGCGCATAAAATGGCGTTTTTCCCTAGCGTTCCACGCACCGTCCAGGAGAGTTCTCAATGGCTAAGTCCGCAAAGCGCGTTGCCGTAACCGGCGCCGCAGGTCAAATCGGCTACTCGCTGCTGTTCCGCATCGCCAATGGCGATCTGCTCGGCAAAGACCAGCCCGTGATTCTTCAGTTGCTCGATCTGCCGCAAGCGCAAGCCGCCGTGAAGGGCGTCGTGATGGAGCTGGAAGATTGCGCATTCCCGCTGCTCGCGGGCGTGGTCGTCACGGACGACCCCAAGGTCGCGTTCAAGGACGCCGACGTCGCGTTGCTGGTCGGTGCACGTCCGCGTTCGAAGGGCATGGAGCGCAAGGACCTGCTGTCGGCGAACGCCGAGATCTTCACGGTTCAGGGCAAGGCGCTGAACGATGTCGCGAGCCGCGACGTGAAGGTGCTGGTCGTCGGCAACCCGGCGAACACGAACGCTTACATCGCGATGAAGTCGGCGCCGGATCTGCCGAAGAAGAACTTCACCGCCATGCTGCGTCTGGACCACAACCGCGCGCTGTCGCAACTGGCGGCCAAGTCGGGCAAGCCGGTCGCGTCGATCGAAAAGCTCGCCGTGTGGGGCAACCACTCGCCGACGATGTACCCGGACTTCCGTTTCGCAACGGCGGAAGGCGAGAGCCTGACGAAGCTCATCAACGACGACGAGTGGAACCGCAACACGTTCATCCCGACCGTCGGCAAGCGCGGCGCGGCGATCATCGAAGCGCGCGGGCTGTCGTCGGCGGCATCGGCGGCGAATGCTGCGATCGATCACGTGCGTGACTGGGTGCTCGGCACGAACGGCAAGTGGGTCACGATGGGCATTCCGTCGGACGGCTCGTACGGCATTCCGGAAGACATCATCTACGGCGTGCCCGTAACGTGCGAAAACGGCGAGTACAAGCGCGTCGAAGGCCTCGAAATCGACGCGTTCTCGCGCGAGAAGATGGACGGCACGCTGAACGAGCTGCTCGAAGAGCGCGACGGCGTTTCGCATCTGCTGGGCAAGTAAGTACGTCGTTCAAGGGGGAGTCTGCAAAGGCTTCCCGTCTGCGCGAACGCTACGCGGCGTTCGTGCATGATTCGAACGCGCTTGAAAAACATCGAGCGTGTTCGAATCATCGAGCAAGATGGAATTTCCCAACTTCCAATCGGACCCGACGCCGACGATGCCTGCTCTCACTCCCGCCGAAGTGCTGTTTGACGGCGAAGCGCAACCCGCCGTGCTTCCGCCCTGTGATCATTACGCCGGCAGCGAGAAGCTGATCCGCAAATCCCTGGCGCTGCAGGCGCAACTCGGTCCGGTGTTCGACATCACGCTCGATTGCGAAGACGGGGCGCAAGTCGGTCACGAGGCCGAACATGCGGAAATGGTTGCGTCGTTCGTCGGTGGCGAGGACGACCGCTTCGGGCGCGTGGGCGTGCGCATCCACGACTTCGATCATCGTGCGTGGCGCGACGACGTTCGCATCATCCTGCGTCGCGCGAAGAAAGCGCCCGCGTTCATCATGCTGCCGAAAATCCGCAGCGCCGCCGATGCCACCGAAATGGTCGCGTTCATCGAAGCAACGCGACGCGAGTTCGGCATCGAGCAACCGATTCCCTGCCATCTGCTGATCGAGACGCACGGCGCGCTAGCGCAAGCGTTCGAACTGGCCGAGCTGCCGGGCGTCGAATCGCTGAGCTTCGGTCTGATGGACTTCGTCTCGGCGCACAACGGCGCCATTCCCGATGCCGCGATGCGCTCGCCCGGCCAGTTCGATCATCCGCTCGTGCGGCGCGCGAAGCTGGAGATCGCGGCCGCGTGTCACGCGCACGGCAAGGTGCCGTCGCACAACGTATCGACGGAAGTGCGCAACATGAGCGTCGTCGCGAACGATGCGGCACGCGCGCGCAACGCGTTCGGCTATACGCGCATGTGGAGCATCCATCCGGATCAGATCAGGCCGATCGTCGAGGCCTTCTCGCCGCGCGCCGATGAAATCGCGCTCGCGGCGCAGATTCTGCTTGCGGCACAGCGCGCACAGTGGGGCCCGACGCGGCATGGCGATACGCTGCACGATCGCGCGAGTTATCGCTATTACTGGTCCGTGCTGCGCCGCGCGCACGCGACCGGCCAGACGCTGCCCGACGAATGCGCGCCGTTTTTCAACTCATCATCTCGACAAGACAAATAACGCCGCATCGCGAGCGTGCAAAGGAGACTAGAGACAATGACCGATCAGGCATCGACCGAAGCACCCGCAACCGGCGCATTCAAGCCGAAGAAATCCGTCGCGCTGTCGGGCGTGACGGCGGGCAATACCGCGCTGTGCACCGTCGGCAA
>NZ_JALQDV010000025.1:0-66824 GCF_023631045.1 Caballeronia sp. AZ7_KS35 | reverse complement strand
TGGAGCGCGCACATCATCGAGCAACGCATCGACAACAAGATCATCCGGCCGAGCGCGAATTACACCGGTCCGGAGAATTTGAAGTTCGTCCCGATAAATAAGCGAAAATAGCGGACTGCGCGATCGGATTTCACGATGAGGAAATCCACCCCGCGCGGCAAACGCCATCCAACCCCAATGTTTTTGAAAGGTTTTTTTCGATGAACAAACTTCTGATCGCTGCAATCGCCGGCACGCTGGCTACGACGAGCGTCTTCGTCAGCGCCGACGCCTTCGCTGCGACCGCGACCGATGCAAGCAAGGCCAAAACCACGGCCAAGCGTCCCGCTCCGGCGCGCCGCCTGATCAAGCGCAGTCCCAAGGCCGAAGCGGCCGCGGCGGCCAAGGTTGATCCGATTCCCGAAGGTGCAGTGAAGTGGTCGTGCAAGGACGGCAACGCTTTCTACCTGAAAGGCGACATGAAGCGTGACGCAATCGTCACCGTGAACTGGGCCAAGAAGGATTACAAGCTGCCGCGTCAGGACACGACGACCGGTGCGGATCGTTTCCACGATTCGGCATCGGGCATGGATCTCGTCGTGATCCCGACCAAAGCAATGCTGTTCTCGGACAAGGACTCGTCGCGCCTCGCCGACGAGTGCATGACGCCCGAAATGGCAGCGGGCGGCGCAGCGCCGACCCAATCGAACGCGCTGATCAAGAACGCGGAGTAAGTTAGCTCGGCACTTAAATCAGGAATCCCTCGATGTCCGCACCGATTTCCAATGTCCGGCCCGAGCCGGACAAGGTACTCGTCGAAATAGTCGACTACGTGCTCGACTACAGTGTCGACAGCACGCTTGCGCTCGAAACGGCGCGCAACTGCCTGATCGACACGCTCGGCTGCGGACTCGAAGCCCTTTCGTACCCCGCCTGCACCAAGCTGCTGGGACCGATCGTGCCGGGCACGATCGTCCCCAACGGTGCGAAGGTGCCAGGCACCCAGTTTCAACTCGACCCCGTTCAGGCCGCCTTCAACATCGGCGCAATGATCCGCTGGCTCGATTTCAACGATACGTGGCTCGCCGCCGAATGGGGTCATCCGTCGGATAACCTCGGCGGCATCCTCGCCACGGCGGACTGGCTTTCGCGCAACGCGATCGCGTCAGGCAAGAAGCCGCTCGTCATGAAAGACGTTTTGATCGCGATGGTCAAGGCGCACGAAATTCAAGGCTGCATCGCGCTCGAGAATTCGTTCAACAAGGTCGGTCTCGATCACGTTTTGCTCGTCAAAGTGGCCTCCACCGCGGTCGTCGGGCAGATGATCGGCCTCACGCGCGACGAACTCGTCAACGCGGTGTCGCTCGCCTTCGTCGATGGTCACGCGTTGCGCACGTATCGCCACGCGCCGAACACGGGCTCGCGCAAGTCGTGGGCAGCGGGCGATGCAACCTCGCGCGCCGTGCGCCTCGCGCTGATCGCGAAGACCGGCGAGATGGGTTATCCGTCGGTTTTGACCGCTGAAACATGGGGCTTTTACGACGTGCTCTTCAAGGGCAACGCGTTCGCGTTCCAGCGTCCGTACGGCTCGTATGTGATGGAGAACGTGCTGTTCAAAATTTCGTTTCCCGCGGAATTCCATGCGCAAACGGCCGTCGAAGCGGCAATGACGCTGCACGGCGAGCTCGAGCAAGCCGGCAAATCCGTCGATGACATCCGCAAGATCACGATTCGCACGCACGAAGCCGCGCTGCGCATCATCGACAAGAAGGGGCCGCTCGACAACCCCGCGGACCGCGATCACTGCATTCAGTACATGGTCGCGGTGCCGCTGATTCACGGCCGCCTCACCGCGGCCGATTACGAAGATTCCGTCGCGCAGGACCCGCGCATCGACGTGCTGCGCGCGAAGATGGAATGCGTGGAAGACCCGCAGTTCACGAAGGACTATTTCGATCCGGACAAGCGCTCGATCCCGAATGCATTGACCGTCGAATTCAACGACGGATCGAAGCTCGCCGAAGTCGAAGTGGACTATCCGATCGGTCACAAGCGTCGTCGCGCGGACGGCATACCGCTGCTCGTCGAGAAGTTCAGGACGAATCTGGCGCGCCGTTTCCCGCAGAATCAGCAGCAAGCGATCCTCGCGGTATCGCTCGATCAGGCAACGCTCGAAGCGATGCCGGTCAATGAATATGTCGATCTGTACGTGATTTAAGCAGCGCAATTTCCTCGTCTTAGTCCAAGGAAAATAACCATGGCCCACAATCTCCACAACACGCTCAAGGAATTCGACAGCGGTTCCGGCAAAGGCAAGTTCTACTCGCTGCCGCAACTCGGCGACGCGCTGAAGGTCAAGATTCAGCGTCTGCCGGTTTCGATTCGTCTGGTGCTCGAATCGGTGCTGCGCAACTACGATGGCAAGAAGATTTCCGAAGAACACATCGAACAGCTTGCGAACTGGAAGCCGAATGCCGCTCGCGTCGATGAAATTCCGTTCGTCGTCGCGCGTGTCGTGCTGCAGGACTTCACCGGCGTGCCGCTGCTCGCCGACATCGCCGCGATGCGCGGCGTCGCGAAGCGCGCGGGCAAGGATCCGAAAGCGATCGAGCCGCTCGTACCGGTGGATCTCGTCGTCGATCACTCGGTGCAGATCGATCACTTCCGCGAGCCGAACGCGCTCGATCTGAACATGAAGCTGGAATTTCAGCGCAACAACGAGCGCTACCAGTTCATGAAGTGGGGCATGCAGGCGTTCGACACGTTCAAGGTCGTGCCGCCCGGCATCGGTATCGTGCACCAGGTGAACCTCGAATACCTCGCGCGCGGCGTGCATCAGAAGGACGGCGTCTACTATCCGGACACGCTCGTCGGCACCGACTCGCACACGACGATGATCAACGGCATCGGCGTGGTCGGCTGGGGCGTGGGCGGCATCGAAGCGGAAGCGGGCATGCTCGGCCAGCCGGTGTATTTCCTGACGCCGGACGTCGTCGGCGTGGAGCTGAAGGGCAAGCTGCGCGAAGGCTGCACGGCGACCGACCTCGTGCTGACCATCACCGAAATGCTGCGCAAGGAGAAGGTCGTCGGCAAGTTCGTCGAGTTCTTCGGCGAAGGCACGGCGTCGATCGGCGTGCCGGATCGCGCGACCATCGGCAACATGGCGCCCGAGTACGGCGCGACCATGGGCTTCTTCCCCGTCGATGAAAAGACCATCGACTACTTCAAGGGCACGGGCCGCACCGACGCCGAAATCGCCGCGTTCGAGCAGTATTTCAAGGCGCAGAAGCTGTGGGGCGTGCCGAAGGCCGGCGAAATCGACTACACCAAGACGCTCACGCTCGATCTGGGCACGGTCGCGCCGTCGCTGGCTGGTCCGAAGCGTCCGCAAGACCGCATCGAAATCGGCAATGTGAAGAGCACGTTCATCGACCTGTTCTCGAAGCCGGTGGGCGAAAACGGCTTCAACAAGAAGGCCGCCGAGCTCGAAGCGAACTACACGACGGCCGACGGCGTGAATCTCAAGAACGGCGACGTGCTGATCGCCGCGATCACGTCGTGCACGAACACGTCGAACCCGAGCGTGCTGCTCGCCGCCGGCTTGCTGGCGAAGAAGGCCGTCGAAGCGGGTCTGACGGTCGCGCCGCACATCAAGACGTCGCTCGCGCCGGGATCGCGCATCGTCACCGAATATCTGACGAAGACGGGCCTCCTGCCCTATCTCGACAAGCTCGGCTTCACGCTCGCCGCGTACGGTTGCACGACGTGTATCGGCAATGCGGGCGATCTGACGCCCGAACTGAACGATGCCATCACGAAGAACGACGTCGTCGCGGCAGCCGTGCTGTCGGGCAACCGCAACTTCGAGGCGCGCATTCACCCGAACATCCGCGCGAACTTCCTGGCCTCGCCGCCGCTGGTCGTCGCCTACGCGATCGCTGGCAACATCACGCGCGATCTGATGACCGAGCCGGTCGGCAAGGGCACGGACGGCCGCGACATCTATCTCGGCGACATCTGGCCGACGAGCGACGAAGTTCATGCGCTGCTCAAGTTCGCGCTCGACGCGAAGGCGTTCCGCGAGAACTACTCTCAGCTCACGAAGGAAGGCGACCTGTGGAGCAAGATCGCGGGCGAAAGCGGCCAGGTCTATGACTGGCCGAAGTCGACGTACATCGCCGAGCCGCCGTTCTTCGGCAGCGAATTCTCGATGAAGCCGGCCGATTCGATTCCCCCGGTCAAGGGCGCGCGCGCGCTCGGCATCTTCGGCGATTCCGTGACGACCGACCACATCAGCCCGGCCGGCTCGATCAAGGAAACCTCGCCGGCCGGCGTGTGGCTGAAGGCGAACGGCGTGCAGAAGGCCGACTTCAACAGCTACGGCTCGCGTCGCGGCAATCACGACGTGATGATGCGCGGCACCTTCGCGAACGTCCGCATCAAGAATTTGATGATCCCGGCGAAGGCCGACGGCACGCGCGTCGAGGGCGGCCTGACGATTCATCAGCCGAGCGGCGAGCAACTGTCCATCTACGACGCAGCGATGAAGTACATCGCCGCCAATACGCCGACCATCGTGTTCGCGGGCGAAGAGTACGGCACGGGTTCGTCGCGCGACTGGGCGGCGAAAGGCACGCAACTGCTCGGCGTAAAGGCCGTGGTCGCGCGCAGCTTCGAGCGTATCCATCGCTCGAACCTCGTCGGCATGGGCGTGCTGCCGCTGCAGTTCAAGGGCTCGGACAGCGTGCAGTCGCTGAACATCACCGGCGAAGAGACGTACGACATCGAAGGTCTCGGCGACGACTTCAAGCCGCAGCAGGAAGTCACGCTCGTGATCCATCGCAAGGACGGCAAGGACGATCGCGTGCAGGTGCTGCTGCGTATCGATACGCCGATCGAAGTCGACTACTACAAGCACGGCGGAATTCTGCCGTTCGTGCTGCGCTCGCTGCTCGCGGCGTAAAAGGCTCAAGCAGTTTTGCAGGTGACCGCGCTCGAAAGAGCGCGGGAACATTGGACCCGGCCACGGCCGGGTTTTTTTTCGCCCTTCTTTGGCTCCCTACGCTTTGGAGATCGCGATGCGCGGCCACGTCGTCCGGCGGGCGAACAACGTGCGCACCATCTCCCTCAGGCGACGCGCGCCCGCCCGCGTCGAATCGGACGACATCGAGAACCAGCTGGCGTCCGTCGTCCCGCTGACCCAGATCGTCGTGTAAGGCTTCAGTTCGACGGACGCGCCCGCGTCCAGCCAGTAATCGTCGGCGCCGCCTTCGATGGTCAGCCAGATTTGCCCGCGCGTCACGCGCAGCGTTTGGGGCCGATCGATCACCCAGCGCGTAGGCGCATCGCGCCCGTCGAGTTCGAATGTCCGGATTTCACGCATGATGCCGCTCCTTCAGATCGCGTAACTGAAAGGCCGCCCGACAGAGATGCAAGAGCAGCCGTTGATCCTATTATTCGACCGATTGCGAACAGCTTGAATGAACACTTGTGAACAGTTTGACCGAAACTGTTAAGCCAAATTGACCGAACAGTTCGCATCGATCTGACACTTTAAAAACACTCTAGCTAGCCATTCGGCCAGTCTTGACGCGGGTTTTCGGATGCGTTCGAATGGCAAGACGACACTGGCGAACAGCGAACTCGAACTGTTCACAGCAAATCACTGAACAGTTTCAGACATCATGAATGCACTTCCGCTTCACATCGACAGCGGCACCGGCGTGCCGCTGACCGAACAGATCGTCAGTCAGATCGAAGCGATGATCCGCTCGCGCCGCGTGCTCGCGGGCGCGAAGCTGCCGTCGATTCGTCAGCTTGCCGCCGAGCAGCGCATCAGCCGCTTTCCGGTGATCGAGGCTTACGACCGTCTCGCGTCGCGCGGGCTCATTCAGCCGAAGCACGGCTCCGGGTTCTATGTGGCGAATCACGTCGATGAACGCGACAGCAACGCGGGCAATTGCGATCCGCGGCTGGCGGAAGAGGAATCGAACCAGATCCTCCAGCAGTTCAACTATCCCGGCGAGACGCTGAAGTTGTCGAGCGGCTTCATTCCCGAGGCATGGCGCGATGTGGACGGCCTGACGCAGGCGATCCGTCAGGCGTCGCGCACCGACGTATCGAGCGTGATCGATTACGCGATTCCCCACGGCGACACCGATTTGCGTCAGCAAGTCACGATGCGGATCAACGCGCTCGGCATCGACGCCGATCTTCCCAACGTGATGATCACGAACGGCGCGAGCCAGGCGCTCGATCTCGTCGTGCGCTACATGCTGAAGCCGGGCGATACGGTCTTCGTCGAGGATCCCGGTTACTACAATCTCTTCGGGCTCCTGAAGCTGCAGGGCGTGCGGCTCGTCGGCGTGCCGCGGCTCGCGAACGGACCCGATATCGACGTCGCGGAAGAACTGCTGAAACAGCATCAGCCGAAGCTCTTCTTCATCAACACCGTGTTCCAGAATCCGACTGCGACGAACGTCGCGCCGCAAGTCGCGTTCAAGCTGCTGCAACTCGCGACCCAGCACGGCTTTTCCATCGTCGAGGACGATATCTACGCCGACTTCCAGGCCGTGCCGACGCAACGGCTGGCATCGCTCGATCAGCTCGATCGCGTGATCTATGTGGGCGGCTTGTCGAAGACCTTGTCGTCGTCGCTGCGCATCGGCTATCTCGCGGCGAATCGCGAGCTCGTGAAGAATCTCGTCGACGTAAAGGTGCTGACGAGCCTCGGCGGCACGCGCTTCGCCGAAAGCGTCGCGGCGGGCCTGCTGGAGCGCGGCACGTATCGCAAGTATCTGGAGCGCTTGCGCAAGCGCGTGCGCGATTCGCTGTCGAGCGCGGTGCAAACGCTCGAAGGCTATGGATGGGACGTGTTCGACGAGCCGAGCGGCGGCAACTTCGTATGGGCGAAAGTGCCCGGCATCGACGATTCATCCGTGCTCGTCGACGAAGCCGTGAAGTTCGGCGTCACGCTCGCGCCGGGCAGCTATTACCGCCCGAACGGCGAGGCGTGTGCGTGGGTGCGCATCAATTCGGCCTATGCGGGCGACCGACGCGCGGCGCGCTTCTTCGAGTACATGACGGAAACCGCGGCCGCGCGCGCTTAACGACGTTCGCTGAAGAAACGTTCGAGCGCGTCCGTCGCGTCCTTGTCTTTCGCAAGCCGCGCGTAAAGTCCGGCCGCGCCTTCGTAGATGCGATGCTCCGCGAACTCGTCGCCGATGAACTCCGCGATCTCTTCCATCTCGGCAACCCAGCGATAGGCCTTCGGCGGCATGCGCGGCACATTGCCCGCGAGCCACGCGGCAAGCGCGGGCTGGCTCGCCGCGAGTTCGCTGAGAAGCGCATCGCCCGCGCCGTTGCGCATCGCGGCGAGCGCCATCGCCGAGCCGAGCGCCGTCAGCCCTTTCGTGATGCCCGCATACGACATCTTGAGCGCGGATGCGGCGCCGTTCGGGCCGTCGAGCACGCGCACGACGAGACCGTGATCGGCGAGTAGCTGAGTGCGCTTTGCATGCGGTCCCGACATGTAGAACTTCGGCGCCGATGGCTGACCGATGATCGATGCATCGACGAACGGCGTGCGCGTCGGTTCGAGCGCGCGCTCGATCTGGCCGACGGTAGCGGGATTGATCGCATTGCAGTCGATGTAGACGGGCTGCGCGCTCGCGCGTTCGAACAGAGGAGCGAGGCGCTGCGCGGTATCGACAGCGACCGAGGGCGGCACGATCGACAGAATGAAGTCGCACGCCACGAGATCGTCGAGGCTTGCATCTTCCATGCTGGCTTCGCGCGCACGCGCTGCGCTCGCCGCGCTGCGTCCTTCGAGCGATGTCAGCACGCGCGCACCGCCTTGCGTCAAGGTACGGCCAATGGCCGATCCCATGCTGCCTGCGCCGAGAATTGCGATCGTGGGTTGTTTCGATTGCGTCACTTGCTGGCTCCTGTAGCTTTGTTCGATGACGATTCATACCGCGCTCATTCGTCATCCGAACTATCGGATCATCAAGGAAAGCGGCCCGTCGAAGGGCCGCCGTCCAACTAACCTACCGACTCGCGAATCAACGATGCTCCGTCACGAACTTCGTGACGAGATACGCTTCCATCGCTTCACTGCCGCCTTCCGAGCCGTAGCCCGAATCCTTGACCCCGCCGAACGGCGTCTCCGGCAATGCGAGGCCGTGGTGATTGATCGAGAGCATGCCGCTTTCGATATCGTCCGACACCGCCGCTGACGTCGCCGCAGAGCTCGTGTAAGCGTAAGCGGCAAGCCCATAAGGCAGGCGATTGGCCTCGGCGATCACTTCGTCATACGACTTGAACGATGCGATCGGCGCGATCGGGCCAAACGGCTCTTCGGTCATGATGCGCGCGGAGAGCGGCACATCGGTCAGCACGGTCGGCGCGAAGAAGTAGCCTTCGCGGCCGGTGCGCTCGCCGCCCGTCAACACCTTCGCGCCGTGCTCGCGCGCATCGGCGACGAGGCGTTCCATCGCTTCGAGGCGGCGGCCGTTCGCGAGCGGACCCATCTGAACGCCATCGTCGAGACCGTTGCCCACTTTCACCGCGCTCGCGGTGGCGATGAAGTGCTGCACGAACTCGTCATACGCGGATTCTTCGACGAGAAAGCGCGTCGGCGAGATGCAGACCTGACCCGCGTTGCGGAATTTCGCCGATGCGAGCATCTTCGCGGCGCGGGGGATGTCGGCGTCCTTGAACACGATGGCCGGCGCGTGGCCACCTAGTTCCATCGTCACGCGCTTCATGTGCTCGCCCGCGAGCGACGCAAGCAGCTTGCCGACCGGCGTCGAACCGGTGAACGAAATCTTGCGGATCGCGGGATGCGCGATCAGATACTTCGAGACATCGGCGGGCACGCCGAAGACCAGATTCAGCACGCCGGCGGGCAGGCCCGCATCGGCATATGCCTGCACGAGCGCCGCGCAGCTTGCGGGCGTTTCCTCGGGGCCTTTGAGCACGACCGAGCACCCCGACGCGAGCGCGGCCGATACCTTGCGCACCGCCTGATTGATAGGGAAATTCCACGGCGTGAACGCGGCGACCGGACCGACCGGCTCACGCGTCACGATCTGGCGCACGGCATCCGTTCGCGACGGAATCACGCGGCCATACGTGCGGCGCCCTTCTTCCGCGAACCATTCGATGATGTCCGCTGCCGACAGCGTTTCGATGCGCGCCTCGCCGAACGGCTTGCCCTGCTCCATCGTCATGATGGCGGCGATCTGTTCCGCACGCTCGCGAATGTTCTGCGCCGCGCGACGCATCAGCTTGCTGCGCTCGTAGGGCGAAACCTTGCGCCATTCCTTGAAACCGCGCGCGGCGGCGTCGGCGGCGAGCGAAAGCTCGGCTTCGCCCGCGAGCGCGAGACGGCCGATCTCCGCTTCGTTCGCCGGATTGATGACGGCCGTGTCGCGCGAACCGTCGCGCCACGCGCCGTCGATATAAAGCCGGGTATTCGGATAAGCCGGAAGGTCGGAACGAGTGTTGCTCATGCATGTCTCCTTGAGAGTGGCGTGGCCAATGTTGCTTGCGCCGGACCATATGACGCAGACGGCCATGGTATCGCGGCCACGTAAAATCTGCTGACGCGCGCTACGTTCAATCGATAGTTGCAGATCGAATTACATGACACGACGGTGACCCGTATGTTCGACCAATGCCTTTATTTCAACACCACCGCACTCGCGCGCGCACTCGAACGCGAATGGGCCAAAGCGTTCAAGCCGTTCGGACTCACGCCGTCGCAGGCGTTCATGTTGCGCGCGGTTGTCGAGCATCCCGGGCAGCTTCAAGGCACGCTTGCCGATGCACTCGCGATCACGCGCCCCACTGCCACGCGCACGCTCGACGGACTGGCGAAACTGGGGCTCGTCGAGCGCTGGTCCACTGAACGCGATGGCCGCGAATCCGCCATTCATCCGACCGATTCCGCGGTCGCGATGATGAAGCGCATCGGCGCGGTCAGCTCGGAGGTCACGCGGCGCATGAAGCGCAAGCTCGGCAACGCGCGTTTCGACGACACGGTGTCGAGCGTGAGGCATATACGCACGACGCTGGAATGACAAACGCCCGCGATCGATGATCGGCGGGCGCGTGCAGGGACTTTATCGAAGGTGACGCTTACATCGGCGGCGCGACGCCATCCTTCTCCACGACGATGCGTTGCGCCGCGAAGTCCGAACCAGCCGGAGTCGCGACGACGAACACTTTCTTTCCGGGCTTCAGGTCATCGTGCGTCGCGGGGGCGAACGTCACAACGGGCACGTTCTCCGGTACGGTCACCGAGTTCGCGCCGCCCTTGTACGAGAGCTTCAGATCGCGGCCGCTCGTGCCTTGCACGACCTGGTCGACGTTCGCGTTGGTCATCGAGCTCTTCGGTCCGAGATCCCATTCATAGTGGCCTTCGCCTGTGCCGCGCGCGGCTTCCGGGAACACGAGTACCTCGGTCGCGGTGAGCTTGCCGTCGGTGCCGGTGGTCGCCGCCGTGCCGACGAACGAGCCCGGCTTGATGTCCTGCAGCTTGATGTTCTTCAGCGCGGTGACGGGCGTATCTGCCTTGACGGCGATCTTCACGGTGTCGCCGCTGCGTCGATGAACGGTCAGCGTATCGCCCGACAGCGACACGATATCGCCGCGAATGCGCGCGGGTTTCGCGGCGGGCGTCTGAGCAAGAGCCGCGGATGCGAGTGCGAGCGTCACGATGCTGACGCCAAGTTTGAGTCGAATCGACATGCAATCTCCTTCTGGTGATGAAAGCAAAGGCTTCAGGAACCGCCGAACCAGTTGTAGCCCTGGTTCTCCCAATAGCCGCCGGGATAATCGTTCGTCACAGTGATCGCGACGATGTGCTTCGGATTCTTGTAACCGAGCTTGGTCGGCATGCGCAGCTTCATCGGGAAGCCGTACTTCGCCGGCAAAATCTGGCCGTCGTAGGTGAGCGTGAGCAGCGTCTGCGCGTGCAGCGCGGTCGGCATGTCGATGCTCGTCGAGTAGTTGTCGGCGCAATGAAAGGCCACGTATTTCGCGCTCGTATCGGCGCCTGCACGCGCGAGGATTTGCGCGAATCGCACGCCGCCCCACTTGCCGATCGCACTCCAGCCTTCGATACAGATATGCCGTGTCACCTGGCTTTCCTGCGGCATCGCGTGCAGTTCGTCGAGCGTCCACACACGCTTGCCTTTGACGAGGCCGCCAATCTCCAGCTTGTATGTCGATGGATCGACTTCGGGCACTTCATCGATGTCATAGAACGCGTTGAACGGAAACGGCCGCGTGATCATCGAGTCGGGATAAGTCGGCGCGAGCTGGTTCGGGTCGAATAGCAACGCCTGCATGTCGTCGTTGAAGGATGAAATGCGGCGCAGCATCGCGTTGACCGATTTGTCGTCGGTGATGTTGCAGCCCGACAGCATCGCGAGGCCGCCCAGCGAAAGAATGCGCTTGCCGAACAAACGGCGCGCCGGCGCCTTCAGTTCCTTCGCGGCATCCTTGATGATGAGTTCAGCGTCGGGTCTCGATTTGAATAGCTTGAGCGACATGTGTTAGCGACCTCGGATCATCAGCACGAGCGAGCGCGGCACGAGCGCGACCATCGCGACGTGCACGACGAAGAACGCCACGAGAAAACTCATGCCGAAGAAATGCACGATGCGAGCGTTGTCGTAACCGCCCATCAACGTGCGAAGCAAGGGAAACTGCACCGATTTCCACACCGCGAGTCCCGACAGGATCACGATCGCGATGTCCACGATCACCGCGAGATACGCGAACTTCTGCACCGCGTTGTAATGCGTGAGATCGTCGTGACCGAGCTTGCCGCGTAGCGCGGCGAAGGCGTCGGTGAAAATGCTCTTGATGGAGAGCGGAAACATGCGGCGGCGCAGGCGTCCGGTGAAGAGATTCATCGCGACGTACACGATAAAATTCGCGACCAGCAGCCACATCGCCGCGAAATGCCATTGCAGCGCGCCGCCGAGCCAGCCGCCGAGCGTGATCGCGGACGAGAAGGTCAGCGATTTGAAAATCGGCGATGCGTTGTAGATCTGCCAGCCGCTCGTCACCATGATCAACACGGCGAACGCGTTGAGCCAGTGCGTGATGCGCAGCCATAACGGTTGGATTTGCACGTCGTCGAGCCTCGCGAGTCGTTGAGATTTCGAGGGCATGGTAGCGACGCGCCGCTGATCGATCGATGACCTCTCGATGACTTTTTTGTCATCTTTGCGAGCGTCGCGCGCGCTCTGGCTAGAATGTCGGCAATCCATCGAATGCAGTGCGAGCATGACCATCCTCGTTATCGAAGACGACCGCAAGACAGGCGACTACCTGAAGAAAGGGCTCATCGAGTCCGGCTATCAGGTCGAGCTCGTTCGCAACGGCACGGACGGTCTGCACCAGGCGCTCGCGAATTCCTACGAACTGATCGTGCTCGACGTGATGCTGCCGGGCATCGACGGCTGGCAGGTGATGTCGGCCTTGCGCGCGAAACGTGACTTGCCTGTCATTTTTCTCACCGCACGCGATCACGTGACGGACCGCATTCACGGACTCGAACTCGGCGCGGACGATTATCTCGTCAAGCCCTTCTCTTTCACCGAACTCGTCTTGCGCATTCGCACGCTGCTCAGACGCGGCGTGATGCGCGAATCCGATACGTTCCAGATCGCGGATCTTCATGTGGATGTGCTGCGTCGCAAGGTGACGCGCAAGGGCATCGACATCGTGCTCACGAACAAGGAATTCGCGCTGCTGCATCTCTTTTGCAAGCATCAGGGCGAGGCGCTGTCGCGCACCCTGATCGCATCGGAAGTGTGGGACATGAACTTCGACAGCGACACCAATGTCGTCGACGTCGCGGTGAAGCGGCTGCGCGCGAAGATCGACAATCCATTCGATCTGAAGCTCATTCATACGGTGCGCAGCATCGGCTATTCGTTCGGGGAGAATCCTTGAACCGGCCATCGCGCTCGCTTGCGGTACGTATCGCGTTGTCGTTTGCGGTGATCGTGTGCATCGTCGTCGGCATGATCGGCGCATCGCTCTATCACGCGACGAATCGCGCGCTGTCCACGCGCGCGGATTACCAGCTGATCGCGCGCGTCGAGCATTTCCGCTCGCTTCTGCACGATCTCTACACGATCAAGGAAATCGAAGCGCGACCTCGGCTCTTCGAAACGATGCTAGGCGATCGTCAGGACGTCATCCTCTTCCGACGCGCGGGCTCGGGGCCTTTCATCTACGTCAATCCGGAGAAGATGCCGTTGCCGCCGCTCGATGTCGTGCCTGTGACGCGCGCCATCGGACTCGATGACCTGTACGAAGGCTCGCGCGCGGACGGCGTGCGGATGCGCTGGGTCGGCGCGCAGGCGCGCATCGGCGAGAACGGCGAGGTCGTCGAGATCATCGCCGCGCATGTGATGACGCAGGAAGCGATCGTGTTGTCGGCGTATCTGAAGCGCGTATGGATCAACGTGATCGGCGCGGTGCTCGTGACGTTGCTGCTCGCTTACTGGGTCACGAGCCGCGGACTCATGCCGCTCAAACTGATGGCCGATAAAGCCGCCGAAATCACGCCGAACCGATTGTCCGCGCGGCTCGACGTCGCCCATGCGCCCGCCGAATTGCAAAGCCTCGCGGCGTCGTTCAATGCGATGCTCGACCGGCTCGAACACGGCTACGAGCGTCTGGTGCAGTTCTCCGCCGATCTCGCGCATGAACTGCGCACGCCGATCGGCGTGTTGGTCGGTCAAACGCAGGTCACGCTCGCGCACGAGCGCAGCGTCGCGGAGTATCGCAGCGTGCTCGAATCGAATCTGGAAGAACTGGAGCGCCTCGCGCGCATCGCGCAGAACATTCTCTTTCTCGCGCAGGCGGATCATGAGCAGCAACAGATCGAACGGGAGCGGCTCGATATCCGCGAAGAGCTCGAGACGATCGGCGCTTACTTCGAAGGCATCGCCGATGAACGCCGCATCACGTTCGATATCCAGGCCGAAGGCGAAATGCTTGCGAATGCAATCATGTGCCGCAGGGCGATCGGCAATGTCGTCGTGAATGCGGTGCGTTATGCGACGGCGGGCACCGTGGTCCGGCTGCGCGGTTACGCGGATGAACAAGGCGCGAGCATCGTCGTGGGCAATCGCGGCGCGCACATCGAGAAGGAAGAGCTCGCGAAGCTGTTCGACCGCTTTTATCGCGGCGACGCGGCGCGCAGCGAGTTCACGGAATCGAGCGGACTCGGCTTGTCGATCGTTCAGGCGATCATGCGGCTGCATGGCGGCGTCGCATCCGCCGAATCCACGCCGGACGGGTGGATCGAATTCACCTTGCGCTTCCCTGCTGCGGAGCATCGCCGCACAACCACGCCCTGAATTCCGGTCGCATCAGATAGTCGACGCACCATGCCCGCACCTTGCCGACGCCATCCGAACGATGCGCGAGGAAGAGCCGCGTCGCGTGCTTCTGCTCCTGAATCGACTTACTGACGAGCCCGGCGTCGCCGAATGCCGCGCGGATATGCGTGGGCACATAGCCGATCGCGACATTGCGCGCGATGATTCTCACGGCCATCGAAAAGTCGGGAACGAAGATCGGCTTCTGCCCTTCCAGAAGCCACGCATGCATCGGATCGAAATCGATCGACGTGTCCTTGATGCAGACCGCCGGATACTTCCGCAACTCCGCGCTTTGCAGGATATGCGGCGCATCCGCGAGCGGATGATCGGCGCCCACGAGAAAGTCCCACGCGAGATGGCCGAGCGCGACGCTCGTGATGCCGTCGGTCTTCGGCACGAAATGCGGCGCGCCGACGACGATATCCGCCTTGCTTGCATAGAGCGCGTCCCAGCAGCCGTTGTACACCTCCTGCTGGATCGTGACGCGCGTCGTCGGATACGCATCTTCCAGATCGCACAAGAACTGGATGATCGCGTCGCGCGGCACGATGTTGTTGACGGCCACGGTGAGCTCGGGCTCGATGCCCCCCTGAACGATGGCGAGATTGCATTTGAGCGCCTGCAGATCGTCGAGAATCGCCTTGCTGTGCGCGATGAAGTATTCGCCCGCCTCGGTGAGCCGGATATAGCAACCGCGGCGCTCGAACAGCTTCGCGCCGAACGATTCCTCGAGCTTCCTGACGGTGTAACTGATCGCCGACGGAACCTTGTTCAGCCGTTCCGCGGCCGCCGTGATGCTTTGATACTGCGCAACCAACCGGACTATCCGAATGCTTTCGTCCGAAGTGAACATCGAGCCTGCTTCCACATGAGTATTTGTCCTGCCACATGAGCGAAGCGCGCGATGAACACCGTGCGCTTCGCTCACATCGTTGCGTCAGTGCCCGCTGGGCTTGACAGTGCCGCTCGCCTGCGCGAACCGGCTCAGGATCATGTAGCCGATGCACGCAACGAGAATCGAATCGAGTGAGGGAATCGACGTGACCGTGAACATGCCGTTCACCGTCGCGAAACCCGTGAGCGATCCGAGAATCCACGCGACGAAGGTCATGATCTTGATCTGCGGTTCGCGCTCTGGCGCGGCAGCATCATACCCGTTGCGCCGATACATCACGAAGTCCGCGATATAGATGCCCGCGACGGGCGGCGTCGCGATGCCGAGGAACAACAGGAACGGAATGAACCACGACATGATGTTCATGCTGCCGACGATCGCCGCCAGCACGCCGAGCGCAACCGTGATCTGCCACTTCGGAAAGCGCGTGATGAGCGTCGATGTGACGAGCGTGCCCTGGAACATGTTGCCCGCGTTGCCCGTGACCGTCGCGAAGATCAGCAGCAAGGCGGCCGGCAAGGTCGCGCCGAACACGGCCATCGCGGTGAGCAGCGAGCTCTTGCCCGTGAGCACGCTCGGCGTCGCGCCCGCCCAGTACAGCAGCGGATAGGCGATCAGGAACGTGAGCAGCGCGCCGCCGACCGCGTGTTTGCGGTTATGCGTGAAGCTGCCGAAGTCGGGCAAGGTCGCGACCAGCACGATGATCGTGCCGACGACCGTCGATACCGCGACGCCCATCGGCATGCCGGCGATCGCATCGACGGCAGGCGCCTGGCCATTGAGCGCGACGCGCACGATATAGCACATCATCAACGCGATGACCGGCACGGCGAACTGCGCCACCTTGCCGAGCACTTCGAAGCCGAACGCGGTGGACGCGACGAAGATCACGCAGCCGATCGCGACGAGCAGCGGCGCGGGCACGTTCACGCCATGTTGCGCGAGCAGGTCGGCGACCGAGTGGCCGAACATGTTGGCCGTCACCGCGATCCATCCGAACAGGCTGACCGCGAGCAGCACGTTGATGGCGATCGCGCCTTTCTCGCCGAACGGATACTTCACGATGCCGTAGGTCGGCAGCCGTGCTTTCTCGCCGACCGAGATCGTGATCGACGCGAGAATCGCGAGGATCAGGCTGCCGATCCCGACGACCTTGATCAGATCGCCGTTCGACATCTGATTGCCGAGACTCGACGACGACAGCAACACCGGCGTGACGGCGATGCCGAGCAGGATCATCGCGATGCGATAGCCCGGCGCAGTGCCGGGCGAAGCGCTGACCCGGCTCTCTTTCGATTGACTCATGACAGTTCCTTTGCTGATGCCGATTCCATTCAGGGCGTGTAGTGGTGGCCGGTGTATTCGCGCCATCCGCCGGATGCCGTGATCTCCTTCTGTCCTTCGACGAGCCACGGTTCGGCGAGGACGCCGAGCACTTCGCTGCCGTCCGCGAGCACGACCTTGCCGATCGAAAGACCCGCCGGTTCGCTGAGCAAGAGCGCGCCGAGATTGGCCATCGGCAATTCCCAGACTTCCAGCGATACGGCCACGCCGCCGCTCTTCACGCGCAACATGCCGGGATGACGATCGTTGATGGTCCAGATGCGATAGCACGCGTCCGTGCGATCCTCGCGCACGAATTCGCCCTTCGCCGCCAGCATGTTGTGGTCCAGCCCGAGGCCACGCATCAGCGTGCCGTTCACGGCGAGCAGTATCTTGTCGTTCATGTGTGTCCTTCTCCTTGTTGATGTCGGGGGCGTATGCGCGTTACGGCGTGATCCACGTACCCGTGCGCCGTTCGAGCGCGGGCCTGATCGCCGCCGGACTCGTGATGAGCCCTTCGCCCGCGTGGCCGTCCGGTTCGATGTGCGACACGAAGCGCAGAATCGCCTCCACTTTCGGCAGCATGCTGCCCGCGCCGAACTGACCCTGCGCGATCAGCTCGCGCGCTTCGCTCACGCTCATCGTGTCGAGCCAGCGCTGCTCGGGCGTGCCGAGGTTCACCGCGACCTGTTCGACGCCGGTCGGAATCAGCAGCAGATCCGCTTTCAGTTGCTGCGCGAGCAGCGCCGATGCGAGGTCCTTGTCGATGACCGCCTCGACGCCGGACAGCTTGCCGTTCTTGCGCACCACCGGAATGCCGCCGCCGCCGCACGCGATCACCACGCAGCCTTGCGCGAGCAGGCTCGCGATGACATCGCGCTCGATGATTTCAAGCGGCTCCGGCGACGGCACCGTGCGCCGCCAGCCGCGTCCCGCGTCTTCCATCAAGGTCCAGCCGAGCTCTTCCTGACGCTTCTTCGCGGTCGCTTCGTCGAAGAACGCGCCGACCGGCTTGGCCGGCTTCTCGAACG
This sequence comes from Caballeronia sp. AZ7_KS35, assembly GCF_023631045.1. Taxonomy (NCBI): domain Bacteria; kingdom Pseudomonadati; phylum Pseudomonadota; class Betaproteobacteria; order Burkholderiales; family Burkholderiaceae; genus Caballeronia; species Caballeronia sp. AZ7_KS35. The sequence goes on along the minus strand of NZ_JALQDV010000025.1, from coordinate 49,179 downwards.
CGGGATCGTCGGCGCTGACGCGCGTCTGCGTCACGAGCGCAACGACGCGCCGTTCGATGCCGCGACGGTGCAGCTCGTTGGTCAGCGCCTTCTGGAACATGTAGCCGATCGCGCCTTGCGTATCGCCCACCGCGTAGTCGAGCGGCACGGGCGCGACTTCCTGAGACGCGAGTTCGGAACGCCGCAAGATGAAGCCGACTTGCGGCCCGTTGCCATGCGTGAGCACGACGTTCCATCCCGCCGCGATCATGTCGGCGATATGTGTCGCGCTCTCCGTCACCGCTTCGTATTGATCGGGAATGCTCAGATGACGATCGTCGCGAATCAGCGCGTTGCCGCCCACGGCGACGACTGCCAGAGGTTTTCGAACTGTCATGATGCTTGTCCGCTGTGTTGTTTGACGGTCTCGGCGAGCGCGCGAATGGCTTCGACGAAGCACTCCATCGGCGCGGTCGTGATGCCTGCGCCGATCTGCCCGACGCCTGCTTGCTTGTGAGCGATGCCCGTATTGATGACGGGCAAAATGCCGCGGTCGGCCACCTTGCGCGCATCGATGCCCGCGGCGGTCGGCGCGAAGTTGAGCGCGGGCAGCGTGAACGCCGGATTGCCGCCGAGCGTGATGGCCTGCATGCGGCGGCTGTTCGCGGTCGCATCGGCGGGCGTGCCGCCGACGAACTTCACGATCGCGGGCGACGACGCCATCGCGAAACCGCCCACGCCGGCCGTTTCGGTGATCGCGCTGTCGCCGAGATCGGCGGCTGCGTCATCGACGCCATAGCCCGGAAAGAACAGGCCCTCGACCGGATTCGCCTTCGCCTGGAACCAGCGGTCGCCGGTGCCCGACAGACGGATGCCGAAGTTCACGCCGTTGCGCGCCATCACCGAGACCATCGAGCTGAAAGGCACGTTGGCGCACGCGTCCATCATGGCCTTGCACGCGGCCATCGAGATGTTGAGGAAGAAGTGATCGTTGGCGATGATCGCCGCGCTCGCTTCGCGAATCTGCGCGAGCGGCAGTTGCGTGCCGAGCAGCGCGGGCACGATGCGCTTGATGAAGAGGCCCGTCGCCGCGCTGTTGCGGTTGTGGACTTCATCGCCCATATGCAGCGCCTGCGCCATCAGCGGCTTCAGCTCGATCTCGCCGGACACCGCGAGCGCGGCCTTCAGCGCGGGCGCGAGCGTCGCTTTCATCCAGCGCAGACGGTCGAGCACTTCCGTGCTGTTCGCGCCGAAGCGCAGCACCTTGCCGAGACCTTCGTTCAGATTGCTGTACGTGCGATGCCCGTTCGCCTTGTTCTCGACGACGAAAAGCGGCATCGACGGACTGATGATGCCCGCCATCGGACCGACGGCCTGATGGTGGTGACACGGCTCGAGATCGACCTTGCCGTCGAGAATCAGGCGTTCGGCGGCGGCGTGATCGGCGGCCCAGCCTTCGAGCATCACCGCGCCGATGATCGCGCCCTTCACCGGCCCGCACATGTTCTCCCACGCGATCGGCGGACCGGAGTGGAGAATCAGCTTGCGCGCGCCCATAGCGCTGATTGCTTCGGATGCCGTAGCGATGTCTTTCAACACCGGCTGCGCTTCGAGATAACGCGCGAATGCAATGTCGTTCGCCTGCTCGACGAGCGGATGACGCATCAGCCACGCGAGATCGAGGCCCGCGGCGACATCGCCGAGAGCGGGCGGCTGCCAGTTGACGTGACTGACTTCGCCGCCCGCGAGACGCAGGTTGTCGGCGAAGCTCGTGAGCCCGCAGTTCACCACTTTCAGTGGCTGACCAAACAATCGGTTCATTCTTTTTGCTCCTTTTTACGCGTGGCGTCGCGCCTGCAGACGCGCGACGCGGCTCGCCCACAACGCGGCCTCGGCGTTGCATCCGGCGACGAGAACGCCTGCCTCGCGCAATGCGTCGATCTGACGGCTTCTGACTTGCGGATCGGATTCCGTGCCGCACACATGCGCGATCAACAGCGGCGCGTTTTCGCGCGGCAATTGCGCCAGCAATGCGATGAGCCCTTGCGCCGGTTCGTCCGCCGCGCCGTAACCGAGCACGAGATCGAACAGCACGACGGCAGTTGCGGGATCGAGCATCTCGGCGCGCACGCGTTCGTCGCGCAGGGTCGGGTCGATCATCGGATGCGGACGGCCGCGCGTGAAATCGTCGTCGCCCATGTCGACGATCGTGTGGCCCTCGCTTTTCCAGATATCCGCGAGCTTCGCGTTGCCTTTCACCGGCGTGTTCGAGCTCGCCATGAAACCTTCCGCCTTGCAGAGCAGTTGGCTCTCGTAGCAGAACGTGCCGCCCGCGAACACGCCGCGAATGAACTTGCGGCCCGCGCCGAGCGTTTCGCTCCGCTTGACGAGCGTCGCTTCGTCGTTGGCTTCCACGCGCGCGACGCTCGCCGGCAGCGGCGCGCCGTTCAGCAACGCGACGGCGAACTGCGCGGCATCGGCGAGCGTGTGCGCGGGCGTGAAGCCCGGCGCGCGCATCTCGTCTTCGGAAGCGCCGAGAAAATTCACGACGACGGGCTTGCCCGCCTTGCGCGCGCTCTCCAGAATGCGCTCCGCGACCGCGCGTGCGGGCGGCTTGGAGATCAGCACGATCACGCGCGTGTCGGGATCTTCGGCGAGCGCGTCGAGGCCGAATTGCATCGAAATGCCGCCGATGTCCTCATGCAGATCGTGTCCGCCCGTGCCGAGCGCCTGCGAAATGCCCGCGCCGAGCTGGTCGATACGGCAGGTGACTTCCTGCAGCCCCGTGCCCGATGCGCCCACGACGCCGATGCCGCCGCGCCGCACCACGTTGGCGAAGCCGAGCGGCATGCCGTTGACGATGGCCGTGCCGCAGTCGGGGCCCATGACGATGAGGCGCTTTTCGCGCGCGAACGTCTTGATGGCCTTTTCGTGCGCCATGCTGACGTTGTCGCTGAAGAGCATGACGTTCATGCCGAGCTGCAGCGCCTTGATGGCTTCGGCGGCCGCGTAATCGCCCGGCACCGAGATGAGCGCGAGGTTCGACGCGGGTTCGTCGTCGCAGACCATCGCGAGACTGGTGGCCTTGAGCGCTTCGCGCGTCTGCGTGTCGGATGTCGACGCGCGCGCGCTCAGGCGTTCGCGAGCGAGACCGAGCGCTTCTTCGCAAGCGGCTTCGTCGCCGCGCACCGCGATGACGAGATCGTTCGGGCTTGCTTTCACGTCGTCGCCGAGTCCGGCGTCGGCGAGCTGCACGAGATTGGCCGGCGTACCCATGACGACGGACGCCTGCTCGACGCCCGGCAGCTTGCCGATATGCGCCGAAATCTGCATCAGGGAAACCGAATCCTGATACAGATTTTTGAATATTTCGATTTTGATGGCCATTGCACCTCTCCGTTCTTTAATTGCGATTCGCGGTTTCTTGAAAACAGAATCGCAAATGCTTCAAGCCGATTCCGGGAATAATGATTTCGCTTCGCGCATTCGAATCGTTTCTCGCCATGCGCGCATGCCGTGCAAAATGCCGCCGAGACAATCCACGCCGGACGACGCGCCCCAGCGCATCACGGCATCGGCGGCATGTTCGATATCCGCGCTTTCGTCCGCCGCCGATGCAAGCGCGATAAATCGATCGACCGGTTCGTTGAAATGTCCGTCGAGCGCGAGTTGCAGGTAATGGCGGCTGATATCGTTCGTGCGATGCAGATTCGCGCGCAGCTCGGTCGACAAGACATGCCGGTGCGCGTCGATTTGCGGATCGCCGCGCGCGGCCCAAATCGCCGCGAGATAGCCGAGCAGATAATCGTCGCCGTCGGGCGTGAGACCGCCGCCGAGGCCGACGAGCGCGTGAACCGTGGCAGCGAGCGTGGCGGGGTCATCGTGTGGACTCAGCCTGACGGCGCGCGCGTGCGCCGGCCAGCCCGGCAGCCACTGCAGCGCGCCTGCCACGGCGTGCCGCGCGCAGTGCGCCGCAAGCCGCGCCGCGACGCGCTCATGCCGCGCCGACAACGCATCCGGCGACATCCGCACGCCGGTTCCGCTTTGCAGCGCGGGCTGCCAGCACGCCGCGGCGGTCAGATCGACCTGCCACGTCGCGCCGCTCAGACGGCCATTGGAAAACGGGACGCGCTCGCCAGGCCGCGCATGGTCGCGCCAGTCCCAATCCGGCGGCGCGCTCACGCGCGCGCCGCACGACAGGTTCTCGCACGCGGCATCGACGAGCGTGAACCAGTCGCCCGTCTGCGCGACGAGATTGAGCGCGTGCCTGAAACTGCTGTGCACCGCGAAATCCCCGGTGCGCGACAAGCCCGGCCGCGCCAGATAGCCGATGCTCAGGCCGCGTAGCGTGATCGGACTCATTCGCGGGCTCAGCGCGCCTTAGCCGCGCAGCGCTTCGATGACCGCGCCGGCGTCGCTGACCCAGCCGAAGATCGCGCCTTGCGCCTTGATCATCTCGAGCGCGTACTTCTGGAACTCGGGGAAGTACGAACCGACGCAATCCTGCGGCACGATGCATTCGAAGCCGCGATCGTTGGCCTCGCGCACGGTCGTCGTCACGCACACTTCGGTCGTCACGCCGCACACGATCAGCGTGCGGATATCGTGATTCTTCAGGATGAGATGCAGGTCGGTTTCATAGAACGCGCCCTTGCCCGGCTTGTCGATGACCGGCTCGCCCGCGACCGGATACAGTTCCGGAATCAGGTCGTGGCCCTTCTCGCCACGCACGAGGATGCGGCCCATCGGACCGTCGGAGCCGATGAAAGTCTTGCCGCCGCGCGTGAGTTTGGCCGGCGGGCAATCGGTCAGGTCGGCGCGATGGCCTTCCCGCGTATGAATGACGAGCATGCCGGCGTCGCGCGCCGCGGCCAGCACGCGCTTGCACGGTTCGATCGCGGTGCGCACGAACGAAACGTCGTTGCCCAGCGCTTCGCCGAATCCGCCGGGTTCGACGAAATCGCGTTGCATGTCGATCATGACGAGCGCCGTGTGTTTCGGCTCGAAAGCCAGATCGAAAGGTTCGGCGCGGAAATGTTTTTGCGTCACGGCATACTCCTCTTCTTCGTTGAATTAAATGGATCGGTTCGATTGGTTTAAACGCACGAACTCATAAGGAATTCGAAATAATTGAATTCTCCGTTCGCGCGATTATTCGATTCTTAATGCCACTGAAAATCAGTGCGGTTCAAATTCGACAGAACTTCGAACTGATTATAGGCAGCGCGAATTGGAACACGATGAAATGATTGAACGCCGAGGATCAAATTTCTCGAAGCTCAATAATGAGCGCCCAGAGCGTCAATACTGGCGCGGCTTTAGACAGTCTTTTGCAACTGAGTCGGAATGTCGCGTGATCGCGTGATATTCGAAAATAAAAACGGCCACTGTCGAGTGGCCGTTTTTATCGTCCGGAGCGTGATGCGCGTTTTACGCCACGGGCACGCTCAAAGCTTCGCGCTTCGCGAGCAAGCCGTGAATCTGCGCGACGACCGCAGCGCCTTCGCCGACCGCCGCCGCGACGCGTTTGGTCGAACTCGAGCGCACGTCGCCGATAGCGAACACGCCCGGCACGCTGGTTTCCAGCGCCATGACGCCTTCCGTGCGCCCTTCGTGGGCCTCCGGTCCAGTCAGCACGAAGCCTTTCCCGTCGACGTTCACGTTGCAGTTGCGCAACCAGTCGGTATTCGGGTCCGCGCCGGTGAAGAGGAACAGATGCCGCGACTCGATCGTGAGCGGCCCATCCGGCGACTTGCAATTGACCGCCGTGAGCGCGCGGCCGTCGCCGTCGAGCGAGGTGATCTGCGTATGCGTTCGCACCGTGACGTTCGGCAGCGAGCCGATGCGCTCGACCAGATAGTGCGACATGCTCGACGACAGCCCCGCGCCGCGAATCAGCACATGGACGTGCTTCGCATGCGTCGCGAGATAGACGACGGCCTGTCCCGCCGAATTGCCGCCGCCGACGAGCACGACTTCCGCGTTCTTGCAGAGCTTCGCCTCGACCGGCGACGCCCAGTAATACGTGCCGTGCCCTTCATACCGATCGAGCCCCGCGATGTCCGGCCGCCGATACGCCGCACCCGAAGCGATCACGACCGTCTGCGTCGTCACGCGCGTGCCGTTCTGTAGTTCGATCTGGATCGGATTGCAGTCGCAATGCAGCGCCTTGATCTTCGTCGGAATCGCGATATGCGCGCCGAACTTCTGCGCCTGCACGAACGCGCGCCCGGCGAGCGCCTGACCCGAGATGCCGGTCGGAAAGCCGAGATAGTTCTCGATGCGCGAGCTCGCGCCCGCCTGCCCGCCCGGCGCGCGGCAATCGAACACCGCGACCGACAGACCTTCCGACGCCGCGTACACCGCCGTCGCGAGACCGGCCGGACCCGCGCCGACGACGGCGACATCGTAGACATGCGCGGGATCGAACTCCGGCAGCCAGCCGAGCTGCGTCGCGACCTGATTTTCATCGGGCGCGCGCAACACGGTGCCGTCCGGGCAGATGACGAGCGGGAAATCGGCCGTCGATGCCGAAATGCGTTCGAGCAGCGAGATCGCATCGGGGTCGGTGCAGGCGTCGATCACCGTGTGCGGATAACCATTCCGGCGCAGGAAGCCTTGCAGCGACACGAGACGGCCGTCGTCGGACGGGCCGAGCAGCACCGGTCCGCTGCCCTTTTCGATGAGGCCGACGCGCCGCAGGATCAGCGCGCGCATGATGCGCTCGCCCAGTTCCGCTTCGGCGACGAGCAGCGCCCGCAGACGCTCCGGCGGAATCACGATGCCATCCACTTCGCCGACCGCCATGCCGTCGACGAGACACGGCTTGCCCGAGAGTTGCGCCACTTCCGCGAGAAAATGCCCCTCGCCGTGCTCGCGCACGATGTGCTCGATGCCGAGCGCATCGCGCCGCGTCACGCGCACCGCGCCCTTCAGGACGATCACCATGCCGCGCCCGGTTTCGCCGACGCGGAAAATCCACTCGCCCGCGCGATAGTGCGCCGGCGTGCCGAAGCGGCTCATGCGCTCGATCTCGTTATCGGTCAGGCGCGGGAACATCTGGTGCACGCGGCTTTCGAGCGGCGAGAAGGGCGCGTTGTCGTCGCTCGTCGAGGATGCGGCGGCGGGCGTCGGCACCACGTTCGGATTCGGACTCTCCATCGGCTCGCGCGCGCTCCATGCGACGACATTCGGCATGTCCTGAGAGGACTCGTTGAACGGCGTGATACTCATGCGCGATCTCCGTGTGGAAAACCAGCTTCATGCAGGGATGCGGTGCCCGCGGGCGATGCCGACGCCGATCCCGATACCGACGACTTGACGGGCCACGGGCACATCGCCGCCATTTCCGCGACTTCCTCGGGCGACGACGCCGCGAGCTCGCCGAACTCGGTCAGCGTCGCGACGTGAAAACCGGCGAGCCGCCACGCGTCGAGCCCGCCCGTGAGCGGCACGACGTCGCGAAAACCCGCGTTACGCATGGTCTTCGCCATCCACGCAGCCGACACTTCGTTCGGACACGAGCAATAGATGACGACCTTGCGCGACTTGTCGTAGCTCTCGATGATCTTCGCGAGATCGCGTTCGTCGGCGAACATCGAGCCGGGAATCGCTTCGGGATCGAGCATGCGTTTTTCGGGCGAACGGATGTCGAAGATTACGGGCAGCGGCTCGTCGTTCATGAGCGCATACAGCTCGTCCACGCTGATGCGCGCTTTTTCCAGCGTCGCCATGAGCGCGCGGCGGCGCCACCAGCGGTACGTGACGTAGATCGCGAGCAGCACCGCGACGACCGCCACCGCCTGCCGCCCGAGCTGCGAGATCATCGCGAAGACCATCTCCAACTGCGCCGCGAAGATGACGCCGACCGTCAGCCCGACCGCGCCCCACAGCGCGATGCCCGCGCCGTCGTGCGCGATGAAGCTGCGCAGCTTCACGCCCATCGCGCCCGCGAGCGGCACGGAGACGAGCGAAAGACCGGGGATGAACTTCGCGACGAGCAGGATGCGTACGCCCCAGCGCCCGAAGAAGCGTTCGGTCTTCTTCACGCAGGTATCGCGCGAAAGCGAGAGCTTGCAGATGGTCTTGAGCGTTTTGTCGCCATACTTGCGCCCGCCCTGGAACCAGACGAGATCGCCGAGCACGCCGCCCGCCACCGCGACGCACAGCACGCCCACGAGCGGCGGCCAGAATGCGCCGCCGTCGACCGCCATCAGCGCGATGGATGCGCCGACGACGATCATCGTCGGCATGGCGGGCACGGGCAGCCCGAGCGCCGAGCCCATCACGTTGACGAACACGATCGCCGGGCCGAATCGATCGACTAGCTGATGCAACAACATGGGAATCTCCCGCGCGGGAATGGTCTGTTCACGGGACGACGGGACGCGCGCCGCGAACGGCGCTGCGAAGGCGCACGGAGCACGTTAGGCACGCAAGGCACGAAAGCGAGAGAGATACGAGCGCTTGCGGCCGCTCGTGGTTCAACGCGATACGCGCGGCGCCGGGCCGACGTTCGTCACATTTAAGAGATAAGTGTAGCCCGGAAACGCGATCGTAAGCATGACAGGCGCGCGGGACGCGGGCATCGCGCGCGCGATGCCCGGAGAGTGGGATTCAGGCGAGGTCGTCGGCGATATAGGCGCGGATCACGTCGGCGAAATTTTTATCGCCCGACAGGCCGAGTTGCTCCGCGCGCGCCGTATTCCACGCGCCCGGCCAGCTGCACACGATCTTCTCGATGCGTTCGTCGCGCTGCCAGTCGATGCGCTGCACGACTTCGTCGCCCGCCACTGCGCGCAGCGCCGCGACCATCTCGTTCACGCTGACCGACAGCCCCGGCAGATTGATGACTGGCCGCAAGCCGAGCTTTTCGCGCTCGATTTCGCAGCCGGCGATCAGCGCCTCGACCGCGCTTTTCGGCGACAGCAGCCACAGACGCGTTTCGCCATCGACGGGACACGTCGAACGCTCGCCGTTCAGCGGCTCGCGGATGATGCCGCTCGCGAACGACGACGCCGCCGCGTTGGGCTTGCCGGGGCGCACGCTGATCGTCGGCAGGCGCAGCACGCGGCCATCGACGAAACCGCGCCGCGCGTAATCGGAGAGCAGCAGCTCGGCGATCGCCTTTTGCGTTCCGTACGACGATTGCGGATTCAGCGCGGTGTCGTCCTGCACGACGTCGGGCAGCGCGCCGCCGTACACCGCGACCGAACTCGTGAACACGACGCGCGGCTTGTGGCCCGCCGCGCGGCACACTTCGAGCAGCGCGCGCGACGCGTCGAGGTTGATCTTCATGCCGAGATCGAAATCCGCTTCGGCCTGGCCGCTCACGATCGCAGCGAGATGGAAGATGGCTTCCGTCCCCGTGTCGACGTGGCGTTGCAGCACCGCCGGGTCGGAGATGTCGCCGGTTTCGGCGCGCACGCGTTTGTCGTTCAGCAGGCTGTCGTCTTGCGGACGCGCTACGTCGAGCAGCACCAGTTCCGTGATCGGCTTGCCATTGAGCTCGTTGCGCGCGAGCAGCCGCTTTGCGAGTCGCTGACCGATGAAGCCCGCGCCGCCCGTGATGAGTATCTTCATGTGGTCGCTTCCGTTTTTACAGATAAGGTTTGAGCCAGCCGAGACCTTCCGACGTGCCGGCCTTCGGTTTGTATTCGCAGCCGATGAAGCCCTCGTAGCCAAGCGAATCGATCAGTTCGAAGAGATACGGATAGTTCAATTCGCCGATGCCCGGTTCGTGGCGCTCCGGCACGCCCGCAATCTGGATATGGCCGATGCCCGCATTCGGGCGCTTCATGTCGCGCTTAAGCTTCATCGCGATGTCGCCTTCCACGATCTGGCAGTGATAGATGTCGAATTGCACTTTTAAATTCGGCGCATTGATCTCATCGCAGATTTGCTGTGCTTCGTCTTGGCGGTTCAGGAAGAAACCGGGTATGTCGCGGGTGTTGATCGGCTCGATCACGATCGTTATGCCCGCTTTCTGCGCTTCTTTTGCCGCGTATTCGAGGTTCTTCAGATACACCGCGCGATGTTGCTCTCTGTTCTGATCTTTTGCGATCAGGCCGGCCATGACGTGCAGTTTCTCGTTGCCCAGCACGGCGGTGTATTCGAGTCCCTTTGCGACGCTCTGCTTGAACTCTTCCTCGCGGCCCGGTAACGAGGCGATGCCGCGTTCGCCCTTCGCCCAGTCGCCCGGCGGGGCGTTGAACAACGCCTGCGTCAAGCCATTGTCCGTTAAGCGCTGCTTGATTTCGTTCGCTTCAAAGTCGTAAGGGAACAGGAATTCCACCGCCTTGAAACCATCCTTCGCCGCTGCGGCGAAGCGGTCCAGGAAAGCGTGCTCGGGGTACATCATCGTCAGGTTTGCTGCGAATCTTGGCATTTGCTTGTGCTCCGTCTGTTCCGGTTTCGAATGCGCTTGCTTCCATGGAATCCTGTGTTCGAGTCGGTCTATTCGCGTTGCCCCTGTGCGGGGCGGCACTTACTTTCTTTGCTGCTGCAAAGAAAGTAAGCAAAGAAAGCAGCTTTTCAGGCCCGCGGTCACACGCAATTTGGGTAGTACTCTCGTCCACCGTGGCACTCGCCTAAAGAGTGCCCTCATAGGCCCCATCGGGCCTGGCTCGCGCACGGTCCGACCAGCTAGTCCGTTTCGCGCGCTGGTTCAGCACGAAACGGCTCCAGCCCGCTTCGCGGCCGATCGGTCAGTCGGCTCTGTGTTACCAGCGCGCGCCGAACGTCTTCTTCAATTCCTCTATCGCTTCTTCCGCCAACGGCTCCGGACGCGGCATCGTCGATAGATACAGCCGCGCCGTCTCCTCCAACTCCTCCAACGCATAGCTCGCGTGCGACACAGACTTCTCCCACACCACCGGCCCCAACCGCTCCAGCAACACCGCCCTCACGCGCGACGCCAACGCCGCCACTTCCTCCGCCACCGACTCGTCGCCCGGTCGGCGGTACGCTATCAGCGGAACATGGCCCACCTTCATCACGTAATACGGCGTGATCGGCGGCAATACATCGTCGTTCTTCCACACGCCCGCCAACGTCAGCGCCACCAGATGCGTCGAATGCGTATGCACCACGCCGCGCGCGTTCGCATCGTTTTCGTAGATCCGGCGATGCAGCGCCAACGTCTTCGACGGACGTCCGCCCGATACGTGATTGCCTCGCGCATCCACCTTCGCAATATCGTTCGGATCGAGGCGGCCCAGGCACGCATCCGTCGGCGTGATCAGCCAGCCATCGTCGAGCCGCGCGCTGATGTTGCCCGCGCTGCCCACCGTATATCGGCGCTCGTACAGGCTTCTGCCCGTCACGCAGATCTCTTCGCGAATAGCGTTCTCGTTCGATGCCATCACAGTGCCTTCAACGCCTTTTCAAAGAAATCGGTCGTGCCGAAATTGCCGGACTTGAGCGCCAGGCCCAGCGCCCCGCTTCCATCCGCGCCGATCGATTGCGTCGCCGGCACGCCCGGATCGATCTGCGGCCCGATGCGCAACGAACGCACGTCCAGCGCCTGCACCACCGCGCCCGACGTTTCGCCGCCCGCCACGACGAATTTGGCGCAGCCGTCATCGCGCAACGTCCGCGCTATCGACGCAAGCGCGTCTTCCACCAGATGCCCCGCCTTCTCGACGCCCAGTTCCTTCTGCACCGCCTTCACTTCTTCCGGCGATGACGTCGCGTAAATCAGCACCGGCTCGTCATGCTGGCGCGCGAATTCGACCGCGCTCTGCACGACCGGCTCGCCGCGCGACAACGCCATCGGATCGACGCGAAACGCCGGCTTCGATTCGCGCCAGTGCGCAACCTGCGCGTTCGTCGCCTTCGATGCACTCCCCGCCAGCACCACCGCTTTGCCCTCGATCGTCGGCAAATCGGCGGCGTGCTCCGCGTGCGCCAGCAGATTCGCCGCGCGGAAATTCTGCGGCAATCCAAGCGCGATGCCCGAGCCGCCCGTAATCAGCTTCAGATCGCGGCATGCGTCGCCGAGCACGTACAAGTCCGCGTCCGAAACGGCATCCGCGATCGCGAGGCGCACGCCGTCCTTCTTCAATTCATCGATGCGCGCGCGGATCGCGTCCGCCCCCTTCGCAATCGTGTCGTAACGAATGAGCCCGACCTTCGATTTCGTCTGACGCTGCAAGACGCGCACGAGGTTCGGGTCGGTCATCGGCGTGAGCGGATGATTCTCCATGCCCGATTCGTTCAGCAACACATCGCCGACGAACAGGTTGCCGCGAAAAATCGTGCGCCCATTCTCGGGAAACGCCGGGCACGCAATCGTGAAATTGTCCTTCAGCGCGTCGAGCAGCGCGTCCGCGACCGGGCCGATGTTGCCCTTGTCGGTCGAATCGAACGTCGAGCAATACTTGAAGAAGAACTGGCGGCAGCCCTGCGCACGCAGCCATTCGAGCGCATCGAGAGACTGGCGCATGGCGTCGTCGGCGGGAATCGTGCGCGACTTCAGCGCGACGACGATCGCGTCCGCCTCGATCCGCGCGCTCGCTTCCGGCACGCCGATGGTCTGCACCGTGCGCATGCCGCCGCGCACGAGCATGTTGGCGAGATCGGTCGCGCCGGTGAAATCGTCGGCGATACAGCCGAGCAGTGCCTGCGCCGCTTGCGTCATTGCTTCGCTCCCTTCGGAATGTCGATGCCCGGAAAAATCTTGATGACCGCGGAATCGTCCTCGCCGCCGTGTCCGGCCGTGGACGCCATCATGAACATCTGATGCGCCGCCGCCGACAGCGGCAACGGAAATTTCGACGTGCGCGCCGTGTCGAGCACGAGGCCCAAGTCCTTCACGAAAATATCGACGGCGGAAAGCGGTGTGTAATCGCCCGAAAGAATGTGCGGCACGCGATTCTCGAACATCCACGAATTGCCCGCGCTGTGGGTGATGACGTCGTAAAGCGCATCCGGATCGACGCCTTCGCGCAGGCCGAGCGCCATCGCTTCGGCCGCCGCCGCGATATGCACGCCCGCCAGCAACTGATTGATGATCTTCACCTTCGAGCCCGCGCCGTGGGCGTCGCCGAGCCGATAGACCTTGCCCGCGATCGCGTCGAGTACGTCCTCGCAGGCGGCGTAGGCGTCGGCGGGGCCGGAGGTCATCATCGTCATTTCGCCGGAGCTGGCTTTCGCCGCGCCGCCGGACAAGGGCGCGTCGAGCATGTGCACGCCCTTCTCGCCGATGCGCTTGCCGAGATCGGCGGCGAATTGCGGCGATACCGTCGCGCACGCGAGCACGACGCCGCCGGGTTTCATCGCTTCGACCGCGCCGGTTTCGCCGAACAGCACGGCTTCGGTCTGCGCCGCATTGACGACGACCGTCAGCACGACCGCGCACTTGCCGCCCAACTCGGCCGGCGACGCGCACGCGATGCCGCCTTCGGCCGCGAACGCATCGAGCACCGGCTGGCGCACGTCGCACGCATGCACGGCGAAGCCCGCCCGCAGCAACGAGCGCGCGACGCCCATGCCCATTGCGCCCAAACCGATCACTCCGACGTTTCGTGTCATCGCAGATTCCTTAACAGATGCCCGCTTCCGCCAGTCGGCGCGCGGCGTTGATGAGATGCGTCTGCGCGGCGTGGCGCGCGGCGTCGGGCTCGCGCGCGCGGATCGCCTCGACGATCGCCGCGTGCTCCTCGCGCACCTGACGCATGAAGTCCTCGCGCAGCGCCTCGTTGCCGCGCGTAACGAGCGTGCCCGCTTCCAGGTACTGGTTCAGAAAGGTGAGGGTTTTCAGGAAGTACGGATTGCCGGTCGCGTTGGCGATTTCCCGATGGAACGCGACGTCCTCGGCGACGCCGTCGCGGCCATCGCGCACGGCTTCATCGATGGATGCGAGCGCGTCATCGATGGCGGCGAGTTGTTCGTCGGTACGCCGCTGCGCGGCTTCGGATGCCACTTCGGCCTCGATCGCCCGGCGCAGCGCGAGAATCTGCACGACCGCGCCGGGCTCGACCGCCTGCGCATAATCGATGCGCAACGGCCGAATCCCCGCGCGCTCGACGATGAATACGCCGCTGCCCTGACGCGGCTCGACCATGCCTTCGTTCTTGAGCCGCGAGATGGCTTCGCGAATGACCGTGCGGCTCACGCCGAATTCCTGCGCGAGCACCGCTTCGGTCGGCAGCTTGCCGGTCGCGGCGAAACTGCCCTTCTCGATCAGCTTATGCAATTGTTGCGCGACGGTGTCGCTCAACGCGCGCGGCGGAATTTTCTCGAACATGCGACTCGATGCGCCTCGTCAGGTCATCGGGTCATCATACAAATTTTTACGATGGAAGTGGACCGAGGAATAACCCTCGGTCGTGGCTTACTGCGCGAGCGGCTCGTCGATGAGCGCGAGCGCGTCACGAATTTCGGAGACGTCGCCGGGGCGCACGAGGCGCGCGACTTCCTTGCCGCCGAGCATGAAGACGAGCGTCGGCCAGAGCTTTACGCGAAACGAACGTCCGAGCGGGCGGCCGCTGCCATCCTCGATCTTGATGTGCTGCACCGCGCGATGATCCTGAAATGCCTGCGCGATCAACGGTTGCGCGGCACGGCAGAAACCGCACCAGTCGGTGCCGAACTCGACGACCGTCGGGCCGGTGAGCGCGTCGATTTCCGTGCGATCCGGTGCGGTCTTCGCGTATTCGATGTTCATGCTCATGGCGTGCTTCCTTGTCTTTTGTTGTCGATGAAGCCAGCAGAAAACTTGCCCGATCTTACTGGCCGAAACCCGTCAGCCCGATGAGCGCGCCGCCCGCGAGCAGCCACAGCGGATGCAGCTTCGTCCGGTACGAGACGAGCGCGACGAGCGCCGTGATGGCCGCGAGCGTCCAGGTTCCATCGGATGCCTCGGCGATCAGCAGCGCGCTCGCCGCGACGAGCCCGGCCGTGATCGGCACGAGCCCGAGCTGGATGAAGCGCCGCCACGGGCGATCCTTGAAGCGCTCCCACGCGTGCATCGCGGCGATCGTCACGAGCGACGACGGCCCGAACTTCGCGATCGACGTCACCAGCACGCCGGGCCAGCCGGCGACATGCCAGCCGATCAGCGTGACGACCATCATGTTCGGGCCGGGCGCGGCCTGCGCGAGCGCGAAGAGCGCGGAGAAATCGGCCTTCGACATCCATTCGTGAACCTGCACGACCTGACGCTGCATTTCCGGCAGGATCGAATTGCCGCCGCCGAACGCGAGCAGCGAGAGCTGACTGAAGATCGCCGCGAGCGAAAGCAGATCGTTTTTCATCGGCGGACTTTCCACGCGATCAGCACCGAAATCGGCGTGAAGACGAGCATCGTCGGCAGGAGCGGCGTGCGCAGGATCGCTATCGACGCGAACATCAGAAGCGCGACCATCGCCGCTTCCGGCTTCCGGCGCAGCGGCCACATGATCTTCGCCGCCATCGCGATGAGCAGGCCCGCCGCAGCCGCCGCGAGTCCCGCGAACAGATGCGCGATGCGCGGGTCCTGATGCGTGCGCTGATAGATCACGCCGAGCCCGATCACGATGAGCGACGGTCCGACAAGCAGCCCCAGCAAGCCCGCGAGCGCGCCCGGCACGCCGCGAAAGCGCATGCCGATTGCCACCGACAGATTGATCACGTTGCCGCCCGGCAGGAACTGACAGAGGCCGAGGAGATCGGTGAACGCGTCGGCGTCGAGCCATTTGCGGCGCTCGACGATCTCGCGCCGCGCGAGCGGCAGCGCGCCGCCGAACGCCGTCAGCCCGAGCGTCAGAAAGCCGATGAAGATTTCGGCGACCGTCGGCCGTGGCGCGTGGCCGTCGCGGGACATGACGCTCACGCGCGTGCCCGGCGCGCTTCGTAGGCTTTCAGATGCGCGTACGCGACCGCCAGCGCCGACAGCCCGGCGATTTGCGTGCGCCGCCGCGACAGCAGATCGCCGACGATGTGATCCGCCTCGATCGGCGCGCCGTTCTCGAGATCGCGCAGCATCGATGCGGTCATCGGCGAGCCGCGCTCCGAGAAAAACGCCCGCGCGCGCGTGACGACCGCCTCGCCCGGTGCGTGCGCGTTGTCGCCGGCGATGCCGCAGCATTCGTCGAAGAGCTGGAACAGCAGCGCCTCGCCGCCCGGCGCCGCGAGAATATCGCCGATGGGCGCGCGCATCAGGCAGGTGCCGGTCGCGAGCGTGGCGAGGAACACCCACTTGTCCCACATCGACTGAAGGATGTCTTCGCTCACGTTTAAATCGAAGCCCGCGCCGTCGAGTTGCGCGGCGATTGCGTCGATGCGCGCCGAGCGGCCGCCCGTGCGCTCGCCGATAGTCATCGAATGCATGTTGTTCAGATGCACGATCTCGCCTTCGGCGTCGAGCGTCGCGGCGATCACGCATTGGCCGCCGAGCACGTTCGCGGGATCGAAGCGCGCGTCGAGCGCGTCGAGATGGCCCATGCCGTTCAGGAGCGGCAGGATCGCGGTATCGGGACCGACGGCGGGCGCGAAGGAATCGATCGCGCCTTGCAGGTCGTAGGCCTTGCAGCTCAGGAGCACGAGATCGTAAGGGCCGTCGATGTCTTTCGCGAGCACCATCGGCGGACAGGCGAACGCGAGATCGCCTTCCGGGCTCTTCACTTTCAGGCCGCACTGACGCAGCCGCTCGGCGCGGCGCTCGCGCACGAGAAAGGTCACGTCGCGGCCCGCTTCGAGCAGCCGTGCACCGAAATATCCGCCGATGGCCCCCGCGCCCACTACCAGAATCCGCATGTCTCGCTCCTCTTCGCTGTATGAATCGTTCACGCCTGCCAGACGCCATAGCCCGCTTCGCGCAAGCCGATCGCCAGTTCCACTTCCATGTCGCGCGCGCCGTCGTAGGGCATCGGGTTGTACATCTCATACAGTTGCGGCAGGAGCCGCAGCCCGTATTCGCGGACATAGCGATTCGACTGGATGCCGGCCTTGTGCTTGTCGAAGCGCACGTCGGGATCGATGCCCGTCATGCCCACGTAGACGAACGGCATGCCGATCACGTAATCCGGATTCGCGCGACGGAAACGCGCTTCGTTCCAGACCGTTCCGGACAGTTCGACGACGTAGACGGAGTAATGATGGCTGCGCGCGCGCCGGGCGGGCGGCATGTTTCGGATGGCCTTCGCGGCGTGCTCGTTGCGGGCGTCCATTCTATGACGGCGATGCTTTTGGCGCTCGATCGGACGGCGCGGCCCCTGCCGGATGCGTCTCAAAGTGGTAAATTCGGGCGGTCTGCGCTCGCGCAAAACGATCGGACATCGGCGCGGCCCATCGCGCCGCCGGTCGGAACCGGAGACGATCTCTCTCGCGCGGGCGCCGCCCCATCGACACGTTTTCATCCCGAAGCCGCGCGCCACGAGCCGCGCGACGCTTCGGTCATTCGGAGATCAAGCAATGAGCAAGCAAGCTATCGGCGTGGTAGGCCTCGCCGTCATGGGCCGCAACCTGGCCTTGAACATCGAGAGCCGCGGCCACGCCGTTTCGGTATTCAACCGCAGCCGCGCCAAAACCGACGAACTGATTGCCGAACATCCCGACAAGAAGCTCGTGCCGACCTACACGCTCGAAGAGTTCGTCGAGTCGCTCGAAAAGCCGCGCCGCATTCTGATGATGGTGAAGGCCGGCGCCGGCACCGACGAGACCATCGCTTCGCTGCGTCCGCTGCTGGAAAAGGGCGACATTCTCATCGACGGCGGCAACACGCATTTCACCGACACGATCCGCCGCAATCAGGATCTCGCGAAGTCGGGGCTGCATTTCATCGGCACGGGCGTGTCGGGCGGCGAGGAAGGCGCGCTCAAAGGCCCGTCGATCATGCCGGGCGGACAGAAGGAAGCGTACGAACTCGTCGCGCCGATCCTCACGGAAATCGCCGCGAAGGCGCCGGACGGCGAGCCGTGCGTCGCGTACATGGGCCCGGACGGCGCGGGCCATTTCGTGAAGATGGTGCACAACGGCATCGAATACGGCGACATGCAGTTGATCGCCGAGAGCTATGACGTGCTCAAGCGCGTCGCGGGTCTGTCGAACGAAGAGCTGGGCAAGGTGTATGTGGAGTGGAATCAGGGCGAACTGGACAGTTACCTGATCGAAATCACGTCGAAGATTTTCTCGAAGAAGGACGAGGAAACCGGCAAGGATCTCGTCGATGTGATTCTCGACCGCGCCGCGCAAAAGGGCACGGGCAAGTGGACGAGCCAGAACGCGCTGGACCTCGGCGCGCCGCTGCCTTTGATTACGGAAGCGGTGTTTGCGCGCGTGCTGTCGTCGCTGAAGACGCAGCGTGTGGCGGCGAGCAAGGTGCTGGCAGGCCCGACGCCGAAGTTCGACGGCGATCGCGCGGCGTTCGTCGAGTCGGTGCGGCGTGCGCTGTATCTGTCGAAGATCGTCTCGTATGCGCAAGGTTTTGCGCAGTTGCGCGCGGCGTCGGAAGAGTACAAGTGGGATCTGCATTACGGCGAGATCGCGAAGATTTTCCGGGCGGGCTGCATCATCCGCGCGCGCTTTTTGCAGAAGATCACCGATGCTTATGCTGCGAAGCCCGACCTCGCGAATCTGTTGCTCGATCCGTATTTCAGCGATATCGCGGCGAAGTATCAGGAAGCGCTGCGCGATGTCGTCGTGGCGGCCGTGAAGGCGGGGATTCCGGTGCCGGCGTTCTCGTCGGCGATTGCTTACTTCGATGCGTATAGGTCGGAGAGGTTGCCCGCGAACCTGGTGCAGGCGCAGCGCGATTTCTTCGGCGCGCATACGTTCGAACGCACGGATAAGGAAGGGAGTTTTCACGCGAATTGGGCGTGAGGATCTGACTGAACAGATCGAGAGCATGAGACGCGGCTTCCTTTGGAAGCCGCGTTTTTTCTTGCAGCCAAGCTGCGAAATCTTCGATTCGCAATCGAGCGTTTGGCGCGCATTTCGGCTGAAGGCGAAGAAAGTGGGTATTCGACTAATTCTTCAGCCCCACCCACTCCCCATTCCGCCCCCCACTCCTCAACACCGCCTCCACGAACCGCAACCCCGCGACCCCATCCTCGACGGTCGTCAGCCAGTCATCCCCCTGCGTCGTCCCGCTCGCGATACACGCCGCCGCATCCGTATAAACCTGCGCGAACGCTTCCAGATACCCTTCCGGATGTCCCGCCGGCACGCGCGTCGCGTGCAGCGCTTCAGGACTTTGCACGCGCCCGCGCGTGATGCGCTCCGACGCGCCGCCTATCGGCGTGAACCACAATTCGTTCGGCTTCTGTTGATCGAACGCAATGCCCGCCTTCGTCCCATACACGCGCAATCGCAACGCGTTCTCCTCGCCGGCCGCGACCTGACTCGCCCACAACATGCCACGCGCGCCGTTCTCGTAGCGCAACATCGCCTGAACATGATCGTCCACACGACGATTCGGCACGAACGTCGTCACATCGGCGGCAAGCTCGGATGGCCGCATCCCCGTCACGTATTCCGCAAGCTGATACGCGTGCGTGCCGATATCGCCGAGACATCCCGCCGGTCCAGCGAGCGCGGGATCGGTGCGCCATACGGCCTGCCGGTTCGCCTGCGTCTCGACAGGAAGAGACAGCCAGTCCTGCGCATACTCGATCTGCACCACGCGAATGTCGCCGAGCAAGCCGCGCTGTACCATTCCGCGCGCATGCCGCACGAGCGGATAACCCGTGTAGGTATAAGTCACCGCGAACACGCGATCCTTCTCGCGCGCAAGCTTCGCCAGCGCCTCGCCTTCATCGAGCGAAACGGCGAGCGGCTTGTCGCAAATCACGTGAATGCCCGCTTCGAGAAAAGCGGTCGCGATCGGCGCATGCAGATGATTCGGCGTGACGATCGCGACCGCCTCGATGCCGTCCGAGCGTCCAGCCTCGATGCGCGCCATCTCGCGAAAATCGTCGTAGCTGCGCGCGAGCCCGATCGCCGCGGCGCTCGATGCCGCGCGCCGCGCATCCGACGACAACGCGCCCGCGACGAGTTCATAGCGATCGTCGAGCCGCGCCGCAATGCGATGCACCGCGCCGATGAACGCGCCCTCGCCGCCGCCGACCATCCCCAACCGCACGCGATTCATCGCTTGTCTCCGGAATCGATGCCGAGCACGCCGCGCATCTGCTCGCGGCTCGCGCCGCTGCCCGCGAAGTCATCGAAGGCGCGCTCGGCCACGCGGATGATGTGATCGCGGATGAACACCGCGCCTTCGCGCGCGCCGTCTTCCGGATGCTTCAGCGCGCATTCCCATTCGAGCACGGCCCAGCCGCCGAAATCGTATTGCGCCATCTTCGAGAAGATCGCCTTGAAGTCGATCTGGCCATCGCCCAGCGAACGGAAGCGGCCGGCGCGATCGACCCATCCGGAATAGCCGCCGTACACGCCCTGTTTCCCGCTCGGCCGGAACTCGGCGTCCTTTACGTGAAACGCCTTGATGCGCGCGTGATAGATGTCGATGAACGCAAGGTAGTCGAGCTGCTGCAACATGAAGTGGCTCGGATCGAACAGGATGTTCACGCGCGGATGATCGTCCACCGCCGCGAGAAAACGCTCGAACGTCACGCCGTCATGCAGGTCTTCGCCAGGATGAAGCTCGTAACACACGTCGATGCCCGCGCGATCGAACTCGTCGAGAATCGGACGCCAGCGGTTCGCAAGCTCTTCGAACGCGGCTTCGACGAGACCCGCCGGACGCTGCGGCCACGGATACACATACGGCCACGCGAGCGCGCCCGAAAACGTCACGTGCGCGTTCAAGCCGAGACGCTTCGACGCCGCCGCCGCGAGCTTCATTTGCGCGATCGCCCATTCGGTCCGCGCGGCCGGATCGCCCCGCACATGCGGCGCGGCGAAGCCATCGAACAGCGTGTCGTATGCGGGATGCACGGCGACCAGTTGTCCTTGCAGATGCGTCGACAACTCGGTGATCGCGACGCCCGCATCGTCGACGGTGCGGCGAATCTCATCGCAATACGCATCGCTCGATGCGGCCTTCTCCAGATCGATCAGACGCGGATCGGCAGGCACCTGTATGCCCTTGTAACCGAGCGACGCCGCCCACGACGCGAGATTCGCGAGCGTATCGAACGGCGCCTGATCGCCCATGAACTGTGCGAGAAATATCGCCGGGCCTTTGATGGTTTTCATCTTTCGCCTCCACAAAAAGAAGGCCGGATGAACGGCCTTCGCGCATCAGAACGGCGAGTTCGGGAAATAGAACTGCTTGGCGTTGTCCTTCGTGATGAGCACCGACGGGATGATCGTCGTCGGCGGCAGCTTGTCGCCCTTCAGGCGCGCGTCGGCGGTCAGCTTGATCGCGTCGTAGATGAACTTCGGCGAATACGAGACATCGGCCGGCACGCGCGCATCGCCGTCCATGATGCGCTTCACCGCTTCCTTCGATCCCGCGCCGCCGAACACGATCTTGATGTCCGTGCGCTTCGCCTGATCGATCGCCTTCAGCACGCCGACCATCATGTCGTCATCCGCGGCCCACACCGCGTCGATATGCTTGAAGCGCGTGAGATAGTCCTGCATTACCTTGAACGCATCGTCGCGATTCCAGTTGGCGTATTTCGCATCGAGAATCTTGATGTCGGGATATTGCTTCAGCACGCCTTCGAAGGCGTTCCAGCGCTCGTTGTCGAGTGTCGTCGGAATGCCGCGTAGCGCGACGATATCGCCCTTGCCGTTCAACTGCTTCGCGAGAAACTCGGCGGGAATCTTGCCGAAAGCGGTGTTGTCGCCGGCGACGTACGCGTCCTGCGCGCTCGTGTCGGTCAGGCCGCGATCGACCACCGTCACATACACGCCTTTCTTCTTGACCTGCGCGACCGGTTGCGTGAGCGACGCCGATTCCTGCGGGAAGATCACGAGCGCATTGATCTTGTTGACCGTGACCAAATCCTGCAACTGGTTCGCCTGCTCGGGCGCGGTGCTCGCCGTCTTCACGATCACCTTCAGGTCGGGATGCGCCTTTTCCAGTTCCTTCTTCGCTTCGTTGGCCCACCACACGATGCCGCCCGTGAAGCCGTGATCGGCGGTCGGAATGGCGACGCCCAGCACGACCTTGTCGGCGGCGAATGCGGACGACGATGCAGCGGCGAACGCGCTCGCCGTCAACGTGAGCGCGCCGAGCGCGCGAAGCATTTTCTTCATGACGATGTCTCCTGTTTTAAGACTATCAACGACGACCGCGCTGCAGGAATGCTACGAGGATGATGACGGCGCCCTGCACCGCCGCATTCAGATACACGCTGATGATGCTCGTGAGATTCAAAATGTTGTTGATGACCGAAAGCAGAATCGCGCCGATGACCGTGCCGATCACGCGCCCTTCGCCGCCCTTCAGCGCCGTGCCGCCGACCACGACGGACGCGATCGCTTCGAGTTCCCACAGGAGGCCCGTCGTCGGCGTGGCGGAGCCTAAGCGCGGCACATACAGAATCGTCGCGACGGCCACGCATGAACCGAGCAGCACATACGTGACGATCTTCACACGATCCACGCGAATCGCCGCATAACGCGCGACCTGTTCGTTCGATCCGATCGCCTGCACATGACGCCCGTACACCGTGCGATTGAGCACGAGCGCACCGCCCGCCGCCACGATCGCGAACACCCAGATCGGCACCGGAACATGCAGCAGACTCGCGTAATAAACCGGCCCGTAAAGATCGACGAGCGAGTTGTCGAGCGTGAGCGCGCCGCCATCCGCGAGCCATGTGAGCAGCGCGCGAAATATGCCGAGCGTGCCGAGCGTGACGATGAACGGCTCGATGCGCCCTTTCGTCACGAGCACGCCATGCGCGAAGCCGAACAGCGCGCCGAGCACGAGCGCGAGCACGATGCCGAGCGCGATGATCAGAAGCGGCGGCACCGCGTGGCCGTGAAAGCCCTGCATCAGCGCGTTCATCATGTAGATCATGCTGCCCGCGATGAGCGCGGCCATCGAACCGACCGACAGATCGATGCCGCCCGAGATGATGACGAAGGTCATCCCCACCGCGATGATGCCAATGAACGACGTGCGCGTGAGCACGTTCATCGCGTTGTCGACGGTGGCGAAATCGCCGTTGAGCAAGGTGCCGCCGATACACAGCGCGATCAGCCCGATGAGCGGCCCGACGCCGAACATGAAGCGCGCGACGGTGGAGAGACGGCTCTCGCTTTCGGTGTCTTCAGTGTGTGCCGGTCGCATGCGCGATCAACCTCTCTTCGGTCAAAAGATCCATGCCGAGTGTCGCGACGAGTTCGCCCGCGCGCATCACCGCGACGCGATGACACAAGCCGATCAGCTCGATCAGTTCGGACGAGATCACGATCACCGCGCGGCCTTCCGCGGCCAGCCGATGAATCAGGAAATAGATATCGCGTTTCGCGCCGACATCGACGCCGCGCGTGGGTTCGTCGAGCACGATCACGCGCGGATCGGGATTCAGGAACTTCGCGAGCGCGAGCTTCTGCTGATTGCCGCCCGACAGCATGCGCGCGCGTATCGACGCGTTGCCGGTGCGTAGGCCGAAGTCCTTCACCGCCGCGTTCAGGGCTTCGCGTTCCGCGCGCGTATCGATGAGCGGATGCGCGTAGCGCTCCAGCGTCATCATCGTGAGATTGTCTTTCAGCGCCATGTCGACGTGGAGGCCGCGCCCCTTTCTGTCTTCGCTCAGATAAGTGAGGCCTTGCTGCATCGCTTCGCGCGGGCCTTTGAGCTTGACCGTTTTTCCGTCGATGACGACGCGCCCCGCAGAGAGCGGACGCAGGCCGACGAGCGCTTCGAACAGCTCCGTGCGCCCCGCGCCGACGAGTCCCGCGAAGCCGAACACTTCGCCCTTGCGCACCGAAAAGCCGATGCCGTCGGCCCAGCCCGGCACCGATGCGCCTTCGACTTCGAACGCGACCGGCGCGTCGTCGGACAACGGCGGCTTGTCGGGGAACATGTCGGAGACTTCGCGGCCGACCATCAGATTGGCCATCTGCTGACGCGTCAGCTCGTCGGTCGGCGCGCGCGCGACGAAGCGGCCATCGCGCATCACGATCACTTCGTCGGTCACGCGTTCCACTTCGTCGAGCTTGTGCGAGATATAGACGATGGTCGTGCCCGCTTCCTTCAGACGCGCCATCAGGCCGAAGAGACGCTGCGTCTCCGATGGCGTCAACGTCGCGGTCGGTTCGTCCATGATGAGCAGGCGCGCGCTGCGCAACATCGCCTTCGCGATCTCGACGAGCTGCTTCTCCGCGACGATCAGATCGCGCACCTTCGTATCGGGATTCTTGTGCAGGCCGACGTCGTTCAACGCGGCGCGGGCATCGTCGCGCATCGCGGCTTCATCGAGGAAGAAGCCTTTCTTCAGCTCGTGCCCGAGGAACATGTTCTGCGTGATGCTCAAATGATCCGCGAGATTCAATTCCTGATGGATCAGCACGATGCCGGCATGTTCGGCATCGCGCGAACTCGCGAAGTCGCGCGCGCGTTCATCGACGAAAAGCTCGCCCGCGTTCGCACGCTCGTAGCCCGCGAGAATCTTCATCAGCGTGGACTTGCCCGCGCCGTTCTCGCCGAGCAATCCGTAGATGCGGCCCGGCGCGAGATCGAAGCTGACGCCGTGCAGCACGCGCACCGGCCCGAACTGCTTTTCGATGCCCTGAAAGCGCACGGCGAGGCTCATCGTCACGCGCTCCTTCTTTGAATCAGCCGATGCGGCAGCAGCACGCCCGGCACATCCGCGCGCGGGTCGCGCAGGCGCTTGAGCAGCAGGTCGGCTGCGGTTTCGCCGAGCAGTTGCATCGGCTGCGAAACGGTCGTGAGCGGCGGATCGACATGCGCGGCAACGGCGATATCGTCGAAGCCGACGACAGCGACATCGTCGGGCACTGAAAAGCCCGCGCCGCGAAAGCCGTTCATCACGCCGATGGCGAGCGTGTCCGACACGGCGAAGGCGGCCGTCGGACGCGCATCGCCCAACGATGCGAGTTGCGCGGCCGCGCGCTCGCCCGCGTCGTAATCGAGGCTGTCGAGTTCGATCAGCCACTCCGCGCGCGGCTCGATGCCGGCTTCGATCAACGCATCGCGATAGCCCGCGAGCCGCTGTCGTCCATACAGATAACCCTGACCCGAGTTGATGAGCGCAATGCGCCGATGCCCCTTCGCCGTCAGATAACGCACGACATCGCCCGCGGCGAGATGATTGTCGATGCCGACGTACGGCACGCCCGCCGCCGGATCGAACTCGCAGCACGCGACCCACGGCAGCGTCGACGCTTCTTCGGCGAGCGCTTTTTGCACGGCGGCGGGATCGAGACAGATGGCGCCATCGGCGCGGCGGCCGCGCAGCAGATCGAAATAGCTTCGCTCGCGCAACGGGTCCGCGCCGGTATCGCACAGCAGCATGAAGTAGCCGTTCTGACGCGCGACGCTGTCGATGCCGCGCACGATCGCCGCATAGAACGGATTGCCGAAGTCCGGGACCATCGTGAGGAGCAGGCGGCTTTCGGCCGTGCGCAGATTGCGCGCCAGCTCGTTGATGCGATAGCCGCTCGTCGCGACCGCTTCGAGCACTTTTTCGCGCGTCGTCTCGCGAACGTTCGTGTGTCCGTTGAGCACGCGCGATACGGTCGCGACCGACACGCCCGCGCGTTCAGCGACGTCGGCAATCGATACTTCTTCGCGTGGTCGAACCGTATCTGACATCGCTTTGCCGCGCGTCGCGATCGAGATGTAATGGATTACATTATTTGATCTTACGGGTCGCGAAGGCAACAGCAATCGACTAGGGAAAAACGCTTAAGGGCGGGCATGTCGATCTCGTGTCATGTTGCTCGTCGTTAGGTGTGAGCGTACCGAAGACGCTCGATAAATACACCAACTTCAAGGAGCGATCCACATGCGATTCATGATGCTGATGATTCCGCGCGGCTACGAAAGCGCCGAACCGGGCACGATGCCGAGCGCCGAAGCCGTCGCCGCGATGATGAAATACAACGAGGAATTGCAGAAGGCCGGCGTGCTGCTCGCGCTCGACGGACTGCATCCGCCGTCGATGGGCGCGCGCGTCACGTTCGAAGGCGGCAAGCCGCGCGTCACCGACGGACCGTTCGCCGAAGCGAAGGAAGTGCTCGGCGGCTACTGGATGGTCCAGGTGAAGTCGCGCGAGGAAGCGATCGAATGGGCGAAGCGTTGCCCCGGATCGGACACGGAGATGATCGAAGTGCGGCAGGTCATGGAGATGGACGATTTCCCGCCGGACGTGCAGCAAGCCGCGGCGGGTTTCGATGACATGCAGAAGAACGCGAAGCGCTGACGCGAACGCCTACGCGATCGCTTCCAGCGCGAGCGCGATGCCCTGCCCGCCGCCGATGCACAGCGTCACGATCGCGCGCTTCACGCCGTCGCGGCGCATCGCGTGGGCGAGGCGCGTCGTCAGCACGGCGCCCGTCGCGCCGATCGGATGACCGTGCGCGATCGCGCCGCCTTCGACGTTGACGATGTCGTCGGGCACGCCGAGCGTTCGCGCCACCGCGATCGGCACCGCCGCGAACGCTTCGTTGATCTCGAAGCGCTCGACATCGCCGAGCGTCCATCCCGCGCGCTGCAACGCCTGCTGCACGGCGGGCACCGGACCGAGCCCGAACATCCCCGGCTCGACGGCCGCGACGCCGAACGCCGCCAGGCGCACGAACGGTTCGATGCCGCGCGCGTCCGCTTCGTTGCGGCTCGTCACGATCATCGCCGATGCGCCGCTGTTCAGCCCCGGCGCATTGCCGGCCGTAATCGTGCCGTTGGGACGGAATGCCGGACGCAATTTCGCCAGCGCCGCGAAATTCGTGTCGGGACGCGGCTGCTCATCGCGCGCAAACGCAACGGTTTCCTTGCCCGCCTTCACATCGACGCCGACGATTTCCGCATCGAACGCGCCGTCCTTCTGCGCCGCCGCAAACCACTGCTGCGAGCGCTCGGCCCAGCGATCCTGCGCCTCGCGCGTGATGTCGAACTTCGACACGAGATCTTCCGTGTGCCAGCCCGAATGCTCGCCCGAGAACGCATCGACGAGACCGTCGCGCAGCAGGCTGTCGTAGATCTGCGCGTTGCCCATGCGATAACCGCGACGACCGCCATCGAGCAGATACGGCGCGCGGTCCATGTTCTCCATGCCGCCCGCGATGGCAAGACGCGAGACGCCCGCCGCGATTTCCGTCGCCGCCGTCGCCACGGCCTGCGCGCCGGAGCCGCACACGCGATTGACCGTCAGCGCGGGCACGGAAACCGGCACGCCGCCGCCGACCGACGCCTGTCGCGCCGGATTCATGCGGTTGCCCGCCTGAATGACGTTGCCGAACACGACCGAATCCACCGATGACGGATCGAGCGCCGAACCCGCGCGCCGCAACGTTTCCGCGATGACGGCCGCGCCCAGATCGACGGCGGGCGTGTCCTTCAGCGAGCCGCCGAACCCGCCGATCGCCGTACGCACCGGATGACACAACACGATGTCCTGCGCAAACATGGCGAGCCTCCGATCAGCGCGGAATGCCGGTGAGGTAGATAGGGGCGTCGGTCGACAGCGATTGCTTGACCGCGCGCCCGGTGTCATCGACGAGCACTTCTTCCTGATTCTTCTCCACCGCCGCCAGCACTTCGCGCACGACATGTTCCGGCGTCGATTTCGGCGCGGTGACTTGCGCGGTCATGTCGGTATCGATGTAACCGGGATGCGCCGCCACGACGAGCGTGCCCTGCTCGCGCAATTCCTCGCGCAGGGCGTTCGTGGCCGCCCACGCCGCCGCCTTCGAGATGTGATACGCGCCACCCGCCGGCAACGAGACCCAGCTCAGCACCGAAAGAACGTTGATGACCGCGCCGCCGCCGCTCTTCTTCAGCACGGGCGCGAATGCCTGCGTGAGCGCGATGGGGCCGAACGTGTTGATTTCGAGCAGATCGCGAATGCCTTGCGTCGATGCCGGATCGACGAGCAAGCCGCGCGTCGTCACGCCCGCGTTGTTGACGATCACTTGGACGTCGGTGTAGGTCGCCGCTGCTTCCGCGATGTCGGCGGCGTTCGTCACGTCGAGGCGGATCGCTTCGACGCCCGGAATGTCGACGCTCTTCGGATCGCGCGCGGCCGCATAAACCTTCGCCGCGCCCGCTTCGATCAACGACTTCGCAAATTGCTTGCCGAGCCCGCGATTGGCGCCGGTGACGAGTACCACTTTTCCTTTGACCTGCATGATCTGCTCCGCTTGATTGTGCATATGCACTAATGCCGATGAATAAAAGGCTCGCACGCGGCGAGCCAGCGCTTGATCAACTCACTCCATCGTCGTCAATTCGAACAGCGACTGGCGCAATGCCTTCGCGCGTTTCTCGCCGAACTTCGTTTCGAATTCCGCCTGCGCCGCGCGCCATTGCGCCGCTGCCTTCACGAGCGTTTCCTTGCCGGTTGCCGTGAGACGCAAGCCGACGGCGCGCGAACTCGCCGATTCCTGCGCCGCTTCGACGAGACCGTCGCGCTGCAAGGGCTTGAGCGCACGCACGAGCGTCGTGCGGTCCATCACCATCGAATCGGCGAGTTCGAGCATCTGCACGCCGGGCTTGCGCCCGATCGCCGCGAGAATCGTGAACTGCGCCGCCGTGATGCCCGCTACGCTCAAATGCCGCTCGTACATTTGCGACACATAACGCGCCGCCTGACGGATCGCAAAACAGTTGCAGTCGAGAGGAGAAGAGTTGGAAGTCATGCCACGCAGAATATTTGTGCATATGCACTTTGTCAAGCGGCGGGATTCAATCGGCCCGATAGCAGCGTCTCGCGGATGGTCGGGAATCGTCGCGCGCGGCGCGTCGGCGAAACGCCCGAAGCCGCCATGGGGTTGAGATCGCGGCGTATCGGGCCTATGCCGAAATCCGCATCGGACGCGCGACTAAACACCAAGACGCGCCGAAATTGGCTCCCTACATTTCGCTTGTCCGATGCCAGGGCGTTCCATTCGATTTCGATTTGCCAGATCAAAAAGGAGAGGGAAAACCATGCGCTTCCGTACCAGACCTTTGGCATGGCTCGTGGCGTGCGCCGCGGCCACGCTCGGCGCCGTGCCTTTTGCCGCGAGCGCCGACGAACTTCCGGTGAAAGTGGGTTTCGCCGCGCCGCTGACCGGCGCGAACGCGGGTTACGGGAAGGATCTCCAGAACGGCGTGCAGCTCGCGCTCGATGAAGCCAACGCGAAAAAGATCACGATCGGTGGCAAGACGGCCAAGTTCGAGATCCGCGCGGAAGACGATCAGGCCGATCCGCGCGTCGGCGTGCAGGCGGCGCAGAAGCTCGTCGACGATGGCGTGGTCGTCGTCGTCGGACACTTCAATTCGGGCACGACGCTGCCCGCATCGCCGATCTACAACAACGCCGGCATCCCGACGATCGATCCCGCCGCGACCAATCCGACCATCACGACGCGCGGCCTCGCGAACATGTTCACGGTGATTTCCAGCGACGCGCAGAACGCGGGCAACGCCGGCGTCTACGCGGTGACGACGACGAAGGCGAAGCGCATCGCGATCATCGACGATCGCACGGCCTTCGGTCAGGGCGAGGCCGACGAGTTCGAGAAGGCGGTGAAGGCGAAAGGCGGCACGATCGTCACGCGCGAATACAGCGACAATCAGACCGTCGATTTCAGCGCGCAACTGACGCGCATCAAGTCGACCAACGCGGATCTGATCTTCTTCGGCGGCCTCGACCGGCAGGCGGCGGCGGTCGTCAAGCGGATGAAGCAGCTCGGCATGAACGCGCAGTTCGTGGGCGGCGGCGGCGTGATGGACGCGGATTTCCTCAAGCTCGCCGGCGACGCCGCCGAGGGCGCGCAGGCGTGGGAATACGGCAGCCCGCTCGACAAGCTGCCCGAAGGCAAGGCATTCAGCGAGAAGTTCCAGAAGCGCTTCGGCGTCGCGATCCTGTCGTATGCGCCGTTCGGCTACGACGCCGCGTGGGCCGCGATCAACGCGATGCAGAAAGCCAATTCCATCGATCCGAACGTGTACCGGCCGGTGCTGAAGACCAACAAGTTCGACGGCATCACGGGGCCGATCGCGTTCGACGACAACGGCGCGTTGAAGAACGCATCGTCGACGCTGTATCAGGTGAAGAACGGGCAGTGGGAATCGGTCGTGACGAAGCACGGCATGTGATCGAAACGCTTCGCGCGGCCGCCCGCGCGAAGCGTTTCAATGCGTGGGCGAATCGCTCGGGCGCGGCAACGTCGCGATGAAACGTTCGAGATGCTCGTTGCATTCGATGACCGCTGAAAGACGCACTTCTCTCATCTGCCGGTCGTGCTCGTTGATCACCGCAGTGAGCCGCGGCACCGCAGTCGCGGGAAGGCGCCAGTCGCCGACCGTCAGGCCGCGGTCGAGCAACGCGAGCACGTCGCCCTGCACTTCATCGAGCGTCGCGCGGTCCAGAATGCCGAAGCCCGCCTCGGTCAAGAGTCCAGACAGCAGCACGGCCTGCGCGATGCACTGCGCCTCGATCAGACTCGCCCGGCCACGCTTGACCGATTCGAGTGCGATCCGGCATTGAAGGATGACTTTGTCCGCCTCGACGCGCGGCATCGGCAGCCAGTAGATTCTGGCGTTCCGGTCTCGCGACGGTTTCGGGAGCCTTCGTATTTTCGTGTTCGACATCGTCTCGACTCCTCGTGGCGTTCAATCGACAAGCAGAAGACAAGCCAGCGAAACGAAACACAGAAGCGCGCTGAGACAGAAGAACCGGTCGGATTTCGCCAGCGGTCCGCGCGGCGTCTGCGGCAAGGGCGCGTCGTCCCGGATGATTCTCAAGACCGCGACGTACTCCACGATCGAACAGCACAGCATGACCGCCGCTGCGAGCAGGAAAGCAACAACCAGAATGTTGATCGACATAACTTCATGCACCCCCGATAGTGGTCGCAATGGTCCGGCGCGCCATGTCAAGAAGTGAAACGCGATTCACGCGCACATGACGTCCGACTGTTCCGGTCAGCGCATCATTCGCGCTTGTCGCGGAACATGAAACGCATCCTAGCCGCTCGAATCTTTCACGGCGCTATCGCGCGTGCTACGCATATCTAAGTATTGTCACCGAGCGCACACATCGATCATTCTTCGCGTGCGCGCAGGATATAGCCGAGACCGCGCAACGTCATGATCTGCGCGTTCGTTTCGGCCAGCCGCTTGCGCAAGCGATGAATATAGATGTCGATGGCATCGGCGCTGGCGACATCGTCGAGACTGAAGATGCATTCCATCAGCATCGACTTCGACACGGTCTTGTCCTGCCGCAGGATCAGCGCCTCGAGAATCGCGTGCTCGCGACGTCGCAGCGAAATGGGCGCGCCCCGATAGCTGAACTCGCGCGTGGCGAATGCATACCGGAGATCGCCGCACATCAGCGCGACGGCTTTCTGCGCGCTCTGACGACGCACCAGAGCCTTGATGCGGGCCACCAGTTCACGCGCATCGAAAGGCTTGACGACGAAATCGTCCGCGCCCGCTGCGAAGCATTCCACCTTGTCCTCGATCGATCCGTGCGCGGTCAGCATCAGTACGGGCACGGTGTCGCCGCGGCGCCGCAGCCGTCCGAGCAGTTCCTTGCCGCTCATCGCGGGCAGGCGCATGTCCAGCAATACGACATCGTAGGTGCATTGATTGAGGATCGACGTGGCGCATTCCGCGTTCGGCACATGATCGACGATGAAAGAATCCGCCTTCAACAGACTCACGATCCAGTGCGCCAGCTCGGCGTTGTCTTCGACGAGCAGCAGCTTCATCGGATGTCCCCGCCGGACCATGCGGGCAGCCTGACCGACACGGACAATCCTGCACGCGCGTAGCCCGCCCCGAGCGTGACGGTGCCGCCGTGGCGCAGCGCGATCTCCCGCACGATCGGCAGCCCGAGCCCGGTGCCATCGGTAAAAGCAGACGCGCGATAGAAGCGCTCGAACACATGCGCGCGTGCCTCGGCGGAAAGCCCCGGACCGTTGTCGACCACCTGCAACAGAACCTGCTCGTGCGAACGCCTGACGATCACGGTGACGCGCCCGCCCGGCTGCGTGTAGCGAATGGCGTTGTCGACGAGGTTCGACACGAGCGCGGACAGCAGCGCCGCGTTGCCCGCCACCATCGTGCCCGGTTCGGTTTCTGCGCCAAGGTCGATATCACGCCGCTGCGCCAGCACGATCAGTTCTTCGAGCACGGACTCGACGACATCCGTCATGTCCGTCATCGTTCGTATGGGTTCGGGCGTGGACTCTGCCTGCGCGAGCATCAGCAGTTGCTTCGTTACGGCTTTCATCTTTTTCATGCTCCGGCCCGCGCTCTTGAGCGCGATCTCGCATGCGCGCTCGCCGCCGCAGTTCAGGCAAGCGTATTGGATCTGAGTGTCGAGAAGCGTGAGCGGCGTGCTGAGCTGATGCGCCGCATCGGACACGAAATCGCGCTGTGTCCGCGCGTGATGCCTGACTTGCGCGATGCATTGATTGAGGGCGTCGACGATCGGCCGGAGTTCGCGTGGCAAAGCTTGCGCGCGCATCGGATCGATTTCCAGCGGCGAGCGCCCGGCGAGGTCGTCCTTGAGGCGCATCAGCGGACGGAGCGCGGCCGCGAGACCGAGCGGAACGAGCGCGGCGACCAGCGCGAGCATCACGCATGCGCGCAGCAACTGCGGGCGCCATAGCTGATCGCGCATGGCATGCCGCGAAGCCCGCGTCTTGGCGACGATGACCCGCGCCGCCACCGCCTTGCCGTCATCGAACAGAAAACGCGGATAAGAGATGGCGCGAACCTTCGTACCCTCGAACTCGGCGTCGAAATAAACGGCATGTGAGCTTTCGCGCTCGGGCATCGGAAGCTCCGGCCTGCCGCCGAGCAATCGGCCGCGTTCGGCGACGACCTTGTAATACACGCGATCCCGATATGGCGACTCGAACATTTCGAGGGCCGCTGGCACGATCTTGACGGTGAGTTCGCGATCGGACCACTCGATGCCATCGCCGATGGTCCGTGCGGAGGCAAGGAGCGCCGCGTCCTCCATCATGTCCGCCGTGCGGCACGCGGAATCGTACGAAGCGATCGATGTAATCAGCACGAAAAGGGCGAGCGGCGCGAGCAGCCAAAGAAGCAGGCGTATGCGCAGGCTCGTCCGTCCGCATCTCGCGAACCGCGCGCACGCCGGCCGCAGCGGACGTTTCAGATTTTCGGCAGACGTGGCTTCGCCGGATTGCCGGTGTCCGTTGATTTCACGCCCGGGCATAGGCACTCGCGCTCGGGCCGTATGAAGCGAAGGATCTGAGTCGCACCCAGGCATCTCCGTCTGTTCGCAGGCGGCGGCTGTCGCAGCCTGTCATCTTTTGTGTGCGGATTGTAGTGGGTCGAATCCTTCGCAGTTCTTTCGCAGATTCCTATTCTTAATACGGAGTTTCCATGAGTCGAAGAAACTCAAACATCGGCCGTTTAGGAATAGTTCTACGCTCTGCAGGATGTGCTTAACCCATAACCCGCAGCGGATCAAAGATTGCGACGAAGATTTTCACGCGTGTGCGCCGCCTCATCGGCAAGCCATTGCGCGAACTGCTGCAACGCGGGCGACGGCGCGGGCCGCTCCGGATACACGAGGTAGTACGCCGCGCCGCTCGGCACGCACAGCGAAAACGGCGCGATGACGCGCCTGGCGCGCAGGTCTTCTTCGATCAGCGAGAGGTCGCCGATCGTCACGCCCAAACCCTGCATCGCCGACGAAATCGCCAGATCGAGCGTGTCGAAATGCTGCGCTTTCGTCGACGGCAGGCCGGCGTAACCGTAAGCGCCGAGCCACAGTAGCCAGTCGCGGCGGTCGCGCGTGGGATGCAGCAGCGTTTTCCCGGCGAGATCGTCGGGTGTTGGCGAGGCGTTCTTCTTAGGCTTCCACAATTCAGGCGCGCAAACCGGCGTCAGCACTTCATCGAAAAGATGATGCACGCTCGCGCCCTTCCCCGACGGCGCCGCGCCGAAGACGATCGCTGCGTCGAACTGCTCCGCGCTGAATTCGACGCCATGCGCCACCGACGCCGTCACTTCCACGACCAGTTCGGGCCGCTCGTTCTGCAGGCGGATCACGCGCGGCAGCACCCAGCGCATCGCGCAGGTCGGGCACTTCACGCGCAGAATGCCGGATTGCGCGCCGCCTTTCGCGAGGGCATCGTCGATCTGTCCGAACGCCTGCTGCAACGGCGCGACCAGCAACGCGCCGTGATGCGTGAGCGCGAGCCCGCGCGCCTGCCGCGTGAAAAGCGCATAACCGAGATGCGCCTCCAGCCCGGCGATCTGACGGCTGACCGCGCCCTGCGTCACGTTCAGCACCTCGGCCGCGCGCGTGAAATTCAGTTTCTGCGCCACCACCAGAAAGGTTTTGAGCACGTCGAGGGAAGGCAGGGGTTTCATCGGGTTTTTGACATGTAGCCATGATCTGCAAGCATGGCTAGTATGACAAAGTTTCGATTGTCCGCGCTTTATTGCTGCGGTTGAATCGACGGCAGATTTTCGTCGAACCGCAATTCCGGAGACATCCGCCGTGCAAAGCGCCTGCATTCCCGAGTCGAAGCTGCCGAACGTCGGCACGACCATTTTTACCGTCATCGGCCAGTTGGCCGACGAGCATCACGCGCTCAACCTGTCGCAAGGCGCGCCGAACTTCGCGTGCGATTCGAAGCTCATCGAAGGCGTCGAGCGAGCCATGCGGGCAGGACATAACCAGTACTCGCCGATGTCCGGCGTGCTCGCGCTTCGCGAAGCAATCGCCGTGAAAACGCAGAAGCTCTACGGCGCAACCTACGATCCGGGCACGGAAGTCACCGTCGTCGCGAGCGCGAGCGAAGGCCTGTACGCGACGATCAGCGCGCTCGTGCATCCCGGCGACGAAGTGATTTACTTCGAACCATCGTTCGACAGTTACGCGCCGATCGTGCAGTTGCAGGGCGCGAAGCCCGTCGCGATCAAGCTCTCGCCGCAGGATTTCCGCATCGACTGGGACGAGGTCGCCGCCGCGATCACGCCGAAGACGCGCATGATCCTCGTCAACACGCCGCACAACCCGACGGGCAGCGCGTTCACATCCGCCGACGTCGAGCGGCTCGCGGCGCTCACGCGCGACACGAAGATCATCGTGCTGTCGGACGAAGTCTACGAGCACGTCGTATTCGACGGCGCGCTGCATCACGGCATGGCGCGTTATCCGGCGCTGGCCGAGCGCAGCGTCATCGTGTCGTCGTTCGGCAAGTCGTATCACGTAACGGGCTGGCGGGTCGGCTACTGTCTCGCGCCCGCCGCGCTGACGGCGGAAATCCGCAAGATTCACCAGTTCATGACCTTCTCCGCCGATACGCCGATGCAAATGGCCTTCGCCGAAGCGCTCGCGGATGAATCGAGCTATCTGAATCTCGGGCCGTTCTATCAGCACAAGCGCGATCTGCTCGCGGAATCGCTGAAAGCATCGCGCTTCGAGTTGTTGCCGAGTGCGGGCAGTTTCTTCATGCTGGCGCGTTACGACGCGATTTCCGATCAAGGCGACAGCGATTTCGTGCTGCGCCTGATTCGCGAGGCGCGCGTCGCGACGATTCCGCTGTCGGCGTTCTATACCGACGGCACCGACAACCGCGTGATCCGTCTTTCGTTCGCGAAGGACGACGACACGCTCATCGAAGGCGCGCGCCGCCTTTGCTCGATCTGACGATTTCCTGGAGACCAACACGATGAAACTGAACCACATCGCCAGCGCGCTGTTCCTCGCATGCACGTTCACGAGCGGCGCCGCGCTTGCCGCCGATACGCTGCGCTTCGGCCTCGAAGCGCAATATCCGCCGTTCGAATCGAAATCGTCGACGGGCGAGTTGCAAGGGCTCGACATCGACGTCGGCAATGCCGTGTGCGCCGCCGCGAAAATGCAGTGCAAATGGGTCGAGACCTCGTTCGACGGCCTGATCCCCGCGCTGCAGGGCCGCAAGTTCGACGCGATCAACTCGGCGATGAACGCGACCGAGCAGCGCCGCCAGGCGATCGATTTCACGACGGTCGTGTATCGCGTGCCGACGCAGCTCATCGCGAAGAAGGGCAGCGGCATCGAGCCGACGTCGGCATCGCTGAAGGGCAAGAGCGTCGGCGTGCTGCAAGGCTCGATTCAGGAGACGTTCGCGAAGGCGCACTGGGAAAACGACGGCGTGAAGGTCGTGCCGTATCAGGATCAGAACCAGGTCTACGCCGATCTGAAGTCCGGCCGTCTCGACGCGACGCTCGTGCTCGCGCCCGCGGGACAGAGCGGCTTCCTGTCGAAGCCGGACGGCGAAGGCTTCGCGTTCGCCGGTGCGCCCGTGCGCGACGACAAAATTCTCGGCAGCGGCATCGCCTATGGCATCCGCAAGGGCGACGATGCGCTCAAGACCAAGCTCAACGCGGCGATCGAGAAGGTCAAGGCGGACGGCACCATCGACAAGTACGCAAAGAAGTATCTGGGCGATATCGATATTTCGGCGAAGTAAGCAGCTTTTTTTGAGCGCAGGCACACTGGCGGCTTGATCTTTTCCGGCCGCCAGCCGCGTCTTGCAAGCTGGCGGCCTCAAGCATGGAAGCCGCATGAGCACGCCGACGACGCCCAAACCCGCCGCCGCACCGTCACCCTCACCGTCCGCGCCGCCGCCGCTCGAAGGCGGCAAGCTCGTTCTCGCCACCTTCGCGGTGGCGCTCGCGACGTTCATGAACGTGCTGGATTCGTCGATCGCCAATGTCGCGATCCCGACGATCTCCGGCAATCTCGGCGTGTCCGTCAACGAGGGCACGTGGGTTATCACCGTGTTCGCGGCGTCGAACGCCGTCTCCATTCCGCTGACCGGCTGGCTCACGCAGCGGCTCGGGCAGGTGCGTCTTTTCGTCGGCGCGATCCTGATGTTCGTGCTGTCGTCGTGGCTGTGCGGGCTCGCGCCGAATCTGCCGGTGCTGCTCTTCGCGCGCGTGTTGCAGGGCGCGGTCGCCGGGCCGCTGATTCCGCTGTCGCAGGCGATCCTGCTCGGCTCGTATCCGAAAGAGAAGGCGTCGATGGCGCTCTCGCTGTGGGCGATGACCGCGACCGTCGGCCCGATCGCCGGTCCCGCGCTCGGCGGCTGGATCACGGACAGCTATTCGTGGTCGTGGATCTTCTATATCAACATTCCGGTGGGCATCTTCGCGGCGGGCGTGACGTGGATCATCTACCGCGACCGCGAATCGCCGACGCGCAAGGCGCCGATCGACGTGATCGGTCTTCTGCTGCTCGTCTCGTGGGTCGCTTCGCTGCAGATCATGCTCGACAAGGGCCGCGATCTCGACTGGTTCTCGTCGCCGCTGATCGTCGTGCTGGCGATCGTCGCGGTGATCGCGTTCGCGTTCTTCGTCGTGTGGGAGCTGACCGACAAGAATCCCGTCGTCGATTTGCGGCTTTTTGCCGGGCGCAATTTCTTCGGCGGCACGGTGGCGATTTCGGTCGCGTACGGCGTGTTCTTCGGCAATCTCGTGTTGCTGCCGCAATGGATGCAGCAGTATCTGAATTACCGGTCGATCGACGCCGGGCTCGTCACCGCGCCGCTCGGCATTTTCGCCGTGATCCTCGCGCCGATCATGGGCAAGGTGCTGCCGCGCAGCGACGCGCGCATCATCGCGACGGCGGCGTTCGTCGGCTTCGCGTTCGTGTTCTGGCTGCGCTCGAAGTACGTGATCGAGATCGATACGTGGCATCTCGTCTTGCCGACGCTGCTGCAAGGCATTCCGATGGCGATGTTCTTCGTGCCGCTCACGGCGATCGTGCTATCGGGCTTGCCGCCGTCGAAGATTCCGGCGGCGGCGGGGCTGTCGAATTTCGCGCGGGTGTTTTGCGGCGCGGTAGGAACGTCGCTCGCGGGCAACGCGTGGGACAACCGCATCGCGCTGCATCACGAGCGGCTCACCGAGCAGGCGAATGTCTACAATCCGGCGTTTTTGCAGTCGCTCGGGCTATCGCAATCGACGCTCGACGTGAGTGAAGCGCAGGCGCGCGGCATGTTCAATTTCACCGTCAACTCGCAAGCCGCGATGATGGGACTCAACGATATCTTTCTGATCTCGGCGGTGATCTTCATTCTGATCATTCCGCTGATCTGGATTACGAAGGTGGCGAAGGGCGGGGGTGGCGGGGCGGCGTCGGGGGCGCATTGAATGATGCTCGCGCCCCGGGTGCTATTCGGGCAGAAAGCCCTCCTCCAGCACTGACGACATCGGCCATGGACAGCTTGCGGGGAACGTATCGAAGTCGATACCTGTTTCCGCTTCGGCCTGAGTCCGCGCTTTCGACCAGACCAAGTCGAGCCACTGAACATCATCGAAGCGTCGCCGCAAGCTCGGTGCTTCATTCAACACGAACAACGCCTCCCTTCGCTGCGTGCGAATGGTACTCGTCCAACTCCGGCTTCGGCGCTCCGGCTGAAATTGCCATTTGAGCAAATGCGCGAGCAGTACCGCCAATCTGCTTCGCAGCTCGCGTGATTCAGTTTTTGCCACGTCCTCGATTTCCTCAGCGATATGCTCGATATCGATGGACGCAAATTTCCCCGCACGCAGCAGCGCCGCCTGTTCCCAGGCCCACGCCACCACGTCCTTCTCATAAGGCGTTCCCATCGGCTGACTCCCGTTCTCTTCATCGTTCCCGGTGTCGCCGATATTAGTTTGCATTCCTTTGTTCATCCAGATCGTCCGTTTGGCCAACGCTCGTCACTTCAGCCCCAGTTCGACGCGCGAACCCGCGCCCTTGTCCTTGATGTCGTCCGCGTTCAACTTCGGCGCGACGACGAAAATCCGTTTGCTGTCGATTTTCCCGTCGAAATATTCCTGCACCGCCTGCGCGCGACGCTGCGCCAGATCGCGCAACGATCCTTCGTCGACCGGTGCGTTCTTCGTGAGCGCGGCTTTCATGTCCTCATCGGGCACCGACTTCGTCATGCCGATGAAGTTCGTCGGCTTCTTGAAATCGGCCGACTTGTACGCCTTCGTCAGATACTTGTCGTAGTCCGCGTCCGTCACCTTGATCGCGTTCCAGTCGACGTTCTCGCCATTGCTCGACATGTCGCGCACCTTCGCGCGCTTCACCTGTTGATCGAGCCACGCGGAACGCAACGCCGGCTCGTCCGTCTTCGGATCGACGCGGCCCGTCACGTCCAAGCGCACCGACGGCTTGTCCGCCAGCGCCTTCGCGATCGTATCGAGCTTCTTCTGCGCGGCATCGTTCAGCGTGGCCGAGCCCGCATCGAATTCGATGTAGTTGAGATCCTCGCCGCCGCCGCCGCCGAACGCATGCGCGAGCAGCGTGAACGGCGCGGTCACCGCCTTCTGCACCAGATTCACGATAGCCTGCCACACGAGCCCACCGATCGAAAACTCGGGATTGTCCAGCGAGCCGGAAATCGGAATATTGACATCGATCTCGCCGCGCGAATTCTTCAGCAGCGACACCGCGAGCCGCACCGGCAGCTTCGTCGCCGTCGGATTGTCGACGTGATCGCCGAACGTCAACTGATCGATGAACAAGTGATTGTTCGCCGTGAGCTTGTTGTCGGCGAGCATGTAATGCAGATCGACGTTGAGCTTGCCCTTCGTGATCGGATAACCCGCGTACTTCGACGAATACGGCGTCAGATTCGTCAGCTCGACGCCATGCGCGCTCGCGGTCAGATCGAGCGCGGGTTTCTCGATGAGCGGATTCACCTGCCCCTTGATCGAGACCGGCCCGTTCGCCGCGAGTTTCGCCGACACGTCGACGGGCGCGGACGTGGTCGAATGCGTGCCGAACGCGCCGATCGTCCCGTTGATCGCAACGAGATTCGCGGTGTAGTTCGGCTTGATGAAGTTATCGGTGTAAGTGACGCGGCCGTCCTGCAGCACGAGCTGGCCGAAGCGCATGTTGACCGGCGGCCCCGACGGCTTCGCCGCCGTCTTCACCGGCACCGTCGCGCTCGCAGCGGCCGGCGCGGACGCGCCCTCTTCCTTCGCACGGTCGCGCGTCACCGATTGCGGGCCGTTGTCGCCGGCCACGACGCTCTTGAGGTTCAACCTGCCCTGCGCGTCGAGCAGCACCCGACCGTAGAACTTGGCGAAGGTCACGCGCGCCGCTTCGACATCGGTGCCGCGCTCGCTGTAGTCCGCCTTCACGTTCGAGAGCGAGAGCAGCTTCCAGCCGGCGAAGCGGTCGGAGGTCGCCTTGTCGAGCATGCGTACGTCCGTCAGCGACACGTCGCCCTTATAGGACGCCGCGAGCGTCTTGCCGCTGCCCGACATCGCGACGTCGCCGTTCGCGTTCAGATACGCGCTCGTCACGTCGATGTTGAGCATGTCGCCGAAATACGGCTCGAACGCGGAGGCGTCGACCTGATCGCCCTTGACGTGCAACGCGAGCTTGAGCGGCGACACCGTGACGTTGCCGCCAATCGCGAGCGCCCCCTTGCCGTTCAGCGTCAGCTTACCGTCGACGGCGAGCGGTTTCGTCAAATCGTCGCCGAACTGCCTGACGTTGAGCGCGAGCGGCGCGACGCGCAGCTTGACCGGCTTCGTCGTGGTTTCATCGGTGATATTCGCCGATGCATCGGCGAGCGCGATCTCGCCGATCCGATACCGCCACGCCGGCCCCGCCGCCTGCGCCTTCTGGATCCTGCGCGTCGCCGACTGCTCGGGCGCGGCTTCGTGCGGCGCGGCGAGCGCGGCCAGATCGATGCTGCCGTCCTTGCGGCGCGTCGCATCGAGCGCGAGGCCGTTCAATTGCACGCTGTCGAGCGTCGCGTTGCGCGCGGACACATCGACCTTGGCGATCTTCGCCGTCGCCGACGCCAGCTTGATCGGCACGCCGCCGCCCGCGTTGGGCGCGAGCGTGAGCGCATCGAGCTTCACATCGCCCGCGCCGATTTGCACGCCGCCATCCGCCTTGCTCCAGTCGACCGACACCGGCAGATTCGCGCCGAGCGTGCCGCTCGTCACGCGCGCGGCCACCATGTTCGCGAGATACGGCTGCAACGGCGGCAGCGCCAACGCGCTCAGCGCGAGCTTTGCGTCCGCCGTTTTCGTGGCGAGCGTCACGTTGCCCGATGCATCGAGCGCGCCGCCCTTGTCGAATGCCGTCTTGAGCGTGTATTTCGCGGGCGTTTTGGCAAGCGTCGAGAAATCGTCGAGCGTCACGGCGAAGCCGGTCAACGCGGCCTCAACACGCTGTTTGAGCAACTGGTCGTCGAGCGCGATCCGGCCGTCTTCAATCGCGAGGTGGCGAATCGCCAGATCGAGCGGCGGCGCTTCCTTCTTGACTTCCTCCGCTGAAGGCTTCGGCGCGGGACCGGCCAGCTTCTGCACGTTCAGTTGACCCGTCGAATCGCGCGCGAGATGGACATCCGGATTCGACAGCGTCACTTCGTCGAGGTGATAGACATCGCGCAGCGGCTCGGCATTCGCGATCTTCACGTGCAGCGCGCGGGCCGCGATGAGCGGCGCGCTCGCCTTGTCCGTCACCGCGAGATCGGCGAGCTCGGCGGTGCCGTCGATGCGGATCGTCGGGGTATCGCCCGAGATCGCGAAGCGCACGTTGAGATCGGTCGAGAGCTTGCCGCTCTTCACCGCGACCGGCACCGACGCCGGCGCGTAAGACGCCATCTGCGGCACGTCGAGGCCGTCGAGCGTGAGCGCGATTTCCGATTCGCGCGACTGCGCAAACGGCTTCGTGCGGCCCTTCACGACGAGCGGCGAGCCGTCGATGCGGGCCTGCAACAGCGGCGTCACGAAGATATCGGTGGCGGACGGCAGCGTCGCGATGAACGGAATGCCGAGCGCGAAACGGTCGACGACGTGCTTCGTTCTCAGAAGCCTGTCATCGAACGTGATCTGGCCGTTTTCGAGCTGAATGTTCGATACCGAGAAGCGCGCAGGCTTGTCCGAAGGCGGCGACGATGGCTTCGCGAACTTCGCGATCAGATCGGAGAAATTGAAATGCTCGCCGTCGAAACGCACGACGCTGATACGCGGCGAATCGATCTTCAGTTCGTTGACGACCGGCGCGAGTTTGAACACCGACGCCCACGACGTACGCACGACGAGCCTCGACACATCGACGAAACCGGCCGCCGCGCCCGGCGCCTTCGCGAGATTCGCGGGCGATTCGCCGATATGGACGTCATCGGCTTCCAAATCGAGCGTGTACGGATTGAGCCAAATACGCCTGATGCTGACGGGCCGGTCGAGCTGCTTTGCGAGCTGTTGCTCGGCGATATGTCGGATAACCGGCGGCGCGACGAAGAACCCGAGCACGCCGATAACGAGTATCGCGATCAGCAAGCCGATGAAAAAGCGCCGCGTGCGCCGCGCGTGAACGACGCCGCGCAGCGTCTGCCCGGCGGAGGCGAGAGAAGACTTCGTGATGCTCGACATTCGATGCGCGACGACGAGCCGCCGTCCCCGGAAAGATGATGTTCGAGTATACGACGATGCGACCCGCAAACGTTCGCCAAAGCGTGCGTCAAACGCATGAAGGCCGCGAAAAAATCGCGGCCTTCATGTTCGATTCAACTGTTTGCGCGCAGCGGAATCACTGCCGTTCGACTGACGGCGGCGCCCACGAGCCGTCGCTCGCCTGCGGCTTGGGCGCATAAAGACGCATCGTGAGCTGGAACTGGCCTTCGGGCGCGGGCAGCCAATTCGCTGTCTGCGCGCGGCCCGGCGACTTCGCCGACACGATCACGTCGATGGAGCCATCGCGATTCTTCTTCAGCCGGTCGCGATCGGAAAGCGAGAGCCGCGGCAGTTTCGCATCCGAGAGCGCCCCGTCCTTCGTGTAGGCGGTCAGGGTCCAGAAGCCGCGCACCGGCGGCAGTTGCTCGGGCTCGAAGTGCAGCGTGTACGCGTTCGCGCCGTCGAGTGCGTGGCCTTCGCTGTCCACGTGCGTCACCGGCTTCACTTCGCCTTCCTTCGTGCTCGTCGCGGTCTGCCGGCGCGCAAGATAGGCGCGCAACGTGTAATCCGTACCGTAGACGCCGACGCCATCGCCGAACCAGGTCCAACCGTTCTTCGTGATCGCGTTGGGCGGCGTCGTCTCGAGCCGCTCGCGTGCATCGGCGAGACCGGAATCGAGCAGCGGTGCGTCGGTCTTCTTGAACTGCACCGGCTCGCCCGGCTTCACGCCGAGATCGGCGAGCTGGCTGATCGCGTGACTGTCGTCGGTGGCGGCGGGATTGTCGTCGAGCGAGCGGGCGAGGCGCGCGAAGAACGCGTTCGCATCGAGCGCTTCGGCCTGCGCGCCCGGCGCGATCGTCGCCAGCGCGGATGGCAGCGGCGGCACTGCGGGTTGCTTCGCGCCGTTCGCGGGCCACGCGCCGGAGACGACCGGCGTCGGATCGGCGGCGGAGCCTTTCGCGGGCGTCAGCGTGTCGATTCGCATCGCGGTCTGCAGCTTGCGCGCTTCGCGCACGTCGCGCGCGCCGTTCACGCGCACGCGCACCGAAAGCCACACGTAACGTGTGCGCGTTTCGACGCGCGTCGCGTTCGCGGGCAGCGTGCCGGTCCAGCCAGCGGGCACGAACGCGATGAGCTGCATCTTCGGATAGGGCGTCGTGTCGGCGCTGGAATAGAGTGCGTTGGTCCACGCATCGAACGCGCGGGCGTCGAGATAGCGGCCGCGCGGCGCGGCGGGCAGCGTGACGATCACCGGATCGGCGGACACATCGAGCCATGCCGACGATTCGAGCGTGTCGACGCTCGCCCAGCCCGGCGCGCCGGCGGGCGGCAGCGCGCTCGCGTGACGGAAGGTGTTGAGCGGCGTCTGGCCGGGCTGCCCGGCGCGGCCGCTGGCGCGTTCGCGCGCGATATCCGACGCGACGAGCGGAAAGCCGAAGGTATAGGCATCGGCGACCTGATTCTTCACCCAGCCCGTGCTGGTCGCCTTGGCTTCGGGCTGCTTGGTCGCACAGCCCGAAAGGACCGCCATGCCGGCGAGACTCACGCTCATCCAGATTGCGGTGTTGAGCGGAAACGTCCAGCGTCGCTTGTTCTTCATTCGAATGGAAATCCAGTTCTTCTTTCGATTTGGGTTCTCGCACGCATCTTCGTAGGAGCGATGCGCGGCACGCTCGGAAGCGTATCGGCGCCGCTGCCACTCCCCGCGCGGCGCGCCACGAGCGTTATCTCGAAATTCGGGTTTTAACTTATCCGCTGACGATAGGCAAGATTAAGTCAGCAAAAGCGCTGCGGCATGCCGAAGAATGCACCAGATGCCGGTCAAAAGCACTGAATGGCGCGCTTTTCGTCCTTCGAATACGGTCTTCTCGCAGCATTTTTCGCTCCCGCGCGGCGGGACTCGACATTGCACGACGCGCTTCATTCAGGCCTTGACCTTCCAGTCATTGGAAGGTCGATACTGTTCCTTATGTGGGATCTTCGCGATCCCGGCCAGAACGGAGCGTTTCGATATGTCCACAGCAGCATCCGACCATCCGCGGACCGCTGAGTTGTCCGTCAGCGGGATGACGTGCGCGTCGTGCGTCGCGCGCGTCGAGAAAGTGCTTAAACGCGTGCCGGGCGTCGAAAGCGTCGCGGTCAATCTCGCGACCGAGAAGGCGACCGTGCACGCGAGCGCCGCCGTCACCGACGATCAGCT
Organism: Caballeronia sp. AZ7_KS35; assembly: GCF_023631045.1. Taxonomy (NCBI): domain Bacteria; kingdom Pseudomonadati; phylum Pseudomonadota; class Betaproteobacteria; order Burkholderiales; family Burkholderiaceae; genus Caballeronia; species Caballeronia sp. AZ7_KS35. The sequence continues at coordinate 4,534 of NZ_JALQDV010000025.1, read as the reverse complement.
CGTCGCCGCCGTCGCCAAAGCCGGCTACGAGGCCGCGCCGATCCTGCCCGACGCCGCGCCGGAGCTCGCCGTTTCCTCCGGATTCGATCGCGAGCTCGCGGCCGTGCTCGCGTCCGCCGTGCTCACCGTGCCGCTGCTCGCGCCGATGTTCGGCCTCACGCTCGACCCGTGGCTGCAACTCGCGCTCGCGAGCGTCGTGCAGTTCGGCTTCGGCGCGCGTTTCTATGCGGGCGGCTATCGCGCGGTGCGGGCGTTCGCGGGCAACATGGATCTGCTCGTCGCGCTCGGCACGTCGGCGGCGTGGGGCTTGTCCGTCTGGCAGATGTTCGCGCACGGCGGCATGACGGAGCATCTGTTCTTCGAGGCGTCGGCGGTCGTCATCACGCTGGTGCGCTTCGGCAAATGGCTGGAAGCGCGCGCCAAGCGCCAGACCGCCGACGCGATCCGCGCGCTCAACGCGCTGCGGCCCGACAAGGCCCGCGTGCGCGACCGCGACGATCCGGCGCGCGAACGCGAAGTGCCGCTCGCTCACGTGCGTATCGGCGATATCGCCATCGTGCGGCCGGGCGAGCGCGTGCCGGTGGACGGCATCGTGCGCGAGGGCCGCACGCACATCGACGAATCGCTGATTACCGGCGAAAGCCTGCCGGTCGCGAAGGAACCCGGCGCGCGCACGACCGGCGGCTCGATCAACGGCGAAGGCGCGATCGCGATCGAAACCACGGCGATCGGCGCGGAAACGACGCTCGCGCGCATCATCCGGATGGTCGAATCGGCGCAGGCGGAGAAGGCGCCGATCCAGCGGCTCGTCGATCGCGTATCGGCGGTGTTCGTGCCGGCAATTCTCGCGATCGCGCTCGTCACGCTCATCGGCTGGCTGCTGCACGGCGCCGATGCAGAAACGGCGCTGCTGAACGCGGTCGCGGTGCTCGTGATCGCGTGCCCGTGCGCGCTCGGCCTCGCGACGCCGACCGCGATCATGGCCGGGACCGGCGTCGCGGCGCGTCAGGGCATTCTCATCAAGGACGCGCAGGCGCTCGAACAGGCGCACGCGATCAAGATCGTCGCATTCGACAAGACCGGCACGCTGACGGTCGGCAAGCCGGGCCTCGTCGCGTTCGATGCCGCGCCGGGGCAGGATCGGAGCGCAGCGCTCGGACTCGCCGCCGCCGTGCAGCGCATGAGCGAGCATCCGCTGGCGAAGGCCGTCGCCGCCGCCGCGAGCCACGCACCGCGCTTCGAGGCGAGCGCGGCGCGCGCGGTCGCCGGACGGGGCGTGGAGGCGAACGTCGGCGCGCGGCGCATCGCGATCGGCAGTGCGCGCTGGGTCGCGGAACTGGGTTTTGACGTGCCGCCGACGCTCGCCGCTCGCGCTCGCGAACTCGAAGCGCAAGGGAACACGATCTCGTGGCTGATCGATCTCGACGGAGAAGTCCTCGCGCTGCTCGCGTTCGGCGATACCGTCAAGCCGACCGCGCGCGATGCAATCGAACGTCTTGCGCGCATGGGCGTGAAGAGCGCGCTCGTCACCGGCGACAACGAAGGCAGCGCGCAAGCCGTCGCGCGCGCGTTGGGTATCGCGCCGGAACGCGTGTTCGCGCAGACCTTGCCCGACGACAAGGCGCGCGTCGTCGCGCAACTCAAGGCGTCGAACGAAGGCATCGTGGCGATGGCCGGCGACGGCATCAACGATGCGCCCGCGCTCGCCGCCGCCGATATCGGCATCGCGATGGCGAGCGGCACCGACGTCGCGATCGAGGCGGCCGGCATCACGCTGATGCGCGGCGATCCGGCGCTCGTCGCGGACGCGATCGATATTTCGCGGCGCACGTATCGCAAGATTCAGCAGAATCTGTTCTGGGCGTTCGTCTACAACCTGATCGGCATTCCGCTCGCGGCGTTCGGCCTGCTCGATCCGATGTTCGCGGGCGCGGCGATGGCGTTTTCGAGCGTGAGCGTCGTCACGAACGCGCTCTTGCTGCGGACGTGGCGCGCTCAGGCCGGCGCGGCCGCTGACGAAGCGCGCGCCGGCAAGCCGATCACGCGGCCCGCGTAACGCGCGTCCTTCGGCGCGACCGCAGGTTCGGCGGCGATGCGCGCGGCGATGTCATCATCGAACGATGCGGATTTCGGCGCGCCGCTCGAATCGATGTGCATCAGCATCTGCTCGCACGCGCAAACGGCTTCCGTCGAGTCGCCTTCGAACATCTCCATATAGAGATGCACGCGCTTTTTGTCATGCGCGATCACGCGCCACTCGACGCGCACCGGCGCGCCCTCCTTGATCTCGCGCAGATACGTGACATGCGCTTCGAGCGTGTAGAGCGTGCGCTGGCGTGCGCGGCGGCCCGCGTCGTCGAGACCGATGCGGTCCATGAAGGCATCGGTCGCGAGGCTGTAGATCAGCATGTAGAACGCGTCGCGCAGATGGCCGTTGTAGTCGACCCATTCGGGTTTGACGGTGTCGCGATAGGTCATCGTGGTGCCTTGCGGTTCCGTTAGTCTTCGATCCCGTGACGCGCTTTCGCCTGCGCGATCGCCTCGATCACGCTCGCGATGCAGTCGTCGCGATAACGCTCCAGTTCCTTGATGCCGCGTCCGTTCGTCTGATTCGACGTACCGTCGACGACGCGGTCGATGAGTTCGTCGGTCAGTTTCGGCGCGACGAGTTTCGTCCACGGCAATTCGAGCGCGGGGCCGAACTGCTGCATGAAGTGTCGCATGCCCGCTTCGCCGCCCGCCAGCGTGTAGGTCAGGAACGTGCCCATGAACGACCAGCGGATGCCCGCGCCGTAGCGGATGGCGTCGTCGATTTCGCCGGTTGTCGCGACGCCGTCGTTGACGAGATGCAGCGCCTCGCGCCAGAGCGCTTCGAGCAGCCGGTCCGCGATGAAGCCGGGCACTTCCTTCCTCACGCGCAAGGGCCGCATGCCGATGGACGCGTAGAAGCGCATCGCGGCATCGATCGCTTCGCCGGATGTCGCTTCGCCGCCGAGCACTTCGACGAGCGGCAGCAGATACACCGGATTGAACGGATGCCCGACGACGCAGCGCTGCGGATTCACGGCGCGCGCGTAGAAGTCGGTCGGCAGAAGGCCGGACGTCGACGACGCGATGATCGCATCGGGCTTCGCCGCGCGGCTCGCGCGTTCGTGCAGCGCGAGCTTGAGTTCCTCGCGTTCGGGCGCGCTTTCCTGGATGAAGTCGGCATGGGCGACGCATTCCTCGACGGTATCGACGAAGCGCAATCGTTGTTGCGACGCGCCCGGCGCCAGTCCGACGCGCTCGAGCGCCGGCCACGCGTTCGCGACGTTCGCGCGCAGTTGCGCTTCGGCGCCGGGCGCGGGATCCCACGCGGTGACGTCGAGTCCTGCTCCGAGGGCGCGCGCCACCCAGCCGCTGCCGATCACACCCGCGCCGAGCGCGGCGAATTGCTTGACTTGCATGTCTTCGTGTCCTTGTCGGTTCAGGCGAATTGTTCCGCGATGCGTTTTTCCAGCAGGCGTTCGCCGCGCGCCGGGAGGCCGAGCTTCTTGCGGCCTTCCGCGGGCGTGAGCGCGCGTGCGCCGAGCCGCTCGATGATTTCCACCGCGCGCTGGACGAGCGCGCCGTTGGTCGCGTGCACGCCGCGATCGAGCCACAGGTTGTCTTCGAGACCGACGCGCACGTGTCCGCCGAGGAGCATCGCTTGCGCGACCATCGGCATCTGCATGCGGCCGATGCCGAAGCCGGCCCAATGCGCGCCGGGCGGGAGGTTATCGACCATGGCTTTCATCGTGCCGGTGTCGGGCGGTGCGCCCCACGGAATACCCATGCACAGTTGAAAGAGCGGCGGGTTGTCGAGCAGGCCTTCTTTCAGAAGTTGATTGGCGAACCACAGATGGCCCGTGTCGAAAATTTCCAGTTCGGGCTTCACGCCGAGTTCCTGGATGCGTTTGGCGCCGGCGCGCAGTTGCGCGGGCGTCGATACGTAGATGTAGTCGCCGTCGCCGAAATTGAGCGTGCCGCAGTCGAGCGTGCAGATTTCGGGCAGCAGTTCTTCGACGTGCGCGAGGCGCGTGAGGCCGCCGACGAGGTCGGTGCCTTTGCCGAAGCGCATCGGGTCTTCGCCGGCGCCGATTTCCAGGTCGCCGCCCATGCCTGCGGTGAGGTTGATGATCACGTCCGTGTCCGATGAGCGGATGCGGTCTACCACTTCGCGGTATAGCGCGGGGTCGCGGCTGCCTCTTCCTGTCTTCGGGTCGCGAACGTGGCAGTGGGCGACGGTGGCGCCCGCGCGGGCCGCTTCTATCGCTGCTTCGGCTATTTGCTTCGGCGTGACTGGGATGGAAGGGTGCTTGCCGGTCGTGTCGCCAGCGCCGGTTACTGCGCAGGTCACTATCACTTCGTAGTTCATTTTCGATGTCCTTTAGGGTTCCTGTATTTTTTCTTCGGCTTTCGTTAAGTCCTGATTTCGCGTCGGTCTATTAGCACTGCCCCTGTGCGGGGCGGCACTCACTTTCTTTGCTGCTGCAAAGAAAGTAAGCAAAGAAAG
>NZ_JALQDV010000024.1:0-13251 GCF_023631045.1 Caballeronia sp. AZ7_KS35 | reverse complement strand
CTTTGCTTACTTTCTTTGCAGCAGCAAAGAAAGTGAGTGCCGCCCCGCACAGGGGCAACGCTAATAGACCGACGCGATAACGGGATCCGGCAACAACAACGAGACCCGGCAACAACAACAACAAAAAAAAACCTCAAAGCCCAAGGTATTGCCGAACCGCCGGCAGCCCATCCCTACCATCAAGAGTCTTCACGCCTGCGAGCCAGGCATCCAGCACCTGGGGGTTCTGCTTGAGATAGGCCTTGGCCGCCTCCTGAGGCCGCTCCTTGTTCATCACCGGCTGCATGAGCCGATTCTCGAGATCCGTCGTAAAGCGCAAATTGGAAACGAACTTCCCCGCATTGGGACAACGCGTCAGAAAATCCGTATTCGTCAGCGTATAAACGCGCGCTTCTCCGTAGTTCGGCCCGAACACGTCATCCCCGCCGGAGAGGTAATTGATCTTCATCTGGATGTTCATCGGATGCGGCTCCCAGCCAAGAAACACCACCGGCTTCTTCTCGCGGATCGCCCGCTCGACCGTCACCAGCATCCCCGCCTCGCTCGACTGCACGAGCTTGAACCCGCCCAACCCGAACTGATTCGTGTCGATCATCTTCTGAATCTTCGCGTTCGCACTGCTGCCAGGCTCGATGCCGTATATCGTGCCGCCCAGTTCGTCGCGATGCTTCGCGATATCCGCGAACGTCTTGATGCCCGCGTCATACGCATAGCTCGGCACGGCGAGCGTCGCCTTCGCGCCCGACAGATTCGGCGGCTCCAGCTTCTCGATGCTCTTCGCCTCCAGAAACGGCTCGACCGCCTTCTGCTGCACCGGCCACCAGTAGCCAAGCGACACGTCGATCTGCCTGCTCTTCAACCCCGCGAGCGAAATCGGCACCGACGCGACCGTCGTCCGCGGCGCATAACCGAGCCCCTCGAATACGACCGACGCAAGCGCCGTCGTCGACGTGATATCGGTCCAGCCGATATCGACGAAGCGCACCGTGCGGCAACTCGCGTCCTCCGCGCGCGCACTCTGAGCGACGGCGAACGCCGCGCACGCGCCGGCGAAAAACAGTGTGGGAATCAGGCGTTGTCTCATTGCGAGGCTTCCGTTGAGGGTTGAACCGATGCGCCAGTTCGAATGCCGGCGTGCATACAAAGTACCGCCGCATAAAAGCGCCCGAACGCCCGCGTGCGACCGCGAGTTGACTGCTTGCGACCTGCGTCGCTTGCCGCTTCGCGCACGCGCCTTCGCATCCGCGTCTCGGCAACATTGAAAGCAAATTGAAATCATGACTTCCTGCTCATATTCGAAAACTTCGCACCATGGCGTAAACACGCATTGGAATGAAAAAACGTCGCGAATTCAGTAGTTTTTCCGCTGTTCGGTATCCGAAGCATGGCCGTCGCCGTTGCGCAAGATCAATCTTTGCCGAAACGCCACGGTCTCTGTGGTTGGTCGCACATAGCGCCGACTTCCGGCCGGGTAATGTGCGGGAAAGAGATAGCTTGTCTCGGCAGTGACGCGGCTTCAGGAAATGCGATGGAGTTAGCCGCGAAGCTCGCCGATTACATAGCCGTTCGACACACGTCGCCCAAAACCAAGGTGCCTGGATAATGGACCGTCAAGACGCCATCCGAGAGAGCGCGCGGCTCTACGCGCGCGAACCGCTTTACCTGCCTTCCGCCGAACAGATATCCGCATCGCGCATGACGGCCTTCACGCAGGCCCTCGAAAAGGCAACCGGCGAGCGCTTCGCCGATTATTCGGAATTGCATGCTTACTCAGTGCGCGAATATCGCCAATTCTGGAAATGCTTTCTCGAATCGGCGCGCGGGCTCGAATGGTCGGGATCCGATGAACCGGTCTGCATCGGCAACCAATGCGAAACGGCACGGTTCTTTCCCAACATCGAACTGAATTACGCAGAAAATCTGCTCGGCAAACGCATCGCGCCCGACGACGCTCCCGCGATCACCTCCTGCTTCGCCGACGGACGCCGCATAAGCTATACGCGCGGCGAGTTGCGCGAGCGCGTCGTGCGCCTCGCGCAGACGCTCTCCGAACTCGGCCTGAAGGAAGGCGATCGCGTGGTGGCGATCATGCGCAACGACTGCGACGCGATCACCGCCGCGCTCGCCGTGACCGCGCTCGGCGCAACGCTTTCGACAGCCGCGCCGGAAAACGGCGTGCAGGCGATTCTCGACCGCTTCGCCCCGCTCGATCCGAAGTTCATGTTCGCGCACACGATGCAGCGTCCGTTCGACACCGGCGGCTCGCTCTCGGGCCACGTCGCGGCGGTGGCCGCGCAACTGCCGACGCTCACGGACATCGTCTGTCTCGAAGATACCGAACTGCCCAGCACGGTGACGCAGCGTCAGCACGAGTTGCGCTCGCTGATCGCGCGCGGCGACGCGATGCGTTTCGACTGGAAGCGCTTCCCGTTCAACCATCCGCTCTTCATCATGTTTTCGTCGGGCACGACCGGCAAGCCGAAATGCATCGTGCACGGCGCGGGCGGCACGCTGCTCGAACACGTGAAGGAGCATCGCCTGCACAGCGATTTCGGTCCCGGCGACAAGCTCTTTTTCCACACGAGCTGCTCGTGGATGATGTGGAACTGGCAGATGTCGGTGCTCGCGTCGGGCGTGGAGATCGTCACTTACGATGGTCCCGTCGCCGCCGTCGACACGCTCTGGCGTCTCGTCGCGAACGAGCGCGTGACGGTCTTCGGGACGAGTCCCGCCTATCTGAAGATGAGCGAGGATGCGGGCATCGAGCCGGCCGGACAGTTCGATCTCTCGGCACTACGCGCGATGATGTCCACCGGCGCCGTGCTCTACGACTCGCAGTTCGAATGGGTGTACCAGCACGTCAAGCAGTTGCAGTTGCAATCGATTTCAGGCGGCACGGACATCATCGGCTGCTTCGTGCTCGGCAACCCGAATCTGCCCGTCTATGCGGGCGAAGCACAATGCCGGAGCCTCGGCCTCGACGTGCAGGCGTTCGATCAGGGCGCGAGCACGATCATGCCGGGCGAGCTCGTCTGCACGAATCCGTTTCCGTCGCGACCGCTCGGCTTCTTCGGCGACGACGACGGCTCGCGCTTTCACAAGGCGTATTTCGCGGCGAACGAAGGCGTGTGGACGCACGGCGACGTCATCGAGTTCTCGCCGCAAGGCTCGGCGCGTCTGCACGGGCGCAGCGACGGCGTGCTCAACGTGCGCGGCATCAACGTGAGTCCGGGCGAAATCTACCGCATCCTGAGCGAGATCCACGAGATCCGTCATGCGATGGTCGTCGCCCAGACCGGCGCGAACGCGGGCGATGCGGGCCAGCGCATCGTGCTCTTGCTCGTGCTGCGGCCGGGTGCGCAACTGAATGCGGCGCTCGCCGCGCGCGTGCGCCGCGATCTCACGCGACAAGGCTCCGCCGCGCTCGTGCCCGATGTGATCGTGCAGGTCGACGGCTTGCCCGTCACGCACAACAACAAGCCGTCGGAAGCGGCCGCGCGCGATGCCGTCAACGGCCTGCCCGCGCGCAACGTGTCGTCGCTCGCCAATCCCGAGTGTCTCGATCAGATTCGCGAGCATCCGTCGCTTACGCGCGTGAAGCGCGATCTGCCCGCGCCGGGCGATTCGATCGGATCCATCGAGGCGTATCTGTGCGCGCTCTGGGAACAGCATTTCAGCTTCTCGCCGATCGGCCGCGACGACAACTTCTTCGAGCTCGGCGGCCACTCGCTGCTCGCCGCGCGGATGCTCGCCGACGTGCAGCGCGCGACCGGCCGTGCATTGCCGCTATCGACGATGATCGTCGCGCCGACCGTCGCGCGCCTCGCCGCCGTCCTCGCCTCCGAACCGGGCGCGCGCACCGCGGACTCGACGCTCGTGCAGATGCGCGCGGGCGTCGGCCGGCCGATCTTCATGGTGCACAGCATCACCGGCTCGGTGATGGAGTGCCTGACGCTCGCGGGCATGGTGCAGAACGAGCGGCCCGTGTACGGCCTGCAGGCGCTCGGCCTCGACGGCGATGAAGCGCCGCAGCACAGCGTCGAAGAGATGGCGCGCGGCTACGTGCTGCGCATCCGCGAAGTGCAGCCGAGCGGTCCTTATGCGCTCGTCGGCTATTCGTTCGGCGGGCTGGTCGCGTTCGAGATCGCGCAACAGCTCGTCGCGGCGGGCGAGAAGATCGAGATGCTCTGCCTGCTCGACACGTACATTCACACACATTGTCTGCCCTTCACGCTGTGGACGCGGTATCAGGCGGGCGTGCTCGTCGAACGTCTGCGCGAGTTGCGCTCGCTCAACGCCGGCGCGCGCCTCGGCTTCGTGCGCGGCAAGGCGGCGGCGATGACCAACCGCGTGCGCGGGCGCATGGGCAGGCCGACGACGCACCGGCAATCCGACGACGTCGCCGATCTTCCGCCTGTGCTGCGGCGCGTGCGCGAATCGATGAGCGCCGCGATGGCGACCTACAAGCCGCGACGTTATGACGGCGGCCCGATCGTCTACGTGCGCGCGACGATGCTCGACGACTCGCGCAGCGATCCGCTGCCGGTCTGGCAACGCGTCGCGAAGCACGGCGTGCGCGTGATGCCGGTCCTCGGCAGGCACACCGATCTCGTGGTGGAGCCGCACCTGAGCACGGTCGCCGCGACGCTCACGAACGCGCTCGCGAGCGCCTGAACCGCATCTTCGAGCAGTGCAATCCGGCCGCCCTTCGGGGCACGCCGGATTGCGCGCGTTTTTTGCGCGCGCTAGGGTGGACGGCTTCTCTCATCGACGAGCCTTGCCAATCGATCCGATGTCCGCGCCCCACGATTTCCATTTCCTGCTGCTGCCCGAGTTCTCGTCGATCGGATTCATGTCCGCGATCGAGCCGCTGCGCGTCGCCAATCGCTTCGCGGGCGATCTGTATCGCTGGCACATTCTCAGCTTGGACGGCGGTCCGGTCGCCGCGAGCAACGGCATCACGCTCAACGCCGAAAGCGCGTTCGATCAGGTGAACGACGCGCGCACCGTGTTCGTCGTGTCGGGATTCGAGCCGCTCTCGCGCTACACGCGCGCGATCGGCGACTGGCTGCGGCGCCTCGATCGCGCGGGCGCGACGCTCGGCGGCATCGACACCGGCAGCTTCATCCTCGCGGAAGCCGGGCTGCTCGGGGGCACGCGCGCGACGCTGCACTGGGAAGCGGCCGCTGCATTCACCGAGCGTTATCCGGCGATCGCGACGAGTCAGGAGCTGTTCGAGATCGACACGCGGCGCATCACATGCGCGGGCGGCACGGCATCGATCGATCTGATGCTCGACGTGATCGCGCGCGAACACGGCGCGGAGTTGGCGGCGCAAGTGTCGGAGCAGTTCGTGCTCGGGCGCATCCGGCAGCGCTCGGATCATCAGCGGATGCAGATCGCCGCGCGTTACGGCATCCACAATCGCAAGCTGATTCAGGTGATCGAGCTGATGGAGCAGCATATGGAAGAGCCGCTGTCGCCCGATGCGCTCGCCGAATCCATCGGCGTGACGCGGCGTCAGCTGGAGCGGCTCTTCTGTGCATCGCTGAAGGACACGCCGACGCACTTCTATCTCGGCCTGCGTCTCGTGCGTGCGCGCGAGCTGCTTCACCAGACCGACATGTCGATTCTCGCGGTGTGCGTCGCGTGCGGCTTCGAATCGCCGTCGCATTTTTCGCGCACGTATCGCGCGCGCTTTCAGACGAGCCCGCGGCAGGATCGAAGCGCATTGCGCGCCGTCCCGTCCGCGCGGCTCGCGGCGGCTTAGAACGAGTGACGCATGCCTACGCGCACGTCGGCCTGCGTATTCGACGACGACGGCGTGAAGCTGTAGCCGATGACTGCATCGATGGGACCGGACGCGCGCAGATAGTCGCCCGAGATATACACGTCGGTACGTTTCGAAAGCAGATAGTGCAGCCCGAGCGAGCCCTGATTCCAGTGATTGCCTTCGAAGCGCGTGTGCTGATAGCCGCCGTAGAGATTCAGGTCCGGCCTGAAGCTGTATGACGCGCCGCCTTCGTACACCTGCATGTGCGAGGTCTGGCCGAGGCCCTTGATCGTCGTGTAGGTGAAGTTGCCCGATAACATCAGGTTGCCGATGGTCCATGCCGCGCCCACGGCGAACGCGCCTTGCTTGTCGACGGGAAACGAGGTCGAGCTATAGAGATCGGTGACGGCCCCCGTCGCCGGATCGACCGATACCGTCGGCTGGCCGAGGAAGGTGCGCGCGCCGATCATCGCGTACGGATCGAACGCGTAGATGCCGTTCGGATTGTTGAGTTGCGTATAGGCCGCGCCGACGTTGAACGTGTTCGCCGCATAGTGCGCGCCGACGCTCCACGCGCTGTTGCGATGGAAGTCGCCCGCCTGATTGCCGAACGAATACATGCCGCCGAAGGTGAAGCCGCCGATGTCGTTCGACAGGAACTTGATCGAGTTCGGCAGACGGTCGCCGTTCATGCGGTCGAAGTCGCCCTGGTGAATGGCGTAGCCGCTCGCCCACGCCGAGATGTTGTAGAGGTAGACGAACTCTTCGGTCATATCGAGCTGATTGCCGAGCGAGACGGTGCCCCACTGGTTCTTGAGGCCTACGTAGGCTTGCCGTCCGAATTGCGCGCCGCCGAAGCCGAGCTGGCCATTGCCGAGATGAAAGCCCGATTCGAGCACGAAGACCGCCTGCAATCCGCCGCCGAGATCTTCGGTGCCGCGAAATCCGATGCGGTTGCCATAGGAGATGCCGTCATCGAACTTCACGACATGCGAGCCGCCCGTGTTGCTGACCCAGGTGACGCCCGCATCGAGAATACCGTAGAGCGTCACGCTGCTTTGCGCGTGCGCCGTCATCGGCATGTTCGCCGCGCCCGCTGCGAACGCGAGGCCTGCGATCCTTGCGGCATGTCTTTTTCTCATGTGCTGGTCCTTTGCTCGTCTCGATGTGTATTGCGTTGGAATAGGCGATGAAGCATCGCGTCGACGTCGTAAAAATAAAGGTCCATATATGCGCCGGCTCGACCCGGTGCGACGCAAATCTGTCTAGTTGCGACTACTGCAACATCGTGTTTCGCGTCAATAGAACGAATTCGTTTTCGGACATGCCCGATATGCGCGGCACGGCTCGGCTCGCATACTTCGGAATCTGTAAAAAACCCGCATTACTCAAGCCTTGTTTCGGATTCGAACGACATGACTACCCGCTGCCTGAGCATCCATCAGACCGACGCACCCGAAGTCCTGACCAATCACAAGCACTACGCCGCCCGCATGGGCTACGAGCACGCGAGCATTTCGATGGCGGGCATGCCGTGCCCGTCCCAGCGTTTGTTGCTCAAGTACGAAGCGATCCTGCATCACTTGCGCCGGATGCCCGAGATGGCGCTGCTCGTCTGCATGAGCGAAGACTGCATCGTGCTCAACATGCTCCCGGTCGAGCCCATCGCAGAAGGCAGGCAGCACGCGCTCATGGCGGTTTCCGGCAACGACGACGGACGTCAGACGGCCGTGCAGATCTGGCGTAATACGGTCGAGGTGCGCAACCTCATCGTGTGGTGCATCGGGGAATGCAAGATCGGCAAAGCGCCGCAAAACGAAATCGCGATGCTTGCAGGGCTCGACTACATCGAGCCGCACGGTGAACGCGGCGGCATCATGGCTACGATGCACTGCGGTCCGCGCTACGATCCCATCTGGACGCAGTACCCCAACCTCTGGACCATCGTGCTCGGCGAGGAAGCGATCTACGGTTTCATCCCGGCGAGCTTTCGCAACGCGCTCGCCGAACACATCAACGACTGTCAGCAGAAGGGCGTGCCGCTGTTCCAGCTTCCGGCGCAAAGCGAAACGCCGCATGAAGAGTTCAGCGTCTATAACCCCGGCAAGTCCATCGCCTTCATCACGTACTACACGCCCAACGTGCGTGCGTACGGCGCGATCGCCGAGCAGAACATGCGGCGCTATTGCGAGCGCCACGGCTATACGCTTTACGTCTATCGGCAGACGCCCGCCGAAGGCGTGCCCGGCGCGACCGGCACCTGGCTCAAGCCGTGGTTCCTGCGCAAGCATCTGCCGCATCACGACTGGGCGATCTGGGTCGATGCCGACATCCTCTTCTTCGATCAGCGCAAGCCGATCGATCCGCTGCTGGACGGGCGCGACATTCTCGCGGCGCACGATATCGGGCCGTGGATCATCAATGCCGGCGTGCTCGGCTTTCGCCGCAAGCCCGCGGTCCTCGCGTTCGTCGACGAAATCCACGAGCATGTCAGCGCCGCGCCCGACAAATCGAGCACCTATGCGAACGGCGGCGATCAGACCATCATCGCGAATCTGCTGACGGACCGTCTCGGCTGGAAGCTCGAACACGGCCTCGACTGCCTGAGCATCAATACGCCGTGGTACTTGCACCAGGCGGACAGCCTGATGCTCCACTTCATGGCGATCCAGACGCCGATGCGCGCCGTCGTGATGGCCGCACAGGAACGCGCGAGCATTCAGCTCGGCTGATCCCTCACTTCACGCCGAGCGCGGTCTGAACGGCTTCCAGGCCGTTTCCGCCGCTCGCCGTGGTCACGCCGTCCAACCACGATTTCAGCAGCTCCGGATGACGCTTCAGCGCATCCGTGGCCGCTGCATCGACATTCGTTTTCTTCTCCAGCACATCCGTGATGACGCCGTTCTCCAGATCGACGTTGAACGCCATCTGTTTGAACAGCCTGCTCACGTTGGGGCATTGCTGCTCGTAGCCGCTGCGCGCCACGGTGTTCACCGTCGCGCCGCCATAGTTGGGGCCGAAGTATTTGTCGCCGCCATCGAGATAGGCGAGCTTGAACTTCGTGTTCATCAGATGCGGCTCCCACGCGAGAAACACGATCCACTTCTTGTCGCGCACCGCCCGCTCCACTTGCGTGAGCATCGCGGTTTCGCTCGATTCGACCAGCTTCCAGTCGCCGAGACCGAAGGCCTTGTCATCGACCATGCGCTTGATGTTCTGATTCGCCGGCGCGCCCGGTTCGATGCCGTAGATGCGGTTATCGAACTTGTCGGCGTTCTTCGCGAGGTCCGCGAACGAATGCACGCCCGCCGCCGCCACATAGTCCGGCACCGCGAGCGTGAACTTCGCATTGGAGAGATTCGGACGCACGACGTCGATCGATTTCTCTTCGAAGAACGGCTTCACGAGCGGCGCCTGCGCGGGCATCCAGTTGCCTAGAAACACGTCGATCTGCCCTTTCTTCATGCCCTGATACGTGATCGGCACCGACAGGTTCGCGACGTTCTGCCGATAGCCGAGCGCCTTGAGCACGATGCCGCTCATCGCGTTGGTCGCGTCGATATCGGTCCAGCCCGGCCCCGCCATGCGGACCTGCGTGCAGGACTGCGGCTCGGCGGCAAACGCATGCGAAGCCACGCAAGCCAGCGCGGCGGCGAAGAGCGCGTGGATGAAGCCCTTTTTCATGGTGCATTCCTGTCGTGTGTTGTGGGGATGCGATCGATGCGTCAGTGCTCGACGGCGGGAAAACGCGCCATCGCTTCGAGATCGTCCAGATCGATGTGATTGCGCATGTAGCGCTGGCTCGCATCGACGTGAGGCTGCCAGTCCCATGACTGAATCGTGCCCTGCGTCGTCGCCGCGAAATGGAAATGGCGGCGGCGCTGACTCTTCAGCACGTCCTGATGCAGCGCATCGAGATTCCAGCGGCGCGCGATCTCCGCGCGGAATTCGGCCACGCGCGCGGCGTGACGCTCATCGCTTGCGAGATTCTCGCGCTCGAACGGATCGGCTTCTACATCGTAAAGCTGATCCGGATCCACGCTCGAATGAATGAACTTGAAGCGCCCGCGCCGGATCATCACGATGGGCGCAATCGCGCCTTCCGCGAGATATTCGCCGATGGCTTCGTCGTGCCCGCCGGTCTCGCGCAAGTGCGGCACGAGGCTTTGACCGTCGATGCTGTCGGGCCACGCTTGCGGCGCTTGTCCGCGCGCGAATTCGACGAGCGTCGGCAGCACATCGAGATGCGAGACCGAATCCTTCACGCGATGCGCGCCAAACCGCTTCGGCGCGTGCACGATGAGCGGCACGCGGCAGCCGCCTTCGAAGAACGTCATCTTGTACCAGAGGCCGCGCTCGCCGAGCATCTCCCCGTGATCCGACGTGACGACGATGATCGTATCGTCGGCGAGACCGGCCTCGTCGAGCGCTTCGAGGATCGATGCGAACTGGTCGTCGACATACGACACCGCGCCGTAGTACGCGCGCCGCGCATTGCGGATTTGCCGGTCCGTCGGCGGCGTGCGATCCGCTTCGTACACATGGCGCAGGCGCTTCGAATGCGGATCGCAGGCATCGAGCGAATCGCGATACGAAGGCATGTCGATGTCTTCATCGCGATACGCGTCCCAGTACTTGCGCGGAATCGCATACGGATCGTGCGGATGCGTGAGCGATGCGACCATCATGAACGGACGCGCGTCCTTGCCCGCGTTGCGCTCGCGCGCGATGTCGAAGAGCTTTTGACGCGTGGTGAAGGTCACTTCGTCGTCGAAGTCGAGTTGATTGGTACGCACGCATGGGCCCGCGTCTATCACGGAGCTCATGTTGTGATACCACGTCGGGCGCGCATCGGCGTTCTGCCAGTCGGGCGTCCAGCCGAAATCGGCGGGATAGATATCGGTCGTGAGACGTTCCTCGAAGCCGTGCAACTGATCCGCGCCGCAGAAATGCATCTTGCCGGAGAGAATCGTGCGATAGCCTTCGGCGCGCAGATAGTGCGCGAAGGTCAGCGTTTCGGACGGGAATTCGGCGGCATTGTCGTATGCGCCGATGTTCGAAGGCAGCTTGCCCGCGAGAAGCGAAAAACGCGAAGGCGCGCACAGCGGACTCGCGCAATACGCGGATTCGAACACGACGCCTTCGCGCGCGAGCGCATCGATGCGCGGCGTCTTCGTCACGCGATTGCCGTATGCGGCGAGTGCGAAGGGCGTGAGCTGATCGGCCATCAGTACAAGGATATTTTGTTTCGTCTCAAGCATGACTGCGTGCCTCGAATAGAATCGTTGATTGAGCGTTGGGTGTCACTATTGCCGTTCAAATCGCGGCTGTGAAGACAGCAAAACGTTATGCGTTCATAAGGGGGAGTTATGCCGCGGCCGGACCGCCTGCCACCGATGCAGGCGTTACTGATGTTCGAATCCGCCGCGCGGCACGCGAGCTTCACGGCTGCCGCGCGCGAACTCGGCTCGACGCAGCCCGCGGTGAGCCAGCGCGTCGTGCAGTTGGAGGAATCGCTCGGGGCGGCGCTGTTCGAGCGCGGGCATCGCGGGGTCACGCTCACGGACGACGGCGCGCGTCTTTTCGATGCGGTGCGTCGGGGACTCGACGTGATTCGCGCGGCGACGTCGGACATCCGCTCGCGTCACGCGCAACGCACGCTCACGCTGTCGACGGATTTCGGCTTCGCCACATACTGGCTGATGCCGCGCCTGCCGCAATTCAAGGCGCTGATGCCCGATGTCGACGTGAAGATCATCACGTCGCAGAGCTTGCCGAGCGCATCCGGCGATCATGCCGATGTGGTCATCGTCTTCGGCGACACGCATGCCGAATGGAGCGGTCAGAGCGCCGTGAAGCTCTTCGCCGAACGCGTGATGCCGGTGTGCAGCCCGGCGCTGATCGCGGGAAGAAGCGCGCCCGTATCGCCCGCCGATCTATCCGGGCTGCCGCTCTTGCATCTCGAACCGACGCTGCCCGAGCGCTGGCTTTCATGGAGCGCGTGGTTCGAAGCGCACGGCCTTGCCGCGCCGCCGACGCAGGGCGGCTTCACGTTCAACAGCTACGCGCTCGTCGCGCACGCCGCGGTGATGGGCCAGGGCGTCGCGCTCGGCTGGGCGCCGCTCATCGACGAACTGATCGCGACGGGCCAGCTCGTCGCGCTCTGCGATGCGCCGCTCGTCACCGATCGGGGCTACGTGCTCGTGACGCCGCGCGAGCCGTCGGCGGCGGTGCGGGCGTTCAGCGAGTGGCTGCTGGACGAATGCGACGTCGTCGGCTGACGCTTTCGTACTATTTGCGCGGCGGTTCGCTTCTATCCGGAAGGCGCGCGCGTTTGCTCTACTAGCGCGTACGCTCGCCGCATTTCGCGGCGCTGCAACCATTCGAATGTGGAGCACGCATGGCAGCCGATTCCCGCTTTGATCAACTCGTGCTTACCGTTTCGTGCCCGAGCGCGGCGGGGCAGGTCGCCGCGATCGTCGGCTTTCTGGAGCGGCATCACGGCTATATCGACGAACTCACCGTCTTCGATGACGATCTCTCCGAGCGCTTTTTCGTGCGTTGCGTGTTTCATGGCGCGCGTCCCGAGGAGGCGCTCGATCTCGCGATGCTGAAGCGCGAATTCGAGCCTATCGCCGAGCGCTTTGCGATGTCGTGGGCGATGCACGATCTCGCCGTGCGGCCGAAGGTGCTGCTGATGGTGTCGAAGCTCGAGCACTGTCTTGCGGATTTGCTGTTCCGCTGGCGCATGGGCGAGTTGAAGATGGATATCGTCGGCATCGGGTCGAATCATACGGATCTGGCGCATCTGGCGGAGCAGCATGGCTTGCCGTTCCATCATCTGCCGATTACCGCCGATACCAAGCCGCAGCAGGAAGCGCGCTTGCTCGATCTGTTCGATACGTCAGACGCGGAGTTGATGGTGCTTGCGCGGTATATGCAGATTCTTTCAGGCGAGACGAGCCGCAAGCTGGCGGGGCGTGCGATCAATATCCATCACTCGTTCTTGCCTGGGTTCAAGGGGGCGAAGCCTTATCACCAGGCGCATGCGCGTGGGGTCAAGCTGATTGGCGCGACCGCGCATTTCGTCACCGACGATCTCGATGAAGGACCGATCATCGAGCAGGAAGTCGAGCGCGTCGATCATTCTTATGGGCCGGAGCGGTTGTTGGCGACAGGGCGGGATGTGGAGTGCCTTGCGCTTGCACGCGCGGTTAAAGCGTTTATTGAGCGGCGGGTTTTTATTAATGGCGAGCGGACTGTGGTTTTGCGGTGAGGTTTTTGCGCTCCGGGTTAGCTTGCTTTGCTGTTTTCGCTGGATTCCATATTCGCTTGGCTAGGGTTTCGCCGGATCCCGTTATCGCGTCGGTCTATTAGCGTTGCCCCTGTGCGGGGCGGCACTCACTTTCTTTGCTGCTGCAAAGAAAGCAACTGTATTGAGCGTCAAGGGTTGAGTTGGTAAGGATCATGGTTTTGGG
>NZ_JALQDV010000023.1:0-13680 GCF_023631045.1 Caballeronia sp. AZ7_KS35 | reverse complement strand
CAGACCGTGCGCGAGCCAAGCCCGATTAGGTGTTTGAGGGCACTCTTTAGGCAGCCCACGATGGACGAGAGGACTACCCAAATTGCGTGTGACCGCGGGCGTATCAGTAGCTGCTTTCTTTGCTTACTTTCTTTGCAGCAGCAAAGAAAGTGAGTGCCGCCCCGCACAGGGGCAGTGCTAATAGACCGACACGAATACGGGATCCGGGATCCGGCGGAAACAAAAGCCAAAAGCCAAAAGCAAAACCCCAAAAAAAAAGCGCCGCAGGCATAACCCACGACGCTCAGCGTTTGCCCAAACGCCCAAAGACCCAAAAACCCAACGAAAAAAATTACTTAGTCCAGGACTCCACCCGATCCCCATGCGCGCTGATCCACGCATCCGCCGCCGCCTGCGGCTTCTCTCCATTTTGCGTCGCCAGCATCACGCTATCGATCTCACCCGGCTTCCACTGAAACTTCTTGAGGAATGCCACCACCTGCGGCGCCTTCTTCTCCAGCTCCGGATTGATCACGTTATCGACGTGCTCCGACTCACCGAACACCTTCTTCGGATCCTCGAGGAACTTGAGCTTGTACTTCGCGAACATCCAGTGCGGCTTCCAGCCCGTCACGATGATCGGCTTATTGGCCGCTTCGGAACGCGCCAGTTCCGCCGTCATCGCCGAACCCGAACTCGGCAGCAGCTTGTAGTCGAGGTTATAAGCCTTGATCGCTTCGCTCGTCTTCTGCATCACGCCCGCGCCCGCATCGATGCCCACGATGCGCGAATCGAATTCCGCCTTCTTCGCCTCGAGATCGCTCAAGCTGTTGACGTCGACGTTCTCCGGCACGATCAAGCCGATTTTCGCGTCCTGAAAGTTCGGACCGAGATTCACGACCTTCGACTTGAAGTTGTTCCAGTATGCGCCATGCGTGACCGGCAGCCACGCCGACAGCGTCGCGTCGAGATCGCCGCGCGCCACGCCCTGCCACATCACGCCCGCGGCCACCGGCACCAGTTGCACCGGATAACCCAGCTTCTTCTCGATCACGCGCGCCGCCACGTTCGACGTCGCCACGCTATCGTCCCAGCCCTCGACATAACCGATTTTGATCGTCGGCTTATCCGCGGCGTTTGCCATCAGGCTCGATGCGAGGGCGGCGCTCATCGCCCCCAAAACGAGCATTCTTCTCATCGGTTTCATTTGGTTTCCCCTTAGCGGCCCCACGCCGTGTAGCGAACAGAATCACCAGCCAGAATTGACGCGTAGCGCACTTTTCCGACACTCAGTTGTCAAGAAACGACGCGCCCCTCAGGGCTTACTTGTCGACGACGAGATCGCTCATAGGCTTGCTGCAGCACAGCAGCACCATGCCCTGATCGATCTCGCGCTGACGTATGCCGCCCGCATGCTTCATGCTCACTTCGCCCGACACGAGCTTGACCTTGCACGTCCCGCACATGCCCTGCGTACACGACGATGGCAAGCGCACGCCCGCCTTCTTCGCCGCATCGAGCACATGTTCGTTGCTGCCGCATTCGATGTCGCGCCGGCTCTTCGCGAAGCTCACCTTGAACTTCGTATCGACGACGGGCGCGGCTTCAACAGGCGCTTCGATGATCTCGACGGGCTCTGTCGGCGCGGGCGCAAAGCCGACCGCCTCCTCGCGCGCTTCGACGAAATCCGTCTGCGTCGCAAGGGCCTCGGCGACATGCGCCGTCGTCAGTTCAGCCGCGACTTCCTCGACGACGCCGAACGAGAAGCTCTCCTCGTGATAATGCTTGCGATCGAAACCACCTGCATCGAGCAGATCGCGCACCGCCTTCATATACGGCGCCGGGCCGCACGTGAAGACTTCGCGCTCGAGAAAGTCCGGCGCGATCAGCTTCAGGAGCGGCAGCGTGAGAAAGCCCGTCACGCCCGGCCAGTTCGTGCGCGTGCCGACCCGCTCGCACACGAACGCCGTGCGGAAGTTCTTGTGATTCGACGCGATGAGATCGAGCTCGCGCGCAAAGATGATGTCATCCGGCGTGCGCGCGCTATGCACGAACACGATGTCGGCATCGTCGCCGAGTTCGTGATGCGCGCGGCTCATCGACATGAGCGGCGTAATGCCCGAACCCGCCGACAAGAACAAATACTTGCGCGCCGGATGACGCGCGCACGTGAATTCGCCCGATGGCCCGAGCACGCGCACCGTCGATCCCGCGACGAGGTTATCGTGCAGCCAGTTCGACACCGGTCCGCCCGGCACGCGCTTCACCGTGATGGAGATCGTGTGCGGGCGCGTCGGCGCGGACGAGATCGTATAGCAGCGATTGATCTGCTCGCCGTTGATCTCGAGCTCCAGCGTGATGAACTGCCCCGGCTCGAAGACGAACGTGCGCTCACCCGGCGCCTTGAAAAAAAAGCTCTTGACGTCGTGCGTTTCCTGCCGGACGTGACAGCAGACGAGCGTCTCGTCCGTGTCGCAATTCCAGCGCACGGGCAGCGTCCCCCAGAACTTCGGCTGGGTCACGCGGCTGTCGGTCGGCTCGAAAGTAGCCTGATCGCGCATCATGTTCTACTCCTGCTACGAGGCTGTCAGCGCATGAAGGAAACGACTTTCTCACCGAGCGACGCATCGACGCCGTGCTCGGGCGTATCGGCGTAATCGGCAAGACGTCCGATGTACCACTCGCAAAACTTCTCGACGAGACCTTCCGTGAACGGCGAGTACGGACCCGGTTCGTAGGCGTTGCTCGCGACGCCGAGTTGCGAGTACTCGACGAGCGTGCGGTCCTGATCGTTCGTCGCGCGCCACACGGCGGTGAGATTGTCGACGTCGTAATCGATGCCTTCGCGCGCGTCCTTGTGCACGAGCCACTTCGTGCGGACGAGCGTTTCCCCCGATGCAAGCGGAATCACGCAGAACGTCACGATGTGATCGCTCATGAAGTGATGCCACGAGTTCGGCTGCGTCCAGAACGACAAGCCGCCCAGGTCCGCGCGCTCGAAGCCGCCGAGCAGTTTCTTCGATGCGACTTTCGCATCGAGCGTCTGCGATTCGCCATCGCGATCGAGCGGCAAACGTTGCGTGCGAAAGCCCGTCACGAGATCGGCGAGGCGTTCGATTTCCGCGGACGGCAGGCACATCGCTTCCCATTGCTTCGTGCGCTCTTCGACGGTCTTCTCGAACGCCGCCATGCCTTCTTCGTTCGCGGGCGAGCGCTGATAGCCGAAGCCGTATTCGTAAAGCGAAATGGTCAGCTCTGGATGATTCGCGACGCAGTGATAGCACTCGCGATTGTTCTCCATCGTGAGCTTCCAGTTGCCCTTCTCGACGATATCGATGCTCGCCGCGATCTTGCAATCCTTCAGACCGTGCGGCGCGAGATACGGCTCCATCGCTTCGCGCATCACGGCGAAATCGGCGGGCGGTTCATCGGCGAGACAGACGAAGATGAGGCCCGCGAGATTCTGGACATGCACCTTCTTCAGGCTGTGCTTGCAGCGGTCGAACTGGTCGCCCATGTGCTCGGCGAACATCAGATCGCCGGAGAGGTTGTAGGTCCAGCTGTGATACGGGCACACGATATTGCCGAGCGAGCCCTTCTCCTGATTGCACAGGCGCGCGCCGCGATGCCGGCACACGTTGTAGAAGGCGCGTATTTCCATATCGTCGTCGCGCACGATCAGGATCGAATCGTTGCCGATCTCGATCGTCGTGTAATCGCCCGGCTCGGGAATGTCCGGCTCGACGGCGACCTGAATCCAGGTCTTGCGGAAGATGGCATCGAGGTCGAGCGCGTGAATCTCTTCGCTCGTGTAGAACGGCGCCTCGAGCGTGTGGCCCTTTTTGCGGCGTTCGATCATTGCGCGAACGTCTGCCGAAACTTTCATCGTGTGCACCTGTATGTGGGTCGATGTGGGTCGAGAAATCAGTAATCGACGAGTTGATGCTCGCGCAAATACGCCAGAATCACTTGTGCTTTTTCGACGGAACTCCCTTCAATTACGACGCTTCCGCCGCGGCTTTCGGTCGTCGTCGCGCCGAGCATGCGCGCGTGGCCCGAGCGCTTTTCCGGCGCGGCGAGTTTCTTGGGCTTGGCCGTCATCGGGCCGATGCGCCACGCCGTG
Source organism: Caballeronia sp. AZ7_KS35 (assembly GCF_023631045.1). Lineage (NCBI taxonomy): Bacteria > Pseudomonadati > Pseudomonadota > Betaproteobacteria > Burkholderiales > Burkholderiaceae > Caballeronia > Caballeronia sp. AZ7_KS35. The sequence continues at coordinate 9,578 of NZ_JALQDV010000023.1, read as the reverse complement.
CTTTCCTTGTCGACGGGCGCGCTCGCGGCGACCGGCGCGACGTGGCCTTCGCGCATGCGCGCATAGGCGTAGCGCGGCGCGGCGTTGGCCAATGGATGCACGGCGACGAGCGCGGGCAGCGGCGCGCGCACGCGTCGGCGCAAGCCCTTCGGCATGAACTGGCGCACTTCGACGCCTTCCTTCGTCACGCTGACATCGACCGCCGCGCCGACGAGCGGAACGTTCAGCGCATCCGCGAGCTTGTACGGCAGCGTGCCGCTGTCGTAAGCGCCTTCGGCGCGCGTGCCGGTGAACACGAGCTCGTAACCCGCAAGCCTTTGCGCGAGGGCCGCACACGCATCGCCTTGCGTGTTGAGCACTTCGACTTTCGACGCGCCGAGCGCGAGATATTCCTGCAACGCCGGATTAGCCGGATCGCCCGCGTGCAACACGTCGAGTTGCGCGCCGTGCGTCTTCGCGATGCCGATGGCGATGGTCAGCGCGGCGGCGTCGTTGCGGCTGTAGCGCGCCGCGCCGCTGACGGGATGACGTCCGGTGGAGACGAGAACGGCGATCTTCATGCAGCGACTCCTTCGGCGATGTGCGCGGTCTGCGCGATCGATCCGCCGCTGGCACGCGCGGCGCGTGCGGCGGCGGCGGCATCGGTCAGTGCCTTGATCGTTTCCTGCGTGTCCGCGACGATCGTCAGATTCGCGCGCTTCGCGATCGGCGCGCTGGCGTCGAGATTCACGGCGATGACGTGGCGGCAATCCTTGATGCCCTGCAAGTGCTGAACCGCGCCCGAAATGCCGAACGCGATATACACGCTCGCCTCGACGGTCTTGCCGGTCGCGCCGATCTGCTTGTCGCGCGTGAACTTGCCATCGTCGACGGCGACGCGGCTCGCGCCGATCGCCGCGCCCAGCGTGCCCGCGAGCGCTTCGAACGCGGCGATGTCCGACACGCCGTTGCCCGCCGACACGATGAAGTCCGCTTCCTCCAGCGCGACCTGCGCCGCGTCCATCTCTTCGATGCCGAGGTCGACGTAAGCGCTCGCTTTCGCCGCCGGCACGATGCCTTGCGGATTCATCGCCTCGCCCGCGCCGACGAAGGGCAGCTTCGCATCGACGGCATGAGCTGCAAGCAAAACCATATCGGGCAATGCACGCGATGCAAGCGCGCGACCCGCCTGTGCATACGACGCGACATGCGCTGCATCGATTTCGACGACCTGCGTCGCGATGGACGCATCGGCGCGTGCGGCGTAGCGGCGGCCGAGATCGCCGTCGCCGGTTGCGTTGTCGGGCATGAAGATATGCGCCGGTCGGAACGCAGCGACGCAGGCGGTCAACGCGCGCACTTCTTCGTCGGGCGCGTAGTTGCGGCGATCGAACTCCGGCAGCGCGACGTAGCGATCCGCGCCGAGCACGGCGGCATCGTCCTTGAACTCGCCGAACGCGATCAGCACGACTTCGGTCTGATCGTCCGCGAGCAAGGCGGCGGCCGCGAGCGCCTGGCGCGCGTGATCGTCGAGCGCGCCGCGATCCGTGTGCGCCGCGACGAGCAGCGAACGCGTCGCGGGCTTCGTCGTGCGGCGCGGCTTCGTCGCTTCCTTGTGGCCGCCGTGCGTGAAGTTCAGCACGACGCCATTGCCGATTTCGCCGAGCGTGATGCGCTTCAGTCCATCGGCCGTGATGACGAAGGGACGGCGCGGATCGATTCGTTTGATGTCGTTGTTCATCGCTTCACTCCAAGGCCGCAGCGACGAGTTCCGCCACGTCGAGCACTTCGGGACGAGGACCGACCACGCCTTCCAGCATCGCGGTGCATTGCGGGCAACCGACCGCGACGACTTCCGCGCCGACCGACTTCGCATCCGCGATGCGGATATCGGGAATGCGCTGCTTGCCGGGGATATCCGTCAGCGGCGCACCGCCGCCACCGCCGCAGCAACGCGCGCGCATGCCATGACGCTCCATCTCGACGACCTTGATGCCAATGGTCTTCAGCAACTTGCGCGGCGCTTCCGTCTCGCCGTTGTAGCGGCCGAGATAGCACGGATCGTGGTACGTGATTTTCTTGTCCGCGAGCACGGCGGCGGCCTTCGGCGTGAGCTTGCCGCTCGCGACGAGCTCCGCCATGAACGCCGTGTGATGCTGCACTTCGTAGTAGCCGCCAAGCGCGCGATATTCGTTGCGCAAGCTATGCAGCACATGCGGATCGGCCGTGACGATGCGACGGAACTGGTATTGCGACAGCGTGTTCATCAGCTTCGATGCGCATTGCTGGAACGTGGCTTCGTCGCCGAGACGCCGCGCCGTGTCGCCCGTATCCGTTTCGACGCCGCCGAGCACCGCGTAATCGACGCCCGCCTTGTTCATCACTTTGGCGAGCGCGCGCAGCGTGCGCTGATAGCGCATGTCGAATGCGCCTTCGCCGGCGATCAGCAGAACATCGACAGGGCGTCCCGGCTGCGCGACCTGCACTTGCAAATCCACCGACCAGTCGTAGCGCGCGCCGATATCGAAACCGTTCTGACTGCCGGTCTCGCGCAGGTTCGCGAGCGTGATCGGGCCTTTGCCGGGCACATTGCCTTCGACGAGCGTTTGATTGCGGCGCATGTCGACGATCGCATCGACGTGCTCGATCAGCATCGGGCACTCCTGCACGCACGCGCGGCACGTCGTACACGACCAGATCGTGTCCGCTTCGATCATCTGCGAGATGAGCGGCTTGGTCGGACCGCCGGAATGCCTGCCGACGGGAATGCCGGGTGTCGGGCTACCCGCGTATTGCGAGTCCGATCCGCCGACCATGCCGACGACCAGATCCTGAATCAGCTTCTTCGGATTCAACGGCTGACCCGATGCGAACGCGGGACACGCGGCCTCGCACTTGCCGCACTGCACGCAGGCATCGAAGCTCAGCAACTGATTCCAGCGAAACTCGACCGGCTTGCCGACGCCATATTCCTTCGCATCGAGCACGGGCTTCTTGAGCGCCGTCGGCGGCACGACTTCGCGTTCGTTCTCGTCCTTCGCGTGAAAACGCTCCTGACGCGGATGAAACGCGAGATGCAGCAGACCCGCCATCGCGTGCTTCATCGGGCCGCCTTGCGCCGCGCCGAAGGTCATCGTGTACGCGCCCGCCGCGATCAGCAACGCGACGATGATCGCGAGCGCGCCGGACATCCACGATGCAGGCAGCAGCATGAACAACGCGAGACCGAGCGCGAACGAACCGAGCAGCAACGGCAGGCTGTCCCACGGTCCATGCGACAGACGCGCGGGCACGTCCTTCGCGCGACGCCGCTTGTACACGAACATCGCACCGACGAACATGATGATCGCCGCGAGGAAGATCGCGCGGTCGAGCCACACCGAATAGATCGCGAGACCGTAGTTGACGAAGACGAGCGCCATCGCGAGGATCGCGCCACCCGCGGTCGCGACGTGCGTCTTCGCGATATACGGATCGCGCGCCACGACATGATGCAGATCGACGAAATAGCGCTTCGGAATGGTCAGCAGATTCGCCCATCCATAGGCGCCGGCCGTCGTCGCGCGGCCTTCGCGCCAGTACGCTGCGCGCTTGAGCAAGGCGAACGCGAGGCCCGCCATCGAAAGCCACAACAGCGCGGTGATGACAAACACGGGGTTCATCGTCGAATACCTCGTCAGAAGTCTTTGCAGAGGCGCAGCGAATCGTAGATCGCGCTGTGGATGTTGTGCATCGAGATGCAGTCGCCGACGCGGAACAACAGGAAGCGTCCGTTGCCGAGCTCTTCGCTCAACGACGGCTGCGGTAGCGATGCGAACAGCGTGTGCACGTCGATCTGTCCGCGATTGAGCGACTCGGGCTTGAGCTTCCAGTAGAGCGCGTCGTTCGGCGTGATGCCGTTCTCGATCACGACCTGATCCACCGCGCGCTCTTCCTGCTCTTCCGTGTACTCGTTGCGGATCACGGCGATCTTCTTGCCGTTTTCCTCGTAGACCTTGTCGAGCCAGTAGTTAGGCGTATGAATGACGCCTTGCGCATAGAGACGGCGATAGAAGATCGGGAACGTGGTGCCGCCGGTGTCGTCGGCGACTTTGACATCGGGCGTGACGATCTCGACGTTATTCCCGCGCGACGCGATGAAGTCCGCTACGCCCGCGCCCGCATGAGTCGATACGCCGTCGTAGACGAGCACGTTCTTGCCCGGCTCGACCTTGCCCGAAAGAATGTCCCACGAACTCACGGCGAGACCTTCTTCGACGCCCCACGCAGGGACCTGATCGGTGAACGACGAACCGCCCGTCGCGAGCACGACGATGTCCGGCTTCTCTGCCATGATCATCTTCTCGTCGGCGGCGACACCGAGACGGCGATCGACGCCGAGGCGCTTCGTTTCCATGTCGAACCAGCGCACGATGCCGGCCATTTGCTCGCGCTGCGGCGCTTTCGCGGCGAGCATGACCTGACCGCCGACATAATCGTTCTTCTCGAACAGCACGACATCATGACCACGCGAACGCGCGACGCGCGCCGCTTCGAGACCGGCAGGCCCCGCGCCGACCACGACAACCTTGCGCTTCGGGCCACGCGTCTTTTCGATGACGTGCGGCATCGTCTGTTCGCGCGACGTCGCGGCGTTCTGCACGCACAAAACGTCGAGACCGTTGTACTGGCGATCGATGCAATAGTTCGCGCCGACGCACTGCTTGATTTCGTCTTCGCGGCCATCGCGAATCTTGATGACCATATGCGGATCGGCGATCTGCGCGCGCGTCATGCCAACGAGATCGACCATGCCGTTTGCAAGCAGACGCTCGGCCTGTCCTGCATCGCGAATGCTTTGCGCATGCATGATCGGCAGCTTCACGACCGACTTGATGCCCGCGGCGAGATGCACGAACGGCTCGGGCGGCAGCGCCATCGGCGGCATGCAGTTGGCGAGCGTGTTGTGCGTATCCGCGCCCGAACCGATCACGCCGACATAATCGATGAGGCCGCTTTCGGACATCGCCTGCGCGATCTCCTTGAGGTTCTCGTGCGAGAGACCGTCTTCATGAAATTCGTCGCCGCACATGCGCAGGCCGACGCAGAAATCCGCGCCCACTTCTTCACGCACGGCCTTCAGCACTTCCATCCCGAAGCGCAGACGATTCTCCAACGAACCGCCCCATTCATCGGTACGGAAGTTGGTGCGCGGGCTCCAGAACTGATCGATCAAATGCTGATGCGCCGCCGAGATCTCGATGCCGTCCATGCCTGCATCCTTCACGCGCTTCGCGGCCGCCGCGAAGTCCTGGATGATGCGCTTGATCTCTTCCACTTCGATGATCTTCGCGTTGCCGCGATGCACCGGCTCGCGCACGCCCGACGGCGACATCAGATGCGGCCAGTGCTCGCCGTGCCATGCGGAGCGGCGGCCCATGTGCGTCGCCTGAATCATGATGAACGCGCCATGACGATGCATGGCTTCGGCGAGACGCGAGAGCGGATCGATGACCTTGTCGGTCGCGAGGTTCACCGACTTCCACCAGCCTTGCGGACTGTCGATCGACACCGGGCTCGAACCGCCGCACACGGCGAGGCCGACGCCGCCCTTCGCTTTCTCCTCGTAATAGCGGATATAGCGGTCGCCGGGCAGACCGCCCGGTTCGGCATAGACCTCCGCGTGCGCGGTGCTGACGATGCGGTTGCGCAACGTGAGCTTGTTGAGCTGAAGAGGCTTGAAAAGGTTCGGGTAACGCATCGCGATCGACCTCGGAGTTGAGCTTTGCTTACAGCGGCGACACTTCAAATACGCAATGCGAATGGCCTTCCGCCGCGCATTGGGTTTCGATCGACTTCGAGCGCGGACCTTTCTTCGTACTGTCGGGAGCCGTGTCGTTCACCCAGTCCATCGCGCCCGCGAACCAGCCCGCGAACATGTAGCAGAGCTTGCCCTCTTTGCCCGGCTGCGCGAGCACGAACGACGAGTTATGCAGATGAATGCGCGCATGCGATGTCGCAGGATCGGCTTCGACGATCGTGAAGAGTCCCCATCCACGTTGCGACAGGCGCTTCAGGTAATGCTCGAAGCACGCCATGCCGCTGATGCCGTGCTTCTCGGCTTCCTTGTCGCACCAGTGATACGCGGACTTGTAGCCGGCCTTGTAGAGAATCTCGGCATACGTATCGCGGCCGAGCGCTTCTTCGACGGCGACGTGATTGTTCGTGAAGAAGTGGCGCGGCACGTAGAGCATCGGCAGCGCGTCGGTGGTCCAGACGCCGGTTTGCGGATCGACATCGATAGGCAGTTGCGGTTGCATCGCGGGGTTCCTGTTTATTTGTCGTTGACGGTCAGACGTTCCAGACTTCGCCGAAGAAGCGCATCCAGTTTTCGCCCATCACTTTCTTGATGCGCGATTCGCTCCAGCCGGCCTTTTCCATTGCAGCGGTGAGGTTCGGGAATTCGCCGATCGTGCGAATGCCTTCCGGATTCACGACCTTGCCGAAGTTCGTCAGGCGGCGATAACGGCCCTTGTCGTGCGTGATCCAGTCGAAGAATTCGGTGCTATAGCCTTGCGTGAAGTCCGTGCCGATACCGACGTTGTCTTCGCCGATGACATCGATGGTGTATCCGATCGCTTCGAGATAGTCATCGACCGTTGCATCCGGGCCTTTCTTGAGGAACGGCGAGAACATCGTCACGCCGACGAAGCCGCCCGCATCGACGATCTCGCGCAGTTGATCGTCGCTCTTGTTGCGCGGATGATCCTTGAGTCCCGACGGACAGCAGTGCGAGTACGTGACGGGCTTCTTCGAGCAGGCGATCGCATCGGAAGACGTCTTTGCGCCGACGTGCGAGAGATCGACCATGATGCCGACGCGATTCATCTCGTGAATCACTTCCTTGCCATAACCCGACAGACCGCCGTCCGGTTCATAGCAACCCGTGCCGACGAGGTTCTGTGTGTTGTAGCAAAGCTGGACCACGTTCACGCCCAGCTCCTTGAACACTTCGATATAGCCGAGGTTGTCCTCGAACGCATACGAGTTCTGGAAGCCGAAGATGATGCCGGTCTTGTTTTCCTTCTTTGCGCGCAGGATGTCGTCGGTCGTGCGGACGAGCGTGAGAATTTCGCTGTATTCGCGGATCTGCTGCTTCATTTCCGCGATGTTGTCGATGGTCTTCTGGAAGTCTTCCCACACCGACACGGTGCAGTTCACGGCGGTGACGCCGCCCTTTCTCATGTCTTCGAACACGGAGCGCTCGAACTTCGAGATGTTCAGTCCGTCGATGATGATGCTGTCGTTGTGGAGGGTGCTCATCGTGGTGTGCTCCGTGTCGCCTGAGAGGTGGGGGTCGTTCGACGTCGCTTTCGTCGTTGCGTCTATTCTTGACTTTCGCCGTGCCGGTCAATTTACGAATTCAGACGTGTTCTTTACCTTTTCCGACATGCGCGTCTGTTTTCGACAAGTGGCGAATTCCTTTTCGGTGTAGCGAATTTTTTGTGTGGGCTGTTGCACTGCATCGGAACGATCGTGCGCTGCTGCAGTGCATGTCTTGCGGCGCCTGGCCCCGCGTCAGTGCGAGCGCGCAGCGGAGCATGCGCGATGCCCTTCATCGATCAGGGTTTAGCCTGATGGCATGGTAGTTGCACTCGCAACCAAAATTGCAAGCGTGGTAAGCGCCGCGCATGACGGCGCCACTCAATAGATTCCAAGGAATCAGTTCTCACATGTCCTCCGATCGCACGGCGTCGCTGTCACACTTCGCGCTCATGCCGCTTCCCAACTTCACGATGATCGCGTTCACCAATGCGATCGAAGTCCTGCGCATGGCGAACTACTTGACGGGGCAGCCGTTGTATCGCTGGTCGATCGTGAGTCCGGAGGGCGGGCCGGTGACGGCGAGCAACGGGCTTTCCGTCGATACCGGTCCGGTGGAATGCGTGGGGCAGCCCGACATCGTGTTCGTGGTCGGCGGCATCGACGTGCAGCGTGCGACTACGCCCGCGCATCTTTCTGCCTTGCGCCGTTTCGCGCGCACGGGCAGCGTGCTCGGCTCGCTTTGCACCGGCACGTATGCATTGGCGCGCGCGGGCTTGCTCGCCGGCTATGCGTGCGCGATTCACTGGGAAAACATGTCGGCGCTTAAAGAAGAGTTTCCCGACACGCGCTTTCTCAAAGAGCTGTTCGTGGTCGATCGCGATCGCGTGACGTGTACGGGCGGCGTCGCGCCGCTCGACATGATGCTGAACTTGATCGCGGCACGCGTCGGCACCGCGCGGGTGACGCAGATCGCGGAGCAGTTCATCGTCGAGCATGTGCGCGATACGAGCGCGCAGCAGCGGATGCCGCTCGTCGCGCGTCTGGGGTCCGCGAACAAGTCGCTTTTCGAAGTCATCTCGCTGATGGAGAACAACATCGAAGAGCCGTTGTCGCGCGAGGAACTGGCGCGGCTCGCGGGCATGTCGCAACGGCAACTGCAGCGGCTATTCCGCGAACATCTGGGCATGACGCCGACGCATTACTATCTGACGTTGCGCTTGCGGCGCGCGCGTGAATTGCTGCTGCAGACCGACATGTCGATCATGCACATCACGATGGCGTGCGGTTTTCAGTCGGCGTGTCATTTCTCGAAGAGCTATCGCGATGCGTTCGGCACGGCGCCGACGCGCGAGCGGCGCAAGCAGGTGCCGCCGCTGGCTGCCGTTCCCGCGATGGTGGCCTGAGCGTTCAGATCGCCATGTGAAGGCGCGTTTCGCAGACTTCGCATCCGCCGAGTCTTTCGGTGCGGAACACGCCGTCCAGTGCAAAGCCGAGCGCCTTGTAGAAGCGCAGGCCGTGCACGTTTTCTTCGAGCGCCCAGAGCGTCATTTCCCGATAGCCTTCGCTTGCCGCGGCGTTGATCGCTTCATCGATCAGCATTCTTCCCGCGCCCTGGCGCCAGTGTGCCGGGTCGATATAGATGGCTTCGATTTCGGCATCCGTTCTGCCTTTGTCGTTATCGCGTGACGGGCCCCATGCGATCCATCCGAGCATGATGTCGTCGCGTTCGGCGAGCATTATGCGGGGCATGCCGCGCGCGATCAGCTCGGACCAGAGGGCACGGCGTTTCGGAATGGAAAGCGAATTGAGGTATTCGGCGGGGAAGATGGAACGATAGGCGGCCTGCCAGGCCTTCACGTGGATGCGCGCGATTTCCGCAGCATCGGAGGGGGCCGCCAGGCGGAAGGAAAGCGCGGTTCGGAGGTAATCGGCCTTCATGCGTCCAAGTATGACGCGGTTTTCTTGCTTTTTGCCTTGTGGTTTTCGCTTGGTTCGGGTTTTGCCGGATGCCGGTTTCTTCCGGGAGCCGGTTTGGCTTGGCGTGGGTTTCGCCGGAGCCCGGGTTGGGTTGGCTTGGCTTGGTTTCGCCGGATCCCGTTTTCGCGTCGGTCTATTAGCACTGCCCCTGTGCGGGGCGGCACTCACTTTCTTTGCTGCTGCAAAGAAAGTAAGCAAAGAAAGCAGCTACTGATACGCCCGCGGTCACACGCAATTTGGGTAGTCCTCTCGTCCATCGTGGGCTGCCTAAAGAGTGCCCTCAAACACCTAATCGGGCTTGGCTCGCGCACGGTCTG
>NZ_JALQDV010000022.1:0-6160 GCF_023631045.1 Caballeronia sp. AZ7_KS35 | reverse complement strand
GGGCGGCGGAGGCTGCGGCTTCGTGGCTTTCGGCTGCGGACGTCGCGCTGGGGAGGTCGAGGGATTGCGTGTACATGTCGGCACTCGCTCAAAAGAAGTCGCTGTCCGGCGATTATAAACCGACCGGACGGTCGGTAAATGCGTTTTTGAGACGTATTCGGGTAACTCCGCATGCGAGAAGCGGATCCCGTCGCGCAAAGCGCGCGATCGTTAATCTAGTGCAGGCAGGAGGAGAAACGAAAAGAGGGGCAGGCGAAACATAGCCTGCCGCTCTTTATAACGCGGGATCGGAAACTGTTTTAACGCGGCTGCTGCGCGGCGAAATCCTCAGCGTCGACGTCGTAGCCCGACGGTTCCCAGCGCACGGCGAACAGCGCGACGAGCCCCGCGAGCGGCGCGACGGCGATGATCCAGAACACCTTCGTGCCGAGCACCGCCGACAAGACCGGGAACAGGAACAGCGAAACCGTCGAGCTGGCGCGCATCAGCGTCTGATTGAAGCCGACGCCGACACCACGCAGCGAAGTCGGATAGCTCAGCGACGCAAACGTCATGCTGTGCGAGCCAGGCCCGACGCCCTGTCCGAGCAGGAACGCCGCGAGAAACGCGATCGCGACGACGACTTCGACGCCCGTCGACGGCTTCCCGACGATCGCGAGCCCGACGAGCGCCGCAAACTGAAACGCGTAACCGACGACCGACAGCTTCCACGCGCCGAATTTCGGCACCGTGCGCACGGAAAACAGCCCGCCCGCGAACGCGAAACACAGATTGAGCGCGAGCGACGCGAGGATCGTAGTGAGCATCGATTGCGCGAGGAAACTCGAAATGATGACCGGCAAGCCGAACGCCACGGCGTTATAGGCGAACGACGACGCGATGGCGATGACCGTCGCCAGCACGGTCCGGCGCAGGTAGACGCCGCGCAGCAGCGCGCCGTAGTTGCTCCACGTCGCGCGACGCGCCTTCGGCGCAACGGTGGCGGTTTCGTCGACGCGGGCATCGATGCCGTACGAGCGCTTGAGGATCGCGGCCGCGCCTTCCAGATCGCCCTGATTCGCGGCCCAGACCGGCGATTCGCTCATGTATCGGCTGCGAATCGCGATGATCGCAATCGCCGGAACCGCGCCAAAGCCGAGGATCAGACGCCAGAGCCAGCCCGCGTTGTGTTCGGGCAAGACCGCGTACAAACCGAGCACCAGCAGATACGAGACGCTGATCGCCGCGTACCAGACCGGGCACCACATCGCGACGCGTGCCGCCTTGTTGCCGCGGCCCTGCAAGCGGGAAAATTCCGCGAGAAAGGCCATCGCGACGGGCAAATCGATGCCGACGCCCAGTCCCATCACGAAACGCGCACCGCCGAGCACCCAGGCGTTCGGCGCGAGCGCGCAGGCGATCGCCGCGACGACGAAGAAGAACATGTCCGCCATGAAGACGCGATAGCGGCCGACCTTGTCGGTGAGATATCCGCCGAGGAACGCGCCGATGATCGCCCCGAACGTGATCGCGGCGGCGACGAAGCCGGAGCCGGTCGGCGTCAGCGAGAATTCGCGGGCGATGTCCTTCATGCCGAACGCGAGCGCGCCCAGATCGTAGGCATCGAGAAAAATGCCGCCGAGCGCGATGGCGACGACCACGCGCGCGTCGCTGCCGATGGCGGCGCCGTGGTTGACGAGGCTGGAAACATCGGCGGCGCTTTTGATGACCGGCCGTGAATCCTGGGTGGCGGACTGGGCGGCAGCGCGCTCGGGCGCGAGGGAAACGGACATGATCAGGCTATTTCAGTAAAAAGTTGTCGCTGCAACGAATCGCCGGATCGTACTGGCCCGCGCGCAGGCGGCCAAATTCTTTTTTGTTATTTAATGACTTACGCGGCGCCGTCGATGCGTTCCCGCCGCGTAGACCGGCGATGCGACAATGTCGCTCCGTTTTGTTCTTTCTATTCAGGCATGTCGTCAGTTGAAAACATCGAATCGGTGAACGTCGCGGTCGTCGGCGGCGGGCCGGCCGGGCTCATGGCCGCGGAGGCGCTCGCGGCGGGCGGCGCACGCGTCGATGTGTTCGACGCGATGCCGTCCGTCGGACGCAAATTCCTGATGGCCGGCAAAGGGGGCATGAATCTCACGCATTCGGAGCCCGCCGACGCGTTCCTCGCGCGATACGGCGCGCGCAGCGGGGAGATCGCGCCGCTGCTCGCGCGCTTCGATGCAAGCGCGTTGCGGGATTGGGTTCACGGCCTGGGCGTCGAGACTTTCGTCGGCAGCTCGGGGCGCGTGTTTCCCACCGACATGAAAGCCGCGCCGATGCTGCGCGCATGGCTGCATCGGCTGCGCGCGTCGGGCGTCACGTTTCATATGCGGCATCGCTGGCTCGGCTGGGCCGACGAACGCGCGTCGATATCGCGGTTCGCGACGCCATCGGGCGAGAAACACGTTCGGCACGATGGGCTCGTGCTGGCGCTCGGCGGCGCAAGCTGGCCGCAACTCGGCTCCGATGGCGCCGCGCTGCCGGTTCTCGCCGCGCGCGGCGTGGCCACGCGTCCTTTCGTGCCGTCGAATTGCGGCTTCGATGTGGGCTGGAGCGAGCATTTCAGCAGCCGGTTCGCGGGCGAGCCGCTCAAGTCGGTCGCGATCGGCGTGCCGCGCGCGGACGGCGCGCCCGACTGGCGCGTTGGCGAGTGCCTCATCACCGATCAGGGTATCGAGGGCAGTCTGATTTACGCGTTATCGGCGCCGATTCGCGACCGGATCGACGAAAGTCACGGCGCCGGCGCGACGATTCTGCTCGATCTGACGCCGCAGCTCTCCGCCGAACGCGTGCGCGAGGAAGTGCTGCATCCGCGTGGCGCGCGCTCGATGTCGAGTCATCTGCAAAGCCGGCTGCATCTCACGGGCGTGAAAGCGGGTTTGTTGCGCGAATGCGTGAGCAAGGACGAATTTGCCGATCCCATCACGCTCGCCGCGCGCATCAAGGCGTTGCCGCTGCGTGTGCTGCGCCCGCGGCCGATTGCGGAAGTCATCAGCAGCGCGGGCGGCGTCGAGTTCGAAGCCCTCGATGCGCGTTCGATGCTCGCCGCGCTTCCCGGCGTGTTCTGCGCGGGCGAAATGCTCGACTGGGAAGCGCCGACCGGCGGCTATCTGCTGACGGCGTGTTTCGCGAGCGGGCTCGTCGCGGGCGAGGGCGCGCTCGCGTGGCTTGCCGAGCGCGCCTGATTCAATTTACGCGACGACCAGCCGCCACAGCGACGTGACTTCCGCCGAGCGCGCGGCGTGCAGCGGATCGGACTTGTCGATCGCCTTCGAATGACGCGGCTTGATGTCGATACGTCCATCGACCTTCAGTCCGGCCTTGTCGATCCATTCCTGCAACTGCGCGCGCGTGCGCAGGCCGAGATGCTCCGCGAAGTCCGACAGGATAAGCCAGCCTTCGCCGCCCGGTGTCAGGTGCGCGGCGAGGCCGTCGAGAAAGCCGCGCAGCATGCGGCTCTCCGGGTCGTAGATCGCGTGCTCGATCGTGGCGCTCGGACGCGCCGGAAGCCACGGCGGATTGCAGACGACGAGCGGCGCGCGGCCCTCGGGAAACATGTCGGCTTCCACGACCTTCACCTGACGAGCGAGGCCGAGTCCATCGACGTTTTCCCGCGCACAGGCGAGCGCGCGGGCGTCGACGTCGGTTGCGACGATCCGCTCGACGCCGCGCCGCGCGAGCACGGCCGCGAGCACGCCGGTTCCCGTGCCGATATCGAACGCGAGTTCCTTTGACGGCAGCGGCTGATTCGCGACCAGATCGACGTACTCGCCGCGAACGGGCGAGAACACGCCGTAATAGGGATGGATCCGCCCGCCGGCCGCGTCGATGTCGACGCCTTTCTTGCGCCACTCGTGCGCGCCGATCAGACCAAGCACCTCGCGCAAGGACACCACCGATGCTTCATCCGACGGCGGCCCGTATGCTTCCTCGCATGCCTGGCGCACGTCCGGCGCGCGTCGCAACGGGATGGCGTAGTGCTCGTCGAGCGGCAGCACGAGCATTGCGAGGGTGCGGGCGCGCTGCGATTGCGCGAGTCGATGGAGATTGAACGCATCGATCGGCGATGTTTCCGTCGCGGGCTTCTTCGCCTTGCGCGGTTTGTTGTCGATACGGCGGGCCATCGCCTGCAGCAACTGGCGAGCGTTCTGGAAATCGCCGCGCCAGAGAATCGCGGTGCCTTCGCAGGCGAGCCGGTACGCGTGATCGGCCGTCATCTGATCGTGTCCGATGACGACGCGCTTCGCGGGCGGATTGCCGCTCTCCGATCGCCAGCGGGCTGAGCGGCTTTCGCCGTCTTCATCCCAGACGAGTTGCTGCAGTGCTGAATTTTTCGATTGCATATCTATATTGATGCCCGCTGCGTAAATCATCGCGCCGGCGAAAAAAGAACTGGCAGCATTGTGAGGCCATTTCACGGGCGTCGCTGCTGCTTGTGCGCGTCGCCGGCGATGTGCGGCGCGAGCTTGATGACACTTCAGGCACAATCGAGCCTTTTCCGAACGCCATCGCCGAATGAAACTCCGAGTTCTCGCCGCGATTTGCGCGGCCGCGTGCGCCGTCCAACTCAATTTCGCGCCAATGGCGTTCGCCGCCGACGCTGCGGAAACGCCCGCCAACGAGCGATGGGTCAGCGCGTGGGGCACTGCGCTGCAGTCGATTCCGCAACTGGCGAACCTGCCGCCGCTCTATCGCGCGCCGGACGTCGCGGGGCGCACCGTCCGTCAGCTGATTTATCCGCAACTCGACGGCAAGCGGATGCGTCTGCGGATCAGCAATCTTTACGGGACCGAACCGCTCGTCGTCGAGTCCATGAGCGTCGCACGGGCGGTCGGCGGTAGCAGTGCAGCGATCCAGGCCGGCAGCGCACGGTCCGTGTCTTTCGGCGGACACAAGAGCGTGACGGTCGCGCCGGGCGCGCAAGCAACAAGCGACGTGGTCGATTTCGACGTCGCCGCGTTTCAGCCGGTCGCCGTCAGCATGTTCATGGGGAAGGATCAAAAGCTCGTCGCGTGGCACCGCGTGTCGAGCCAGGTGAACTACATTTCGACGCCGGGCGACCGCACCGGAGATGGATCGGCAGCCGCGTACCGCACGCGCTTCACGCAATATGCGTGGCTCAGCAACGTCGCGGTGGAAAGCGCGTCGGCGCACGCGATCGTGGCGATCGGCGATTCGATCACCGACGGCATGCGTTCCTCGCTCAATGCGAACCGGCGCTGGCCGGATGCGCTCGCGAAAGAAGTCGCCCGGAAAAGTGGCGGGCAAACCGCGGTCTTGAATGCGGGCATCAGCGGGAATCGTCTGCTCAGCAACTCGCCCTGTTACGGTGAGGCCGTCGTGAGCCGCTTCGAGCGGGACGCGCTGCGTCAACCGGGCGTGCGGGCGGTGATCGTGCTGATCGGCATCAACGATATCAACTTCATGGCGATGCCGGCGCACGCCGGGCTCGATTGCGACGCGCCGCACACGGAAGTCAACGCCGATGCGCTGGTGCGCGGATATCAGCGACTGATTGCGCAGGCGCATCAGCGCGGCGTGAAGATCTACGGTGCGACGCTCACGCCCGCTTCGCTGCCGCCAGAAAGAGAGTCGATCCGAACGGCGGTCAACGAATCGATTCGCGCGAGCCGGGCGTTCGACGGTGTCATCGACTTCGATCAGGCGCTGCGCGATCCGGCGCGCCCGAGCGTGCTCCAGCGCCGGTATGACAGCGGCGATCATATCCATCCGAGCGACGCGGGATACGCGGCGATGGCCGCGGCAGTGCCGATGGAGTTTGTCATCGGAGCGGCGAAGGCGGCACACTGAAGCAGACGCGAAAAAAATTGCGTTCGTCACCTTGTCATTCGTGTGTGCTTGACCTACTATTCAGCCCCTCGTCGCAAGACGAGAGCCGCCGAGCGAAACGGGCGGTCTCAGAAGTCACCGGATTTGGAAGCGAAAGCGAAAAATAGTGTTGACAAAGAGAAAAAGATTCTTCATAATCTCGTTTCTCTGCTGCTGATGCAGCGACGCAAGACGGAAGTTGAAGTAAGGCTTGTCTTGCGATGTGCTCTTTAAAAACTAACAGCCGATAAGTGTGGGCGCTTGATGGCGAGTGCGGCTGGTTCTTCGGAATCGGCAATAG
>NZ_JALQDV010000021.1:0-679 GCF_023631045.1 Caballeronia sp. AZ7_KS35 | reverse complement strand
GGACCGTGAAACGACTCCACGCCGATGATAGTGCGGATACCCGTGTGAAAGTAGGTAATCGTCAGGCTCCTCATGCTGAAAGCAAGCGAAAGCCCCAACTCCAACGAGTTGGGGCTTTTTGCGTTTTCGTCTCACCTATAAGTGAGAGCCTCGATTGTTTCGGGTCGTAAGAAACGCTTGACAACGGCGTGTTGTTACCCCATAATCGATAGTTCTCTGCGGAGGGGTGCCCGAGTGGCTAAAGGGGGCAGACTGTAAATCTGTTGGCTTACGCCTACGTTGGTTCGAATCCAACCTCCTCCACCAGAATTCAAGCGGTAAGGGAATCCAACCCTCGCGGGTGTAGCTCAATGGTAGAGCAGAAGCCTTCCAAGCTTACGACGAGGGTTCGATTCCCTTCACCCGCTCCAGTGTCGATTTTGTAGTGCCCATGTGGCTCAGTGGTAGAGCACTCCCTTGGTAAGGGAGAGGTCGGCAGTTCGATCCTGCCCATGGGCACCAGCTGTATCAGTCTAGTAAGTTGCGCGCGGCGCAAGGTGCGAAAATCCTGTTAGGAGTCGAAAATGGCCAAAGGTAAATTCGAGCGGACCAAGCCGCACGTAAACGTGGGCACGATCGGTCACGTTGACCACGGCAAGACCACGCTGACGGCAGCGATCACGACGGTTCTCACGCAGAA
>NZ_JALQDV010000020.1:0-101804 GCF_023631045.1 Caballeronia sp. AZ7_KS35 | reverse complement strand
AACGTGGGCACGATCGGTCACGTTGACCACGGCAAGACCACGCTGACGGCAGCGATCACGACGGTTCTCACGCAGAAGTTCGGCGGCGAAGCGAAGGCGTACGACCAGATCGACGCAGCGCCGGAAGAAAAGGCGCGCGGTATTACCATCAACACCGCGCACGTCGAGTACGAAACGGCTAACCGCCACTACGCACACGTCGACTGCCCGGGCCACGCCGACTACGTGAAGAACATGATCACGGGCGCCGCGCAGATGGACGGCGCAATCCTGGTGTGTTCGGCTGCTGATGGCCCGATGCCGCAAACGCGTGAGCACATCCTGCTGGCCCGTCAGGTTGGCGTGCCGTACATCATCGTGTTCCTGAACAAGTGCGACATGGTGGACGACGCCGAGCTGCTCGAGCTCGTCGAAATGGAAGTGCGCGAACTGCTGTCGAAGTACGACTTCCCGGGCGACGACACCCCGATCATCAAGGGTTCGGCCAAGCTGGCGCTGGAAGGCGACAAGGGCGAGCTGGGCGAAGTGGCGATCATGAACCTGGCCGACGCGCTGGATTCGTACATCCCGACGCCGGAGCGTGCAGTTGACGGCGCGTTCCTGATGCCGGTGGAAGACGTGTTCTCGATCTCGGGTCGCGGCACGGTGGTGACGGGTCGCGTCGAGCGCGGCATCGTCAAGGTCGGCGAGGAAATCGAAATCGTCGGTATCAAGCCGACGGTGAAGACGACCTGCACGGGCGTGGAAATGTTCCGCAAGCTGCTCGACCAAGGTCAGGCAGGCGACAACGTCGGTATCCTGCTGCGCGGCACGAAGCGTGAAGACGTGGAGCGCGGCCAGGTTCTGGCCAAGCCGGGTTCGATCACGCCGCACACGCACTTCACGGCTGAAGTGTACGTGCTGAGCAAGGACGAAGGCGGCCGTCACACGCCGTTCTTCAACAACTACCGTCCGCAGTTCTACTTCCGTACGACGGACGTGACGGGCTCAATCGAGCTGCCGAAGGACAAGGAAATGGTGATGCCGGGCGACAACGTGTCGATCACGGTCAAGCTGATCGCTCCGATCGCCATGGAAGAAGGCCTGCGCTTCGCAATCCGCGAAGGCGGCCGTACCGTCGGCGCCGGTGTCGTGGCGAAGATTATCGAGTAAGAGCCAGAAATCTTCTCGGTAGTTAGTGGTTTCGGGGTCGGCAATGTCCGTCGACCCCAAATGGTTTAGGGGTATAGCTCAACTGGCAGAGCGTCGGTCTCCAAAACCGAAGGTTGGGGGTTCGATTCCCTCTGCCCCTGCCAAAATTCTCGCGCCAAGTGGCGCTGTTTAAGGTGTTATGGCGAATCCTTCCGTCGAAACTGTAAATACTTCCGGCGACAAGTTGATGTTGGTGGCGGGCGTATTGTTGGTCTTGGCCGGGTTCGTTGGATTCTTCTGGCTCTCGGGCCAAGAATGGTACGTCCGCGGCGCAGCGCTTGCTGTTGGTGTCATCGCTGGTGTCGCCGTCGGTCTGCTCTCTGCGCCGGGCAAGGGTTTCATCGCTTTTGCCAAAGACTCGTACAAGGAAGTCCGCAAGGTTGTCTGGCCGACTCGCAAAGAGGCCACGCAAACGACCCTGGTGGTCTT
Source organism: Caballeronia sp. AZ7_KS35 (assembly GCF_023631045.1). Lineage (NCBI taxonomy): Bacteria > Pseudomonadati > Pseudomonadota > Betaproteobacteria > Burkholderiales > Burkholderiaceae > Caballeronia > Caballeronia sp. AZ7_KS35. The sequence continues at coordinate 100,184 of NZ_JALQDV010000020.1, read as the reverse complement.
CGCGTTTGTTCTGATCATGGCCATCTTCCTTTGGCTTAGCGATAAGTCGATCGAATGGGTGATTTTCTCGGCGATTCTGGGTTGGAAATGATATGAGCGATACTCCGACATCCCCGAGTGGAAAGCGTTGGTATGTGGTGCACGCCTACTCCGGCATGGAGAAGAGCGTGCAACGTGCGCTTCAGGAGCGCATCGAGCGCGCAGGCATGCAAAATCAATTCGGTCAGATTCTTGTCCCGACCGAAGAAGTTGTTGAAGTAAAGGGCGGCCACAAATCGGTCACCGAGCGTCGTTTCTTCCCGGGTTACGTCCTGGTCGAAATGGAAATGACGGACGAAACGTGGCATCTGGTCAAGAACACGGCCAAAGTAACCGGTTTCGTTGGTGGTGCGCGCAATCGCCCGAGTCCCATCTCGCCACGTGAAGTCGAAAAGATCATGTCGCAGATGCAGGAAGGCGTCGAGAAGCCGCGGCCGAAGACGCTCTTCGAAGTCGGCGAGATGGTCCGCGTGAAGGAAGGTCCGTTCACCGACTTCAATGGCAACGTCGAAGAAGTGAATTACGAAAAGTCCCGAGTGCGTGTTTCTGTCACGATTTTCGGGCGTTCGACGCCGGTCGAACTCGAGTTCGGTCAGGTCGAGAAGCTTTAATCGAATACATCGCGCGTGGCTTTCGGGCCATCGCGCGATTCGCGCTTACGGTCCGCGTCATGACCGTTGAGGAGCGTCAGTAGTCGGCAACGTCGAACGCGCGCTATCACTCACCGAACGCTCACGCGTTCAGCAGAGGTTTTCAACATGGCAAAGAAAATCATCGGCTTTATCAAGCTGCAGATTCCTGCAGGTAAAGCCAACCCGTCGCCGCCGGTCGGTCCGGCACTGGGCCAGCGTGGCCTGAACATCATGGAGTTCTGCAAGGCGTTCAACGCGCAGACTCAGGGTATGGAGCCGGGTCTGCCGGTGCCGGTCGTCATTACGGCATTCGCGGACAAGAGCTTCACCTTCATCATGAAGACGCCGCCGGCTACCGTTCTGATCAAGAAGGCGGCCGCAGTGCAGAAGGGTTCGAGCAAGCCGCACACCGACAAGGTCGGCAACATCACCCGCGCTCAAGCGGAAGAAATCGCGAAGACCAAGATGCCGGATCTTACGGCAGCTGATCTGGATGCAGCCGTGCGTACGATCGCCGGCAGCGCGCGTTCGATGGGCATCACTGTGGAGGGCGTGTAAATGGCTAAGCTTTCTAAGCGCCTTCAGGCATTTGCGAACAAGGTTGATCGTCAGAAGCTGTACGCGATCGACGACGCGCTGGCTCTCGTGAAGGAATGCGCGAGCGCCAAGTTCGACGAGTCGATCGACGTTGCAGTGCAGCTCGGCATCGACGCGAAGAAGTCGGATCAGGTGGTTCGCGGCTCCGTGGTTCTGCCGGCTGGTACCGGCAAGTCGGTTCGCGTCGCAGTGTTCGCGCAAGGCGACAAGGCTGAACAGGCTCGCGCAGCTGGCGCAGACGTGGTCGGCATGGAAGACCTGGCCGAGCAAGTCAAGGCCGGCAATCTGAATTTCGACGTCGTGATCGCTTCGCCGGACACGATGCGTGTCGTCGGTACGCTGGGTCAGATCCTCGGTCCGCGTGGTCTGATGCCGAACCCGAAGGTCGGTACGGTTACGCCGGACGTCGCTCAAGCGGTCAAGAACGCGAAGGCGGGTCAGGTTCAGTTCCGCGTCGACAAGGCCGGTATCATCCACGGCACGATCGGTCGCGCATCGTTCGAGCCGGCATCGCTGCGTCAGAACCTGTCGGCGCTGATCGAAGCGCTGCAAAAGGCGAAGCCGGCGACCAGCAAGGGCGTGTACCTGCGCAAGATCGCTGTGTCGAGCACGATGGGTGTCGGCGTTCGCGTGGATCAAGCCACGCTGGCGCAACAGTAAGAATTTCGAGCGCGGTCAGGTGACCGCGCTTCATATGGGCTTTGGGCGGTTGCAAGATTGCAGTTTCGATTGAGCAACCGGTTGTCAAAGACCGTTGGTGGCGGTGCAGCAGGCAGGCATTGCCTTAATTCAAGCCAACGCAGATGGCGAACCCGAAACAGTTTTGCAGTGGTTGAAGTCGGTTATCGAGCGTCGTGAGACGTCTCACCAATCGATCGAAATACTCCTAACAGTCGGACGCCGTTGTTGAACGTGGTGCATGAGGGTAGTTCGCCCGAGTGCATCGAATCTGGAGGTTTAACCGTGCCACTGAACAAAGAAGATAAGCAGGCAGTCGTCGCTGAAGTCGCCGCGCAAGTCGCGAAGGCTCAGACGATGGTGCTCGCTGAGTATCGTGGGATCACGGTTGGCGATCTGACCAAGCTGCGCGCGAAAGCGCGTGAGCAACAGGTGTATCTGCGCGTGTTGAAGAACACGCTGGCGCGTCGCGCCGTCGAAGGTACGCCGTTCGCTCCGCTGGCTGAGCAGATGACCGGTCCTCTGATCTACGGCATCTCGGAAGATGCCATTGCCGCTGCCAAGGTCGTCAACGACTTCGGCAAGAGCAATGACAAGTTGATCATCAAGGCTGGTTCCTACGAAGGCAACGTGATGGACAAGGCAGGCGTGCAAGCGCTGGCCAACATCCCGAGCCGCGAAGAACTGCTCTCCAAGTTGCTGTTCGTCATGCAGGCACCTGTTTCCGGCTTTGCGCGCGCTCTGGCCGCGCTGGCTGAAAAGAAGCAGGGCGAAGCTGCGTAACGACCGCGCTTGGGCGCTAGTCGCTTAAGTTAGGCAAAGCTAGATCGCTAGCTCGATCCGAATTCAATCTAGGAGTATTTCACATGGCAATCGCAAAAGAAGACATCCTCGAAGCCGTTGGCTCGATGTCGGTGCTGGAACTGAACGAGCTGGTCAAGGCGTTCGAAGAGAAGTTTGGCGTGTCGGCTGCTGCTGTCGCAGTTGCTGGCCCCGCAGGTGCCGGTGGCGCCGCTGCTGCTGCTGAAGAGCAGACGGAGTTCACCGTGAACCTGCTCGAAGCAGGCGCGAACAAGGTTTCCGTCATTAAGGCTGTTCGTGAACTGACGGGTCTCGGCCTGAAGGAAGCGAAGGATCTGGTTGACGGCGCACCGAAGCCTATCAAGGAAGCGGTGCCCAAGGCTGCTGCTGAAGAAGCCAAGAAGAAGCTGGAAGACGCTGGCGCGAAGGCTGAAATCAAGTAAGTTTCATTGCGCTATGCGAAGGCTGGCGGTTTTTCACCGCCGGCCTTTTTGTGCTTTGTGGGGACGTAGTTTGTATGCTGGTCAGCAAGCATAAATGTCTCCACAGAAGCCAAAGATAACGGTCGAAACGGCAGAATTCTCCGATTGTTCTCTTTGTCTTCTGAAGCGACTGCAGAAGGCAAGTTTGGTCGGGTAGCGGGAAACACAGGCATCCGCTGCCGTCAGCCAGCGGTTGGTAGCGGCCAACCACCAAGCTTCTAGATTCGCGCGTCCTCCCCGGACAGTTGCGCGGGTCTCAGTCGGTGAACACCGGGCTGTGGCATCGAGGTATCCCGCCTCGGTAACGCCCGCCGTGATTCGGAGATCGTATGCAATATTCCTTCACCGAGAAGAAGCGTATTCGCAAGAGTTTCGCGAAGCGCCCCATCGTTCACCAAGTTCCCTTTTTGCTGGCGACCCAGCTTGAATCATTCCAGACGTTTCTGCAAGCGGACACGTCTTCCTCGCAGCGCAAGTCCGAAGGCTTGCAGGCTGCGTTCAGCTCTGTTTTCCCGATCGTCTCGCACAACGGTTTCGCGCGTCTCGAGTTCGTCAGCTACATGCTGTCGCCGCCCGCGTTCAACATCAAGGAATGCCAGCAGCGCGGTCTGACGTACTGCTCGGCGCTGCGCGCGAAAGTGCGCCTGGTTCTGCTCGACAAGGAATCGCCGAGCAAGCCGGTCGTCAAGGAAGTGAAGGAGCAGGAAGTGTACATGGGCGAAATTCCGCTCATGACGCCGACGGGTTCGTTCGTCATCAACGGTACCGAGCGCGTGATCGTGTCGCAGCTCCACCGTTCGCCTGGCGTGTTCTTCGAGCACGACAAGGGCAAGACGCACAGCTCCGGCAAGCTGCTGTTCTCGGCTCGTATCATTCCCTATCGTGGCTCGTGGCTCGACTTCGAATTCGATCCGAAGGACGTGCTGTACTTCCGCGTCGACCGTCGCCGCAAGATGCCGGTCACGATCCTGCTGAAGGCTATCGGCATGTCGCCGGAGCAGATCCTCGCGAACTTCTTCGTGTTCGACAACTTCGCGCTGATGAGCGAAGGCGCGCAAATGGAATTCGTGCCTGAGCGTCTGCGCGGCGAAGTCGCGCGCTTCGACATCCAGGATCGCGATGGCAACGTCATCGTCACGAAGGACAAGCGGATCAACGCGAAGCACATTCGCGACCTCGAAAACGCCAAGACGAAGTTCATCTCGGTGCCGGAGGAATACCTGCTCGGCCGCGTGCTGGCGAAGAACGTGATCGACCCCGAAACGGGCGAAGTGATCGCGAACGCCAACGAAGAAATCACGGAAACGGTTCTCGAGAAGCTGCGCGAAGCGAAGGTCAAGGACATCCAGACGCTCTACACGAACGATCTGGATCAGGGTCCGTACATTTCGTCGACGCTGCGTATCGACGAAACTGCCGACAAGATGGCCGCGCGCATCGCGATCTACCGCATGATGCGCCCGGGCGAGCCGCCGACCGAAGAAGCGGTCGAGGCGCTGTTCAACCGTCTGTTCTACAGCGAAGACGCGTACGACCTGTCGAAGGTCGGCCGCATGAAGTTCAACCGCCGCGTCGGCCGTGACGAAATCATCGGACCGATGACGCTGCAGGACGACGACATCCTCGCGACCATCAAGATCCTCGTCGAGCTGCGTAACGGCAAGGGCGAAGTGGACGATATCGACCACCTCGGCAATCGTCGCGTGCGTTGCGTCGGCGAGCTCGCGGAGAACCAGTTTCGCGCGGGTCTCGTGCGCGTCGAACGGGCTGTGAAGGAACGCCTCGGCCAGGCCGAAAGCGAAAACCTGATGCCGCACGACCTGATCAACTCGAAGCCGATTTCGTCGGCGATTCGCGAGTTCTTCGGTTCGTCGCAGCTCTCGCAGTTCATGGACCAGACCAACCCGCTGTCGGAAATCACGCACAAGCGTCGCGTTTCCGCACTGGGCCCGGGCGGTCTGACGCGCGAGCGCGCGGGCTTCGAAGTCCGCGACGTGCATCCGACGCACTACGGCCGTGTGTGCCCGATCGAAACGCCGGAAGGTCCGAACATCGGTCTGATCAACTCGCTCGCTCTGTACGCGCACCTCAACGAGTACGGCTTCCTCGAAACGCCGTACCGCAAGGTCGTGGACAGCAAGGTGACGGATCAGATCGACTATCTGTCGGCGATCGAAGAAGGCCGCTACGTGATCGCGCAGGCGAATGCCGCCGTGAGCGAAGACGGCACGCTGACCGACGAACTCGTGTCGTCGCGTGAAGCGGGCGAAACGCTGATGGTCACGCCGGACCGCATCCAGTACATGGACGTGGCGCCGTCGCAGATCGTGTCGGTGGCTGCATCGCTGATCCCGTTCCTCGAGCACGACGACGCGAACCGCGCGTTGATGGGTTCGAACATGCAGCGTCAGGCCGTGCCTTGCCTGCGTCCGGAAAAGCCGGTCGTCGGTACGGGCATCGAGCGCACGGTCGCGGTCGACTCGGGCACGACGGTTCAGGCGCTGCGCGGTGGCGTGGTGGATTACGTCGACGCGGGCCGTATCGTGATTCGCGTGAACGACGATGAAGCCGTGGCCGGCGACGTCGGCGTGGACATCTACAACCTGATCAAGTACACGCGTTCGAACCAGAACACGAACATCAACCAGCGTCCGATCGCGAAGGTCGGCGACAAGGTTGCGCGCGGCGACGTGCTGGCTGACGGTGCATCGACGGATTTGGGCGAGCTCGCGCTCGGCCAGAACATGCTGGTCGCGTTCATGCCGTGGAACGGCTACAACTTCGAAGACTCGATTCTGATATCGGAGAAGGTCGTTGCGGACGATCGCTATACGTCGATCCACATCGAAGAACTGAATGTCGTTGCTCGCGACACGAAGCTCGGACCGGAAGAAATCACGCGCGATATCTCGAACCTCGCGGAAGTGCAGCTTGGCCGTCTCGATGAGTCGGGCATCGTGTACATCGGCGCGGAAGTCGAGGCGGGCGACGTGCTGGTCGGCAAGGTCACGCCGAAGGGCGAAACCCAACTGACGCCGGAAGAAAAGCTGCTGCGCGCGATCTTCGGCGAGAAGGCATCGGACGTGAAGGATACGTCGCTGCGCGTGCCCTCGGGCATGAGCGGTACGGTCATCGACGTGCAAGTGTTCACGCGCGAAGGCATCACGCGTGACAAGCGCGCGCAACAGATCATCGACGACGAACTGAAGCGTTATCGCCTCGATTTGAACGACCAGCTGCGCATCGTGGAAGGCGACGCGTTCTCGCGTCTCGCCCGCATGCTGAACGGCAAGGTCGCGAATGGCGGTCCGAAGAAGCTCGCGAAGGGCACGAAGATCGACCTCGCGTACCTCGAAGATCTCGATCACTACCACTGGTTCGACATCCGCCTCGCGGACGAAGAAGCCGCGGCACAGCTGGAAGCGATCAAGGACTCGATCGAGCAGAAGCGTCACCAGTTCGATCTCGCGTTCGAAGAGAAGCGCAAGAAGCTCACGCAAGGCGACGAACTGCCGCCGGGCGTGCTGAAGATGGTCAAGGTGTATCTCGCCGTGAAGCGTCGCCTGCAGCCTGGCGACAAGATGGCGGGTCGTCACGGTAACAAGGGTGTCGTGTCGAAGATCGTGCCGATCGAAGACATGCCGTACATGGCCGATGGCCGTCCGGCCGACGTCGTGCTGAACCCGCTCGGCGTGCCGTCGCGGATGAACGTGGGTCAGATTCTCGAAGTGCACCTCGGCTGGGCCGCGAAGGGTCTCGGCTGGCGCATCGGCGAGATGATGCAGCGTCAGGCGAAGATCGAAGAAATGCGTCAGTTCCTCACGCAGATCTATAACGAGTCGGGCCGTCAGGAAGAGCTGGACAAGTTCTCCGACGACGAGATCCTCGAACTCGCGAAGAACCTGCGCGAAGGTGTGCCGTTCGCGACGCCGGTGTTCGACGGCGCGACGGAACACGAAATGACGCGTGCGCTCGATCTGGCGTTCCCGGACGACATCGCCACGAATCTCGGCATGACGCCGTCGAAGAACCAGGTCACGCTGTACGACGGCCGCACCGGCGAAGCATTCGAGCGCACGGTCACGGTCGGCTACATGCACTACCTGAAGCTGCACCACTTGGTCGACGACAAGATGCACGCACGTTCGACCGGTCCGTACTCGCTCGTCACGCAGCAGCCGCTGGGTGGTAAGGCGCAGTTCGGTGGTCAGCGCTTCGGTGAGATGGAAGTGTGGGCACTCGAGGCGTATGGCGCGTCGTATGTGCTGCAAGAAATGCTGACGGTCAAGTCGGACGACGTGACGGGCCGGACGAAGGTTTATGAGAACCTCGTCAAGGGCGATCACGTCATCGACGCGGGCATGCCGGAATCCTTCAACGTGTTGGTGAAGGAAATCCGCTCGCTCGGTATTGATATCGATCTGGACCGCAACTAATCGGACTACGGAGAGAAAGCAATGAAAGCTCTGCTCGATCTATTCAAGCAAGTCCAACAAGAAGAAGTTTTTGATGCGATCAAGATCGGCCTCGCGTCGCCCGACAAGATTCGTTCTTGGTCGTTCGGCGAAGTGAAGAAGCCGGAGACCATCAATTACCGCACGTTCAAGCCGGAGCGGGATGGTCTGTTCTGCGCGAAGATTTTTGGTCCGATCAAGGACTACGAATGCCTGTGCGGCAAGTACAAGCGCCTGAAGCATCGCGGCGTGATCTGCGAGAAGTGCGGCGTCGAAGTGACGCTGGCCAAGGTGCGCCGCGAACGGATGGGCCACATCGAACTGGCCTCGCCGGTCGCGCACATCTGGTTCCTGAAGTCGCTGCCGTCGCGTCTGGGCATGGTGCTCGACATGACGCTGCGCGACATCGAGCGCGTGCTGTACTTCGAAGCATACGTGGTGATCGATCCGGGCATGACGCCGCTGAAAGCGCGGCAGATCATGACCGAAGAGGATTACTACAACAAGGTCGAAGAGTACGGTGACGAGTTCCGTGCCGAAATGGGCGCGGAAGGCGTGCGCGAACTGCTGCGCGCGATCAACATCGACGAACAGGTCGAGACGCTGCGCACGGAACTGAAGAACACCGGTTCCGAAGCGAAGATCAAGAAGTACGCGAAGCGCCTGAAAGTGCTCGAGGCTTTCCAGCGTTCGGGCATCAAGCCTGACTGGATGGTGCTCGACGTGCTGCCGGTGCTGCCGCCGGAACTGCGTCCGCTCGTGCCGCTGGACGGCGGCCGTTTCGCGACGTCGGACCTGAACGACCTGTATCGCCGCGTCATCAACCGTAACAACCGGTTGAAGCGTCTGCTCGAACTGAAGGCGCCTGAAATCATCGTCCGCAACGAAAAGCGGATGCTGCAGGAAGCCGTCGATTCGCTGCTCGACAACGGCCGTCGCGGCAAGGCGATGACCGGCGCGAACAAGCGTCCGCTGAAGTCGCTCGCTGACATGATCAAGGGTAAGGGCGGTCGTTTCCGTCAGAACCTGCTCGGTAAGCGTGTGGACTATTCGGGCCGTTCGGTGATCGTGGTCGGCCCGACGCTCAAGCTGCATCAGTGCGGTCTGCCGAAGCTGATGGCGCTCGAACTGTTCAAGCCGTTCATCTTCAACAAGCTGGAAGTGATGGGCGTCGCGACGACCATCAAGGCCGCGAAGAAGGAAGTCGAGAACCAGACGCCGGTCGTGTGGGACATTCTCGAAGAAGTCATTCGCGAGCATCCGGTGATGCTGAACCGCGCGCCTACTCTTCACCGTCTCGGCATTCAGGCTTTCGAGCCGGTGCTGATCGAAGGTAAGGCGATCCAGCTGCATCCGCTCGTTTGCGCGGCGTTCAACGCCGACTTCGACGGCGACCAGATGGCCGTGCACGTTCCGCTGTCGCTCGAAGCGCAGATGGAAGCGCGCACGCTGATGCTGGCGTCGAACAACGTCCTGTTCCCGGCCAACGGCGATCCGTCGATCGTGCCGTCGCAGGATATCGTGCTGGGCCTGTACTACGCGTCGCGCGAAGCGATCAACGGCAAGGGCGAAGGCATGACGTTCACGGGCGTGTCGGAAGTGATCCGCGCGTACGAGAACAAGGAAGTCGAACTGGCATCGCGCGTCAACGTGCGTATCACCGAAATGGTGGCGAACGAAGACCAGAGTGAAGGTGCGCCGAAGTTCGTGCCGAAGATCTCGCTGTACGCGACGACCGTCGGCCGTTCGATCCTGTCGGAGATTCTGCCGCCGGGCCTGCCGTTCACGGTGCTGAACAAGCCGCTGAAGAAGAAGCAGATTTCGCAGCTGATCAACACGGCGTTCCGCAAGTGCGGTCTGCGCGAAACGGTGATCTTCGCCGACCAGCTGATGCAAATGGGCTTCCGTCTCGCAACGCGCGCCGGTATCTCGATTTGCGTCGACGACATGCTCGTGCCGCCGCAGAAGGAAACCATCGTCGGCGACGCCGCGAAGAAGGTGAAGGAATACGACCGTCAGTACATGTCGGGTCTCGTCACCGCGCAGGAGCGCTACAACAACGTGGTCGACATCTGGTCGGCAACGTCGGAAGCGGTCGGCAAGGCGATGATGGAGCAGCTCGCAACGGAGCCGGTGGTCGATCGCGACGGCAACGAAACGAAGCAGGAGTCGTTCAACTCCATCTACATGATGGCCGACTCGGGCGCGCGTGGTTCCGCGGTGCAGATTCGTCAGCTCGCCGGTATGCGCGGCCTGATGGCGAAGCCGGACGGCTCGATCATCGAGACGCCGATTACCGCGAACTTCCGCGAAGGCCTGAACGTGTTGCAGTACTTCATCTCGACGCACGGCGCTCGTAAGGGTCTGGCGGACACGGCGTTGAAGACCGCGAACTCGGGTTACCTGACGCGTCGTCTCGTCGACGTGACGCAGGATCTGGTCGTCGTCGAAGACGATTGCGGCACGTCGAACGGCGTGGCGATGAAGGCGTTGGTCGAAGGCGGTGAAGTCGTCGAAGCGCTGCGTGACCGTATTCTCGGTCGCGTCGCGGTGGCGGACGTCGTCAATCCGGAAACGCAGGAAACGATCTACGCTTCGGGCGATCTGCTCGACGAAGATGCAGTGGAAGAAATCGAGCGCCTCGGCATCGACGAAGTGCGCGTGCGCACGCCGCTCACCTGCGAGACGCGTTATGGCCTGTGCGCCGCGTGCTACGGCCGCGACCTGGGCCGCGGTTCGCGCGTGAACGTCGGTGAGGCAGTCGGTGTGATCGCTGCTCAGTCGATCGGCGAGCCGGGCACGCAGCTGACGATGCGTACGTTCCACATCGGTGGTGCGGCATCGCGTGCGGCGGTGGCTTCGACGGTGGAAGCGAAGAGCAACGGTACGCTGCGCTTCACGGCCACGATGCGTTACGTCACCAACGCGAAGGGCGAGCAGGTCGTCATTTCGCGTTCCGGCGAGGCGATCATCGCGGACGACTTCGGTCGCGAGCGTGAGCGTCACAAGATTCCGTACGGCGCAACGCTGCTGCAACTCGACGGCGCTGCGATCAAGGCCGGTACGCAACTGGCTCAATGGGATCCGCTGACGCGTCCGATCATCACCGAGTGGGGCGGTACGGTGAAGTTCGAGAACGTCGAGGAAGGCGTGACGGTCGCGAAGCAGATCGACGACGTGACCGGTCTTTCGACCCTGGTCGTGATCGACGCGAAGCGTCGTGGCTCGCAGGCTGGCAAGAGCGTGCGTCCGCAGGTGAAGCTGCTCGACGCGAACGGCGAGGAAGTGAAGATCCCGAACACCGAGCATTCGGTGCAGATCGGCTTCCAGGTCGGCGCACTGATCACCGTGAAGGATGGTCAGCAGGTGCAGGTCGGTGAAGTGCTGGCGCGTATCCCGGTTGAAGCGCAGAAGACGCGTGACATTACCGGTGGTCTGCCGCGCGTGGCCGAACTGTTCGAAGCGCGCTCGCCGAAGGACGCCGGCATTCTGGCGGAAGTCACGGGCACGACGTCGTTCGGTAAGGACACGAAGGGCAAGCAGCGTCTCGTCATCACGGACCTCGAGGGCAATCAGCACGAGTTCCTGATCGCGAAGGAAAAGCAGGTGCTGGTGCACGACGGTCAGGTCGTCAACAAGGGCGAAATGATCGTCGACGGTCCTGCCGATCCGCACGACATCCTGCGTCTGCAGGGTATCGAGGCGCTGTCGCGCTACATCGTGGACGAAGTGCAGGACGTGTACCGTCTGCAGGGCGTGAAGATCAACGACAAGCACATCGAAGTGATCGTGCGTCAGATGCTGCGCCGCGTGCAGATCGTCGACAACGGCGATACGCGTTTCATTCCTGGCGAACAAGTCGAGCGTTCGGACATGCTCGACGAGAACGACAAGATGATCGCGGAAGACAAGCGTCCGGCGACGTACGACAACGTGCTGCTCGGTATCACGAAGGCATCGCTGTCGACCGATTCGTTCATCTCGGCGGCGTCGTTCCAGGAAACGACCCGCGTGCTGACCGAAGCGGCGATCATGGGCAAGCGCGACGATCTGCGTGGCCTGAAGGAAAACGTGATCGTTGGCCGTCTGATTCCGGCCGGTACGGGTCTCGCGTTCCACAAGGCGCGCAAGGCGAAGGAATCGTCGGATCGCGAGCGTTTCGACCAGATCGCGGCCGAAGAGGCTTTCGACTTCGGTACGCCGGAAACGCCGGCGGCGGAGCAGCAGCCGCACACCAACGAGTAAGCGTCTCTCGCTAGTAGCATCGATGAACCGCTCAGCTTCGGCTGGGCGGTTTTTTTTCGTCTGCACGTTTCGCTGCCGGCATCGTCCGAATGGCTAACGCCGGTTTCACGCGCTAATGCGTTGGTAGAATTCGTTATCTCCCACGTCGCAGTGCGCGCTTTTCCACATGTCCCGGTCGCTCGAAATACTCAACGAAATCTTCGGCTATCCCGCATTTCGCGGACAACAGGCGGAGATCGTCGAGCATGTCGCGAACGGCGGCGATTCCCTCGTGCTGATGCCCACCGGCGGCGGCAAGTCGCTGTGCTATCAGATACCGTCGCTGGTACGGCGCGAGGCGGGTTTCGGCGCAGGCATCGTCGTGTCGCCTCTCATCGCGTTGATGCAGGATCAGGTCGCCGCGCTGACCGAGGTGGGCGTGCGCGCCGCGTATCTCAATTCCACGTTGTCCGGCGCCGAAGCAGCCGCGACCGAGCGCGCCCTGCGCAACGGCGAGATCGACTTGCTGTATGTCGCGCCTGAACGCCTGATGACACCGCGCTTTCTCGATCTCCTCGACAGCGCGCCGGTCGGTCTTTTCGCGATCGACGAGGCACATTGCGTTTCGCAATGGGGGCACGATTTCCGCCCTGAATACATTCAGCTTTCCGTGCTGCACGAGCGGTTTCCCGATGTGCCGCGCATCGCGCTCACCGCGACCGCCGATGCGATCACGCGCGACGAAATCGTGCATCGCCTCGCGCTCGACGACGCGCGCATCTTCGTTTCGAGCTTCGATCGGCCGAACATTCGTTATCGGATCGTCGAAAAGGACAATGCGCGCTCGCAACTGCTCGATTTCATCCGCGCGGAGCATACGAACAAGGACGGCACCACCGATGCGGGCGTCGTCTATTGTCTGTCGCGCCGCAAAGTCGAGGAAACCGCGGACTGGCTGAAGGGCCAGGGCATCCGCGCGTTGCCGTATCACGCGGGCATGGAGTTCGAGACGCGCCAGAAGCATCAGGAGATGTTCCAGCGCGAGGAAGGCATCGTCATGTGCGCGACCATCGCGTTCGGCATGGGCATCGACAAGCCGGACGTGCGCTTCGTCGCGCATCTGGATTTGCCGAAGAGCGTCGAGGGCTACTACCAGGAAACCGGACGCGCGGGCCGCGACGGCTTGCCGGCGAACGCGTGGATGGCTTACGGATTGGGCGACGTCGTGCAGCAGCGGAAGATGATCGACGAATCCGACGCCGACGACGCCCACAAGCGGGTGCAGACCGGCAAGCTCGATGCACTGCTTGGACTTTGCGAGGCGGCCACGTGCCGCCGCGTGCGTTTGCTCGCGTACTTCGGCGAGACGAGCACGCCGTGCGGCAATTGCGATACGTGCATCGAGCCGCCCGCGTCCTTCGATGCCACTCGCGAGGCGCAGATGGCGCTGTCGTGCGTGTATCGCGCACAGCGGGCGAGCGGATTCCATTTCGGTGCCGGGCACCTGATCGACATTCTGCGCGGCACGCGCAGCGAAAAGGTCCTGCAACGCGGCCACGAGAAAATTTCGACGTTTGGCGTCGGCGCGGCGCTGTCCGAGCCCGAGTGGCGCGCAGTGTTCCGGCAATTGGTGGCGTTCGGCTATCTCGCAGTCGATCACGACGGCTTCGGCGCGCTCGTTCTGACGGATGCCAGCAAGCCAGTACTCAAGGGCGAAGAGCGCGTCACGCTGCGCAAATACGTGAAGCCGACGCGCGCGCGGCAGTCGTCGAGCCGCACGGGCGAACGCGCGGATCCGACCGCAGGCATGTCACCGCGCGAGAAGTCGCGCTGGGAGCGCTTGCGGACCTGGCGCGCGGAAACCGCAAAAAGCGACGGCGTGCCCGCCTACGTCATCTTCCACGACGCGACGCTCGCCGAAATCGCGCGCAGCGACCCCGATACGATCGACGACTTGCGCCATATTCCCGGCATCGGCGTGCGCAAACTGGAGCGTTTCGGCGACGAACTGCTCGACGTCGTCGGTTCGGATTGAGATTCGTCGCTCGAAAATCCATCGAAATCGTCGCAACGTATTGACCCAATTGCGATTTTCAGAATATCATGCTTGGTTCTCGTCATCGGTCCGTCTTCGGATCTGGCCTAGTGCCGGATGCGAAGCGCGGGAATCGTCGGCGAGATCGCTAAACACGCAATTCATTTCGCTTTGCCCGATCGAATTGCGTGGATTTTGTTCATTTTTAGGATTAGACAATGCCAACCATCAATCAACTGGTTCGCAAAGGCCGCGCGTCGGAAACGACGAAGAGCAAGTCGCCGGCCCTGCAGGACTGCCCGCAGCGTCGCGGCGTGTGCACCCGCGTGTACACGACGACGCCGAAGAAGCCGAACTCGGCACTCCGTAAGGTCGCCAAGGTTCGCCTGACCAACGGCTTCGAAGTCATTTCGTACATCGGCGGTGAAGGCCACAACCTGCAAGAGCACTCGGTCGTGCTGATCCGCGGCGGCCGTGTGAAGGACTTGCCGGGTGTGCGTTACCACATGGTTCGCGGCTCGCTGGATACCCAGGGCGTCAAGGACCGTAAGCAAGCTCGCTCGAAGTACGGTGCGAAGCGCGCTAAGGCTGGCAAGTAAGTCGCCGGTCGGAAGTAACGAATCAAGGTCGCCGCAAGGCGGTAAAGGCGGTGGTGCCGGAAGTGCCGGTGCTATCGAGTAAGTGGTCACCCGGCCAAGCTGGTTTAGTCGAATAGATGGATCGGGTTAGTTGGTGGCCGCGGAGCGGGGAATCGCTCCAACTGAAAAAGTAAAGGAAGAATCATGCCGCGTCGTCGCGAAGTCCCCAAGCGGGAAGTGTTGCCGGATCCGAAGTTCGGCAACGTAGATGTAGCCAAGTTCATGAACGTGCTGATGCTCTCCGGCAAGAAGTCGGTTGCCGAGCGTATCGTGTACGGCGCTTTTGAACAGATCCAGACCAAGGGTGGCAAGGACCCGCTGGAAGTGTTCACGGTTGCGCTCAACAACGTGAAGCCGGTGGTCGAAGTGAAGAGCCGTCGCGTTGGTGGTGCGAACTATCAGGTTCCGGTCGAAGTGCGTCCCTCGCGTCGTATGGCATTGGCGATGCGTTGGTTGCGTGAAGCCGCGAAGAAGCGCAGCGAAAAGTCGATGGCCCTGCGTCTCGCAGGTGAACTGCAGGAAGCGGCTGAAGGCCGTGGTGGCGCAATGAAGAAGCGCGACGAAGTTCACCGCATGGCAGAAGCCAACAAGGCATTCTCGCACTTCCGTTTCTAAGCTCCCGCTCACCGGGCAAACGGAAAATCAGGGCGGGTGCGCTAGTTTTGGCGCCTCGCCCGTTTGTGTTAGGACGCGGCCGGTATTTCGCCGGCGCGTCGACCGAAAAAGGATCCAAAGTGGCTCGCAAGACACCTATCGAGCGCTACCGCAATATCGGTATTAGCGCTCACATCGACGCCGGCAAGACGACGACGACCGAGCGCATCCTGTTCTACACGGGCGTGAACCACAAGATCGGTGAAGTTCACGACGGCGCAGCAACGATGGACTGGATGGAGCAGGAGCAGGAGCGCGGCATCACCATCACGTCGGCTGCTACCACGGCCTTCTGGAAGGGCATGGGCGGCAACTACCCCGAGCACCGCATCAACATCATCGACACGCCGGGACACGTCGACTTCACGATCGAAGTGGAACGCTCGATGCGCGTTCTCGACGGCGCGTGCATGGTCTACTGCGCAGTGGGCGGCGTGCAGCCGCAGTCGGAAACCGTGTGGCGCCAGGCGAACAAGTACAAGGTTCCCCGTCTCGCGTTCGTCAACAAGATGGACCGTACCGGCGCGAACTTCTTCAAGGTCTATGACCAACTGAAGAACCGCCTGAAGGCGAACCCGGTTCCCGTCGTCGTGCCGATCGGCGCTGAAGAAAACTTCAAGGGCGTCGTCGACCTCCTGAAGATGAAAGCGATCATTTGGGACGAAGCATCGCAAGGCACGAAGTTCGACTACGTCGACATCCCGGCCGAACTCGTTGACACGTGCAACGAGTGGCGGGAGAAGATGATCGAGTCGGCTGCGGAAGCCAGCGAAGAGCTGATGGAAAAGTACCTCGGCGGCGAAGAGCTGAGCGAAGCGGAGATCGTCAAGGCGATCCGCGACCGGACCATCGCGTGCGAAATCCAGCCGATGCTGTGCGGCACCGCGTTCAAGAACAAGGGCGTGCAGCGCATGCTCGACGCCGTGATCGACTTCCTGCCGTCGCCGGTCGACATTCCCCCGGTTACGGGCGAACTCGAAAGCGGTGAAAAGGCCGAGCGTCGCGCAGCCGACGACGAGAAGTTCTCGTCGCTGGCGTTCAAGATCATGACGGACCCGTTCGTCGGTCAGCTGATCTTCTTCCGCGTGTACTCGGGCGTCGTGAATTCGGGTGACACCGTGCTGAACGCGACCAAGGACAAGAAGGAACGTCTGGGCCGTATTCTGCAGATGCACGCGAACCAGCGCGAAGAAATCAAGGAAGTTCGCGCGGGCGACATCGCCGCGGCCGTCGGCCTGAAGGAAGCGACCACGGGCGACACGCTGTGCGATCCGCAGCACCCGATCGTTCTGGAACGCATGATTTTCCCGGAACCGGTGATTTCGCAGGCAGTCGAGCCGAAGACGAAGGCTGACCAGGAAAAGATGGGCCTGGCGCTGAACCGTCTCGCGCAGGAAGACCCGTCGTTCCGCGTCCAGACGGACGAAGAATCGGGCCAGACCATCATTTCGGGCATGGGCGAGCTCCACCTCGAAATTCTGGTCGACCGCATGAAGCGCGAATTCAACGTGGAAGCGACCGTCGGCAAGCCGCAGGTTGCATACCGCGAAACGATCCGCACGACGGCGGCAGACGTCGACGGCAAGTTCGTCAAGCAGTCGGGTGGTCGCGGCCAGTACGGTCACGCGGTCATCACGCTCGAGCCGAACGAGCAGGGCAAGGGCTACGAGTTCCTGGACGAGATCAAGGGCGGTGTGATTCCGCGCGAATACATCCCGGCAGTGGACAAGGGCATCCAGGAAACGCTGAAGTCGGGCGTGCTGGCTGGCTTCCCGGTTGTGGACGTGAAGGTTCACCTGACGTTCGGTTCGTACCACGACGTCGACTCGAACGAAAACGCGTTCCGCATGGCCGGTTCGATGGCCTTCAAGGAAGCAATGCGCAAGGCAAGCCCGGTCATCCTCGAACCGATGATGGCTGTGGAAGTCGAAACGCCTGAAGACTACATGGGCAACGTGATGGGCGATTTGTCGGGCCGTCGCGGTATCGTCCAGGGCATGGAAGACATGGTTGGCGGCGGCAAGATCGTCCGCGCCGAAGTGCCGCTGTCGGAAATGTTCGGCTACTCGACCTCGCTGCGTTCGCTGACGCAAGGCCGTGCAACGTACACGATGGAATTCAAGCACTATGCTGAAGCTCCGCGTAACGTCGCCGACGCGATCATCAACGCCAAGGGTAAGTAATTCCCGCAAGTAATTCGGCGCAAGCCACAAGCTTTAAACCGATAACCAAACTTTTGAACGAAGGTAATCATGGCAAAAGGTAAATTCGAGCGGACCAAGCCGCACGTGAACGTGGGCACGATCGGTCACGTTGACCACGGCAAGACCACGCTGACGGCAGCGATCACGACGGTTCTCACGCAGAAGTTCGGCGGCGAAGCGAAGGCGTACGACCAGATCGACGCAGCGCCGGAAGAAAAGGCGCGCGGTATTACCATCAACACCGCGCACGTCGAGTACGAAACGGCTAACCGCCACTACGCACACGTCGACTGCCCGGGCCACGCCGACTACGTGAAGAACATGATCACGGGCGCCGCGCAGATGGACGGCGCAATCCTGGTGTGTTCGGCTGCTGATGGCCCGATGCCGCAAACGCGTGAGCACATCCTGCTGGCCCGTCAGGTTGGCGTGCCGTACATCATCGTGTTCCTGAACAAGTGCGACATGGTGGACGACGCCGAGCTGCTCGAGCTCGTCGAAATGGAAGTGCGCGAACTGCTGTCGAAGTACGACTTCCCGGGCGACGACACCCCGATCATCAAGGGTTCGGCCAAGCTGGCGCTGGAAGGCGACAAGGGCGAGCTGGGCGAAGTGGCGATCATGAACCTGGCCGACGCGCTGGATTCGTACATCCCGACGCCGGAGCGTGCAGTTGACGGCGCGTTCCTGATGCCGGTGGAAGACGTGTTCTCGATCTCGGGTCGCGGCACGGTGGTGACGGGTCGCGTCGAGCGCGGCATCGTCAAGGTCGGCGAGGAAATCGAAATCGTCGGTATCAAGCCGACGGTGAAGACGACCTGCACGGGCGTGGAAATGTTCCGCAAGCTGCTCGACCAAGGTCAGGCAGGCGACAACGTCGGTATCCTGCTGCGCGGCACGAAGCGTGAAGACGTGGAGCGCGGCCAGGTTCTGGCCAAGCCGGGTTCGATCACGCCGCACACGCACTTCACGGCTGAAGTGTACGTGCTGAGCAAGGACGAAGGCGGCCGTCACACGCCGTTCTTCAACAACTACCGTCCGCAGTTCTACTTCCGTACGACGGACGTGACGGGCTCGATCGAGCTGCCGAAGGACAAGGAAATGGTGATGCCGGGCGACAACGTGTCGATCACGGTCAAGCTGATCGCTCCGATCGCCATGGAAGAAGGCCTGCGCTTCGCAATCCGCGAAGGCGGCCGTACCGTCGGCGCCGGTGTCGTGGCGAAGATTATCGAGTAAGATATCGGGCTTGCTCGATTGAACTCGAAGTAAAGCAGTAGCAGTATCGACCGGGACCGGGCGTTCGCTCTCCGCGAGCGCTTGGTCCCACGCTCTTTTGCCAATGTGCGGTGCAATACCGCCTCGCTCTTTTCAAGGAATCGTCATGCAGAACCAGAAAATCCGCATTCGTCTGAAGGCTTTCGACTATCGCCTGATCGATCAATCGGCAGCCGAGATCGTCGACACGGCGAAGCGGACTGGCGCGATCGTTCGTGGCCCGGTGCCGCTGCCGACGCGTATTCAGCGTTTTGACATCCTGCGTTCGCCGCACGTCAACAAGACGTCGCGCGACCAGCTCGAAATCCGTACCCACCAGCGCCTGATGGACATCGTCGATCCGACGGACAAGACCGTCGACGCGCTGATGAAGCTCGACCTGCCGGCAGGCGTCGACGTCGAAATCAAGCTGCAGTGAGTCCCAAAAGCTCCGCTGGCGTGCCAGACGGAGCTAAGTCTTTGATTGCTTGCAGGATTCGAAAAGCCTTGTTATACTCCAAGGCTTTTCGCGCCTATGCGCATGCAAAGGCGCAAGAAAGTGGTGCAAGAATAGCCGACCCAGTTTCTCGTAACGAAGCCGGCATTTGTAAATCAGCCCCGACCAATCGCAGTTGGGAATGGAGAAAACGATGAGCCTTGGACTCGTAGGTCGCAAGGTTGGCATGACCCGTATCTTCACGCCTGAGGGGGATTCGATCCCCGTCACCGTGCTGGACGTGTCGGACAACCGCGTGACGCAGATCAAGACCGTTGAAACGGATGGTTATACCGCCGTTCAGGTTGCATTCGGTACTCGCCGCGCATCGCGCGTGACGAAGCCGTTGGCGGGCCACCTCGCCAAAGCCGGCGTTCAAGCCGGTGAAATCCTCAAGGAATTCCATATCGATGCGGCCAAGGCAGGTGAACTGTCGAATGGTGCCGTCGTCGGTACGGATATTTTCGAAGTCGGCCAGAAAGTTGACGTGCAAGGCACGTCGATCGGTAAGGGCTACGCCGGTACGATCAAGCGCTACAACTTCGCTTCGGGCCGCGCATCGCACGGTAACTCGCGTTCGCACAACGTTCCGGGTTCGATCGGTATGGCGCAGGATCCGGGCCGCGTGTTCCCGGGCAAGCGCATGACCGGTCACCTCGGTGACGAGACCGTCACGGTCCAGAATCTCGAAATCGCCCGCATCGACGCTGAGCGCAATCTGTTGCTCGTCCGCGGTGCTGTTCCGGGTGCGAAGGGCGGCAAGGTCTTCGTGACCCCGGCCGTCAAGACGCGTGCTGTGAAAGGAGCGAAATAATGGAACTTAAGCTCCTGAATGCCAATGGTCAGGAAGGCGCTGGCGTGAACGCATCGGACGTCGTGTTCGGTCGCGATTACAACGAAGCCCTGATTCACCAGGTCGTCGTCGCTTATCAGGCGAACGCACGTAGCGGCAACCGCGCGCAGAAGGACCGCGAGCAGGTCAAGCACACCACCAAGAAGCCGTGGCGTCAGAAAGGTACAGGCCGCGCTCGTGCCGGTATGTCGTCGAGCCCGTTGTGGCGCGGCGGTGGTCGTATCTTCCCGAATTCGCCGGAAGAAAACTTCTCGCACAAGGTCAACAAGAAGATGCATCGCGCGGGTCTCCGCTCGATTTTCTCGCAGTTGGCTCGCGAAGGCCGTATCGCCGTGGTCGAAGACTTCGTGCTCGAAGCCCCGAAGACCAAGCTGCTGGCCGAAAAATTCAAGGCAATGGGTCTCGACTCCGTGTTGGTCATCACCGATACGGTCGACGAAAACCTGTACCTCGCGTCGCGCAACCTGGCCCACGTGGCGGTTGTCGAGCCGCGTTACGCCGACCCGCTCTCGCTGATCTACTTCAAGAAGGTTCTGATCACGAAGGCTGCGGTCGCTCAGATCGAGGAGTTGCTGTCATGAGCGAGATTCGCAAAAACGATCATCGTTTGATGCAAGTTCTGCTCGCGCCGGTGATCTCCGAAAAGGCGACGCTGGTTGCCGACAAGAACGAACAAGTCGTGTTCGAAGTCGCGCCGGACGCCACGAAGCAGGAAGTCAAGGCTGCTGTCGAGCTGCTGTTCAAGGTCGAAGTCAATTCCGTCAACGTGCTCGTCACGAAGGGCAAGGCAAAGCGCTTTGGCCGCTTCAACGGCAAGCGCAAGGACGTGAAGAAGGCGTACGTCTGCCTGAAGCCCGGCCAGGAAATCAACTTTGAAGCGGAGGCCAAGTAATCATGGCAATCGTGAAAGTTAAGCCGACCTCGCCGGGTCGCCGCGCGATGGTCAAGATCGTCAACAAGGATCTGCACAAGGGCAAGCCTCACGCAGCGCTGCTCGACACGCAATCCAAGTCGGCGGGCCGTAACAACAACGGCCGTATCACCACGCGTCACCAAGGTGGTGGTCACAAGCAGCACTACCGTATCGTCGATTTCCGTCGCAACAAGGACGGCATTCCGGCAAAGGTCGAACGTCTCGAGTACGACCCGAACCGTAGCGCGAACATCGCGCTGGTTCTGTACGCAGACGGCGAGCGTCGCTACATCATCGCGCCGAAGGGCGTGGCGGTCGGCGCGCAACTGATGTCCGGTTCGGAAGCGCCGATCCGCGCAGGCAACGCTCTGCCGATCCGCAATATCCCGGTCGGTACCACGATCCACTGCATCGAAATGCTGCCGGGCAAGGGCGCGCAGATCGCGCGTTCGGCTGGTACGTCGGCAATGCTGCTGGCGCGCGAAGGCGTCTACGCTCAAGTGCGTCTGCGTTCGGGCGAAATCCGCCGCGTGCACGTCGAGTGCCGCGCAACGATCGGTGAAGTCGGCAACGAAGAGCACAGCCTCCGTCAAATCGGTAAGGCCGGTGCGAACCGCTGGCGCGGTATCCGTCCGACGGTGCGTGGTGTTGCAATGAACCCGGTCGATCACCCGCACGGCGGTGGTGAAGGTAAGACGGCTGCAGGTCGCGATCCGGTGAGCCCGTGGGGCACGCCGACGAAGGGTTATCGCACCCGCAGCAACAAGCGCACGACGACGATGATCGTCCAGCGCCGTCACAAGCGTTAAGGAGTAGGCAATGACACGTTCTGCTAAAAAAGGTCCGTTCTGCGACGCTCATTTGCTGAAGAAGGTTGAGGCGGCTGCATCGACGCGTGACAAGAAGCCGATCAAGACCTGGTCGCGTCGTTCGACGATTCTGCCGGACTTCATCGGTCTGACGATCGCTGTTCACAACGGTCGCCAACACGTTCCGGTGTACGTCACGGAAAACATGGTCGGCCACAAGCTTGGCGAGTTCGCACTGACCCGTACGTTCAAGGGTCACGCGGCCGACAAGAAGGCCAAGAAATAAGGGGCAATCAAGATGGAAGTGAAAGCAATTCATCGCGGTGCCCGCATCTCGGCGCAGAAAACGCGCCTTGTGGCTGACCAGATTCGTGGTTTGCCGGTCGACAAGGCGCTGAACGTCCTGACGTTCTCGCCGAAGAAGGCGGCGGGTATCGTCAAGAAGGTCGTGCTGTCTGCGATCGCGAATGCGGAACACAACGAAGGCGCCGACATCGACGAGCTCAAGATCACGAGCATCTACGTCGACAAGGCTGCTTCGCTGAAGCGTTTCACCGCACGCGCAAAGGGTCGTGGTAACCGCATCGAGAAGCAATCCTGTCACATCACTGTGACGGTCGGGAATTAAGGAGCCAACGATGGGACAGAAAATTCATCCGACTGGCTTCCGTTTGGCCGTCAGCCGCAATTGGGCTTCGCGCTGGTATGCGAACAACAACAATTTCGCGGCGATGTTGCAGGAAGACATCGGTGTTCGTGAATACCTGAAGAAGAAGCTGAAGAACGCTTCGGTTGGTCGCGTCGTCATCGAGCGTCCGGCGAAGAACGCGCGCATCACGATTTACAGCTCGCGTCCGGGCGTTGTCATCGGCAAGAAGGGCGAGGACATCGAATCGCTGAAGGCTGAACTGCAGAAGCGCATGGGCGTTCCGGTTCACGTCAACATCGAAGAGATTCGCAAGCCGGAAACGGACGCGCAACTGATCGCCGATTCCATCACGCAGCAGCTCGAGCGCCGGATCATGTTCCGCCGTGCGATGAAGCGCGCGATGCAAAACGCGATGCGTCTTGGTGCACAAGGCATCAAGATCATGAGCGCGGGTCGTCTGAACGGTATCGAAATCGCTCGTACCGAGTGGTATCGCGAAGGTCGCGTGCCCCTCCATACGCTGCGTGCGGATATCGACTACGCGACGTCCGAAGCGAAGACCACGTACGGCATCATCGGCGTGAAGGTGTGGGTCTACAAGGGCGATACCCTGGGCCGCAACGAAGCGCCGGTCGTGGAAGAAGTGGCGGAAGAAAAGCGTCCGCGCCGCAACGCACGTCCGGGTGGCGATCGCCGTCCGCGCCGTGACGGTGAAGGCGCTCCGGGCGGCGCGCGTCGTGGCGCACCCCGTCGCGCTGGCGGTGACGCGAAGACTGGAGAATAACGATGCTGCAACCGAAACGCAGAAAGTATCGCAAAGAGCAGAAGGGTCGTAACACCGGTAAGGCGACGCGCGGCAACGCGGTGTCGTTCGGTGAATACGGTCTGAAGGCTATCGGTCGCGGCCGTTTGACCGCGCGTCAAATCGAAGCGGCGCGTCGTGCAATGACGCGTCACATCAAGCGTGGCGGCCGGATCTGGATCCGTATCTTCCCGGACAAGCCGATTTCGCAAAAGCCGGCCGAAGTGCGTATGGGTAACGGTAAGGGTAACCCTGAGTACTACGTCGCTGAAATTCAACCGGGCAAGATGCTGTACGAAATGGACGGTGTCTCCGAAGAACTGGCGCGCGAAGCGTTCCGTCTGGCGGCAGCCAAGCTGCCGCTCAAGACGAACTTCGTGGTCCGTCAGCTCGGCGCCTAAGGAGTAAATGATGAAGGCAACTGAACTTCGCCAAAAAGACCAGGCCGCGCTCAACAAGGAGCTGTCGGATCTGCTCAAGGCGCAATTTGGCTTGCGTATGCAGCTCGCGACCCAGCAGCTCACGAACACGAGCCAGCTGAAGAAGGTCCGTCGCGACATCGCACGCGTGCGTACCGTCATGACCGAGAAGGCGAACCAGAAATGAACGATAGCGTAAAAACCTCGCTCAAGCGGACGCTGGTCGGCAAGGTCGTCAGCAACAAGATGGACAAGACGGTCACCGTGCTGGTCGAGCACCGCGTGAAGCATCCGATCTACGGCAAGTACGTCGTGCGTTCGAAGAAGTACCACGCGCATGACGACGCGAACACGTACAACGAAGGCGATCTCGTCGAAATCCAGGAAACTCGTCCGATTTCGAAGACGAAGGCCTGGGTTGTGTCGAAGCTGGTAGAAGCGGCTCGCGTGATCTAAAGCTGAAGTTGTAGTGCCGCGATGCTGTAAGTAGTTGTATCGCAGTAAGTTTCGCTTGCAAGACCGGGATTATTTGTTATAATCTCGGTCTTCCCTCTTTGTGGGAGCCCCGTCGCGGGCGAAATTGGTGGGGGAAGCCGGTTCGGGCGCTAGCCTGAGTCGACAGATTCACCGGATTGCGATGGCGGGTTTCGTCTGCCGTTGCTGCCTGTTCTAACCCAAGCAGCCATTTGGCTGACGGGACCAAGACTGACCGGCTGTGCCATGGTGGTGCAATCGGATTAAGTTGGGAAAGATAAACCATGATCCAGACCGAAACTCGGCTTGAAGTGGCCGACAACACGGGTGCGCGTGAAGTCATGTGCATCAAGGTGCTCGGCGGCTCGAAGCGTCGTTACGCAAGCATTGGCGACATCATCAAGGTGACCGTCAAGGAAGCGACGCCGCGCGGACGCGTGAAAAAGGGCGAAATCTACAACGCCGTGGTCGTTCGTACGGCCAAGGGCGTGCGTCGCCAGGATGGCTCGCTCATCAAGTTCGACGGCAATGCCGCCGTTCTGCTGAACACGAAGCTCGAGCCGATCGGCACGCGTATTTTCGGGCCGGTTACGCGTGAACTGCGTAGCGAACGATTCATGAAGATCGTTTCGCTCGCTCCGGAAGTGCTGTAAGGAGTCGCGATGAACAAGATTCGCAAGGGTGACGAAGTCATCGTCACCACCGGCAAGGACAAGGGCAAGCGCGGCACCGTGCTGGCCGTTGCGGACGACCGTGTCACCGTCGAGGGCATCAACCTCGTCAAGAAGCACGTGAAGCCGAACCCGATGAAGGGTACGACGGGCGGTGTGGAAGCCAAAACGATGCCGCTGCATATTTCGAACGTCGCATTGGTCGACGCGAATGGCAAGGCATCGCGTGTGGGCATCAAGGTCGAAGACGGCAAGAAGGTTCGCTTCTTGAAGTCGACCGGCGCCACGCTTAACGCCTGACGCGGAGTTAAAAAATGGCTCGTCTGCAAGAGATTTACAAAGAAAAGGTTGTGCCGGAACTGGTTGAAAAGTTCGGCTACAAGTCGATTATGGAAGTGCCGCGCCTCACCAAGATCACCCTGAATATGGGGCTTGGCGAAGCCGTCGCTGACAAGAAGGTGCTTGAGCACGCCGTTGGTGACCTCACGAAGATCGCGGGCCAAAAGCCCGTCATCACCAAGTCGCGCAAGGCAATCGCTGGTTTCAAGATCCGCGAAGGCTACCCGATTGGCACGATGGTTACCCTGCGTGGCAATGCCATGTACGAATTCCTGGACCGTTTCGTGACGGTTGCGCTGCCTCGCGTGCGCGACTTCCGCGGTGTGTCGGGCAAGGCGTTCGACGGCCGTGGTAACTACAACATCGGTGTGAAAGAGCAAATCATTTTCCCCGAAATCGACTACGACAAGATCGACGCGCTGCGTGGGCTGAACATCAGCATCACGACCACCGCGAAGACCGACGAAGAAGCAAAGGCATTGCTCGCCGGCTTCAAGTTCCCGTTCAGAAACTGAGGTTACCGTGGCTAAACTGGCACTGATCGAACGTGAAAAGAAGCGCGCGCGCCTGGCAGCCAAGTACGCTCCGAAGCGTGCTGAGCTGAAGGCTGTGATCGACGACGCAAGCAAGTCGGACGAAGAGCGTTACCTCGCGCGTCTGGCACTGCAACAACTGCCGCGTAACTCGAACCCCACTCGCAAGCGTAACCGCTGCGCGATCACGGGTCGTCCGCGTGGCACGTTCCGCAAGTTCGGACTCGCACGCGGCAAGATTCGTGAAATCGCTTTCCGCGGCGAAATCCCTGGCCTGACCAAGGCGAGCTGGTAATAGGAGAAACATAAATGAGCATGAGTGATCCTATCGCCGATATGCTGACTCGCATCCGCAATGCGCAGATGGTCGAGAAGGTTTCGGTGACTATGCCCTCGTCGAAAGTCAAGGTTGCGATTGCGCAGGTTTTGAAGGACGAAGGTTATATCGACGACTTCGCAGTCAAGTCGGAAGGTGCGAAGACGGAATTGAACATCGCGTTGAAGTACTACGCTGGCCGTCCGGTTATCGAGCGCCTCGAGCGCGTATCGAAGCCCGGTCTGCGCGTGTACCGCGGTCGCAATGACATCCCGACCGTGATGAACGGCCTGGGCGTTGCAATCGTGTCGACGCCGAAGGGTGTGATGACCGACCGCAAGGCGCGCCAGAACGGCGTCGGTGGCGAAGTCATCTGCTACGTCGCTTAACGCCTAAGGAGAAGAAACATGTCTCGAGTAGGTAAAAGCCCGATCGCGCTGCAAGGCGCGGAAGTGGCCATCAAGAGCGACGTCATCACCGTGAAGGGTCCGCTCGGCACGATCTCGCAACCGGTCAACAAGCTGGTTGCCGTGACGAACGAAGACGGCACGTTGAAGCTGGCTCCGACGGATGAAAGCCGCGAAGCGAACGCGATGTCCGGCACGATGCGCGCCCTCCTGGCGAACATGGTGCAAGGCGTCACCAAGGGTTTCGAGCGCAAGCTGACGCTGGTTGGCGTCGGTTATCGTGCGCAAGCGCAAGGCGACAAGCTGAACCTGTCGCTGGGTTTCTCGCACCCCGTGGTGCACCAGATGCCGGAAGGCGTCAAGGCTGAAACCCCGTCGCAGACCGAAATCGTGATCAAGGGGATCGACAAGCAGAAAGTCGGACAGACCGCAGCAGAAGTGCGCGGCTATCGTCCGCCCGAGCCGTACAAGGGCAAGGGCGTGCGCTATTCCGACGAGGTCGTGATCCTCAAAGAAACGAAGAAGAAGTAAGGGTGCGCAATCATGGATAAGACTCAATCTCGCCTGCGCCGCGCTCGTCAGACGCGTATCAAGATCGCTGAGCTGCAGGTTCCGCGTCTGGCCGTGCATCGCACGAATACGCATATCTACGCGCAAGTGTTCTCGGCATGCGGCACGAAGGTCGTGGCAAGCGCCTCGACGCTGGAAGCGGAAGTGCGCGCTGAACTGGCCGACAAGTCGGGCAAGGGCGGCAACGTCAACGCCGCGACCTTGATCGGCAAGCGTATCGCCGAAAAGGCCAAGGCTGCCGGCATCGAATCCGTCGCCTTTGACCGCTCGGGTTTCCGCTACCACGGCCGCGTGAAGGCGCTGGCTGATGCGGCGCGTGAAGCCGGGCTCAAGTTCTAAGGGAAGAATTCGTCATGGCAAAGATGCAAGCGAAAGTTCAGGCTGACGAACGCGACGACGGCCTGCGCGAAAAGATGATTTCGGTCAACCGCGTGACCAAGGTCGTGAAGGGTGGCCGTATTCTCGGCTTCGCCGCGCTGACCGTGGTTGGCGACGGTGACGGCCGGATCGGCATGGGCAAGGGCAAGGCCAAGGAAGTTCCGGTTGCCGTTCAAAAGGCAATGGAGCAGGCCCGCCGCAACATGTTCAAGGTGCCCCTGAAGAACGGCACGCTGCAACACGAAGTGCACGGCAAGCACGGCGCATCGGCGGTTCTCCTCGCTCCGGCGAAGGACGGTACCGGCGTGATCGCTGGCGGCCCGATGCGCGCAGTGTTCGACGTGATGGGCGTTCAAAACGTTGTGGCCAAGAGCCACGGTTCGACGAACCCGTACAACCTCGTTCGTGCGACGCTGGACGGCCTGCGCAAGCAGTCGACCCCGGCAGACATCGCTGCGAAGCGTGGTAAGTCCGTCGAAGACATTCTGGGCTAAGGTGGTCACCATGTCTGAAAAAACTGTCAAGGTTCAGCTCGTCAAGAGCCTGATCGGGACCCGCGAATCGCACCGCGCAACGGTGCGTGGCCTCGGCCTGCGTCGCCTGAACTCGGTTTCCGAGCTGCAGGACACGCCGGCAGTGCGCGGGATGATCAACAAGGTCTCGTACCTCGTTAAGGTCATCGCCTAAGCGCGACCTACGGATCCAAGGAGTTGAACATGGAATTGAATAACCTGAAGCCGGCGGAAGGCGCGAAGCACGCTAAGCGTCGCGTCGGTCGCGGTATCGGTTCGGGCCTCGGCAAGACCGCTGGCCGCGGCCACAAGGGTCAGAAATCGCGTTCGGGCGGCTTTCACAAGGTCGGCTTCGAAGGCGGTCAGATGCCTCTGCAGCGTCGTCTGCCGAAGCGCGGCTTCACCTCGCTGACGAAGGAATTCGTCGGTGAAGTGCGCCTGGCTGATCTCGAGAAGCTGCCGGTCGACGAAATCGATCTGTTGGCGTTGAAGCAAGCGGGTCTGGTCGGCGAGCTCATCAAGAGCGCGAAGATCATCAAGACCGGCGAGATCACGCGCAAGGTCACGGTGAAGGGCCTGACGGCAACGAAGGGCGCCCGTGAGGCAATCGAAGCCGCTGGCGGCTCTTTCGCCGAGTAACGCGCTTTCGCCGTTACTAGCACTAGCATCGGAGAAGGTACTTGGCTAACAGCCCGAGTCTCGCAAAAACCGGTCGAAGCGCGGCGAAATTCGGCGATCTGCGCCGGCGTGCAGTGTTCCTGCTGCTTGCGCTGATCGTCTACCGCATTGGGGCGCATATTCCGGTGCCCGGCATCGATCCGGATCAACTGGCGAAGCTGTTCCAGAGCCAGTCGGGCGGCATCCTTGGCATGTTCAACATGTTCTCGGGTGGCGCACTGTCGCGGTTCACGATCTTTGCGCTGGGCATCATGCCCTACATTTCGGCGTCGATCATCATGCAGTTGCTGTCGATCGTGTCGCCGCAGATGGAGGCGCTGAAGAAGGAAGGGCAGGCGGGACAACGTAAGATCACGCAGTACACGCGTATCTTCACGGTGGTTCTGGCGACCTTCCAGGCGTTCGGTATCGCGGTCGCGCTGGAAAACCAGCCGGCTCTGGTGCTGGACCCCGGCATGGTGTTCCGGCTGACGACGGTCGTCACGCTCGTGACGGGCACGATGTTCCTGATGTGGCTCGGTGAGCAGATCACGGAGCGCGGTCTCGGCAACGGCATCTCGATCATCATCTTCGGTGGTATCGCAGCGGGTTTCCCGAACGCGATCGGTGGTCTGTTCGAACTGGTTCGCACCGGTTCGATGAGCATCATCTCGGCGATCATCATCGTGGTCTTGATCGCGGCGGTCACGTATCTGGTCGTGTTCATCGAACGCGGTCAGCGCAAGATCCTCGTGAACTATGCGAAGCGCCAGGTCGGTAACAAGATTTACGGCGGACAGTCGTCTCATCTGCCGCTGAAGTTGAACATGTCGGGTGTGATTCCGCCGATCTTCGCGTCGTCGATCATCCTCTTCCCGGCAACCATCCTGAACTGGTTCAGTTCGGGTACGCGCACCAACTGGTTCGCGAACACGCTGCACAACGTGGCCGAGGCGCTGAAGCCCGGTCAACCCGTGTACGTGCTGCTGTATGCGTTGGCGATCGTCTTCTTCTGCTTCTTCTACACCGCACTGGTGTTCAACAGCCGGGAGACCGCCGACAACTTGAAGAAGAGCGGTGCTTTCGTTCCGGGTATCCGTCCGGGCGATCAGACTGCACGATATATCGACCGCATCCTCACGCGTCTTACGCTGGCTGGTGCGATCTACATCGTATTCGTGTGCCTGCTGCCTGAGTTTCTGGTGTTGCGCTGGAACGTGCCGTTTTATTTTGGTGGAACGTCGCTGCTGATCATTGTCGTCGTCACGATGGACTTCATGGCTCAGGTGCAGTCGTACGTTATGTCGCAACAATATGAATCGCTGCTCAAGAAGGCAAACTTCAAGGGTGGCAACGTCCCGATGCGTTAATAAGGACTATGGCCAAAGACGATGTTATCCAGATGCAGGGTGAGGTCATCGAAAACCTTCCCAACGCTACTTTCCGGGTGAAATTGGAAAATGGCCATGTCGTCCTGGGACATATTTCCGGAAAGATGCGGATGCACTACATCCGCATCCTGCCGGGCGACAAGGTTACGGTTGAATTGACGCCTTACGATCTGTCTCGTGCACGGATCGTGTTCCGGGCGAAGTGATTTGAAAAAAGGGTAATATCATGAAAGTGATGGCATCGGTTAAGCGCATTTGCCGCAATTGCAAGATCATCAAGCGCAAGGGCGTTGTGCGCGTGATTTGTAGCTCTGATCCGCGCCACAAACAGCGTCAAGGCTGAACGCCGCGCTTTTGCTTGCGCTTTTTGTTTGAGGAAAAACAATGGCTCGTATCGCAGGGGTTAACATCCCGAATCACCAGCATACCGAGATCGGCCTGACGGCAATCTTCGGCATCGGCCGCACGCGTTCGCGTGGCATCTGCACCGCTGCTGGCGTGGAATTTTCGAAGAAGGTCAAAGACCTTACCGACGCAGACCTCGAAAAGCTGCGTGACGAAGTGGGCAAGTTCATCGTCGAAGGCGATCTGCGCCGTGAAGTGACGATGAACATCAAGCGCCTGATGGACTTGGGTTGCTACCGCGGCATGCGCCATCGCAAGGGCCTGCCCCTGCGTGGCCAGCGTACGCGCACGAATGCCCGTACGCGCAAGGGTCCGCGTCGTGCAGCGCAATCGCTGAAGAAGTAAGCGGAACTGACAGTTACAGGAAAACGTAATGGCTAAGGCTTCGAACAACTCCGCGGCGCAACGCGTTCGCAAGAAGGTCAAGAAGAACGTCGCCGAGGGCGTGGTTCACGTTCACGCGTCGTTCAACAACACCATTATCACGATCACCGACCGTCAAGGTAACGCGCTGGCATGGGCGACCTCGGGTGGTCAGGGCTTCAAGGGCTCGCGTAAGTCGACGCCCTTCGCAGCTCAGGTCGCAGCCGAATCGGCTGGTCGCGTGGCAATGGAATACGGCGTGAAGAACCTCGAAGTGCGGATCAAGGGCCCCGGTCCTGGCCGCGAATCGGCGGTGCGCGCGTTGCATGGTCTTGGCATCAAGATCACCGCGATCTCCGACGTGACGCCGGTCCCGCACAACGGCTGCCGTCCGCCGAAGCGCCGTCGTATCTAATACGTCGACGCAACCGCATGTTGCCTGTCGATGCGCGAGTATCGGCGGGTTTCGTGCGTTAGTAAGTTTTGACTAAGCCCACCGTTCGGCCCAAAGGGTTCGGACTAGCGCAGACTGAAGTTCAACGGAAGTTTGCGTGATCAATATTTAAGGATGCAACGTGGCACGCTATACCGGTCCCAAAGCAAAGCTGTCCCGCCGTGAAGGCACTGATCTGTTCCTGAAGAGCGCACGCCGCTCCCTCGCCGACAAGTGCAAGCTCGACAGCAAGCCCGGCCAGCACGGCCGCACCTCGGGCGCGCGTACGTCCGACTACGGTACCCAGTTGCGCGAAAAGCAGAAAGTGAAGCGTATCTACGGTGTGCTGGAGCGTCAGTTCCGCCGCTACTTCGCTGAAGCCGACCGCCGCAAGGGCCCGACGGGCGAAAACCTGCTGCAATTGCTCGAGTCGCGTCTCGACAACGTCGTGTATCGCATGGGCTTCGGCTCGACGCGCGCTGAAGCACGTCAGCTCGTGAGCCACAAGGCGATCATGGTGAACGGCCAAGTCGCGAACATCCCGTCGCTGCAAGTGAAGTCGGGCGACGTCGTGTCCGTGCGCGAGCAGTCGCGCAAGCAGGCTCGTATCGTCGAAGCTCTCTCGCTGGCGCAGCAAGGCGGCATGCCGAGCTGGGTGTCGGTCGACGAGAAGAAGTTCGAAGGCACGTTCAAGTCGATGCCCGAGCGTAGCGACATCGCCGGCGACATCAACGAAAGCCTGATCGTCGAATTGTATTCGCGTTAATCGGGGCGGTAATGGATGGACAGCCGGGGAGCCTGATTGCTCGTGGCAAGAGGTGGCCTCGGCTGTTTATTTTCAGGTTGTCACCGGTCAGCCTTATCGGTGTAACGAGCCGAGGGTATTGAAAAGGAAAACCTATGCAAACCAGTTTGTTGAAGCCCAAGATCATTGCAGTCGAATCGCTTGGTGAGAACCATGCGAAAGTGGTTATGGAGCCGTTCGAACGCGGCTATGGCCACACCTTGGGTAACGCGCTTCGGCGCGTGCTGCTGTCGTCGATGATCGGCTACGCGCCGACCGAAGTGACGATCGCAGGGGTCGTGCACGAATACTCGACGCTCGATGGTGTGCAAGAGGATGTGGTCAACCTGCTGTTGAACCTGAAGGGTGTCGTCTTCAAGCTGCACAACCGGGACGAAGTCACGGTGACGCTGCGCAAGGAAGGCGAAGGCGTTGTCACGGCCGGCGATATCGAACTCGCGCACGACTGCGAGGTCATCAATCCGGAACACGTGATCGCTCACCTGTCGAAGGGCGGCAAGCTCGACGTTCAGATCAAGATCGAAAAGGGCCGCGGCTACGTGCCGGGCAACGTGCGTCGCTATGGCGAAGAGTCGGCCAAGATCATCGGCCGCATCGTGCTGGACGCGTCGTTCTCGCCGGTTCGCCGCGTGAGCTACGCCGTCGAAAGCGCACGTGTCGAACAGCGCACCGACCTCGACAAGCTCGTGATGAACATCGAGACCAACGGCGTGATTTCGCCGGAAGAAGCGATCCGCCAGTCGGCTCGCATTCTGGTCGATCAGTTGTCGGTGTTCGCCGCACTGGAAGGCACGGAAGCGGCAGCAGAAGCACCGTCGCGCGCACCGCAGATCGACCCGATCTTGCTGCGTCCGGTGGACGATCTCGAACTCACGGTTCGCTCGGCGAACTGCCTGAAGGCCGAGAACATCTACTACATCGGCGACCTGATCCAGCGCACGGAAAACGAGCTGCTGAAGACGCCGAACCTCGGCCGCAAGTCGCTGAACGAAATCAAGGAAGTGCTGGCTTCGCGCGGTCTGACGCTCGGTATGAAGCTCGAAAACTGGCCGCCGGCCGGGTTGGACAAGTAATACCAAACGCAGTCGCGTAACTTGGCAAAGACGCGGATTTTGCTTTAAAATCCGCGTCTTGCTTTTACCTGACCGGCCCGTGCACCCAAATTAGGGTGCAATAGAAGAGCTGGATCAAAACTCGTTAAAGGAACTGAAATGCGTCATAAGCATGGTCTGCGGAAACTGAACCGCACGAGCAGCCATCGTCTGGCAATGCTCCGCAATATGTCGAACTCGCTGATCGAGCACGAAGTCATCAAGACGACGCTGCCGAAGGCCAAGGAACTGCGCAAGGTCGTCGAGCCCCTCATCACGCTGGGCAAGAAGCCGTCGCTCGCGAACCGTCGTCTGGCGTTCAACCGCCTGCGCGATCGTGATTCCGTCGCGAAGCTGTTCGACGTCCTCGGCCCGCGCTACGCGAACCGCCCGGGCGGCTACCTGAGCATCCTGAAGTTCGGTTTCCGCGTCGGCGATAACGCCCCGATGGCGCTGGTCCAACTGATGGATCGCCCGGAAGTCGAAGAGACGGAAGAAGTGCAAGAAGCGGAATAAATCCCGTTTTCGGTTGTTACCAGAAAGGCCAGGCTTAGAGCTTGGCCTTTTTGCTTTCTGGCTGCGACATTTCAGCGCGCCGAGGCGTAAAAGTGAGTGTCAGCCGCCGATGCTACGATACGCAATTAACCTCTCGGAGCACGCCGAGTGAACGTCCCCGTCGTTTTGATGCTGTCCACGCTGCCCGACGCCGCCGCAGCCGATGCGCTCGCGCAAGCGGCGCTGGACGCGCGGCTCGCGGCGTGCGTGACGAATCTCGGCGCCGTGTCGTCGCAATATCACTGGAAGGGCGTGCTGGAGTCGTCGCAGGAAGTGCAGTTGTTGTTCAAGACGAGCGTCGCGCGCAGCGCAGAATTGCAGCGCTTCGTCGAGGCTCGACATCCATATGAAACGCCCGAAATCCTCGTCTGGCAGGTCGATGCATCGCCGGGATACGGCCAGTGGGTCAACGCAGAAACGCAGCGTCCTCTTCATGTTTGAGTTTTCTCGCCTTGTCACGCGGCGACTTTTCGGCGCGTTTCTCTTCCTGGCGGCGTTCGCGCTGCTGTCGGGCGCCGCGCGCGCAGCCGACGATTTCCTCGAGCCCGACGTCGCGTTCAAATTCAGCGCATCCGAAAAGCCGGGCGAAGTGGACGTGCGCTACAAGATCGCCGACGGCTACTACATGTACCGTGAGCGTTTCGCGTTCGCGGTGAAGAGCGGCGACGCGACCATCGGCGCGGCGCAACTTCCGGCGGGCAAAGTTCATTTCGATCAGACGTTCAACAAGGACGTCGAGACGTATCGCGGCGAACTGATCATCCGTATTCCGGTGACGAAAGCGAACGGGCCGTTCGAGCTCGCGGTGACGTCGCAGGGTTGCGCGGATGGCGGCATCTGCTATCCGCCGATGGAGAAGGCCTATCGTGTGCGCGGCGACGCGCTCCAGCCCGCGGGCGCGGCACCGACCGCGACGACGAGCGCAAACACCGGCGACACTTGGTTCGAGCGCGCGACCAGCGCCGACTACGCGCAATCGATGCTCGAGGGCGGCGGATTCTTCACAGTCGTCGGACTCTATTTCCTTGCCGGCATGGTACTGAGCCTCCTGCCATGCTCGTATCCGATGATCCCGATTCTGTCCGCGATCATCGTCGGCGAAGGCGCGCGTGTGACGCGTTCGCGCGGATTCGCATTGTCGGTTTCGTACGTGATCGGCATGGCGCTCGTCTATACCGCGCTCGGCGTCGCTGCCGCGTTGATCGGACAAAGCCTCGGCGCGTGGCTGCAGAACCCGTGGGTGCTCGGCGCGTTCGGCCTGCTGCTCGCGGCGTTCGCCATCGCGTTGATCTCGGGCGTCGATATCGCGCTGCCCGCGCGCTGGCAAGCGGGCGTCAACGAAGCATCGCAGAAGCGCAGCGGCGGCAAGTTCGCGGCAGTCGCGGCGATGGGCGCGCTGTCCGCGCTCGTGGTCGGCGCGTGCATGACTGCGCCACTTTTCGCGGTGCTCGCGTTCATCGCGCACACCGGCAACGCTGCGCTCGGCGGCGCCGCGCTCTTCGCAATGGGCATCGGACTGGGCGTGCCGCTGCTCGTCATCGGGCTCGGCGCGGGTTCGGTTCTGCCGCGCGCCGGTGCGTGGATGGACGGCGTGAAGGTCTTCTTCGGCGTCGTGCTGCTCGCGGCCGCGCTGTGGATCGTCTGGCCGGTCATCGGCGGCGTTGCGCAGATGCTGCTCGCGGCGCTATGGCTGCTGATCGCGGCGGCATCGCTCGGATTGTTCTCGTCGGGCGCGGCGGCGCCTGTCGGTGTGTGGAAGCGGCTCGGGCGCGGGCTCGGAGCGGCATTCGCGATCTGGGCGGCGACGCTGCTCGTCGGATTGGCGGCGGGTTCGACAGATCCGCTGCGCCCGCTCGCCGTGCTGGCTTCCCGCAGCGAGCCGTCGGCGAA
This sequence comes from Caballeronia sp. AZ7_KS35, assembly GCF_023631045.1. Taxonomy (NCBI): domain Bacteria; kingdom Pseudomonadati; phylum Pseudomonadota; class Betaproteobacteria; order Burkholderiales; family Burkholderiaceae; genus Caballeronia; species Caballeronia sp. AZ7_KS35. The sequence continues at coordinate 64,758 of NZ_JALQDV010000020.1, read as the reverse complement.
TGCGCAATCGCAGGGCCTGATCTTCGCGCCGGTGCGTTCATCGGCGGAACTGGACTCGGCGGTGAAAGCGGCGGCGCGTCCCGCGATGCTCGATTTCTACGCGGACTGGTGCGTGTCGTGCAAGGAAATGGAGAAGCTGACTTTCTCCGACGCCCGTGTGCAAGCGCGCCTCGCGCAACTGAATCTTCTGCGCGCGGACGTGACCGCCAACAACACGAACGATCAAATTCTCCTCAAGCGCTTCAAGCTTTTCGGGCCGCCGGGAATCATCTTCTTCGATGCGCAGGGCAACGAAGTCGCGCGCGTGGTCGGGTATGAATCGGCGGATACGTTCCTGAAGAGTCTCGATAAACTGAACGGATAAAAAAAGGGCGATGCACTCGCATCGCCCTTTTGGCGCTTACACGGAAGCGCGAATGATCCGCGCCGCATCCAGCGCGAAGTACGTCAGCACGCCGTCCGCGCCCGCGCGCTTGAACGCGAGCAGCGCTTCCATCATGACCTTGTCGTGATCGATCCAGCCGTTCTGCGCGGCCGCCTTGATCATCGCGTACTCGCCGCTCACCTGATACGCGTACGTCGGGAAGCGGAACTCGTCCTTCACGCGCCGCACGATGTCGAGGTACGGCATGCCCGGCTTGACCATCACCATGTCCGCGCCTTCCTCGATGTCCATGCGCACTTCGCGCATCGCTTCGTCCGAGTTGGCCGGGTCCATCTGATACGCCATCTTGTTGCTCTTGCCGAGATTCGCTGCGGAACCGACGGCGTCACGGAACGGGCCGTAGAACGCCGACGCGTACTTCGCCGCATACGCCATGATGCGCGTGTGGATGTGGCTTTCGCTTTCGAGCATCTCGCGGATCGCGCCGATGCGCCCGTCCATCATGTCCGACGGCGCGACGATATCCACGCCCGCTTCAGCTTGGGTGCGCGCCTGCTCGACGAGAATTTCGCTCGTTTCGTCGTTCTTCACGTAGCCTTCTTCGTCGAGCACGCCGTCCTGGCCGTGGCTCGTGTACGGATCGAGCGCGACGTCGGTCAGCACGCCGAGCATCGGGAAGTTCTTCTTCAGCTCGCGCACGGCGCGCGGAATGAGACCGTCCGGATTCGTGGCTTCGCGGCCATCGGGCGTCTTGATCGACGGTTCGATCGCCGGGAACAGCGACAGCACCGGCACGCCAAGTTCGACGCATTGCTCGGCGACTTTCATCAGCAAATCGACGGACGTGCGCTCGACGCCGGGCATCGACGGCACGGCCTGCCGCACATTCGTACCTTCGACGATGAACACGGGATAGATGAGGTCGTTCGTCGTGAGGATGTTTTCGCGCATCAGACGGCGCGAGAAGTCATCGCGGCGCATCCGGCGCGGGCGATGGTGAGGATAGAAGCTCATATTTCGACTCGAATTTGGGTGGTCTTCAGGGGAGTTCGAAAACGTGTTCCGAGACGCCTAAACCCTTGCCGAACAAGCACTTGGCTGCGTCTGAAACCGCTTTGAGACAATGGTATATCATACCGATCGAGCGAGGCGCTTGCCGCCGGACTCCCCGCTTCTCCTCCCTGAGCGGGTGCCTGTCGTTATTCGATTAGGCTATTAACCCGCCGTTATGCGGCGGGTTTTTTTATGCCGGCGCGCACGCGCCGCGCTCACTCGGCTGCGTCTTCTGACGCGTTTTCGCCGGCTTCTTCCGGTATCAGCCAGCTTTCGATCTGTTCGTGAGCCTCGTCGATGCCGGTCCGTTTGAGCGCCGAAAAGAGCTGCGCCGTAAGTTCGCCGCGATAGCCCGCGTCTTTATATTCGGCGAAGGATTTCTTGGTCGCACGCAGAGCGTTCGTCATCTCCTGTCGCGTCAATTTGTCGCATTTGGTGAGCAGCGCGTGAATCGGTTTTCCGGTCGGCGCGAACCAGTCGATCATGATGCGATCGAGGTCGGTGAGCGGCCGGCGCGAATCCATCATCAGGATCATGCCGCACAGTTGCGCGCGGCTTTGCAGGTACGTCGAAAGCAGCCGCTGCCAATGTTCCTTCGCGGCGCCCGGCACTTCGGCGTAACCGTATCCGGGAAGGTCGACGAGATAGCCGACCGGCGCGGCTTCCGGACCGACGGAGAAGTAATTGATGTGCTGCGTGCGCCCCGGCGTTTTACTCGCGAAAGCAAGCCGCTTCTGATTGCAGAGGATGTTGATCGCCGTCGATTTACCGGCGTTCGAGCGCCCCGCAAAAGCGATTTCGGGTTGCGGCGTCGGCGGCAGATCGCGCAGATGGTTGACGGTCGTGAAGAAGCGGGATTGATGAAGCAGGAATGACATGGGCGGGTCCAATCGAAAGCGCTGCGAAAACCGAAGCCTTGAGAACCCGGCAAATACTGGGCATGCCCCGACTGGCGTCTTTGCGTATAGCGGGTTATTGTACAATACGACGGATTTTTAAAGATCAGCGGGCACGCAAGACCCAAGCCGCAGGCGGCACCCACAAGGAGCGAGACAGTTTTCAGAGGCATACTTTTGGGCCTCTTCGTTCAGCGAGTTCGGGTATCTTGCGGCGATGATCGGTCGCCGTCGTTTTTTTGCAGAACCTCACATTCTCACAAGACGAAAAACAGGGTACGCGAATGAACCGACTGTACAGGTCTCTGGTGGTGATTCGGGCAGCGGCGGCTTTCGGTGCAGGTTTGAGTGGTCTGGCGGTATCGATGTCAGTGAGTGCGGCGGAGCCCGCGCAACCGGCCAAGCCGGATGTGACGCGAGGCCAGGCTATCGCGACTCAGGTGTGCGCGGCGTGTCACGCGGCAGACGGCAACAGCGCCGGCGCGGCATTTCCGCGGCTCGCGGGGCAGCACGCCGAGTACATCGTCAAGCAGTTGAAGGATTACAAGACGCAGCCGGGTGCAAAGGCACCGGCGCGCAACAATCCGATCATGGCGGGCATCGCGGGCGCGCTATCGGATCAGGACATGGTGAACGTCGCGGCGTACTTCGCGTCGCAGAAGGCAAAGCCCAATTACGCGCGCGACAAGAACGACGTCGCGTTGGGCCAGAAGATCTACCGCGGCGGCATCGCGGACAAGGGCGTGCCGGCGTGTGCGGCGTGCCACGGCGCGACGGGCATGGGCATTCCGGTGCAGTATCCGCGGCTGTCGTGGCAGTGGGGCGATTACACAGTGGCGCAGTTGAACGCCTTCGCATCGGGACAACGCAACAACAGCGAGCCGATGCACCAGATTTCCTCGCGCCTGAACGAAGCGGAGATGAAGGCGGTCGCCGACTACATCGCCGGTTTGCATTGAACGCATAGCAGTCAGCGTCCAGCGGTTCTCCATGCAGAGACGGAGAATCGCCCATACTACGAAGCCGGTCCCGGACTATCCGAGAAGACCGGCGCGAAAACAAGAAAAGGGTGGGACGTCGGTCGACAAAGACCGCCAGCGTCTCCACCCTTTTTTGCTGTCCAGCCGGAGTTTGAATGAGCGTCACCACATCGGGTTTGCAGTCGAAGTCGAGCCGTCGGGCCATCAGGCATTTCGTCGAACTCGTCAGTTCGATGCGCTTCGCCATCGCATTGCTGGTCATTCTGGCGATCGCGAGCATCATCGGCACGGTGCTTACGCAGGACGATCCGTATCCGAACTACGTCAATCAATTCGGCCCGTTCTGGGCGGACATCTTCCGTGGCTTGAGCATCTACACCGTGTACAGCGCATGGTGGTTCATGCTGATCCTGATTTTCCTCGTGATCTCGGTGTCGCTGTGCGTGATCCGAAACAGCCCGAAGATGATCGCGGACATCAAGAGCTGGAAGGATCGCGTGCACGAAGGCGGCCTGCGCGCGTTCCATCACAAGGGCGAGTTCACGGTCACGGCCGATCGCGCGCAGACCGCCGCGACGCTCGAACGCCTGTCCGCGAAGATGGGCTACCGCTTCAAGACGCGCGAGACCGACAACGGCGCGACGCTCATCACCGCCAAGCGCGGCGCGATGACCAAGATCGGCTATATCTCGGCGCATCTGGCGATCGTCGTGATCTGTATCGGCGGTCTGCTGGACAGCAATCTGCCCATCAAGCTGCAGATGTGGATGTTCAACAAGACGCCGATCAACAGCAACGCCGTCATCAACGACATTCCGCGCGAGCATCGTCTTTCAACGTCGAATCCGACTTTCCGCGGCTACGCATGGGTGCCCGAAGGGCAGTTCGTCGGCACGGCGATACTGAATCAGCAAGACGGCTCGATCATTCAGGACCTGCCGTTCTCGATTCAGCTCAATAAGTTCATCGTCGATTACTACTCGACCGGCATGCCGAAGCTCTTCGCGAGCGATATCGTCGTGATCGATCACAAGACAGGCAAGCGCATTCCGGCGCGCATCGAAGTGAACAAGCCGTTCACGTATGACGGCATTTCGATCTATCAATCGAGCTTTCAGGACGGCGGCTCGAAACTCGAAATGACCGCCTGGCCGATGACCGGCGGCAGCGCGAAGACCGCGCCGTTCAGCGGGACGATCGGCGGCACGGCGCCCATCGGCGCGCAGTTCGCGGGCGCGCAGGGCGAGACGGTCGAGTTCACGGATTTCCGCGCGATCAACGTCGAGAACATGACCGACGGCAGCGGCGCGCCCGACGCGCGCGGCGTCGGCAAGAAGGAAACGCTGCGCGATGCATTCGACGAGCGCCTCGGCTCAGGCGCCAAAACGTCGAGACCGACGGATCTGCGCAATATCGGCCCGTCGGTGCAATACAAGGTGCGCGGCACGGACGGCCAGGCGCGCGAATACAGCAACTACATGGTGCCCGTGGACGTGAGCGGCCAGCGTATGTTCCTCGCGGGCATGCGCCTGAGCCCGAACGATCCGTTCCGCTATCTGCGCATTCCCGCCGACGATCAGGGCACCGTCAAACAGTGGATGGACCTGCGCGCCGCGCTCGCGACGCCGGCGACGCGCGCCGAAGCCGCGCATCGTTTCGCGTTGCGTTCGGTGCCGCAGGAAAACGGTGAACTGCAGAAACATCTGGAGGAAAGCGCCGTCCGCGTGCTGAATCTTTTCGCAGGCGCCGATGAAACCGGCAAGGCGACGACGAATCCGCAGATGATTGGCGGTTTCCAGAGCATCGCGATGTTTATCGACAAATCGGTGCCGAAGGGCGAGCAGGAGAAAGCCGCCGGCCTGCTGATGAGGATGCTCGAAGGCGCGATGTGGGACGTATGGCAGATTTCCCGAGAGCAAAACGGCCAGCCCGCGGCTAAAGTGGACGATAAGAACGCCGCGTTCGTGCAATCGTCCATCAACGCGCTTTCCGACAGCTTTCTGTACGGTTCGCCGGTCTTTCTGCAACTGGACAACTTCAGGCAGGTGCAAGCTTCGGTATTCCAGTTGACGCGCGCGCCGGGTAAAAATCTGGTGTATCTTGGCAGCCTTCTGCTGGTCGTCGGCATTTTCGCGATGTTTTACGTGCGCGAACGCCGGCTCTGGTTCTGGCTCAAAGATGCGGGCCAGGGCGGCGCGAGCGTGCTGATGGCGATGTCCACCGCCCGCCGCACGTTCGATTTCGAGAAAGAGTTCGTGCGTACGCGCGCGCAGATCGCAGCGGCGCTCGGCGTGAAGCCGGAAGTACCGGCCGATCCGTCCCCGGCGCAAAACGCGCACCGGCATTCGCAAACCGAGACCCCGAGCTCGGAAGTTTCAACACGGTAAGATCATGGACCTCACACAGACTTCCTCCCACGCCTCCGCCAAGACGGAACGTCCGGCATCGGGGCTTCCCGATGTCGCCGAGTTCGACGATCGTCCGTTCCTGCGCAGGCTCACGCTGATCGACTGGCTCTTCGCCCTCGCGATGGTCGCGGGCGCGGGTTTCGCGCTGAACCGCTATCACGCGTACATGGACGTGTACGACACGGCCGTGCTGGTCGGCGCCGTACCGACGTTCGTCGTGCTCGGCTGGCGCTGGAAACCGGTACGCCTGCTGATCGCGTTGATCGCGGTGTTGTCGCTTTTCTCGATCCAGCTCTATCAGCACGACCTCGCTCGCGCCGACACGAACTTCTTCCTCAAGTACTTCCTGTCGAGCCAGTCCGCGATCTTGTGGATGAGCGCGCTCTTCATCCTCGCGACGCTCTTCTACTGGATCGGCCTTGCGACGCGCTCGCAGACGGGCGGCGCGATCGGCTCGCGCATGACGTGGGTCGCGGTGCTGATGGGCTTCACCGGCCTGATGGTGCGCTGGTACGAGTCCTACATGATCGGCTCGGACGTCGGCCATATTCCGATTTCGAATCTGTACGAAGTCTTCGTGTTGTTCTGCCTCATCACGTCGCTGTTTTATCTCTACTACGAGCAGCATTACTCGACGCGCGCGATGGGCGCGTTCGTGCTGCTCGTCATCAGCGCGGCGGTCGGTTTCCTGATGTGGTATTCGATCGCGCGCGATGCACAGCAGATTCAGCCGCTCGTCCCCGCGCTGCAAAGCTGGTGGATGAAGATCCACGTTCCGGCGAACTTCATCGGCTATGGCAGCTTCGCGCTATCGGCGATGGTCTCCGTCGCGTATCTCGCGAAGCAGCGCGGTTTCATGGCGGACCGCCTTCCGTCGCTCGAAGTGCTCGACGACGTGATGTACAAGTCGATCGCCGTCGGCTTCGCGTTCTTCACCATCGCGACGATCCTCGGCGCGCTGTGGGCGGCGGAAGCGTGGGGCGGCTACTGGAGCTGGGATCCGAAGGAAACCTGGGCGCTGATCGTCTGGCTGAACTACGCCGCGTGGCTGCACATGCGCCTGATGAAAGGCCTGCGCGGCGCCGCCGCCGCATGGTGGGCGCTGACGGGCCTGATCGTCACGACCTTCGCGTTCCTCGGCGTCAACATGTTCCTTTCGGGCTTGCATAGTTACGGCAAGCTCTGATCGGCAGCGTCGAATCGAAAAAGACCGCCATGCGTGACGAGCGCTGGCGGTTTTTTTTCGTTTTGCGGTGGAATACTGGCATCCAATCTGCTGTTTTCTCCGTACAAGAATGAACGGAAGGAGTCACGCTTCATGTGGATCAAACAAGGCCGTAATCTGTACGGCGATGACATTGCGAGTCACGAAATCACGCCGCGCGACGTGTTCGAGAATCGCCGGCGCACGCTTCGTTCGCTCGGCGCGCTCGCCGCGACAGGACTCGCCGGCGCGAGCGGCCTCGCCCACGCGACGCTGACATCGCCCGACGCCAAAGGCCAGAAGCTGGCCGCGACGACCAACCCGAAGTTCGTCGCGCTCGACAAGCCGACGCCGTTCAAGGACATCACGAGCTACAACAACTTCTACGAGTTCGGCACCGACAAGGACGATCCCGCCGCCCACGCCGGCACGCTGCGTCCGCGGCCGTGGAAAGTGTCCGTCGAGGGCGCGATCAAGAATCCGAAGGTCTACGACATCGACGACATTCTCAAGCTCGCGCCGCTCGAGGAACGCGTGTACCGGCTGCGCTGCGTCGAAGGCTGGTCGATGGTGATTCCGTGGATCGGCGTGTCGTTGTCGGAGCTCATCAAGCGCGCCGAGCCGACGGGCAACGCGAAGTACGTGCAGTTCATCACGCTGGCCGATCCGTCGCAGATGCCGGGACTTTCGACGCCGATCCTCGAATGGCCGTATTCCGAAGGTCTGCGCATGGACGAGGCGATGAATCCGCTCACGCTGCTGACCGTCGGCTTGTACGGCGAAGTGCTGCCGAATCAGAACGGCGCGCCGGTGCGTGTCGTCGTGCCGTGGAAGTACGGTTTCAAGAGCGCGAAATCGCTGGTGAAAATCCGCTTTGTCGAGAAGCAGCCGCCAACGAGCTGGAATCTCTACGCGCCGAGCGAATACGGCTTCTTTTCGAACGTGAATCCGAATGTCGATCATCCGCGCTGGAGTCAGGCGACCGAGCGGCGCATCGGCGAGGACGGTTTCTTTCAGCCGAAACGCAAGACGCTCATGTTCAACGGCTACGGCGATCAGGTCGCGTCGATGTATGCCGGCATGGATCTGAAGAAGAACTTCTGAACGATGTCGTCCGCTTCCCAGATCAAAAGCGCGCGCGTCGCGACGGGACCGCGATGGATCGTTCCGGTCAAGATCGTCGTGTTCGTCGCGATGCTGTTTCCGCTCGCACGTCTCGTGCTGCTCGGCGCGACGGGCGGCCTGGGCGCGAATCCGATCGAATTCATCACGCGCTCGACCGGCCTCTGGACGCTCGTATATCTGTGCATCACGCTCGCGATCACGCCCGTGCGCCGCCTGACGGGCGTGACGGCGCTCGCGCGCTTTCGCCGGATGATCGGTCTCTTCGCGTTCTTCTTCGCCGCACTGCACTTCACGACGTACATCTGGTTCGACAAATGGTTCGATGTCGCCGCGATGCTGAAGGACATCGGCAAGCGGCCGTTCATCACGGTCGGTTTCGCGGCGTTCGTGCTGCTGATTCCGCTCGCGGTCACATCGCCGAAAGCGATGGTGCGCAAGCTCGGCCGTCGCTGGCAGACCTTGCATCGCGCGATCTATCTGATCGCCGCGCTCGCGATCCTGCATTTCTGGTGGATGAAGGCGGGCAAACACGATCTCGAACTGCCGAAGATCTACGGCTCGATCGTGATCGTGCTGCTCGGCTGGCGCGTGATCGCCTGGCTCAAAGCGCGACGCGCATGAAAAAAGCGATGCTCGTCAGGGCATCGCTTTTTCGTTCGAAGCGCGGCGCTTCAGTCCGGCAGAATCGATTCGCCGGCGAACAGCTGCTTCACTTCCTCACGCTCGCGCACGAGCCGCGCGCGTTCCCCATCGACCATGATTTCGGCGGCGCGCGGACGCGTGTTGTAGTTCGAGCTCATCACGAAGCCGTACGCGCCCGCCGAGCAGATCGCGAGCAGATCGCCGGGCGCGATGGACAGCTCGCGATCGCGTCCGAGCCAGTCGCCGCTTTCGCATACCGGACCGACGACATCGTATGTATGCGCTTTCTCGTCGCGCTTCACGACCGGCACGATGCGATGAAACGCCTCGTACATCGCGGGACGCGCGAGGTCGTTCATCGCGGCATCGACGATGGCGAAGTTCTTTTCCTCGCCCGGCTTCAGGAACTCGACGCGCGTCAGCAGCACGCCCGCGTTGCCGACGAGCGAGCGCCCCGGCTCGAAATACACTTCGCGCTGACCGTGGCCGCGCTTCTCGATGTGATCGAGCAGCGTCTTCACGAACACGCCGATATCGGGCGGCGTTTCGTCGTCGTAGGTGATGCCGAGACCGCCGCCGACATCGACGTGACGAATGCTCATGCCGTCCGCTTCGATCTGCTCGACGAGTTCGAGCAGCTTGTCGAGCGCGTCGAGATACGGGCTGATTTCGGTGATCTGCGAGCCGATATGGCAATCGATGCCGACGACATCGAGATTCGGCATGGCATGCGCTTGCGCGTACGTCGCGCGCGCATCGCTGAACGCGACGCCGAACTTGTTCGACTTGAGGCCGGTGGAGATGTACGGATGCGTTTTTGCATCGACGTCGGGATTCACGCGCAGCGAAACCGGCGCTTTCTTGCCGAGCGACTTCGCGACTTCGTTGAGCGCGTGCAACTCGGGAATCGACTCGACGTTGAAGCACTTGACGCCCGCTTCGAGCGCCTCGCGCATTTCGGCCACCGTCTTGCCGACGCCCGAAAACACCGTGTTCTCCGCCTTGCCGCCGGCCGCGAGCACGCGCGCGAGCTCGCCCGACGACACGATGTCGAAGCCCGCGCCCATGCGCGCGAACACGTTGAGCACCGCGAGATTGCTGTTCGCCTTCACCGCGACGTGCACCGTTGCCTTGCGGCCGGCGCAGGCATCGGCGTAAGCGTGATAGGCGCGCGTGAGGGCATCGCGCGAATAGACGTAGAGCGGCGTGCCGAACTGGTCCGCGAGCGACGCGGCTGAGACGCCTTCGACGTGCAACACGCCGTCGACGTAGTGGAATGCGGAATCACTCATGCGTGGAATCGAAAGTGCGCCACGAAGGCGTTAAGGCTCGAGGATCAGTAAGCGGACGACGCGGCTTTCGGCGCCGATGCACCATTGGGACTGGTTTTGAGATCGGTCTCGGGCGAAAGCGAGAGCGGCTGTCTCGATGCCGTTTCGCTGTCCGGAGCGACGTTCGAAGGCGGCGTATTCTGGAGGTCGTTGGGACGTTGCGGCAGCGGCGGCACTCTTGGCAGATACAGCGGACCGCGTTGCCCACAACCGCCGAGCGAGAGCGTTGCCGCGGCGCCGATGCTCAAAGCCGCTACAATCGCGCTCATCTTGAAAACGACTCGCATGACCGTCCCTATACGTTTAATCGATGGAGTTTAGCATGACAGACCAGGAATACCTGACGCTGGCGGAGGCCGCGCTGACGGCCATCGAGCGCTCGGTGGACAACGCCGAAGCGGACATCGAATTCGAGCGCAGCGGCAATGTGCTCACGCTGGAATTCGAGAATCGCACGAAGGTGATCGTCAACTTGCAGCCGCCGAAGCACGAAATCTGGCTCGCGGCGAAGGCGGGCGGATTCCACTACAAATACGTCGACGGCGCCTGGCGCGACACGCGCGACAACAGCGAATTCTTCGCGACGCTGAGCAAATATTCGAGCGAGCAGGCCGGCGAGCCGATCCGCTTCAAGGCATAAATCGAGGCGTAAAAAAAAACGAGCGGCCTTTCGGTCCGCTCGCTTTGCTTCGCAGGGGCCGGGTTACTGCCCCTTGAACAGATTCATGATGTCCTGTTTTTCCTGCTCGCCAACCTCGGGCGCGGGCGCAGTCACGCCTGACACGCCTTCCTGCGGCGGCGCCTGGCTCACACCGATCGTTGCGACGAAGCCGCGGCCCGGCGTCATGTCGTCGTAGTACAGCTCGTTGCCGAGCGACGTGATATCGGGCGGCATCATCGGCTTGTACTCGGGCACGCCCTTCAGCGCGCGGCCCATGTAATCCATCCACACCGGCAGCGCGAGACCGCCGCCCGTTTCCTTGTCGCCGAGGCTGCGGGGATTGTCATAGCCGATCCACGCGATCGCCACGAGCGTGCGCTGATAACCGGCGAACCACGCATCGCGCGAATCGTTCGTCGTGCCCGTCTTGCCGGCCAGATCGCCGCGCTTCAGTTGATTCGTCTTCGCGCCCGTGCCGTGCTGCGCGACGCTCTGCAACAGGCTGTTCATCACGAAAGCGTTGCGCGGCGTGATCGCGAGCGGCGCGCTTTGCTGCGCGACGAGCGGCTGCGGATGCGACACGACGCGCCCGTACGGATCGGTGATATCGGCGATCAGATACGGATTCACACGATATCCACCGTTCGCGAACACCGCGTAACCGGCTGCCATTTGCAGCGGTGTGACGAGGCCGGCGCCGAGCGCCATCGGCAGATAAGCGGGATGACGGTCCGCATCGAAGCCGAAGCGCGTGATGTACTGCTGCGCGTACTTCGTGCCGATATGACTCAGGATGCGGATCGACACCATGTTCTTCGAGCGCTGCAACGCGGAGCGCATGGTCATCGGGCCGTCGAAGCCGCCGCCGTAGTTCTTCGGCTCCCACGCCTGGCCGCCCGTCTCGGCGGCGCTGAAGAAAAGCGGTCCGTCGTTGATGATCGTCGCGGGCGAGAGACCCTTTTCGAGCGATGCCGAATAGATGAACGGCTTGAAGCTCGATCCCGGCTGGCGCCATGCCTGCGTGACGTGATTGAACTTGTTCTTGTTGAAGTCGAAGCCGCCGACGAGCGCACGGATCGCGCCGTCCTGCGGCACCATCGACACGAGCGCGCCTTCGACTTGCGGCAATTGCGTGATGATCCAGTCGCCGTCGTCGTCCTTCATGAGACGCACGATCGCGCCCGGACGAATGCGCGAGTTCGGCTGCGCGCGCGACGAGAGCGCGAACTGCACGAAACGCAGATCGTTGCCGCTGATGGTTGCCGTGTTGCCGTCGATGAAGCTCGCCTTCACTTCCTTCGGACTCGCCGACGTCACGACCGCCGCGACGATCTCGCCGTTGTCGGGATGCTCGGCGAGCGCATCGTCGATGGCCTGCTCGCGGTCATCCGCGTTCGCCGGCAGATCGATGTAACCTTCCGGCCCGCGATAGCCGTGCCGGTGCTCGTAATCCATCAGGCCCTTGCGCACCGCGCGATACGCGGCGTCCTGGTCGGCGGAATCGATCGTCGTCACGACATTCAGGCCGCGCGTGTACGCTTCTTCGCGGTATTGCGCGTACAGCATCTGACGCACCATTTCCGCGACGTACTCGGCGTGCACGCTGAATTCGCGGCCCTGTCCCTTCACGACGAGCGGCTGCTGCACGGCCTGCTCGTACTCAGCCTGCGTGATGAAGTTCAGCTCGCGCATGCGTTGCAGGATGTACTCCTGCCGCACCTTCGCGCGCTTCGGATTGACGACCGGGTTGTACGCCGAGGGCGCTTTCGGCAGACCCGCGAGCATCGCCGCCTCGGCGAGCGAGACGTCCTTCAGATCCTTGCCGAAATAGACCCGCGCCGCGCTCGCGAAACCATACGCGCGCTGCCCGAGATAGATCTGATTCATATAGACCTCCAGAATCTGATCCTTCGTCAACGCGCGCTCGATCTTGTACGCGAGCAGCATTTCATAAATCTTGCGCGTGTAGGTCTTCTCGCTCGACAGGAAGAAATTGCGCGCGACCTGCATCGTGATCGTGCTCGCGCCTTGCGACGCGTGGCCGTTGGTCAGGGCGACCGAGCCCGCGCGCAGAATGCCGGTGAGATCGACGCCGCCGTGATCGTAAAAGCGCGCGTCTTCGATGGCGAGCACGGCTTTTTTCAGATGATCGGGCACGTCCTGAATGCGCACGACACTGCGGCGCTCTTCGCCGAATTCGCCGATCAGAACGTGATCGGCCGTGTAGATGCGCAGCGGCACCTTCGGCTTGTAATCGGTGAGCGCTTCGAGCGACGGCAGGTTCGGCATCGCAACGACGAGCGCGTAGCCGAGCACCAGACCCGCGCAGACGACGAGCGCGAAAACGCTGACGAACAATCCGAGCATGAGCCTCGCCCACCATGGGCGTTTGGCTTTTTTCGGCTTCTCGGGCGGCGTGGACGGCGGGTTGGACGGGGAAGAGGATTGCATAGCACCACCAAAAACAGTCACGCGATTATAGCTGCCCGGGTTTCGGACTTTTCTTGACGCACACGGCGCACGCTGCCGCCGTGTGCGCCTGCACACGCGTCTGCCGTTGTCTTCAAGATACGCGCGATCCTGCGCGGAAGCATCCCTCCGACGCGAGCGTTGGCCATTCGGCCGAGTGTTCGCCGCGATCGGCGCTCGCGACAATTCTTCCGACATCAAGCGCCCGAACGGTTCGGTGCGCGATCGAATGGAAGGAGCGGTCATGAGCAAGGAAAACATGCTGCGCGGCACGATGCTGACGGTCACGCGGCGCTACGCGGCGGGCATCGACGTGAGCGAGGACGCGGTGCGCCTCGCCATCGTGAGCAGGCGGTTGAGGGCGAATGCGGCGGTGTGCGTCGAGCATCTGGAGTCGGTGGCGCTGCCGTCAGGTGCGGTGGTCGGCGGCGATTTCGTCGATCGCGCGCCTATCGTCGCGGCGTTGCGCGAGGCGTTCGGGCGGCTGCCGGAAAGCGGCGCTTGGCGTGCGCTGCGTTGCGCGATGGGCTTGCCGTCGTCGGCGACGCTTACGACGCAAGTTCCGCTCGCCCGACTCATCGACACCCACGAGCAGCTCGCAGCCCCGATCGGCGGCGATCCGCGCGGCTTGCTCGAGCCGGCCGTACTCGCCGAAGCCGAGCGCGCGGCGGGCATCGAACGCGGCGCGCTGGCGGTCGACTGGTCCGTGCAGACGCGGGAAGACGGCGACGCGCTGGTCGCGATAGCGGCGACGGCGCGGCGACACGTCGAGGCGCGGGTCGAGACCGCGGCGGAGGCGGGCATCGCGCTATCGGCCATCGACAGCGAGCCGGCCGCCGCATTACGCGCGATGCGCCATGCAGGTTCCGTCGAACTGGACGCCGACGCGCGCTATCTCGTCTGCTGGCTGGAAAGCAGCGGCTTGCACGGCTGGCTCGTCGGCTCGCGCGGCGTCGAAAACGAAGTCCGGTATCCCGCGCCCGAGCATCGGAGCATTTCGGACGCGTTGCACGAACTCGCTGGCGAACACGCGCCGCTCGATTGCATCTACGTCGGCGGGCAGATCGAGTTGATGGCGCACGCGGGCCTTCCGCTTCCCGTGCTCGGCAAGACTTTCGGCTGCGCGGCATTGCCGTTCGAAGCCGCGCCGTATTGCAACGGGGTGGCCGAGATTCAGACGGTGCACAAGCATTCGCCGCGTTTCGCGGTTGCGGTAGGCCTGGCGTTGCGCGAGGTGATGCAATGAACGCTGCCATGTTCGACGGATTCAATCTGTTGCCTTATCGCGCGCGAAAGCGACGCGAGCTACGGCGGCAGCGGCTCGCGCTGATCGGCGCGGTGACGCTCGCGGGCTGCGCGGCCGTTGGCGCCGTCGCTGGCCGCGACTTGTTCGAGCGCGCGCGACTGGATGAACGGCGTGTCGCGCTGGAGACGTCGCTGCGTGCTTCGAGCGCGCAGATCGACGAACACGCACGGCTCGTGCGCGCAGAAAGCGAACGGCGGCGCGCGCGTGAGGCCGCGCAGCCGTTGGCGTTGCCGCGCGAGCGTTTCCTCGCGCTGCTCGAAGCGCTCGCCGACTCGCCTCTTCAACGCGGCGTCGCGCTTCAACGCGTGTCGCAGCGAACGAATGAGGTCGAGCTGGCGGCGCTCGCACCCGATTCGCAGGCAGCGTCGCAATGGCTCAAGCGGCTGGAGCGCCTGCGCGGCGTGCAGGCGGTGGAAGTGATCGAAATGAAACGGCGCGCGAACGGAATTCCGTCGACGCAGCCTGCCAGGCGCGCTGCATCGACGGCCTCCGACGAGCACGCCGCGCGATTCGAGTTCGTCGCGCTGGTGCGCTATGCGCCGGATCATTCGCGCGATGAAACGGCGTCGCGTCAGGCACGTCCGGTTTTGGCGGCAACGCAGGGGGAACGCCCATGAGCACGATTCCGATGAACATCGCCATGAAGACGCGCTCGCGCGGCGCGCTCTCCATCCTGCAACCGCTCGACGACTGGTCGTGGCGACGGACCGCGTGTGTCGCGCTCGCGTTGAGTGTCGTCGTGTTTGCGTTCGGCCTGCGCGCGTGGCGCATGTCGGACGCGAGCCGGCTCGATGAAAGCCGCGTCGCGTTGGCCGCGGCACAAGCGAAGGCGCAGGACGCGGCGCGCATTGCCGACGAACTGTCCGGCTTGCGAGCGCGCGCGTCGTCGGGGCGCCTCGATCCGGAGCACTGGAGCGCCGCCGACGCGTTGCGCGCGGTCGCGGATCTGGCCGCCCAGAGCGGCGTGCGCGTCGCGGACATCGAGCCTGTCGCCGTCAAGGGCGGGGAGCCGAAGCAGCGCGAGCCGTTTCCTGAGCGCGCGCTCAAGCTGCGCGCGGACGGCAGCTTCGCGGAGCTACGGCGCTTTCTCGATGCGCTCGCCGGCCTGCCGCGACTCGTCGTTCCCGAGAACGTGCAGATCAAGCGGCAGGCGAACGCGCTCGCCATAGAAGCGACATTGCGCATCTTCGAAACGTTGCCGGCGGTCGCGCCCGCCGCAGTGTCGCGCGCCAACGCGTTCGTCATCGATCCGTTCGGCAGCGCGGACGCCGCCGCGCAGGGAAGCGACATGCTGCTGGTGGGCACGTTCGTCGCACGGCGTCGCGCGATGGCGCTTTTGCAAAGCGGCCGCGACGTCGACAGCTTCGCGCCGGGGCAGAAAATCGGCGACGAACGGCTCGGGCGCGTCGTGCCGCGCGCAATCGAACTCGCCCGAGAAGACGGCATGTCGCGCAAGCTGACTTTCGCGGAGGATCGCACGTGAGCCGGTTCGCGAAGCTTTCAGGCAGATTCATCGGAATGGCGGCTGCGCTGTCGATGTCTGCGCACACGGCGTTTGCCGCCGATAGCGCCGATGCGATCGTCCCGCCGCTTCCGCCGCTGCCCGCATCGTTCGACGCGCAGGCTGTCGACCCGCCTATCGTCGCGACGTCCGACGCGCAGCCCGCGAAGCCCGCGGCGGAGCAGGCGGAAACGGAGAAGACAGAAACGGCAGAGGCGCTGGAAGGCCCGCCCGTGCCTTTGCCGAAACTCGAGCGTCTGAGCGACGCATCGCAGAGCGACGACGACGACGGCAAGCCGATCACGCTCGATCTGAAAAACGCCGACTTGAGCGCCGCGCTGCACGCATTCGCGCGCTTCACCGGCCTGAACATCGTCGCGAGCGAAAAGGTGCGCGGACAAGTGTCGATGAATCTCGTCGCCGTGCCGTGGCGGCGCGCGTTCGACACGTTCCTCGAAGTCCACGGACTCGCGATGGAGCGGCACGGCAATGTCATTTGGGTCGCGCCGCTCGCGGAACTGGCGGCGCGCGAGAAGCTGCGGTTCGAGGCCCACGCGCGCGCCGCGGACCTCGAGCCGCTCGCGAGCCGTACGTTCGTGCTGCGCTATTCGCGCGCGGAAGAGCTGCGCAAGATGCTGTCCGGCTCGGGCAGCCAGCGCGTGCTGTCGAAGCGCGGTTCCGCCATCTCCGATGCGCGCACGAATCTGCTCTTCATCACCGATCTCGACGCTCGCGTGCGGCAGATCGCCGAACTCGTCGCGCTGATCGACAAGCCGACGCCGCAGGTGATGATCGAGGCGAAGATCGTCGAGGGCGAGGCGGGACTGTCGCGCAATCTCGGCGTCAAGCTGGGCATCGCGGCGCAGAACGATCCGGCGACCGGGTTCGCGGGCGGCGCGGACGGTGTGGTATACGATTTGTCGGCGGGGCCGATCAACGGTTTCGACGCGGCGACGGCCGGGCTCACGTTGTTCGTCGCGCAGGCCACCCGGCTGCTCAACGTGCAACTGAGCGCGCTGGAGGCGCAAGGGCGCGGACAAATCGTTTCGCGGCCGCGCGTCGTGACGGCGGACCGCGTGAAGTCGATCGTCGAGCAGGGCATGGAAGTGCCGTACCAGGCGAAGGTTGGCAATGGCATGTCGGGCGTGCAGTTTCGGCGCGCAACGCTCAAACTGGAGGTTGAGCCGCAGATCACGCCGCATGGCCACGTCATTCTCGATCTCGACATCACGAAAGACAGTGTCGGCGAGCAGACGGCGAACGGGCCGGCAATCCACACCAAGCATATCCAGACGCGCGTGGAAGTGGAAAACGGCGGCACCGTGGCGATCGGCGGCATTTATTCCGATGACGAACACGAAGACACGACCGGCGTGCCGGGACTGTCGAAATTGCCGCTGATCGGCTGGCTGTTTCGCAACGACGCGCGGCGCAGCTCGAAGAGCGAGCTCGTCATTTTGATTACGCCGCATGTGATCGCGTCGAGCGGCTAGGCCCGTCACGAGGGCCGCGAAACTCGACAAAGCGGGCGGTTTGCCCTTAAGCTGCCGCACGAACAAATTGCATCGAACTGGAAGGAAACCGAGTTGCAGGAAGGGCACGCGAACGCGAACATTTTTTTCGTCGGACTCATGGGGGCGGGTAAAACCACCGTGGGACGTGCGGTTGCGCGCCGTCTGCAGCGCTCCTTCATCGATTCGGATCATGAGATCGAGGCGCGCACGGGCGCCCGCATCCCGGTGATCTGGGAACTCGAGGGCGAAGCGGGTTTCCGCCAGCGCGAGGCGAACGTCATCGACGAGCTGTCGCAGCGCGATGGCATCGTGCTCGCGACGGGCGGCGGCGCGGTGCTACGCCCCGACAATCGCGAACATCTGAAGAATCGCGGCATCGTCATCTATCTGCGCGCCAATCCGCACGATCTCTGGCAGCGCACACGGCGCGACAAGAATCGCCCGCTGCTGCAGACCGAAGATCCGCGCGGCAAGCTCGAAGCGCTCTTTCAGGCGCGCGATCCGCTGTACCACGAATGCGCGCATTTCGTCGTGGAAACCGGACGGCCGACCGTGAACGCGCTCGTCAATATGGTCCTGATGCAACTGGAGGTCGCCGGCGTCGTCAAACCGGCCTGAAGATCACATGTCCGCCATGATTACCGTCAACGTCGAACTGGGCGAGCGCGCCTATCCCATTCATATCGGTGCAGGGCTGATCGGCCGCACCGAGCTCTTTGCTCCGCACATCAAGGGCGCGTCCGTGGCGATCGTCACGAACTCGACCGTCGATCCGCTCTACGGCGAGCAGTTGCGCGCGGCTCTCGCGCCGCTCGGCAAGAAAGTCACGACCGTCGTGCTTCCGGACGGCGAAGCGCACAAGAACTGGGAAACGCTCAACACGATCTTCGACGCGCTCTTGACCGAGCGCGCCGACCGCAAGACGACGCTGATCGCGCTAGGCGGCGGCGTCGTCGGCGACATGACGGGCTTCGCGGCCGCATCGTACATGCGCGGCGTGCCGTTCATCCAGGTGCCGACCACGCTGCTCTCGCAAGTGGATTCGTCGGTGGGCGGCAAGACGGGCATCAATCATCCGCTCGGCAAGAACATGATCGGCGCGTTCTATCAGCCGCAAGCGGTAATCGCGGACATCGGCGCGCTGCACACCTTGCCGGAGCGCGAGCTGGTGGCGGGCATCGCGGAAGTCATCAAGACGGCCGCCATCGCGGACGCCGAATTCTTCGACTGGATCGAAAGCAATATCGACGCGCTGAATCGCCGCGACGACGACGCCCTCGCGCACGCGGTGAAGCGTTCGTGCGAGATCAAGGCGTCGGTGGTGGCATCCGACGAGCGCGAGGGCGGGCAGCGCGCGATTCTCAATTTCGGCCATACGTTCGGTCATGCGATCGAAGCCGGTCTCGGCTACGGCGAATGGCTGCACGGCGAGGCGGTCGGTTGCGGCATGGTGATGGCGGCGGATTTGTCCGTGCGCCTCGGCAGGCTCGACGAAGCCGCGCGCCAGCGTCTCGTGCGCGTGATCGAAGCGGCGAAGCTGCCGGTCACGGCGCCGAAGCTCGGCGACGACCGCTACGTCGATCTGATGAAGGTCGACAAAAAGGCCGAAGCCGGTGAAATCAAATTCATTTTGCTGACTCGCTTCGGCGCGACCGAGATCACGAGCGCGCCAGATCAGGCCGTGCGCGCGACGCTCGCAGCCAGCGTCTGATCCGCGCGAGCGGCGGCCAGAACCATGACGATGCGGAGCAGCCGGTGAGCGAAGAAGAGCATCAAGTTTTGCCGGGCGCGCCGTCGACGCTCGCGCTCGAAGCGCATCTCGCGGCGTACGCCGCGCACGCGTCGCAATCGCGCGGACGGCGTTTCGCCGAAGCGCCCCCGGCGGCGCGCACCGAGTTCCAGCGAGATCGCGACCGCATCGTGCATTCGACCGCGTTTCGGCGGCTCGAATACAAGACGCAGGTCTTCGTCAATCACGAAGGCGACCTGTTTCGCACGCGCCTCACGCACAGCCTCGAAGTCGCGCAGATCGCGCGTTCCGTCGCGCGCAATCTGCGGCTGAACGAGGATCTCGTCGAAGCCATTTCGCTCGCGCACGATCTCGGCCATACGCCGTTCGGTCACGCCGGACAGGACGCGCTGCACGACTGCATGCGCGATCACGGCGGCTTCGAGCACAACCTGCAAAGCCTCGCGGTGGTCGATCAGCTCGAAGAGCACTACGGCGCGTTCAACGGCCTGAACCTGTGCTTCGAGACGCGCGAAGGCATTCTCAAGCATTGCTCGCGCGAGAACGCGCGCAAGCTCGGCGATCTCGGCGAGCGCTTTCTCACGGGCAAGCAGCCTTCGCTCGAAGCGCAGATCGCCAATGTCGCCGATGAAATCGCGTACAACAATCACGATGTCGACGACGGCCTGCGCTCCGGCCTCATCACGCTCGAGCAGCTTGCCGAAGTGAGCCTCTGGCACACGCATTTCGACGCGGCGCGCGCGGAGTATCCGGACATCGAAGGGCGCAGGCTCATTCACGAAACCATCCGCCGCATCATCAATACGCTGATCGTCGATCTGATCGAGGCGACGAGCCGCAATCTCCAACGCGTCGCGCCGCAATCGCTCGACGACGTGCGCAACGCGCCCACGCTCGTCGCGCACAGCGATGAAGTCGCGGCACAGGCGGCGCAACTCAAGCGTTTCCTGTTCAAGAACCTGTACCGGCACTATCGCGTGATGCGTATGGCCAACAAGGCGAAGCGCGTCGTGACGGGCCTTTTCGAAGCCTTCTCCGACGATCCGCGTCTCTTGCCGCCCGCGTATCAGGCGCGCGGACCGGTGACGGAGGAATCGGCGAACGACGCGGCTTCGTCGAGCCACGACAGTTCGCAGGCGCGGCTCATCGCGCATTACATCGCCGGAATGACGGACCGTTACGCATTGAAGGAATATCAACGACTGTTTGTCATCGATAACAATTAACTTATAACGTTTCATACGGAGACTCATCGATGGTCCGCAAGCCCCTGTTTCGCCTGGTCACGACCGCTGCCGCCTTGACGTTCGGCGTCAGCACCGCCGCGCACGCCGCGACGGAAATCCAGTTCTGGCACGCGATGGAAGCCGCGCTCGGCGAGCGCGTGAACGACATCGCCAACGATTTCAACAAGTCTCAGAGCGATTACAAGATCGTCCCGGTGTTCAAGGGCACGTATGACCAGGCGCTCGCAGCGGGCATCGCGGCGTATCGCAGCGGCAATGCGCCCGCGATCCTGCAAGTCTACGAAGTCGGCACCGCGACGATGATGCAGGCGAAAAAGGCCGTCATCCCGGTCTCCGACGTGTTCAAGCAGGCCGGCGTGCCGCTCGACGAAAAGGCGTTCGTGCCGACCATCGCCGGTTACTACAGCGACGCGAAGACCGGCCATCTCATCTCGATGCCGTTCAACAGCTCGACGCCCGTTCTCTACTACAACAAGGACGCGTTCAAGAAGGCCGGCCTCGATCCGAACCAGCCGCCGAAAACCTGGGCCGATGTCGAAGCCGACGCGAAGAAGCTGAAGGCCGCGGGCTATTCGTGCGGATATTCGTCGGGCTGGCAGAGCTGGATTCAGCTCGAGAACTACAGCGCGTGGCACGCCGCGCCGTTCGCGACGAAGAACAACGGCTTCGACGGCCTCGATGCGAAGCTCGAATTCAACAAGCCGCTGCAGGTCGCGCACATCCAGTTCCTGCAAAACATGGCGAAGGAAGGCACGTTCACGTATGTCGGCCGCAAGGACGAGCCGGTGTCGAAGTTCTATAGCGGCGATTGCGGGATCATCACGAATTCGTCGGGTTCGCGCGCGACCATCGCGAAATTCGCGAAGTTCGATTACGGCGTCGGCATGATGCCGTACGACGCGAATGTGAAGGGCGCGCCGCAGAACGCGATCATCGGCGGCGCGAGTCTGTGGGTTCTGGCGGGCAAGGATCCGGCCGTCTATAAGGGCGTCGCCAAGTTCCTCGCGTATCTCGCGACGCCGGAAGTGGCGGCGAAGTGGCATCAGGACACGGGCTATCTGCCGGTCACGCAGGCCGCGTACGAGCTCACGCAAAAGCAGGGCTTCTACGACAAGAATCCCGGCGCGGACATCGCGATCAAGCAGATGCTGAACAAGCCGCCGCTCGCGTACACGAAGGGCCTGCGCCTCGGCAACATGCCTCAGATCCGCACGATCGTCGACGAAGAGCTCGAGCAAGTTTGGGCCGAGAAGAAGACGCCGCAACAGGCGCTGGACGCGTCGGTGCAACGCGGCGACGAACTGCTGCGCCGCTTCGAGAAGGCGGGCAATTAAGGTCACGCGCCCGCGTGTAGAAGCGCGGGCGCTTCCGGGAAATCAAAGCATGGAAAAGCGCTCTCGTTTCGATACGAGCGTCTTGCCGTATCTGCTCGTCGCGCCACAACTCGCGATCACCGCGCTGTTCTTTCTCTGGCCCGCGGGCGAAGCCCTCTGGCAGGCCACGCAAAGCCAGGATGCGTTCGGCACGTCGAGCGAGTTCGTCGGCCTGCAGAACTTCAAACAACTGTTCGCCGATCCGCTCTACCTGTCGTCGTTCAACACGACGATGATCTTCTGCGCGCTCGTCACCGTGTCGGGCCTCGTGATCTCGCTTCTGCTCGCCGCGTGCGCCGATCGCGTGACGCGCGGCGCGAAGGCGTATCAGACGCTGCTCATCTGGCCGTATGCGGTCGCGCCCGCGATCGCCGCCGTGCTGTGGTCGTTCCTGTTCAATCCGAGCATCGGGCTCGTGACGTATGCGCTGGCGAAGCAGGGCGTCATCTGGAATCACGCGTTGAACGGCACGCAGGCCATGTTCCTCGTCGTGCTCGCGTCGGTGTGGAAGCAGGTCAGCTACAACTTCCTGTTCTTCTATGCGGGTCTTCAGGCGATCCCGAAATCGCTGATCGAAGCCGCCGCCATCGACGGGGCCGGTCCGGTGCGCCGCTTCTTCGGCATCGCGCTGCCGCTCCTGTCGCCGACGTCGTTCTTTCTGCTCGTCGTGAATCTCGTCTACGCGTTCTTCGATACGTTCCCCGTCATCGACGCCGCGACCGGCGGCGGTCCCGCGCAATCGACCAAGACGCTCATCTACAAGATCTTCGCGGAAGGCTTCCAGGGACTCGACATCGGCAGTTCGGGCGCGCAGTCGGTCGTGCTGATGGTGATCGTCGTCGTGCTCACCGTGGTCCAGTTCCGCTTCGTCGAACGCAGGGTGCAATACTCATGATCGAAAACCGTCGCGGCTTCGATATCTTCTGTCACGCGGTGCTGTTGCTCGGCGTCGCGCTGATCGTGTTTCCTGTGTACGTCGCGTTCTGCGCGGCCACGATGAATTCGAAGGAAGTGTTCAGCGTGCCGCTCTCGCTCGTGCCGAGCACCCATCTGTTCGAGAACATCGCGTATATCTGGGCGCACGGCAGCGGCAACGCGGCCGCTCCCTTCGGACGCATGCTGGCGAACAGTCTCGTGATGGCGCTGGTCATCTCCATCGGCAAGATCGCGGTGTCGATCGTGTCCGCCTATGCAATCGTCTTCTTCCGCTTTCCGCTGAAGAACCTCGCGTTCTGGCTCATCTTCATCACGCTGATGCTTCCCGTCGAAGTGCGTATCTTCCCGACGGTGCAAGTCGTTTCGTCGATGCATCTGTCGAACACGTATGCGGGATTGACGCTGCCGCTGATCGCCTCCGCAACGGCTACGTTCCTCTTCCGGCAGTTCTTCATGACGCTGCCCGACGAACTGATGGAAGCGGCGCGCATCGACGGCGCGGGGCCGCTGCGTTTCTTCTGGGACGTTGTGCTGCCGCTTTCGAAGACCAACATCGCGGCGCTTTTCGTCATCACGTTCATCTACGGCTGGAATCAATATCTCTGGCCGATTCTCATCACCAACGAAGTGTCGCTGCAGACGGCGGTGGTCGGCATCAAGAGCATGATCGCGTCCGGCGACACAGCGACCGAATGGCACTACGTGATGACCGCGACGCTGCTCGCGATGCTGCCGCCGCTCGCGGTCGTCCTGACGATGCAGCGCTGGTTCGTGCGCGGACTCGTCGATTCCGAGAAATAAAACATGGCTGCATTGAATCTAAAAAGCGTCAAGAAAACATACGACGGCTCGAACTACGTACTGCACGGCATCGACGCCGCGATCGAGGACGGCGAATTCGTCGTGATGGTCGGGCCGTCGGGCTGCGGAAAGTCGACTTTGCTGCGCATGGTCGCGGGGCTCGAAAGCGTGTCCGAAGGCGCGATCGAAATCGGCGGCAAGGTCGTGAACAAGCTGGAGCCGAAGGATCGCGACATCGCGATGGTTTTTCAGAACTACGCACTTTATCCGCACATGAGCGTCGCGCAGAATATGGCGTACGCGCTGAAGATCGGCGGCGCGGACAAGAAGACCATCGAGTCGCGCGTCGCGAATGCCGCGCGTATCCTCGAACTCGAACATCTGCTCGAACGCAAGCCGCGCGAATTGTCGGGTGGTCAGCGGCAGCGCGTTGCAATGGGCCGCGCGATTGTCCGCGAGCCGGCGGTGTTCTTGTTCGACGAACCGTTGTCGAATCTCGACGCCAAGCTGCGCGTGCAGATGCGCCTCGAAATTCAGCGGCTGCACGCGCGTCTCGCGACCACGAGCCTTTACGTTACGCACGATCAGATCGAAGCCATGACGCTCGCGCAGCGCGTCATCGTGATGAACAAGGGTCACGCGGAGCAGATCGGCGCGCCGACCGCAGTGTACGAACGCCCGGCAACCGTATTCGTGGCGAGCTTCATCGGATCGCCGGCGATGAATCTGCTCGAAGGACGTCTGTCCGAAGACGGATCGACTTTCGAGATCGCGGGCGGCGGTCCGAAGCTGCCGGTCGCGGGCGCGAATGGCGTGACGAGCGCGATGCACGGGCGCGAGTGGATCGTGGGCATTCGTCCCGAGCATATGACGCCCGGCAACGAAAACGCGCCAAGCGCCACGCTCGATGTGGATTCGGCTGAACTGCTTGGCGCGGACAATCTCGCGCACGGCAAGTGGGGCAAGCACGACGTCGCAGCGCGCTTGCCGCATGAGCATCGCCCGCAGCGTGGCGAGCGGTTGAGCGTATCGTTGCCCGCGCGGCATCTGCATTTTTTCGATCCGGCAACGCGACTGCGCGCGAACTAAAGGAGGCGATGCGATGAGAACCTGGCCTTATCCCGCGATCGTCGCGCATCGCGGCGGCGGCAAACTCGCGCCGGAGAACACGCTCGAAGCAATCGACGTGGGCGCGCGCTTCGGCCACACGATGATCGAGTTCGACGCGAAGCTTTCTGCTGACGACATCGTCTTCCTGCTGCACGACGACGCGGTCGATCGAACGTCGAACGGACGCGGCGCGGCAAAAGCGATGACCTACGCGCAGTTGCGCGCGCTCGATGCAGGCACCTGGTTCGGCGCCGAATTCGCAAACGCGCGTATGCCGACGCTCGCCCAAGTGCACGAGCGATGCGTGAAGCATGGGCTTGCGGTGAACATCGAGATCAAGCCGAGTCAGGGGCGCGACGTGGAAACAGGCGTGCTCGTCGCGCGTGAGGCGGCGCACTTGTGGGCAGACGCTGAAGTTGCGCCGCTGATGTCGTCGTTCTCATATGCGGCGCTGGAAGCCGCACGCGACGTCGCGCCGAATCTTCCGCGAGGGATGCTTTACGAGCGCGTTCCCGTGAACTGGCGCGCGCAAACTTCAGCGTTATCGTGTGTGTCGCTGCACGCGAACCATCGCACGCTCGATGAAGCGCTCGTCGCGCAGATCAAGGATGCCGGCTTGCGCATTCTCGCCTACACGGTGAACGATCCGGCGCGCGCGCGGTTGCTCGCGCAATGGGGCGTCGATGCGATCTGCACGGATCGCATCGACATTATTGGCGCGGATTTTCTGGAGGCGTCGTAGGGTTGAAATGTCAGCGAACGCGAGCGAGCAGCACGCCCGCAACCAGCGCCAACCCGCCAACCAATGCAATGGTTTGCCAGGGCTTTTCGTGAAGGAAGGCGTCGGCGTCTTCGAACGCTGCGCCCGCGCGCTCGCGAAGCGCCGCGTGCGTGTCGTTCAGACGTGCGCGCGCGCTGACGAGCCGGTCGCTGATCTGCGCGCGTAGCGCAGCCGCATCGGCCGACGTGCCTTCGGCCAGGGTGTTTTCGAGTTCGCTGAGAAGGGTGCGCAGTTCGGAGCCGATATCCTCGGCTGCTTCGCGGCCATGCCGTGCCATGCGTCGTGCGCGGCGGCTCGTCGTGGTCCAGGAATCTCCGATGGCGT
The DNA here is from genome assembly GCF_023631045.1 of Caballeronia sp. AZ7_KS35. Classification (NCBI taxonomy): domain Bacteria; kingdom Pseudomonadati; phylum Pseudomonadota; class Betaproteobacteria; order Burkholderiales; family Burkholderiaceae; genus Caballeronia; species Caballeronia sp. AZ7_KS35. Next base: position 38,961 of record NZ_JALQDV010000020.1, on the reverse strand, counting down.
CTCGCGTGTTAGGCAGTGCGTTCATAGATCGCTCCGTCGATGGATGAGTCGTGGATAGCCCGCGCGAGGTGGCGGGGAAACTCATCATGCAGCAAATTCGATGCCGATGCTTCGACGTTGCGCAGAGCTTCGGTAAGCGCGACCGCGAAACACATTCCGCGCGCAATCGCGCGTAAGAACTGCAAGCAATCCGTTTTACGAAGGTCACATTTACAAGGGCGATGCAAAAAGTAACGCCGGCATATGTGAATCATGCCGGCGTTATCTCTTTTTTTGGCGCTTATATCGTCGTTACATGCTTGTGAGCAGTCTCACTTCAGAATCGATAGCCCACTCGCAAATATGTGACGATCGGGTTCAGGGTGATTTTCGCCTGCGATTGAACGTTGAGCGTGCCGACAGGCGTTTGAGCCTGCGTGTTCAACTTCGCGGTGGCCTTCAACGGAATGAACGACACGGAAAATCCGGCGAACCAGTGCTCCGTGAAATTGTAGGTTGCGCCGACATTAAACACGGGCGCCCACGAACTATCCGTGTCGACGGTGGTCGGACCATGCAGGACCGAGCCCTCGAATTGCTGATTCGTGATCTGCGCGTCGGTAAACCAGGTGCGCGTCACGCCAAGACCCACGAACGGACGGAACTTCGCCGTGGGAGCATTGAAGAAGTATTTGAATAGCAGCGTCGGGCTCCACTGCTTCGCGCTGCCGAGCTTTCCGTACTGGGACAAGGTGCCCTTGCCTTCGAGATCGAACGTGGGCGGCACGCCCATTTCGAGTTCGGCGGCAATGTGGTCGGTCGCGAAGTAGCCCAACGTGAAGCCGGCGGTGTCGGCGCTCGAAATGCCTGCGCCTGTGCCGGGAACGTCGATATTGACCGGAGATCCGCCTACACTTGTTTCTTTGAGCGGACCACTACTGTCTTGCGGGGCGAAGTGAAACCAGCCTGCTGTTGCATAGAAGGATCCAGCAGATTGCGCATGTGCCGCGGTGGACACACACGCTAATGCCGCGATCCCCGTGATGACTTGTTTTATTTTCAATTTGTGCTCCTCCGAAAAAGCACGCTCATTATGAACACAAGATTTCACATTAACCATAGCGGTGCCGTAGAGCATTCTCCCTAGGGCAAAGAGCGGCTTTGGGGTCTGGTTGCACGGCAATTGCATGTGTTTTGTCCACGCTGCCGCAACGGCTCCAAAAGGTCCCCGAACGGGGTAACACAAACGCGTCCAACGGAAAATCCAGAATGGCACGGCTTGCACGACTCTACGTTCCCGAACAGCCGCAGCATGTCATCCTGCGTGGTCTCGACCAGCAACCCGCCTTCGTCGACGACCAGGACTACGAGCTCTTCATCGACTGCTTGAGGACTGCTTCACGTGATCATCACCTCTCTATCCACGCCTATGCGCTGATGCCGCAGGCGGTACATCTGCTCGTCACGCCGCGCGACGAATCCAGTCTGCCCAAAGCGATGCAAGCGGTGGGACGTCGTTACGTGGCGCACTTCAATCGTCGATACATGCGACGCGGCACGCTCTGGGAAGGCCGCTATCGCGCGACGGTCATCGAGGGCGAACGATACTTTCTGCTCGCCACGCGCGTCGTAGAAATGGCGCCCGTGCGCGCGCAACTGGTCGCGGCGCCGCAGGACTACAAATGGTCCAGCTTCCGTCATCACATCGGGCTCACGCTCGATAGCCTCATCACCGACCATCCGCTGTTCTGGTCGCTCGGCAATACGCCGTTCGAACGCCAGCACGCCTACAAGGAACTGTGCGAGCAACCGCCCGATGAGCGCGAGGCCAACCGTCTCCTGCAAGCGACACTTAAAGGCTGGGTGCTGGGCAGCGATGCCTATCGGGAATGGGCGTCGCATGCTGCCAACCGCCGGGTGTCGCCGCTGCCGCGCGGACGTCCGCGCAAGATTCGCGAAACTCCACAGACTCAATAACGGCCTTCACGGGCGTTCCTGAAGCAAAAAACGAAACGGCGTCTCGAATTTTCCGAGTCTCGCCGTTTCTTTTTCGCTAACTACGATGCGGCCCTAATATGTTGGGGCACGTTTGCACCATATCGATAATCGGTGTCAGATCATCAAGTTTTATTTGCCATCGCTTTGATTCGTCGCGTATATTTCGATTTCCGGCAATTGCCGCGGTGCAGCGTGCCGCGCACGACCGTGCTTCGTGACACATCAAGTTGAAAGAAACCGTCGCAAGCGACAAGAAAATGGTTCAACGGCCGAGTCGATTCGGCCCCTCACAGTAGAGACGGTGTCCCCATGAACGATCATCAGCAGCCGGCAGCCGGTTCGCTTCCCGCCGCGCAGGGCATGTACGACCCTGCGAACGAACACGACGCGTGCGGCGTCGGTTTCGTCGCCCATATCAAGGGAAAAAAGAGCCACGAGATCATTCAGCAGGGTCTCAAGATTCTTGAGAATCTCGATCACCGCGGCGCGGTCGGCGCCGATCCGCTGATGGGCGACGGCGCCGGCATCCTCATACAGGTGCCGGACGGCTTCTATCGCGAAGAAATGGCCAAGCAAGGCGTGACGTTGCCGCCTGCTGGCGAATACGGCGTCGGCATGATCTTCCTGCCGAAGGAGCATGCATCGCGTCTCGCATGCGAGCAGGAACTGGAGCGCACGGTCAAGGCCGAGGGCCAAGTCGTGCTCGGCTGGCGCGACGTGCCGGTCGATTCCACCATGCCGATTTCGCCGACCGTGAAGGCGAGCGAGCCGCTGATCCGCCAGATTTTCATCGGGCGCGGCAAGGACATCGTCGTGACGGACGCGCTCGAGCGCAAGCTGTACATCATCCGCAAGACGGCGAGCCATCGCATCCAGGCGTTGAAGCTAAAGCACGGCAAGGAATACTTCGTGCCGTCGATGTCGTCGCGCACGGTCGTCTACAAGGGTCTGCTGCTGGCCGGCCAGGTCGGCGTGTATTACCGCGATCTGCAGGACGAGCGCGTCGTGTCGGCGCTCGCGCTCGTGCACCAGCGCTTCTCGACGAACACGTTCCCCGCGTGGGAACTCGCGCACCCGTATCGCATGATCGCGCACAACGGTGAAATCAACACCGTGAAGGGCAACGTCAACTGGCTGAACGCGCGCACCGGCGCGATCGCGTCGTACGTGCTCGGCGACGATCTGCCGAAGCTCTGGCCGCTGATCTATCCGGGCCAGTCCGACACGGCTTCGTTCGACAACTGTCTCGAACTGCTCGTGATGGCCGGCTACCCGCTCGTCCACGCAATGATGATGATGATCCCGGAAGCGTGGGAACAGCACACGCTGATGGACGACAACCGCCGCGCGTTCTACGAATACCACGCCGCGATGATGGAACCGTGGGACGGCCCCGCCGCCATCGCGTTCACGGACGGCCGCCAGATCGGCGCGACGTTGGACCGTAACGGCCTGCGTCCGGCGCGCTATCTCGTCACCGACGACGATCTCGTGATCCTCGCGTCGGAATCCGGCGTGCTGCCTATTCCCGAGTCGAAGATCGTCAAGAAGTGGCGTCTGCAGCCGGGCAAGATGTTCCTGATCGACATGGAGCAGGGCCGCATCATCGAGGACAAGGAGCTGAAGGACAACCTGTCCAACGCGAAGCCGTACAAGAGCTGGATCGACGCGGTTCGCATCAAGCTCGACGAGATCGAGCCGAAGGCGGAAGACGTCGAAACGCAGCGCCGCGAAGCCGCCGCACTGTTGGACCGTCAGCAGGCGTTCGGCTACACGCAGGAAGACCTCAAGTTCCTGATGGCGCCGATGGCGCAATCGGGCGAAGAGGCCGTCGGCTCGATGGGCAACGACTCGCCGCTCGCGGTCATGTCCAACAAGAACAAGACGCTCTACAACTACTTCAAGCAGCTGTTCGCGCAGGTGACGAACCCGCCGATCGACCCGATCCGCGAAAACCTCGTCATGTCGCTCAACTCGTTCATCGGCCCGAAACCGAACCTGCTCGACACGACGAACATCAACCCGACGATGCGCCTCGAAGTGTCGCAGCCCGTGCTCGACTTCAAGGACATCGCGAAGATCCGCGCGATCGACAAGTACACCGGCGGCAAATTCAGCTCGTATGAGCTGAACATCTGCTATCCGGTGGCGTGGGGCAAGGAAGGCATCGAGGCGCGTATCGCGTCGCTGTGCGCGGAAGCCGTGGATGCCGTGCGCTCCGGCTACAACATCCTGATCGTGTCCGACCGCAAGATGGACCGCGACAACGTCGCTATCCCGGCGCTGCTCGCCACGTCCGCGATCCACTCGCATCTCGTCGCGCACGGTCTGCGCACGAGCACGGGTCTCGTCGTGGAAACGGGCTCGGCGCGCGAAACGCATCACTTCGCGCTGCTCGCGGGCTACGGCGCGGAAGCCGTTCACCCGTACCTCGCGCTGGAAACGCTCGCCAACATGGCCGAAGGCCTGAAGGGCGATCTGTCGGCGGACAAGGTCATCTACAACTTCACGAAGGCGGTCGGCAAGGGCCTGTTGAAGGTCATGTCGAAGATGGGCATTTCGACGTATATGTCCTACACCGGCGCGCAGATTTTCGAAGGCGTCGGCCTGTCGTCGGAACTCGTCGAGAAGTATTTCAAGGGCACGGCGACGAAGGTCGGCGGCATCGGCATCTTCGAAGTGGCGGAAGAAGCGATTCATCTGCATCGCGAAGCGTTCGGCGACAACCCGGTCCTCGCGAACATGCTCGACGCGGGCGGCGAATATGCGTATCGCGTGCGCGGCGAAGAGCACATGTGGACGCCGGATGCGATCGCCAAGCTGCAGCACTCGGCGCGCAGCAACTCGTATCAGACGTACAAGGAATACGCCCACATCATCAACGACCAGACGAAGCGTCACATGACGTTCCGCGGTCTGTTCGAGTTCAAGGTGTCGCCGTCGAAGGCGATTCCGCTCGATGAAGTCGAATCGGCGAAGGAAATCGTCAAGCGCTTTGCGACGGGCGCGATGTCGCTCGGCTCGATCAGCACGGAAGCGCACGCCACGCTCGCCGTCGCGATGAACCGCATCGGCGGCAAGTCGAACACGGGCGAAGGCGGCGAGGACGAAACGCGTTATCGCAACGAACTGCGCGGCATTCCGATCAAGAACGGCGACACGCTGCAATCGATCATCGGCAAGGAAGTCGTCACCGACATCCCGCTGAAGGAAGGCGATTCGCTGCGCTCGAAGATCAAGCAGGTCGCGTCGGGACGTTTCGGCGTGACGGCGGAGTATCTGTCGTCGGCGGACCAGATCCAGATCAAGATGGCGCAGGGCGCGAAGCCGGGCGAAGGCGGTCAGCTGCCGGGCCACAAGGTGTCCGAATACATCGGCAAGCTGCGTTATTCGGTGCCGGGCGTCGGCCTCATTTCGCCGCCGCCGCACCACGACATCTATTCGATCGAAGACCTCGCGCAACTCATTCACGATCTGAAGAACGTGAATTCGTCGTCGAGCATTTCGGTGAAGCTGGTGTCGGAAGTCGGTGTCGGCACGGTGGCCGCGGGCGTTGCGAAGGCGAAGGCGGATCACGTTGTGATCGCGGGCCATGACGGTGGCACGGGCGCATCGCCGCTGTCGTCGCTCAAGCACGCTGGCACGCCGTGGGAACTCGGCCTCGCCGAAACGCAGCAGACGCTGGTGCTGAACCGTCTGCGCGGGCGCATTCGCGTGCAGGCCGACGGTCAGATGAAAACCGGCCGCGACGTCGTGATCGGCGCGCTGCTCGGCGCGGACGAATTCGGCTTCGCGACGGCGCCGCTCGTCGTCGAAGGCTGCATCATGATGCGCAAGTGCCATCTGAACACGTGCCCGGTCGGCGTCGCGACGCAGGACCCGGTGCTGCGCGCGAAGTTCTCGGGCCAGCCGGAACACGTCGTCAACTTCTTCTTCTTCGTTGCGGAAGAAGTGCGCGAAATCATGGCGCAGTTCGGTATCCGCAAGTTCGACGACCTGATCGGCCGCGTCGATCTGCTCGACATGAAGAAGGGCATCGAGCACTGGAAGGCTAAGGGCCTCGACTTCTCGCGCATCTTCTATCAGGTGCCGGTGGGCGAAGACGTCGCGCGCAAGCACGTCGACGTGCAGGATCACGGTCTCGACAAGGCGCTCGATCACGTGCTGATCGAGAAGTCGAAGGCGGCGATCGAGAAGGGCGAGCATGTGTCGTTCATCCAGCCGGTGCGCAACGTGAATCGCACGGTCGGCGCGATGCTGTCCGGCCTCATCGCGAAGACGCACGGTCACGACGGCCTGCCCGACGACTCGATTCACATCCAGTTGAAGGGCACGGCGGGCCAGAGCTTTGGCGCGTTCCTCGCGAAGGGCGTGACGCTGGATCTCGTCGGCGACGGCAACGACTACGTCGGCAAGGGCCTGTCGGGCGGGCGCATCATCATTCGCCCGACCAACGACTTCCGCGGCAAGTCCGAGGAAAACATCATCTGCGGCAACACGGTGATGTACGGCGCGATCGAAGGCGAATCGTATTTCCGCGGCGTCGCGGGCGAGCGCTTCTGCGTGCGCAACTCGGGTGCGACGGCGGTCGTCGAAGGCACGGGCGATCACGGCTGCGAATACATGACGGGCGGCACGGTGGTCGTGCTCGGCGAGACGGGCCGCAACTTCGCGGCGGGCATGTCGGGCGGCATCGCGTTCGTGTACGACCCGGAAGGCGCGTTCGCCGGCAAGTGCAACAAGTCGATGGTCGCGCTCGATCCGGTGCTGCAGCAGGCCGAACAGGAGCGCACGGTGGATCGCACGCTGTGGCACGCCGGCAAGACCGACGAAGCGCTGCTCAAGGGGCTGATCGAGCGTCACTTCCAGTTCACCGGCTCGCCGCGCGCGAAGTCGCTGCTGGAAAACTGGGATTCGGCTCGCCGTCAGTTCGTCAAGGTGTTCCCGACCGAGTACCGTCGCGCGCTCACCGAAATGGGCGCGAAGAAGGGCAAGGAAGCGGTCGCGGCTTAAGCCTCGTTCAATCAGACAGACGCGCGCTCCGGGAGCGCGCGCGATCCTCACCAAATACAGAGAAAGAAATGGGCAAGGCAACCGGTTTTCTCGAGTTCGAACGCCGCCACGAGGCGTACGAAGCTCCGCTTACCCGCGTCAAGCATTACAAGGAATTCGTCGCCGCGCTGACCGATGAAGACGCGAAGGTTCAAGGCGCGCGCTGCATGGACTGCGGCATTCCGTTCTGCAACAACGGCTGCCCGGTCAACAACATCATTCCGGACTTCAACGATCTCGTGTTCCAGCAGGACTGGAAGAGCGCGATCAACGTGCTGCATTCGACCAACAACTTCCCGGAATTCACGGGCCGCATCTGCCCGGCGCCGTGCGAAGCGGCGTGCACATTGGGCATCAACGACGATCCGGTCGGCATCAAGTCGATCGAGCACGCGATCATCGACAAGGCTTTCGCCGAAGGCTGGGTCGTGCCGCAACCGCCGAAGCACAAGACGGGCAAGAAGGTCGCCGTCGTCGGTTCGGGGCCCGCGGGTCTCGCGGCCGCGCAGCAACTCGGACGCGCGGGCCATGAAGTCGTCGTGTTCGAGAAGAACGATCGCATCGGCGGTCTGCTGCGTTACGGCATCCCCGATTTCAAGCTGGAGAAGTGGCTGATCGATCGCCGCATGCGTCAGATGGAGGCGGAAGGCGTGTCGTTCCGCACGAACGTGTTCATCGGCAAGGATGCGCTGCCGGAATACATCGCGAATACGGCGAAGGAAACCATCACGCCCGACGAGCTGAAGGAACAGTTCGACGCGGTCGTGATCGCGGGCGGCTCGGAAACGCCGCGCGATCTGCCGGTGCCGGGGCGCGAGCTCGAAGGCATCTACTACGCGATGGAATTCCTGCCGCAGCAGAACAAGGTCAACGCGGGCGACAAGCTGCCGGATCAACTGCTCGCGAAGGGCAAGCATGTCGTCGTGATCGGCGGCGGCGATACGGGTTCGGATTGCGTGGGCACGTCGAATCGTCATGGCGCGAAGAGCGTGACGCAGTTCGAACTGCTCGCGCAGCCGCCCGAGGAAGAGAACAAGCCGCTCGTGTGGCCGTACTGGCCGATCAAGCTGCGTACGTCGTCGTCGCATGAAGAAGGTTGCGAGCGCGACTGGTCGGTTGCGACGAAGCGCTTCGAAGGCAAGAACGGCAAGGTCGAGAAGCTGATCGCCGTGCGCGTCGAGTGGAAGGGCGGCAAGATGCAGGAAGTGCCGGGTTCCGAGTTCGAGATGAAGGCCGATCTCGTGCTGCTCGCGATGGGCTTCACGCAGCCGGTGTCGCCGGTGCTGGATGCGTTCGGCGTCGAGAAGGATGCGCGCGGCAACGTGCGCGCCGCGACCGAAGGCGACAAGGCGTATTACACGTCGGTCGATAAAGTCTTCACCGCCGGCGATATGCGTCGCGGGCAGTCGCTGGTCGTCTGGGCGATTCGCGAAGGACGTCAGTGCGCACGATCGGTGGATGCGTATCTGATGGGATCGAGCGAGTTGCCGCGGTAAGCGTCGCTCGACGCTTCATGCAAAAAGGCCACGCGATCGCGTGGCCTTTTGCTTTTGAGCGCGGACGGGTCAAACCTCCGCCATCGCCCTCTCGATCTCGATCTTGTAATCATGGAACATCGCGACCGACTCGCGATGCGCCACGCTCACAATCGCCGCCTTCGGCAGCCGCTCGACCAGCATGTTGTAGATATGCAGCTCGTTCTCGGCGTCGAGCGCGCTCGTGGCTTCGTCGAGGAACACGAAGTCCGGCTTGTGCAACAGCACGCGCGCGGCAGCAAGCCGTTGCTGCTCGCCCGGCGACAGACTCCGCGCCCAATGCGCGCTTTCCTCCAGCCGATCCGCATACGCCTCGAGATTGCACAGACGCAGCGCGTCGCGCGACTCTTCAACGCTGAACGTTCCGCCCCCCGACGGATACGAAAGCGCCGCGCGCAACGTGCCGATCGGCAGATAACTCATCTGCGGGACGAACATCATCTTCGCGTCGACGGGCGCGTCGATCGTGCCGTCGCCGAACGGCCAAAGACCCGCGAGCGCGCGCATCAACGTGCTCTTGCCCGAGCCCGATGGACCGACGACCAGCCAGCGCGAACCCGGCTCGATCGACACGTTCGCCACGCGCGAAAGCGGCGTGCCGTTGGGCAGCGCGAGCATGAGCCCGTTGGTCGTGAGCGACGGCGTGCTCGTGTAGTGCAGGTTGATGCCGCCGCGCTCCGTCGCCGGCGACGTTTCTTCGCGGATATGCGTCGAGCGCATTACGCGCTTGAATTCGCGCAGACGATTCACGGTCGCGCGCCATTCGACCAACGTCGAATAACTGTTGATGAACCACGAAAACGAATCGCTGACCGTGCCGAACGCCGATGAAATCTGCATCAGCACGCCAAACGAAAACGCGCCCGCGAAGTAGCGCGGCGCGGCGACCATGATCGGGAAAATGATCGCGATCTGCCCGTAGAACGACAGCACGAAGGTCATGCGCTTCGTGTACTTCATGATCATCCACCAGTTGTCGCGAATGCGCTGGAAGATGGTCTTTGCGTTCGCCGTTTCGGTCGCGATGCCGTCATAAAACGCAATCTGTTCGGCGTTCTCGCGCACGCGGATCAGGCCGAAACGGAAATCGGCCTCGACCTTCTGCTGCTGATAGTTGATCGACACGAGCGGATGCCCGACCTTCTGGATGATCAGCGAGCCGAGAATCGCGTAGAGCGCGGCGGCCCAGACCATGTAGCCCGGAATCGTGATCGGCGTGCCGCCGAGCGAGAAGGTCAGCGCGCCCGCGATGGTCCAGAGAATCGTGATGAAAGTGACGAGCGTGACGAGCGTCGAAAGCAGATCGAGCGAGAGCGAAAGCGTGGTGGTGGCGAAGGATTGCAGGTCGTCGGAAATACGCTGGTCGGGGTTGTCGGCGAGGCGGTCGCGCTCGATGCGGTAGAACGCCTTGTCACCGAGCCATTGTTCCAGAAAGCGGTTGGTGAGCCATTGACGCCAGCGAAACGCGAGCATCTGCCGCAGATATCGACCGTACACCGCGAGCAGGATGTACGCGAACGCGAGGCCCGTGAAGATCAGCAGCAGATGCGGAAAGTCCTTGACGTTCTTGTTCTGCAGCGCGTTGTAGAAGTCGGCGTTCCAGCTGTTGAGCCGGACGTTGATCCACACAACGGTCATGTTGATCGCGATGATCGCGACGAGAAGGCCCCACGCGAAGCCGCGCTCCTCCGACACCCAATAGGGCTTGATGAGGCTCCACGCCGAGACTTCGTCGGCCTTCTGCTGCGTGCTATCGGTATGGGTGTTGGTCATGAGCTTCCTGCTGATGCGCCTCGTGGCGCCCGATTGTTACGTCCGCGGCCGGGCCGCGCGCGGCGTTTTCCGGCTCCGCAGATTGTTCCGGGGTTCGCTTAACGCTCACTTAATTTCGGGCGATCGTCCTGCGAACCATGTTCGCGGCATTGTGCCAGAGTGCCGCCGCGCACGATAAAAGGCGGGGAATCCCGGTTTGCAGCGCCTTCGCCTTTCATGTTTTAATGACCCTCGACGAAACAGGGGTGCTTCGCGTGCATCGGCGGCCGGAACGGTCGGCAGCGCGGCGAGGCTGAGAGAGACCCTTTGCACCCGATCCGGGTAATACCGGCGAGGGAAGTTTCCGGAGACCGCGCGAGCCTCGCGCCATTCCTCCAGTCTCTTCCAGTCCTTTCTTCGCGCCCGGCGCGCTTCATGCGCTGCCGAGCCGGTCTCTCCCGCTGATTTCGTCCTCGTGATGTGGCGCCGCGCCAGCACGATCGGGATCGCGTCTTTCGTCTCCATCGTGCAGCGCAGCGTTACGCGTATGGAGACATCGAATTGATGAACAGAATCGATCAGGGCGCCGCGCGCCGGCCGGATTTCGCCGTCGTCGGCGGCGGGCTCGTCGGACGGCTCGTCGCCTGGCAACTCGCGGGCGCGGGTCACGACGTCGCGCTTTACGAACGCGGCGACGCCGCCGGCACGCAGTCGGCCGCGTGGGTCGCCGCCGCCATGCTCGCGCCGCTCGCGGAAGCGGCGAGCGCGGAGCCGCTCGTCGTCGGGCTGGGGGCGGCATCGCTCGAACGCTGGCCTGAACTCATCGCGCAATTGCCCGAGCCGGTTTTCTTTCAGCGCAACGGCACGCTCGTCGTCTGGCACGGCGCGGATCGCGCCGAAGCGCCGCTCTTCGAACGCCGTCTCAAGGCCAATTCGCCCGCCGATCTGCTCGACGGCGGCTTCGTCAAGCTCGCGGGCGCGCAAGTCGCGCAAGCCGAACCGGCGCTCGGAACGCGCTTCGCGCAGGGCTGGCTGCTGCCGAACGAAGGCCAACTGGACAACCGTCAGGCGCTTGGCGCACTCGCCGCCGGACTTGCCGAGCGCGGCGTGCGTACGCACTGGAACACCGCCGTCGATGCGATGCCCGACGCGCGCTGGATCATCGATTGCCGCGGCCTCGGCGGCAAGCCCGCGTGGCCCGCGCTGCGCGGCATTCGCGGCGAGGTCGCGCGCGTGCACGCGCCGGGCATCGGGCTGACGCGGCCGGTGCGGCTCTTGCATCCGCGCTATCCGCTCTACATCGCGCCGAAGGAGAACGATCTCTACGTGATCGGCGCGACGGAAGTCGAGGGCGAGGACATGTCGCCCGTGAGCGTACGTTCGGCGCTCGAGCTGCTGAGCGCCGCGTTCGCGGTGCATCCGGGTTTCGGCGAGGCGCGCATCCTCGAACTGAACTCGCATTGCCGGCCGACCTTGCCGGATCACCGGCCGGCGATCGTCTGGGACGGGGCGCGGACCTTGCGCGTGAACGGCTTGTACCGGCACGGCTTCATGATCGCGCCCGAAGTCGCGGATGCCGCGTGCCGTCTCGCCGACGCGCTCGCTTCCGGCGATATCGCCGATGCCGAGGCCTTCTCCGATTTCCGCAGCGCCGCGCGCTGGCCCGAACTGCTGCACGGCGAGTTCGCGGTTGCGCCAGCGCTCTAGTCATCAGGAAACAACCATGAACATCCACATCAATCAGCGCGTCTTCGATTTGCCCGACGCCACCACCGTCACCGACGCGCTCGCCGCGTTCGGCGCGAAACCGCCGTTCGCGGTCGCGCTGAACGGCCAGTTCGTCGCGCGCGGCGAACACGCCACGAAAACGCTCGTCGCAGGCGACAAGCTCGACGTCGTGTCGCCCGTCGCGGGCGGCTGAACTCCGAACCGAAGGATCGAACCATGACCATTTCCACCGCCGACGTCCTCACGCTCTACGGCGAGACGTTTCCGAGCCGCGTGCTGCTCGGCACGTCGCGTTATCCGTCGCTGCAATCGCTTTCCGACTCCATCGACGCCGCTCGGCCGGGCATGGTCACGGTCGCGCTGCGCCGTCAGTCGGAGACCGGGGAAGCCGGCTTCTTCGATGTGCTCAAGCGCCACGGCGTCGCGCTTTTGCCGAACACGGCGGGCTGCCAGAGCGTCGACGAGGTGCTGACGACCGCGCACATGGCGCGCGAAGTGTTCGAGACGCCGTGGATCAAACTGGAATTGATCGGCGACGACTACACGCTGCAGCCCGATCCGATCGGCCTCGTCGAAGCGGCGGCCAAGCTGATCCGCGATGGCTTCAAGGTGCTGCCTTACTGCACGGAAGATCTCGTCATCGGCCGGCGTCTGCTCGATGCCGGCTGCGAAGCGCTGATGCCGTGGGGCGCGCCCATCGGCACGGGCAAGGGCGTGACGAATCCATACGGGCTGCGCACCTTGCGCGAGCGTCTGCCGGATGTGCCGCTGATCGTCGATGCCGGTCTCGGCGTGCCGTCGCATGCGTGTCAGGTGATGGAATGGGGCTTCGATGGCGTGCTGCTCAACACGGCCGTCTCGCAGGCAACCTTCCCGCCGCAGATGGCGCGCGCGTTCGCGCTCGGCGTCGAAGCGGGGCGCACCGCGTTCCTCGCGGGCCCCATGGCCGAGCGCGACAGCGCGCAGGCGAGCACGCCGGTCGTCGGCATGCCGTTCTGGCATCAGGACGGAGGCGCGGCATGAGCTTGTTGAATCGTGAAGTGTTCTGGCCGCCGGCGGACGAGCTGACTGAAGTCGCCGAGCGGATTCGCGCGCGTCTCGGCGAATGGCCGACGGCGGAAACGCGCTGGCGCATCTGCCTGACCGCGCCGGAATCGCCGCAGGCGAGCGACATCATCGTGTTCAACGAGCCGCACGATGTGGCCGCGAACGGCGCCGCGGCAATCCTCGAAGCGCATGGCGATCGCGTCACGCTGCGTCGTGGCGACGAGCGTTTCGCGCTCGAAGGCGAATGGTCGGATGATTGGCTGTCCGCGCTCGCCGCTTTCCTCGACTGCAACTTCGAGCCGCACGACGCGCTGACGCTCGCGCTCGCCTGGCGCGCGGGCGATGAGAACAAGGACGACGCGTGGCCCGTCGAATTCGCGACGTTTCCGCGCGTCGCCGATCTGCCCGCCGCGCCCGAAGGCGGATTCCCGGCGTGCCCCGATCGGCTCGGCCTGTATCCGGTGCTGCCGAGCGCCGACTGGGTCGAGCGCGTGCTCGGTCTCGGCGTCCGCACGACGCAACTGCGCCGCAAAACCGCCGACGCCGCCGACTTGCAGCGCGAAATCTCGCGCTCGGTCGAGGCGGGACGTCGGCATGACGCACAGGTTTTCATCAACGATCATTGGCGCGAGGCGATTGCGGCGGGCGCGTACGGCGTGCACCTCGGACAGGAAGACGTGCAGACGGCCGACCTGAGCGCCATCGCGAAAGCCGGCGTGCGGCTCGGTCTGTCGACGCACGGCTATTACGAGATGTTGCGCGCGCTGCACTTCAAGCCGAGCTACCTTGCGCTCGGCGCCGTCTTCCCGACCACGACGAAAGTCATGCCGACCAAGCCACAAGGATTGGCGCGCCTGTCGCGCTACGTGCAACTGCTGTCGGGTCGGGTGCCGCTTGTCGCCATTGGTGGAATCGACGCCAAGGCGATGCCGGGCGTGCTGGAAACCGGCGTGCGCAGCGCGGCGGTCGTGCGCGCGGTCACCGAGGCACCGGACACAGCCGCGGCGGTTTTGTCACTGCAAAAAATGTTCGCAGGTCAACGGTGAAAAGTTCCAAAAGCAAGGGGATACACGCCTAGGCAAAGCACCGATTGCGCGCAGGCCCTATAATTCGGCCTCTTGCGCCAACGGAATCTCTTACCCAGTGCCTGCTTTCTCCGAGACTCTGCTAGAGCTACGCGACGTCGACTTCGGCTACGGCGACCGGCTCGTCCTGTCGAACCTGAACATGCGATTCACGCGTGGGCAGGTGGTCGCGGTCATGGGCGGCTCAGGCTGCGGCAAAACCACGACCTTGCGTCTGGTCGGCGGTCTCGTGAAGGCGAGTCGCGGCAAAGTCATGTTCGACGGACAGGACGTCGGTGCCCAGACGCGCGACGGTCTGTACGCGCTGCGCCGGAAGATGGGCATGCTGTTCCAGTTCGGCGCGTTGTTCACCGACCAGACGGTGTTCGAGAACGTCGCGTTCCCGCTGCGCGAACACACGGACCTTCCGGAAGCGCTGATCCGCGATCTCGTGCTGATGAAGCTGAACGCGGTCGGCCTGCGCGGCGCGCGCGATCTCGCGCCGTCGGAGATTTCGGGCGGCATGGCGCGCCGCGTGGCGCTCGCCCGCGCAATCGCGCTCGATCCCCAGTTGATGATGTACGACGAGCCGTTCGCCGGCCTCGATCCCATTTCGCTCGGCATCACGGCGCAACTCATCCGCACGATCAACGACGCGCTCGGCGCAACGTCCATTCTCGTTACGCACGACGTACCGGAATCCTTCGCGATCGCGGACTACGTGTATTTCATCGCGAACGGCGGCATTCACGCCGAAGGCACGCCGGCGCAACTGCGCGCATCGCAGGATCCGACCGTGCGCCAGTTCATCGACGGCACGCCCGACGGCCCATTCAAGTTCCACTATGCGAGCACGCCGCTCGCCGCAGATTTCGGCATCGGAGGGCAGGCATGATCAGCGCGCTCGGACGCTGGGTGCTCGACGGTTTCGGCACCGCAGGCTACGCAACGCGCATGTTCCTGCGCCTCGTGGTCGAATTTTTTCCGCTGTTGCGCCGCCCGCGCCTCGTCACGAAACAGATCCACTTCGTCGGCAATTATTCGCTCGTCATCATCGCGGTGTCGGGTTTGTTCGTCGGCTTCGTGCTCGGCTTGCAGGGCTATTACACGCTGAGCCGCTACGGTTCGGAACAGGCGCTCGGGCTTCTGGTGGCGCTCTCGCTCGTGCGCGAGCTCGGGCCGGTCGTCACGGCGCTACTGTTCGCGGGGCGCGCGGGCACGTCGCTGACCGCCGAAATCGGCTTGATGAAAGCCGGCGAGCAACTCACCGCAATGGAAATGATGGCGGTCGATCCGCTCAAGGTGGTCGTCGCGCCGCGCATGTGGGCGGGCATCGTCGCCATGCCGGTGCTGGCGGCCATTTTCAGCGCGGTCGGCATCATCGGCGGCTATGTCGTCGGCGTGATGCTGATCGGCGTCGATCCGGGCGCGTTCTGGTCGCAGATGCAAGGCGGCGTGGACGTGTGGCGTGATGTCGGGAACGGCGTCATCAAGAGCATCGTGTTCGGCTTCGCGGTGACGTTCATCGCGTTGTTCCAGGGCTACGAAGCACGGCCAACGCCCGAAGGCGTGTCGCGCGCGACGACGAAAACGGTCGTATATGCGTCGCTCGCCGTGCTCGGGCTCGATTTCCTGCTCACCGCACTGATGTTCAGCTAATGAACCAAGCGCAGGCGCCGCACGAGGCGCAGGCGTTGTGAAGGGCACAGACCGTCACGCGCCATCTGCGAAAAGATTCTCTTTGGGAAGACGATGAAAAAGACTGCTCTCGACTTTTGGGTCGGCCTCTTCGTGGTGCTCGGTTTCGTGGCGCTGCTCTTTCTCGCGCTGAAGGCGGGCAACATGAGCTCCCTGTCGTTCCAGCAAACCTACGCGGTGAAACTGAAGTTCGACAACATCGGCGGACTGAAGGCGCGCGCGCCCGTGAAGAGCGCGGGCGTGACGGTCGGGCGCGTCGGCAGCATCGGCTTCGATGCGAACACGTATCAGGCCGTGGTAACGATCGATATCGACAAGCAGTATCAGTTTCCGAAGGATTCGTCCGCGAAGATCCTGACTTCCGGCTTGCTCGGCGAGCAATACATCGGCCTCGAGCCGGGCGGCGACGATCAGATGCTCAAGAACGGCGACACCATCACGATGACGCAATCGGCCGTGGTGCTCGAAAACCTGATCGGCCAGTTCCTCTACAACAAGGCGGCGGATTCGGGCGCCTCGAAATCGTCGGGGGCGCCGGCTGTGCCCGAGCCCGCACCCGCGCCGGCTTTCCCGGGCGCGGCGAGCGCGATGGGCGCATCGGGTGCGGCGGGCGCGGCAGGTGCGGCAGGTGCGAGCGCCGCATCGGCCGCCGCTCAATAAGGAGAAGAACATGCAGGCGATTGGGATGCGGCGCGCAATCATGGTGGCGGGCGTCGTTGCGCTCACCGGTTGCGCGACGGTGACGACGCCGACCAAAGGGGACCCATTCGAGAGCTATAACCGGACGATGTTCACGATCAACGACACTGTTGATCAGTACGCGGTGAAGCCGGTGGCGAAGGGTTACGTGTGGCTCGTACCGGAGCCGGTGCGCAACAGCGTGACCAACTTCTTCTCGAATATCGGCGACGTGTACATCGCCGCGAACAATCTGGCGCAACTGAAAATTGCGGACGGCGTGTCGGACATCATGCGCGTCGCGATCAACACGCTGTTCGGCGTCGGCGGCCTGTTCGACGTCGCGACCATCGCGCGGCTGCCGAAGCATTCCGGCGATTTCGGGCTGACGCTCGGCCACTATGGCGTGCCGTCCGGTCCGTACGTGGTGCTGCCGCTGCTCGGGCCGAGCACGGTGCGAGATTCCGCCGGACTCGTGGTCGACTATTTCGGCAATCCGCTCACCTACGTGAGCCCGGATTCGGTGAGCTGGGCGCTCTATGGCGTGAACCTCGTCAACGTGCGCGCGAATCTTCTGGGGGCGACCGACGTGCTCGCCGATGCCGCGCTCGACAAGTATTCGTTCGTCCGAAACGCATACTTGCAGCGTCGTCAGTATCTGATTTCGGGCGGCGACGGCAGCATGCCGGACTACGGCGAAGCGCCGCTGCCGAATTACGGCGATGAAGGCACGGAAGGCGCATCGGCGACGGCGGCGCCTGCCGCGGCCGCATCGGCGGCTTCGGGTACGGCGGCGGCACCCGCACCGGCGAGCGGTAGCGCCAACACCGTGCCGGGCAACCAGTATGTTCCGCCGCGCGCGCCGCCGGGTTTCCCTTCATTCCGCTTGCGTTGAGCGGCCTGTCGCTAACGCGCGGTAACATATCTAACGATATTTCTTACGCTTTGGATGCCGCGTCGCCTGAACTCGAATCGGGCGGCGCGCTCAAACCGGAGCATCTACTTTTGCAGGGTCCGTGATGAAAAAATTCTTGCTTCTTCCCATCTTCGCGATGTTCGTCGCGTTTTGTGGCACAGCGTCGGCGCAAAGCGTCGATACGAGCTCGCCCGACACGATGATCAAGACGGTCACGCAACAAGTCCTCGACGAAATCAAGTCGGACTCGAAGATCCGCTCGGGCGACATCAACAAGATCACCGAGCTCGTCAATCAAAAGATCCTGCCGTACACGGATTTCACGCGCACGACGCGTCTCGTGATGGGCCGCAACTGGAATTCGGCGACGCCCGAACAGCAGAAGCAGATCGTCGAGCAGTTCAAGATGCTCCTGATCCGCACGTATTCCGGCGCGCTCGCGCAAGTGCGCGACCAGACGGTTCAATACAAGCCGTTCCGCGCCAATCCGGACGACACCGACGTCGTTGTCCGCTCGGTCGTGATGAACAACGGCTCGCCGGTCGAGCTCGACTATCGCCTGTACAAGACGGCGCAAGGCTGGCGCGTGTACGACATCAACGTGCTCGGCGCGTGGCTGATCCAGGCGTATCAGCAGCAATTCAACGAGCAGATTTCGCGCAATGGCGTGAGCGGCTTGCTGCAGTTCCTGACGCAGCGTAACGAGCAACTCGCGAGCGGCAAGGCATCGTGAGCACGCCAGCCACAGGCGGCCGTTTTCAGACGGCCGCGACGCTGACCCACGAGAGCGCGAAGGCCGCGCTCGAAGCGGGTCTGTCGCGCATCGCTGCGGGCGCGACCGAAGTCGATTGCGCGCCGCTCACGCAGTTCGATTCTTCCGCGCTCGCCGTGCTGCTCGCATGGCAGCGCGCAGCCACCGCGCGCGGCGCCGCGCTCGGCGTCGTCAATCTTCCTTCCGGGCTCGTCAGTCTTGCGCGAGCCTATGGCGTCGATACGCTCCTCTCGTTCCGACATTGATCCTGTTCTGACTCCGCGCAGAAGCGGCGGCGCTGCGTCGCCGCAATCAGGATCGCTCCGAAGTCGGCTCCAACGGCTTTGCCCTATAATCAAACGTTTTTTTCGCAGCCGCTCCCGGCCCTTTTTGTCTGAGGAAGGGAACGTCAGGCGAAAGTCCGCACAATCGAGGCGCGGCCGCACGAGGCGCGCGCACTGTCCATGTCAGCCATAGAAATCCGAAACGTCAGGAAGCGCTACAAGGATCTCCAGGCGCTCAAAGGCGTGAGCCTCACGGTGGAAGAGGGCGAGTTCTTCGGCTTGCTCGGCCCCAACGGTGCGGGCAAAACCACGTTGATCAGCATTCTGGCCGGTCTGGCGCGCGCCGATAGCGGCACGATCTCCGTGCGTGGCCACGATGTCGTCAGCGACTTCCGGGCCGCGCGCCGTGCGCTCGGCGTCGTGCCGCAGGAACTGGTGTTCGATCCATTCTTCACCGTGCGCGAGTCGTTGCGCATCCAGTCGGGCTATTTCGGCTTGCGCAACAACGACGACTGGATCGACGAGGTCATGGCCAATCTCGATCTCACCGAGAAAGCCGACGTCAACACGCGCGCCCTCTCGGGCGGGATGAAGCGCCGCGTGCTCGTGGCGCAGGCGCTCGTGCATCGGCCGCCGGTGATCGTGCTCGACGAGCCCACCGCCGGCGTCGATGTCGAACTGCGTCAGACACTCTGGAAATTCATCTCGCGCCTGAATCGCGAGGGCCACACGATCGTCCTGACGACGCACTATCTCGAAGAAGCCGAGTCGCTGTGTCATCGGCTCGCGATGCTTCGTCGCGGCGAAGTCGTCGCCCTCGAACGCACGAGCACGCTGCTGCAGCGCTTTTCGGGCATGCAACTGTATCTGCGTCTGTCGAACGGCGCGTTGCCGGCGGACTTGCGCGCGCTCGAAGTCGATCCGCACGCGGTGATGGGCGCGCAACATCTGCTGCGTCTCGCGAGCTATGACGACGTCGAGCCGATTCTCGCGAAATGCCGCGCGGCCGGCTGCACGTTCGATGAAATCGAAGTGCGCAAGGCGGATCTGGAAGACGTGTTCGTGCAGGTGATGAACGAGCCGGAAGTGGTCGAGGGACTTTCATGAGCGGCTTCCAGACGTTGTTCTACAAGGAGCTGCTGCGCTTCTGGAAGGTTTCGTTTCAGACGGTCCTCGCGCCGATCGTGACGGCGCTTCTGTACCTGACGATCTTCGGTCATGCGCTTTCCGGCCGCGTCGAGGTGTATCCCGGCGTCGGTTATACGAGTTTTCTCGTGCCCGGCCTCGTGATGATGAGCGTGCTGCAGAACGCGTTCGCGAACAGTTCGTCGTCGCTGATCCAGTCGAAGATCACCGGCAATCTGGTGTTCGTGCTGCTGCCGCCGATCGCGCATTGGGAGATGTTCTTTGCGTATGTGCTGGCGTCGGTCGTGCGCGGCCTGTGCGTCGGCTTCGGCGTGTTCGTCGTGACGATATGGTTCATCCCGATGTCGTTTTCCGCGCCGCTCTACATCATTGCGTTCGCGATCCTCGGTTCGGGCATTCTCGGCACGCTGGGTCTGATCGCGGGCATCTGGGCCGACAAGTTCGACCAGCTGGCCGCGTTCCAGAACTTCCTCATCATGCCGCTCACGTTTCTTTCAGGCGTGTTCTACTCGACACATACGCTGCCGCCCGTGTGGCGCGCGGTGTCGCATCTGAACCCGTTCTTCTACATGATCGACGGCTTTCGCTATGGCTTCTTCGGCCTGTCCGACGTGAATCCGTTGATGAGCCTCGGCATCGTCGGCGGATTTTTGGCCGTGCTGGCGTTGATCGCCGTGCGACTGCTCGCGAGCGGCTACAAGCTGCGTCACTAATTCTCAAGGAGACTTCCACCATGTTGCCGACTCCGGAGCAGGTGAAGGATTACATCGCCAAAGGCCTCGCTTGCCAGCATTTGGAAGTGGAGGGCGACGGCCAGCATTTTTTCGCGACCATCGTGAGCGACGCGTTCGTCGGCAAGCGGCTGATCGCGCGTCATCAACTGGTTTATGCGGCGCTCGGCGAGCGCATGAAACAGGAGATTCATGCACTCAGCATGAAGACCCTGACCCCCGACGAGTGGAAATCGGCCTGAGTCCACCCGGCGAAGCCAAATCAGGTCATACGACTCAACACACGTAACACCGGCATCACCGGAAAGACAAAGGCAGTAAAGAGTGCGATTCATTCAAGACAACGGCGGCGCTGAAAAGGGCACCGCAGGCAGCTCGGTCGAAGGACAAGCCATGGATAAACTGGTCATCACGGGAGGCGCGAAGCTCTCCGGCGAAATCACCGTTTCGGGTGCGAAGAACGCGGCGCTGCCGATTCTTTGCGCAAGCCTTCTCACCGCCGACGACGTCCATCTGTCGAACGTGCCGAATCTTCAGGACGTTCGCACGATGGTCAAGCTGTTGCGCCAGATGGGCGTGCAGTCCGAAGTGTCCGGCGACGGGCGCGTGAACCTCAACGCGTCGAAGGTCGACAAGCTCGTCGCGCCGTACGAAATGGTCAAGACGATGCGCGCGTCGATTCTCGTGCTCGGTCCGCTCGTCGCGCGCTTCGGCGAAGCGAAGGTGTCGCTGCCCGGCGGCTGCGCGATCGGCGCGCGTCCGGTCGATCAGCACATCAAGGGCCTGCAGGCGATGGGCGCCGAGATCAACATCGAGCACGGCTTCATCGAAGCGCGCGCGAAGCGTCTGAAGGGCGCGCGCATCATCACCGACATGATCACCGTCACCGGCACCGAGAACCTGCTGATGGCGGCGGTGCTGGCCGACGGCGAGACGGTCATCGAGAACGCCGCGCGCGAACCCGAAGTGAGCGACCTCGCGCATCTGCTCGTGAAGATGGGCGCGAAGATCGACGGCATCGGCACCGACCGTCTCGTGATTCAGGGCGTCGACAAGCTGCACGGCGCGAAGCACGACGTCGTGCCGGACCGCATTGAAGCGGGCACGTTCCTGTGCGCGGTCGCGGCCGCGGGCGGCGACGTCACGCTGCGTCGCGTGAGCTCGCATCTGCTCGACGCCGTGACGGCGAAGCTGCGCGAAGCCGGCGTGACGATCGAGGAAGGCGACGACTGGATGCGCGTGCGTATGGGCAAGCGCGCCGAGGCGGTGAATATCCGCACGTCCGAATACCCCGCGTTCCCGACCGACATGCAGGCGCAGTTCATGGCGCTCAACACGATCGCGAAGGGCACCTCGCAAGTCGTCGAGACGATCTTCGAGAACCGCTTCATGCACGTTCAGGAGCTGAATCGTCTGGGCGCGAGCATCACCATCGACGGCAACACGGCGCTCATCGCCGGCGTCGAGAAGCTGTCCGGCGCGAAGGTCATGGCGACCGATCTGCGCGCGTCGGCGAGTCTCGTGATCGCGGCGATGTGCGCGGACGGCGAAACGCTGATCGACCGCATCTACCATCTGGATCGCGGCTACGACCGCATGGAATCGAAGCTGACGGCGGTCGGCGCGAACGTGCGCCGCATCAAGGGCAGCGGGAGCGAGCAATGAGTTCGCTGCCGCAGACGTCGTCGTCGGTGCAGCCGAGCGCGCCCCTCACGCTCGCGTTGTCGAAAGGGCGTATCTTCGAGGAGACGCTGCCGCTGCTCGCCGCCGCGGGCGTGCAGGTGGCCGAAGATCCGGAAAGCTCGCGCAAACTGATCCTTCCGACGACGAATCCGAATCTGCGCGTGATCATCGTGCGCGCGACCGATGTGCCGACTTACGTCGAGTACGGCGCGGCCGATTTCGGCGTCGCGGGTAAGGACGTGCTGATCGAGCACGGCGGCAGCGGCCTGTATCAGCCGGTCGATCTCGATATCGCGCGCTGCCGTATGTCGGTGGCCGTGAAGAACGGGTTCGACTATGCGAGCGCGGTGCGCCAGGGCGCGCGTCTGAAGGTCGCGACGAAGTACACGGAAACCGCGCGTCAGCATTTCGCGGCGAAGGGCGTGCACGTCGATCTGATCAAGCTGTACGGATCGATGGAACTCGCGCCGCTCGTCGGCCTGGCCGATGCGATCGTCGATCTGGTCAGCTCGGGCGGCACGCTGCGGGCGAACAATCTCGTCGAAGTCGAAGAGATCATGCAGATTTCCTCGCGCCTCGTCGTGAATCAGGCGGCGCTGAAGCTGAAGCGCGCGGCGCTCAAGCCGTTCCTCGACGCGTTCGAGCGCGCGACGGTCAGCAAGGGAAATTAGGCGGGCCGCACGACGCGGCGCGCCAACAGCAAAACGGAAAACCAGCATGTCTATCAAGATTCGCAAACTCGATTCCAGCGCCGACGGTTTCCAGAAGGCGCTGCGTGCGGTCCTCGCGTTCGAAGCGAGCGAGGATGAGGCGATCGAGCGCTCGGTCGCGCAGATTCTCGCGGACGTGAAGGCGCGCGGCGACGAAGCCGTGCTCGAATACACCAACAAGTTCGATCGTCTGAAGGCGGACAGCGTCGCGGCGCTCGAACTACCGCTCTCGGAGATGGAAGCCGCGCTCGAAGGGCTCGAACCGAAGCGCCGCGCGGCGCTCGAAGCGGCGGCGGCGCGCGTGCGCGGCTATCACGAGAAGCAGCGCATCGAGTGCGGCAGCCATAGCTGGCACTACACCGAAGCCGACGGCACCGTGCTCGGCCAGAAGGTCACGCCGCTCGATCGCGCGGGCATCTATGTGCCGGGCGGCAAGGCGGCGTATCCGTCGTCCGTGCTGATGAACGCGATTCCGGCGCGCGTGGCGGGCGTGAAGGAAATCGTGATGGTCGTGCCGACGCCCGATGGCGTGAAGAATCCGCTGGTGCTCGCGGCGGCGCTGCTCGGCGGCGTGGATCGCGTGTTCACGATCGGCGGCGCGCAAGCGGTGGCCGCGCTCGCGTACGGCACGCAAAGCGTGCCTGCCGTCGACAAGATTTGCGGTCCGGGTAACGCGTATGTCGCGTCGGCGAAGCGGCGCGTGTTCGGCACGGTCGGCATCGACATGATCGCGGGGCCGTCCGAAATTCTCGTGATCTGCGACGCCACCACCGATCCGCGCTGGGTCGCGATGGACCTCTTCTCGCAGGCCGAGCACGACGAACTCGCGCAATCCATTCTGCTGTGCCCGGACGATGACTTCATCCAGCGCGTGGAAGACGCGATCGTCGAACTGCTGCCGGCGATGCCGCGTCGCGACGTCATCCAGCGCTCGCTCGAAGATCGCGGCGCGCTCATCAAGGTGAAGGACATGGCCGAGGCGTGCGCGATCGCCAACGATATCGCGCCGGAGCATCTTGAGATTTCCGCGCTCGATCCGCATCAGTGGGCCGCGCAAATTCACAACGCAGGCGCGATGTTCCTCGGCCGCTACACGAGCGAAAGCCTCGGCGATTACTGCGCGGGCCCGAACCACGTATTGCCGACGTCGCGCACCGCGCGCTTCTCGTCGCCGCTCGGCGTCTACGACTTCATGAAGCGTTCGAGCGTGATCGAAGTGAGCGCGGACGGCGCGCAGACGCTCGGCGAAATCGCGGCGGAACTGGCGTACGGCGAAGGCCTGCAGGCGCACGCGAAGAGCGCCGAATACCGGATGAAAAAAGTCGGCTGAAGCGAAAACCGGCCCGAATGAACGAGGCGGCCTGAGAGCCGCCACCCGAACCGGCGAGAGAGACGCCGGGAAAACATGACGACATCACAAGACATCATCCGACCCGACGTCCTCGCGATGACGAGCTATCCCGTGCCCGATGCCACGGGCCTCATCAAGCTCGACGCGATGGAAAATCCCTACACGCTGCCCGTCGACCTCGCCAAAGCATTGGGCGAGCATCTCGCGGGCGTCGCGCTGAACCGTTATCCCGCGCCGCGTCCGGCGGAATTGCTCGCCAAGATCAAGCGCACCATGAACGTGCCCGACGCCTGCGACGTGCTGCTCGGCAACGGTTCGGACGAGCTCATCAGCATGATGTCGGTCGCGTGCTCGAAGCCGGGCGCGAAGGTCGTCGCGCCGGTGCCGGGCTTCGTGATGTACGAAATGTCGGCGAAATTCGCGCATCTCGAGTTCATCGGTGTGCCGCTGAAGGCCGACTTCACGCTCGACGCCGACGCGCTCGTCGCCGCCATCGATGAGCACGCGCCGGCGCTCGTCTATCTGGCGTATCCGAACAACCCGACCGGCACGCTCTACGACGACGCCGACATCGAACGCGTGATCGCCGCGTCGAAGAAGAGTCTCGTCGTGATCGACGAGGCGTATCAGCCGTTCGCCGAAAAAAGCTGGATGCCGCGCGCGGCGGAGTTCGACAACGTCGTCGTGATGCGGACTGTCTCGAAGCTCGGGCTCGCGGGCATCCGTCTCGGCTACATGGCGGGCCGGCCCTCGTGGATCACGCAGTTCGACAAGGTGCGCCCGCCGTACAACATCAACGTGCTGACGCAGGCCACGGCCGATTTCCTGCTCGATCACCTCGACGTGCTCGACGCTCAAGCGGCCGAACTGCGCGCGCAACGCACGAAACTCGCACGCGAAGTGGCGGCGCTGCCCGGCATGACGGTATTCCCGAGCGCGGGCAATTTCCTGCTCGTGCGCGTTCCGGACGCCGCCGTTGCTTTCGAAACCCTTCTGACTTCGCGGGTTTTGGTAAAAAACGTGGGTAAAATGCACCCATTGCTGGCTAACTGCGTGCGTTTGACGGTCGGCTCTGCGGAAGAAAACGCGCAAATGATCGCCGCGCTCAAGAAGCTCCCCACTCTCGATTAAGTCTCAAGGAATCACCATGCGTATTGCGGAAGTCGTTCGCAACACCAGCGAAACGCAGATCCGTGTGAAGCTCGATCTGGACGGCACCGGCAAGCAGAAGCTCGCCACCGGCGTCCCGTTCCTCGATCACATGCTCGACCAGATTGCCCGTCACGGGCTCATCGATCTCGACATCGAAGCGCATGGCGACCTCCATATCGACGATCACCATACGGTAGAAGACACCGGCATCACGCTCGGAATGGCCATCGCGAAGGCCATCGGCGACCGCAAGGGCATTCGCCGTTACGGGCATTCGTACGTACCGCTCGACGAAGCGCTGTCGCGCGTCGTCGTCGATTTTTCGGGGCGTCCGGGGCTCGAGTTCCATGTGCCGTTCACGCGCGCGCGCATCGGCACGTTCGACGTCGATCTGACCATCGAATTCTTCCGCGGATTCGTGAATCACGCCGGCGTGACGCTGCATATCGACAACCTGCGCGGCATCAACGCGCATCATCAGGTCGAAACCGTGTTCAAGGCGTTCGGCCGCGCGCTGCGCATGGCGTGCGAAGTCGACGAGCGCGCGGCGGGGCAGATTCCGTCGACCAAAGGCAGTCTCTAAGCCGACTGACCGGTTCGGCGCGTTGCTGCGCCGGAAAAAAGATGGATTTGTTCAAGTCGTTTATCTCATTGCTCGCGCTGATCAACCCGATCGGCGCGATACCGTTTTTTCTCAGCCTGACCTCGCAGCAATCCGATCTCGAAAGACGCAACACGATTCGCGTCGCTTCGATTTCAGTCTTCTGCGTGATCGCGGTGACGGCGCTGCTCGGCCAGCAGATCATCGCGTTCTTCGGGATTTCGGTCGGGTCGTTCGAAGTGGGCGGCGGCATCATCATGCTGCTCATGGCGATCAGCATGTTGAACGCGCAGGTCGGCAATGCGCGTTCGACGCCGGAAGAACGCATGGAAGCCGAGGAGCGCAATAGCATCGCGGTCGTGCCGCTCGCGATTCCGCTGCTCACCGGTCCCGGCTCGATCAGCACGGTGATCGTCTATGCTGCGAATGCGCAACACTGGTACGACCGCTTCGGGCTCGTCGTGCTGGGCGCGATCATCGCGGGGCTGTGCTTCGGCGCGCTGAATCTCGCCGAGCCGATCGCGCGCGTCGTCGGGCGCACGGGAATCAACATCGGCACGCGTCTCATGGGTTTGATGTTGTCCGCATTGGCGGTGGAGTTCATCGTCGACGGGTTGAAGGCCTTGATGCCATCTTTGAAATGAATACTTCGATTGCGATTGTTGATTACGGAATGGGCAACCTGCGCTCGGTCTACCAGGCGCTGAAGAAGGCTGCACCCGAAGCGAACGTGGCGATCGTCGATCAGCCGCAAGGCATTCACGCGGCGGATCGCGTCGTGCTGCCGGGCCAGGGCGCGATGCGCGACTGCATGGGGCATCTCGCCGAATCCGGTTTGCAGGAAGCGGTGATGCAGGCGGCGCGCGAAAAGCCGATGCTCGGCGTGTGCGTCGGCGAGCAGATGCTCTTCGACTGGAGCGAGGAAGGCGACACGAAGGGCCTCGGTCTTCTGCCCGGCAAGGTCGTGCGCTTCCAGCTCGACGGTCTGCTGCAGGACGACGGCTCGCGCTTCAAGGTGCCGCAAATGGGCTGGAATCGCGTGCGTCAGACACAGGCGCATCCGGTCTGGGACGGCGTCGCGGACGGCGCGTTCTTCTACTTCGTCCACAGCTACTACGTGGTGCCGGACAATCCGGCTCACACATCCGGCGAAACCGTGTACGGCAGCGCGTTCACGTCGGCGGTTGCGCGCGACAATATCTTCGCCACCCAATTCCACCCCGAAAAGAGCGCGGACGCAGGATTGCGTCTCTATCGCAATTTCGTGCACTGGAACCCGTGAAATACCGTGCCCGCTAGCGTTTTCGCCTATTACTACGGGCGCATGACCGTTGCAAGACTTGTACTACACTAGCGAGACGGCCCGCGGCACAGGCACGAAAGACCGCACGCGCGCCGTTTTGATCAACTTCACCCAGAAAATACGCGATACCTATGCTGCTCATTCCGGCCATCGATCTTAAGGACGGTCAGTGCGTGCGCCTCAAGCAGGGCGATATGGACCAGGCGACCATTTTTTCAGAGGATCCGGCGGCCATGGCCCGACATTGGGTCGATCGCGGCGCACGGCGATTGCATCTGGTCGATCTGAACGGCGCGTTCGCCGGCAAGCCCAGAAACGGCGACGCGATCCGCGCCATCCTCGATGAAGTCGGCAGCGAGATTCCCGTGCAGTTGGGCGGCGGCATCCGCGATCTGGAAACCATCGAGCGCTATCTGGACGACGGCCTGTCGTACATCATCATCGGCACGGCGGCGGTGAAGAATCCGGGCTTCTTGCAGGACGCGTGCAGCGCGTTCGGGGGACACATCATCGTCGGGCTGGACGCGAAGGACGGCAAGGTCGCGACGGACGGCTGGAGCAAGCTCACGGGTCACGAGGTCGTCGATCTCGGCCGCAAGTTCGAAGACTACGGCTGCGAATCGATCATCTACACGGACATCGGCCGTGACGGCATGCTTCAGGGCCTCAACCTCGAAGCAACCGTGCGTCTCGCGCGGGCGGTGAAGATTCCGGTGATTGCGAGCGGCGGGCTGTCGAGCATCGCGGACATCGAATCGCTCTGCGAAGTCGAGGACGAAGGCATCGAAGGCGTGATCTGCGGCCGCGCGATCTACTCCGGCGATCTCGATTTCAAGGCCGCCCAGACCCGCGCCGACGCGCTGCGCGAGGCCGACGGCGCCTGATACGCCCGCGCGCGAGCACATCTGAGCAGCACTCCGGGCGGCCGCGGCGCCGCCCTTACTCCGTAAGTGGCAAGAACATGGCTCTCGCAAAACGCATCATTCCCTGTCTCGACGTAACCGCCGGCCGCGTCGTGAAGGGCGTCAATTTCGTCGAACTGCGCGACGCGGGCGATCCCGTCGAAATCGCGCGGCGTTACGACGATCAGGGCGCCGACGAACTCACGTTCCTCGATATCACCGCGACTTCCGATCAACGCGATCTCATTCTGCCGATCATCGAATCGGTGGCGTCGCAGGTGTTCATTCCGCTGACGGTCGGCGGCGGCGTGCGCGCGGTCGAAGACGTGCGGCGTCTGCTCAACGCGGGCGCGGACAAGATCAGCATGAATTCGTCGGCGGTCGCGAATCCGCAACTCGTGCGCGACGCGTCGGACAAGCACGGCTCGCAGTGCATCGTCGTCGCGATCGATGCGAAACGCGTGTCGGCCGAAGGCGAAACGCCGCGCTGGGAAGTCTTCACGCACGGCGGCCGCAAGGCGACGGGCATCGACGCGATCGAATGGGCGCGCAAGATGGCCGAATTCGGCGCGGGCGAAATCCTGCTCACCAGCATGGATCGTGACGGCACCAAAGCCGGCTTCGATCTCGCGTTGACGCGCGCCGTGTCGGACGCGGTGCCGGTGCCGGTGATCGCGTCGGGCGGCGTCGGATCGTTGCAGCATCTGGCGGATGGCATCGTCGAAGGTCACGCGGACGCGGTGCTTGCCGCGAGCATCTTCCACTACGGCGAGCACACCGTCGGCGAAGCGAAGCGCTTCATGGCCGATCACGGCATTTCGGTGAGGACTTGAAACCGTGAGCGATCAGATGATCTGGCTCGACAAAGTCAAGTGGGACGCGAACGGCCTCGTGCCGGTGATCGCGCAGGAAGCATCGACCAACGACGTGCTCATGTTCGCGTGGATGAATCGCGAGGCGCTCGCAAAGACCATCGAACTGAAGCGCGCGGTGTATTTCTCGCGCTCGCGGCAGCGCCTGTGGTTCAAGGGAGAAGAGTCGGGCCACGTTCAGCACGTTCACGACGTGCGCCTCGATTGCGACGAAGACGTCGTGCTGCTCAAGGTCGAGCAGGTTTCGGGCATCGCGTGCCACACCGGCCGCCATTCCTGTTTTTTCCAGAAATTCGAAGGCACGGCGGAGAACGGCGAGTGGGTCGCCGTCGAGCCGGTCCTGAAAGACCCAGAAAGCATCTACAAATGACGCAAGCCAATACGCTGGACACGCTGCTGCGCCTCGCCTCGGTCATCGACAGTCGCAAGGGCGGCGATCCGGAACAATCCTACGTTTCCCGACTCTTTCACAAGGGCGACGATGCGGTCCTGAAGAAGATCGGCGAGGAAGCGACGGAAGTCGTGCTTGCCGCGAAGGACGCCCGTCATGGCGGCGCGCCGAAGGCGCTCGTCGGCGAAGTCGCCGATCTGTGGTTTCATTGTCTCGTCATGCTGTCCCATTTCGATCTGAGCCCCGCCGACGTGGTCGCGGAACTGGAACGTCGCGAAGGTCTGTCGGGAATCGAGGAAAAGGCGCTGCGCAAGTCGCGCGAGCGTGAGCAGAACGGCGGCTGACGAGCGTCTGGCATCAGCGAAGGAGGGCACGAATGAACCGGCAATATGAACCCTATCCGCCGCCCGTCGTTCAGAACGCGAACGATCCCGAACGCCTGCGCAACATGCGCACGTTCACGCATGTTCTGTACGGCTTGTACGCCGTCTATTGGCTGACCGGCGGTCTCACGGGACTGGTCGCGATCATCCTCAACTACATCAAGCGCGGCGATGCGGCGGGCACGCCGTACGAAGATCACTTCACCTGGCAGATCCGCACCTTCTGGTGGGCGGTGCTGGGCCACGTGATCGGTTTCGCGACGATCTGGATCGGCATCGGCTTTCTGATTCTCGGTGCGGTCAGCATCTGGACGCTTTATCGCATCATCAAAGGCTGGCTGTTTCTCTACGAGAACAAGCCGATCGAACCGCGCGCGTGGTTTTGATCACATCCGTCAACGAAATCCGGCAACTCAATGAGTCAAGACAACTGCATTTTCTGCAAGATCGCTTCCGGGCAACTGCCGAGCACGAAGGTCTATGAGGACGATGAGTTCGTCGCCTTCAACGACATCAATCCTGCCGCGCCGGTGCACGTGCTGGTCATTCCGCGCAAACATATTGAAACACTTTCCCACTGCACAGAAAGTGACAGTCCGCTACTTGGTAGAATGGTGAGTCTCGTCGGACGGTTGGCGAAAGATCTGGGTGTCTCCTACACGGGAGGCGACACCGGCTTTCGAACGGTAATCAATACCGGTCCGGGCGGCGGGCAAGAGGTGTATCACATCCACGCGCATTTGCTGGCCGGCGAGCGCCCGTGGCGCCGAATGGGGTAATGCTGCAATCTTTGTTTGCATTCTCCTTTCCAATGAAATATTGGGCGAGCAAAATCGATAGTTGAGCCGAGGCGACGTGCCTCGGCCGGGGCCGCCAGGCCGATCTTCCGTCATCGGTACCCAAATCGGGGCGGAATCACGGAGAGTTTTCATTCATGGGTTCGTTAAGCATTTGGCATTGGTTGATCGTTCTGCTGATCGTAGCGCTCGTGTTCGGCACGAAGAAGCTGCGCAATATCGGCGGCGATCTGGGCGGCGCGGTGAAGGGCTTCAAGGAAGGCATGCGCGAGGGCGACACGCCGGCGAATTCGGCCGATCAGCGCGAACTGCCGCGTAACGGCGCCGTGGACGTCGAGGCGAAAGACAAGTCGCGCTCGGGCGACTATCGCTGATCCGTCTGCCGACGGTAACTCTCCACTTTTCGTTCAATGCTCGATCTCGGTCTGACCAAAATGGCGGTCATCGGCGTCGTGGCGCTGGTGGTCCTCGGGCCGGAGCGCCTGCCCGGCGTCGCACGTACGGCGGGGGCGCTCTTCGGGCGCGCGCAGCGCTATATCAACGACGTCAAATCGGAAGTCGCGCGCGAGATGGAACTCGATGAGCTGAAGAAAATGCGGACCGAGTTCGAAAACGCGGCGTCGAATGTCGAATCGACGATTCACGACACGCTGAAGCGCCACGAATCCGAGCTGAACGATGCCTGGAAAGACGGCACGTCGGTCGCGCCGAGCATCGCTGGCGGCGCTGATTCAGCGGACAGCGCCGCGTCGGACAAGCCCTGGGCCGCTACGTCTTCATCGACGTCGACCCGGCGCAAGAACTGGCGCGTGAAGCAGGCGGCGATTCCCAACTGGTACAAGCGCACGACCTCGCGTCGCACGCGGGTTCAATCGGGCGCGGCGCGCGTCGCTCGCCACACGCCCGCCACCCTGCGCCGGCAGACGAAGTTCTTCTGAGCGTGCCGCGATTCCTTCATCGATGATTTCTACCGAGGGCCGGCGTGAGCGACCCGCAACACACTAAAGAAGAGCCCGTCGAAGAGACGTTCATTTCGCATCTGGTCGAATTGCGCGACCGCATCATCCGCGCGGGCGCATCGGTCATCGTCGTGTTCATCGCGCTTGTGTATTGGGCGCCGGACATCTTCAAGCTGCTGGCGCGTCCGCTGATGCAGAACCTGCCCGCGGACGGCAAGATGATCGTCACGGACGTCACCGGCTCGTTCTTCGTGCCGATGAAAGTCACGATGCTCGTCGCCTTCGTGATCGCGCTGCCCTTCGTGCTGTATCAGGTCTGGGCGTTCGTCGCGCCGGGTTTGTATCAGCATGAAAAGAAGCTCGTCGGGCCGCTCGTTTTCAGCAGCTATACGCTTTTTCTGTGCGGCATGGCGTTCGCGTACTTCGTCGTGTTCCCGACCATCTTCCGCGTGATGGCGCACTACAACGCGCCGCTCGGCGCGGAGATGACCACGGATATCGACAATTACCTGAGCTTCGTGCTGACGATGTTCATCGCGTTCGGCGTGACGTTCGAGGTGCCGATCGTCGTCGTGCTGCTTGCGCGCATGGGCGTCGTGTCGATTCAAAAGCTCAAGCAGATTCGTCCTTACGTGATCGTCGGCGCGTTCATCATTTCCGCGGTCGTCACGCCGCCCGACGTTTTCTCGCAACTCATTCTCGCGATTCCCCTCGTCATTCTTTATGAAGCGGGGATCATCGCGGCGCGGCTCGTCGTCGGCAAGGAACAGGTCAAGAACGAGGAGCCGGCGGCGGAGTAAAGTGCGGCGTATTGTCGCGCCAGAGCGAGTGTTCGAGATAAGAAAAAGGCAGCTTCGAGCCATCGAAGCTGCCTTTTCGTTTTACGGACGTCGCGTTTTACTCGTCGCCCTGATCGCCTTGATCGTCATCCGGCATTTGCGGTGCGCGCGGCGGCGCGGGGCGCTTGCCGATCATCACGTTGAGATCCAGTTCCTTGTTCTTGCGCATCAGATGGACCTTCACCGACGTGCCCGGCTTGATCTGCGCGACGACGTTGAGCAGGCGCGTCGTGTCGGTGATCGTGTCGTCGTTGATCGACACGAGGATATCGCCCGGCTTGATGCCCGCCTTGTCCGCCGGGCCGCCCTGCAGCACGCCCGCGACAATCGCGCCGGACTTCTGATCCAGCCCGAACGATTCGGCGATCTCCGGCGTCACGTCCTGCGGTTCGACGCCGATCCAGCCGCGCGTCACGCTGCCCGTCGTGATGATGCTTTCCAGCACGCTGCGCGCGGTCGACACGGGAATCGCGAAGCCGATGCCGAGCGAGCCGCCGCTGCGCGAATAGATCGCCGTGTTGATGCCCAGCAGGTTGCCGTTCACGTCGACCAGCGCACCGCCCGAATTGCCGGGGTTGATGGCGGCGTCGGTCTGGATGAAGTTCTCGAACGTGTTGATGCCGAGGTGATTGCGCCCGAGCGCGCTGACGATGCCCATCGTGACCGTCTGGCCGACGCCGAACGGATTGCCGATCGCGAGCACGACATCGCCGACGCGCGTCTGATCCATTCGCCCGAGCGTGATGGTCGGCAGGTTGGTCATGTTGATCTTCAGCACGGCGAGGTCGGTTTCCGGATCGACGCCGATCACTTTCGCGCTGGACGTGCGACCATCGGCGAGCGCGACTTCGATTTGATCCGCCCCGTCGACGACATGCTGGTTCGTTAGAATGTAACCTTCCGAGCTGACGATGACACCGGAGCCGAGATTCGACGCGGGCGGCTCGTCGCTCTTGCGCTTGTTCTTGTCGCCGAAGAAGTAGCGGAACAGCGGGTCTTTCGCGCGCGGGTCGGGCGGCAGATTGCCGTCCTTGCTGGAGAACACGTTCACGACGGCCGGCATCGCCTTTTGCGCGCCTTCCGAAAAGGACGACTGAACGGGGCGCGAGCCGATGCTCGGCGCCACTTCCTGCAACGCGACGATCGGCTCGGCAAGCTGCTTGCCGAATTGACCCTGACGTTGAAGCCACTGCGGCTTCAAGGTCGCGATGATGAACATCAGGGCCAAAAGCACGGTGACCGCTTGGGCAAAAAATAGCCAGAAGCGTCTAAGCATTTGAAGGGATAGAGGAATTCATGGATCGGATCGAACTCGAATTGTATCTGAACAATCTGCTGGAAATCGGCCGCTTCAAGGACTATTGCCCGAACGGTCTGCAGGTTGAAGGCGCGCGCCGCGTGCAGAAGATCGCAACCGGCGTGACCGCCTCGCAAGCCTTTCTCGAAGCCGCGCTGGAGTGGGGCGCGGACACGGTGCTCGTGCATCACGGCTACTTCTGGCGCAATGAGGCGCCGCAGATCACCGGGCGCAAGCATCGAAGATTGCGCACGCTGATTGCCAACGACATCAATCTCTTCGCCTATCATCTTCCGCTCGACTCGCATCCGGAACTCGGCAACAACGCGCAGATCGGCGCACGCCTCGGACTGATCGCGGACGCGCGCTTCGCGAATCAGGATCTCGGCTGGATCGCGACGCTCGGCATGCCGCTCCCGCTCGAGCACTTCAGCGCGATGGTCGAGAACGCGCTCGGCAGGAAGCCGCTCGTGTTCGGCGACACAGACAAGGAATTGCGCCGCGTGGCGTGGTGCACGGGCGGCGCACAAGGTTACTTCGAAGAGGCCATCGCGGCGGGCGCGGACGTGTATCTGAGCGGCGAAGTCTCGGAGCAAACCATGCATATCGCGGCGGAATCGGGCGTGGCGTACATCGCGGCCGGGCATCACGCGACGGAGCGCTACGGCGTGCAGGCCGTGGGCGCGCATCTGTCCGAGCAATTCGATATCGAGCATCTTTTTATCGATATCGATAATCCGGTTTAATGACCGATTAAGCTGTGGGCGCGATTATCTGCGCTTGCGGTTGCCTTAAATGAACGCTTCACGATGTTGCGCGAAAAACGTGGGGAAAACCCTGAAGCATCAATCACTTCGAGTGATTTTTGCTAGTCAGCCCTTGTAAATGCCAACTCCATTCGCGCACACTAACGGCGGAACAACTGATGTGACGGTATAAATCCAACTCAGAAGTGGGGCGTGTGATGCGAGACAAGGATGAAAAACGCGTCGACGGCGGCCGCCGTACCTGGCTGATTGCGACGACCGCAGCAGGTGGTTTCGGAGCAGTGGCAACCGTAGTTCCCTTTGTAGGTTCGTTTGCTCCATCGGAGAAGGCCAAGGCGGCGGGCGCGCCTGTCGAGGTCGATATCAGCGGACTGAAGCCGGGCGACATGATGACCGTCGCCTGGCGCGGCAAGCCGGTGTGGATCGTGAATCGCACCGACGAAATGCTGGCCGACGTCAAGAAGGCCGACAACGAAGTAGCCGACCCGAAGTCGAAGATGGAATTCTCGATGCCGTTGCCCGAGTACTGCAACAACGAGTATCGTTCGCGCGCGGATCACAAGAACATTTTCGTGGCGGTTGCCGTGTGCACGCATCTGGGCTGCACGCCGACGCCGCGTTTCACCGAGGGTCCCCAACCCAATCTCCCCGATAACTGGCCGGGCGGCTTCCTTTGCCCGTGCCACGGCTCGACCTATGACATGGCCGGCCGCGTCTTCAAGAACAAGCCCGCGCCGCAGAACCTGGACATTCCACCGTTCATGTTCACTTCCGCGACGCAACTCGTGATCGGCAAGGACGAAAAGGGAGAGGCGTAAATGGCGACCGCAGACAAGGAAGTAGAGACAACGGGCCTGACCGGTTGGATCGATCGCCGGTTTCCGCTGACCTCGACCTGGAAGAAACACGTATCCGAGTATTACGCGCCGAAGAACTTCAACTTCTGGTACTTCTTCGGCTCGCTCGCGTTGCTGGTGCTGGTGAATCAGATCGTCACCGGTATTTTCCTCACGATGAACTACAAGCCCGATGCGACGCTCGCGTTCGCCTCGGTCGAGTACATCATGCGCGAGGTGCCGTGGGGCTGGCTCATTCGCTACATGCATTCGACGGGCGCGTCGATGTTCTTCGTCGTCGTGTATCTGCACATGTTCCGCGGGCTGATGTACGGGTCGTATCGCAAGCCGCGCGAACTCGTGTGGATCTTCGGTTGCGCGATCTTCCTGTGCCTCATGGCCGAAGCGTTCTTCGGCTATCTGCTGCCGTGGGGGCAGATGTCGTTCTGGGGCGCGCAGGTCATCGTCAACCTGTTCTCGGCGATTCCGTTCATCGGTCCGGATCTGTCGCTGTGGATTCGCGGCGATTACGTCGTCTCCGATGTCACGCTGAACCGCTTCTTCGCGTTCCATGTCATCGCGATTCCGCTCGTGCTGATCGGACTCGTGGTCGCGCACCTCGTCGCGCTGCACGAAGTCGGCTCGAACAATCCGGACGGCGTCGAGATCAAGGCGAAGAAGGACGCGAACGGCATTCCGCTCGACGGCATTCCGTTTCATCCGTACTACTCGGTGCACGACTTCATGGGCGTGTGCGTGTTCCTGCTGATCTTCGCGGCGATCATCTTTTTCGCGCCGGAAATGGGCGGCTATTTCCTCGAAGCCAACAACTTCGTGCCGGCCAATCCGTTGCAGACGCCGCCGGAAATCGCGCCGGTGTGGTACTTCACCGCGTTCTACGCGATGCTTCGCGCGACGACCGATCCGTTCAAGATCGTGCTGATGATCGTGATCGCGCTGCTCGGCGTGCTCGCGCTCGTCAAGGCGCGCGGGAAATGGAAGCTCGGCCTGCCGGTGCTCGCTGTGCTCGTGCTGATTTTCATGGCGCTGACGGAGTCGAAGTTCTGGGGCGTCGTCGTGATGGGCACGGCGGTCGTGTCGCTGTTCTTCCTGCCCTGGCTGGACCGCAGTCCGGTGAAGTCGATTCGCTATCGGCCGCTCTTTCACAAGGTCTTCTACGCGATATTCGTGTTCGCGTTCCTGATGCTCGGCTTCCTGGGCACGCGACCGCCATCGCCGGCCGCGACGCTGATCGCGCAGATCTGCGCGCTGATCTACTTCGCGTTCTTCCTCGGCATGCCTTTCTGGACGCCGCGCGGCAAATTCAAGACGCCGCCTGAGCGAGTGCACTACAAACCTCACTGAGCGCACGTCCGGAGACGAATACGATGAAAAAATGGCTCTCTACAATAGCGATGATCGGTGCGGCGATGCTCTCGTTCTGCGCACCGCCGGCGTTCGCGCAGGAAGAAGCGGTGCTCGATCGGGCGCCCGACAGTTCGGACAATCTCGCGTCCTTGCAGCACGGCGCACAAGTTTTTGTAAACTACTGCCTGAATTGCCACAGCGCGACGTTGATGCGGTACAACCGGCTGACCGATATCGGCATCAGCGAGAAGCAGATTCGAGAGAATCTGCTCTTTACTACGGACAAGGTCGGCAACACGATGTCGATCGCGATGCGCCCGGAAGATGCGAAAGCGTGGTTCGGTGCGTCGCCGCCGGATCTGTCCGTCGAAGCGCGGGCGCGCGGCAGGGACTGGCTCTACACGTACCTGCGGAGTTTCTATCACGATCCGACGCGGCCGACCGGCTGGAATAATCGCGTCTACGAAAACGTCGGCATGCCGCACGTGCTTTGGACGCTCCAAGGCGTCCGGGACGCGAAATTCGAGACCGATACGGACGAAAAGACGGGCGAAAAGGTACGAAGATTCGTCGGTTACACTCAGGTTACACCTGGTGCCATGTCGTCCGTGGATTATGATTCAACTGTGGCCGATCTCGTTTCGTACATGTCGTGGATGGCGGAACCCGCGCAGCAGACGCGCAAGCGGCTCGGCGTCTGGGTTTTGCTGTTCCTGGCGTTCTTGAGCTTCCTCGCGTGGCGCCTGAACGCGGCATACTGGAAAGATATCAAATAGCGCGCCTTCGAAGGCGTGGGTCGGCGCGACGGCGTTTTCCGCGAGGAAACGCCGCGGCCGGCCCTTCGAGTTTACTGAAGGAACTTTAAAAACATGATGGTTCTGTATTCCGGCACTACTTGCCCCTTCTCCCAGCGCTGCCGGCTGGTGTTGTTCGAAAAGGGCATGGATTTCGAGATTCGCGACGTTGACCTGTTCAACAAGCCGGAAGACATCGCGGTGATGAACCCTTACGGACAGGTCCCGATCCTCGTCGAGCGCGACCTGATCCTGTACGAGTCGAATATCATTAACGAATATATCGACGAGCGTTTCCCGCATCCGCAACTCATGCCGGCCGATCCGGTGCAGCGCGCCCGCGCACGCCTGTTCCTGCTGAACTTCGAAAAGGAACTGTTCGTTCACGTCGGCACGCTCGAAAACGAAAAGGGCAAGGCCGCCGAGAAGAATCACGAGAAGGCGCGCAGCGCGATCCGCGATCGCCTCACGCAGCTCGCCCCGATCTTCCTGAAGAACAAGTACATGCTGGGCGAGGAGTTCTCGATGCTCGACGTCGCGATTGCGCCGCTGCTGTGGCGTCTGGATCACTACGGCATCGAACTGTCGAAGAACGCAGCACCGTTGATGAAGTACGCTGAGCGGATTTTCAGCCGTCCGGCCTATATTGAAGCGCTGACGCCTTCCGAAAAGGTGATGCGTCGATAGTTTGAGTGCGTTGGGACGCGGCGGCGCGCGTTTGCGCGGCCGCATTCCGACAGAGGAAAGTTGATGCAAGAAATTTCCACCAAGCCGTATTTGTTGCGCGCACTGTACGAATGGTGCACGGACAATGGTTTTACGCCTCACATCGCCGTTCGGGTCGATGCGGCTACGCGCGTGCCGCGCCAGTTCGTCCGCAACGACGAGATCGTGTTGAACATCAGTTTCGAGGCGACGAGCCAGTTGCAGATGGGCAACGAGTGGATCGAGTTCAGCGCGCGTTTCTCCGGCAAGTCACACAAGATCGAAGTGCAGGTCGCGAACGTGCTCGCTATCTACGCACGCGAGAACGGACAGGGGATGGCGTTCCCGGTCGAGCAGTCGCATTCCGGCTCGGATTTGACGAGCGCTCCCGTGGGCGCGCGATCGGCCGAGCGCGATACGCGGCAGATCGAGGAACCCGCAGACACCGCGCCGAAAGAGGATGCGCAAACTGCAGCGGATGACGATTCGAAATCGCCTGCGAGGTCTCACCTCAAAGTCGTTAAATGAAGTAGAATTCCGTGCTTCGCCGGCTTAGCTCATCTGGTAGAGCAGTTGATTTGTAATCATCAGGTGGCGGGTTCGAGTCCTGCAGCCGGCACCAAGACTTATGTCGACGGGTCGTGCGATGTCCGCACGACCCGTTTGCTTTGAGTCGGTAAGACGAGTAGGTCGAATCGATAAGAAACGTTTCAAAAACTTGTTGACACGAACCGAAACGTTCTTCATAATCTCGTTTCTCTGCTGCTGATGCAGCGACGCAAGACGGAAGTTGAAGTAAGGCTTGTCTTGCGATGTGCTCTTTAAAAACTAACAGCCGATAAGTGTGGGCGCTTGATGGCGAGTGCGGCTGGTTCTTCGGAATCGGCAATAG
>NZ_JALQDV010000019.1:0-51405 GCF_023631045.1 Caballeronia sp. AZ7_KS35 | reverse complement strand
GGACCGTGAAACGACTCCACGCCGATGATAGTGCGGATACCCGTGTGAAAGTAGGTAATCGTCAGGCTCCTCATGCTCCAAACAAAAACCCCACCCCAAAAAGGTGGGGTTTTTGCGTTTGAAGCGCGGTATCTGCAAATCCGCGAAGTGCGCGTTGCGCAAGCGCTAGAATCTCTCTACAGCTTTTCAAAAAGTACGGAGCGCCGTCGACTTCCCATGCTACGTCTAAGCGAACTCAAGCTCTCGCTCGATCATCCCGAATCGGCTATCGAAACTGCGGTTCTCGCGCGTCTCGCGGAAATCGGCGTTGGCGCGAACGAACTCGTGAGCTTTCACGTATTTCGCCGCGCACACGATGCCCGCAAGCGCGCCGATATCAAGCTCACCTACATCATCGATGTCGAGTTGCGAGACGAAGCGTCGGTGTTGAAGCGACTGGAAGCGCATCCGCATCCGCACTGCGGCGTGACGCCCGACATGGCGTATCGTTTCGTCGCAAAAGCGCCGGCGCAATCGACGATGCTGCGTCCCGTCGTCATCGGCATGGGACCGTGCGGGCTTTTCGCCGGATTGATCCTCGCGCAGATGGGTTTTCGGCCGATCATTCTCGAACGCGGCAAAGCGGTGCGCGAGCGGACGAAAGACACGTGGGG
Source organism: Caballeronia sp. AZ7_KS35 (assembly GCF_023631045.1). Classification (NCBI taxonomy): domain Bacteria; kingdom Pseudomonadati; phylum Pseudomonadota; class Betaproteobacteria; order Burkholderiales; family Burkholderiaceae; genus Caballeronia; species Caballeronia sp. AZ7_KS35. The sequence goes on along the minus strand of NZ_JALQDV010000019.1, from coordinate 50,752 downwards.
CCTCTGGCGTCGCAACGAGCTCAATCCGGAATCGAACGTGCAGTTCGGCGAAGGCGGCGCAGGCACATTCTCGGACGGCAAGCTCTACAGCCAGATCAAGGATCCCAAACATTACGGCCGCAAGGTGCTCGACGAGTTCGTCAAAGCTGGCGCGCCGGAAGACATTCTGTATTTGAGCCGGCCGCACATCGGTACCTTCCGGCTCGTGAGCATGGTCGAGAAGATGCGCGCGCAAATCCATCAGCTTGGCGGGGAAGTGCGATTTCAGCACCGGGTTGAAGACATCGACATCGATAACGGCAAGGTGCGCGGGCTCAAGCTTTCGACGGGCGAAACGCTGCGCTGCGATCACGTCGTGCTCGCCGTCGGTCACAGCGCACGCGATACGTTCGAGATGCTGCACGAACGCGGCGTCTACATGGAGGCCAAGCCGTTCTCGCTCGGCTTCCGGATCGAGCATCCGCAAGGCGTGATCGACAGAAGCCGCTTCGGCAAATTCGCCGGCCACGAAAAGCTCGGCGCCGCCGACTACAAAGTGGTCCATCACTGCAGCAATGGACGCGCGGTCTATAGCTTTTGCATGTGCCCGGGCGGCACGGTCGTCGCGGCGACGTCCGAGCCGGGCCGCGTCGTGACGAACGGCATGAGCCAGTATTCGCGCGCCGAGCGTAACGCGAACGCGGGCATCGTCGTCGGCATTACGCCGGATGACTACCCGGGCGGCCCGCTGGCCGGCATCGCGTTTCAGCGCAAGTGGGAAGAGCGCGCGTTCGAACTCGGCGGCGGCGACTACTCCGCGCCGGGGCAACTCGTCGGCGATTTCATCGCGGGGCGCGCATCCACTTCGCTCGGTTCCGTGGCGCCGTCCTACAAGCCGGGCGTAAAGCCGACCGATCTGAGCACCGCGCTGCCCGATTACGTGATCGAAGCGATTCGCGAAGCGTTGCCCGAGCTCGACAAGAAGATCAAGGGATTCGCGATGCACGACGCAGTGTTGACCGGTGTCGAGACGCGCACGTCGTCGCCGATCCGCGTGCGTCGCAAGGACGACTATCAGAGCGTCAATGTGGAGGGGCTTTATCCGGCGGGAGAGGGCGCGGGCTACGCTGGGGGCATTTATTCGGCTGCGATCGACGGCATCGAAGTGGCGGAAGCCGTCGCGTTGCAGATGATGGCGCAACACGCCGAGACGGTCTGATCGTCCGCGCTCCCAACGAGGTCGCGAACATGCCATCCGATGCGCTTCTCGTCACCGATCGAGCGGCTGCTGTCGTCTTGCCGAAGCAGCCGTTCGTCGATTGGATCAACCGCGCCGATCCGGCACCAGATCCGCAGCGTCCCGTTCTTTTCGACGAGGCGCGCGACGACCCAAACACGTTCCTGATTCCATGCGGAGGCGACGATGTTATCGAGTCCGCCGAAAAATGGATCAACCGAAACTGGCAGACGATCTTCGACCAGATGCTCGACGACCGGTACACGGACGACGCATTGTGGCCGCAGAAGCGATCGCTCAAACTCTTTCGCGAATGGCGCGAAGTGCGGCTTCACGGCACGGTGTTCGACTGCTCGGACGAGCCAATCCAAATCGACCTCGGACCGGCCTGATCGAAGAAAAACGCGCCGGAACACGGCGCGTTTTTTTCACCAAAATAGAAGCCTCAAGTCACCACACCCACCTGCCAAGGCACGAACTCACTCTGCCCATACCCGTGGAGTTCGCTCTTCGACGCCACGCCTGACGCACAGTCGAGCATCATCTGGAAGATTTCGTCTCCGAGTTGTTCGATGGTCGCGGAGCCGTCGATCACGCCGCCGCAATTGATATCCATGTCCTCTTCCTGGCGTTCCCACAGCGCGGTGTTCGTCGCCAGTTTGAGCGACGGCGACGGCGCGCATCCATAAGCCGAACCGCGTCCCGTCGTGAAGCAGATCAGATTTGCGCCCGATGCAACCTGGCCCGTCGCCGACATCGGATCGTAGCCGGGCGAATCCATGAACACGAAGCCTTTCGCGTCGATGCGCTGAGCGTACTCGTACACTTCGACGAGATTCGTTGTCCCGCCTTTCGCGACCGCGCCGAGCGATTTCTCGAGGATCGTCGTCAATCCGCCGACCTTGTTGCCTGCCGACGGATTGTTGTCCATCGCCGCGCCATTGCGCGCGCAGTATTCTTCCCACCACTTGATACGCGTGAGCAGTTTCTCTCCGACCTCGCGGCTCACCGCGCGGCGCGTCAGCAGATGCTCCGCGCCATACACTTCCGGCGTTTCGGAAAGAATCGCCGTGCCGCCATGCGCGACGAGCTTGTCGACCGCCGCGCCCAATGCGGGATTCGCCGAAATGCCCGAATAGCCATCCGACCCGCCGCACTGCAAACCGACGATCAGGTGCGACGCCGGCAGCGGCTCGCGCTGCACGCGATTGGCATCGGCGAGCATTTCCTTCACCAGCGCGATGCCGCGTTCGATCGTCTTGCGCGTGCCGCCGCTATCCTGAATCGTGAAGCTCTTCAGATGCGAACCGTCCTTCAGCCCGCTCGATTCGAGCACACCGGAAATCTGATTGGTCTCGCATCCCAGACCCACGAACAGCACCGAATGAAAATTCGGATGCACCGCGTAACCCGCAAGCGTGCGCCGCAAGATGCCGAGCCCTTCGCCCTGCATGTCGATGCCGCATCCGAGACCGTGCGTCAGCGCGATCACGCCGTCGACGTTCGGGTAATCCGCGAGCGCTTCCGGATGCACGTCGCGCCGGAAATGATCGGCGATCGCGCGGGCGACCGTCGCCGAGCAGTTCACGCTCGTCAGCACGCCGACGAAATTGCGCGTGGCGACGCGGCCGTCCTCGCGGCGGATGCCCATGAAAGTCGCGGGCTTGTCGACGAACGGCGTCGGATGCAGATCGACGCCGAACTCGTGCTCGCGCGCGAAATCGGCCATCGACAGATTGTGCGTGTGGACGTGCTGCCCGCGCGCGATCGCTTCCTTCGCCACGCCGATGATCTGGTTGTAGCGCTTCACGGGCGCGCCCGCCGCGATATCGCGCGTCGCGATCTTGTGGCCCGGCGGAATCAGCCCGGCGACGACGAGATCCTCCGACGCGATCCGCGCGCCGGAGAGCAACTGACGCGTCGCGATCACGACGTCGTCGTTCGGATGCAGCCGGATGACCGCATGGTCGGTGGATGTGGTGGACATGGTTTTGTTCTCAGACTCAGACCGTGGAAGGTGCGCGACCGTCGTCGCGCCGGGCTTGCTCTTCTTCGGCGCGATTGAGCGGTTCGATCTTGCCGACAATGAAAAGATAGCTGAACGCGCCGAGGAAGCAGAAGCCGCCCGCGACGCACAGCGGAATCACGAATGAGCCCTTGGTGATCGCGAGCATCACGCCGGTGAACGTGGTGATGACGATGCCCGCCAGATTCGACGCGAAATTCTGGATGCCGCCGATCGACGCGACGTGATCCGGCGTCGGCGCGACGTCGCTCGGGAGCGACCAGATCGATGCAGCGGCGAACGCGAGACTCGCGTAAGCGATGCCGAAGAACGCGAGCATCAGATAAATGTTTTCGACGAACGCGCACAGCGTGATGACGGACGACATCAGCATGCCGCCGACCATGCAGGTCTTGCGTGCGGCGGTCAGGCTCCAGCCGCGCTTGAAGAGCGAATCGGAGATGAAGCCGCCGAGCCAGCCGCCGGGAATCGACATCAGCGCGGGAATCGTGCCGAGCGTGCCGAGCGATTTCAGCGAGAAGCCGTGCGCCTGTACGAGATAGCTCGGGAACCAGGTGATGAAGAAGTAGATCACGAAGTTCAGGCAGAAGAAGCCGAGCATCATGCCCCACAGCGTGCGGTACTTGAACAGCGACGCCCACGACACCTTGTTCTTCGGCGCAACCGGCACCGGCGCGACATCGGTCTCGCCGGTGAGATCGCCCTTCGACTTGTTACGGTAGATCAGGAACCAGCCGAGAATCCACACGAAGCCGATCACGCCGGTAATGACGAACGACGCTTCCCAGCCGAACGAGCTGATGATGAACGCGACGACCGGAATGGACAGTGCCGAACCCACGCGCGAGCCCGAATCGAAGATGCTGGTCGCGAATGCGCGCTGCGATTTTGTGAACCATTGCGACACGAGCTTCGCGCACGACGGATACGCGCCCGCTTCGCCGACGCCCAGCATCAGGCGGCAGCCGAACATGCCGACGACGCTCGTCGCAACCGCGGTCAACGCCGTGAACACCGACCACCAGCCCACCGCGAGCGGCAATGCGATGCGTGCGCCGACGCGATCCACGAACCAGCCGAACGGCATCTGCATGAGCGCGTAGCTCCAGAAGAAGCCGCTCAGGATGAAGCCCATTTCGGCCGGGCCGATATTGAGCGCTTTTTCGATTTGCGGCGCGGCGACCGCAAGGTTTGCACGATCGATGTAATTGATCGCGATTGCCAGAAAGGCCAGAAATATCACTACCCAACGCATTTTGCGCATCGTTTGTCTCCTCAATGGGGCGGCACTTCAATGTGTTCCAGCTCGATCCGCGATGCCGGCGCGGTGAGCCGTGATTGAAAATCGGTCGGGCCGGTCGTCAGGCGGTTTCGAGTGCGTCGCGAAGACGCGTTTGTTCGATGTCGAGCTTCAGTTCGCGCGCCAGATCGATGACGGGCTGAAAGCGTCGAACTTTCTTCTCGTCGTGATTGCGCGCGATGTCAGCGAGCCGATGGACGAGAAACGGGTTCTCGAAGCGGTCGCGCACGCTCGCGAGGTAGTCGGCCGCAACGTCGCCCTTGCCGAGCGCCGCGAATACGGGAAGCACTTCGTCGCGCCACGTCGCTTCGAGCGGCTCGCGATAGGCCGGATCGCGCATCGCGTCGAGTACGGTCATGTCCGGCGAGCCGTCGCGCGTGCGCCAGATCTGCGCGAGCATCGTGTGGCCGAGATTCAGCATCAGAAGCTTGAGGCGTTCGTAGTGCGCGAGATCGTCGGTGACGACGATGTCCTCGTGCTCGCACGGCAATACCATGCCGTCCTGACGCTCGATCGCCCACAGCGCGTACGGCTCCGCGATCGCGCCGACAGGTTGTATCGGCTCCGACACGATGCGGTCCACTAGCGAATTCACCCACACGCAGTCGTTCGTCAGATAAGCGATGAACGCGTCGTCGACGTTCCAGCCGCGCGCCACGCCGATGACCAGATCGCGCAGCGTATCGCCGTTGCGCGAAACGAGTTCGCAGGGCAGAAGCGTGATCGGCGCGCCGCCGGCGCGATGCCGCGCGTGCAGCAGCACCGCGAGCTTCGCCGCGAAGCCGCGCGGCGTGCGCTGGCCGTCGAGCAGATCGGCGGTGTCTTCATCGAAAAGCGCGTACCCTGCGTCGGCGGTGTTCGAGACGATCACTTTCACGTCGCGCTTCACGCGCTCGATCAGCAAGGGCCAGTCTTCGTTCGCGTGCAGCGCTTCGGTGATGGCGTCGCATTCGACCGTCATATCGATGGTTTCATCGCGCTGACGGCCACGGATGCGCACCGGATAACGCCCGGCGGAGCGCAAGGCCTCGACACGCGCGCGGCTGTCGGCGCTCGACGTCGTCTGGACGACGGTGATCTTGCCGAGCGCTTTCGCCGGATCGCGGCGCGCCGCAACGGTCACGAAAAAATCGACGTGTGCCTGCAAAAAGCGGCTGGTGCCGAATTGAAGAATCGGATTGCTCATCGTCGCGCGCGCTAGGGAGGAATTTGGTCTGGGAACGGTTCCAGATTGCCGTAAAAAAATTGGCCCACCTGGCCTTACCGGATTGCATACTAGTGTCTTGAAATAGAATTGGTCAAGCCACTTGTAAGCAGTCTGCGGACGGCAAACGCCCGCCCCACGGCGCGTCAACCCTTCCACTGATTACAATCCACGTTTTCCCCGAGACGAAAAGCAGGAGCCAGCTCGTGAGCGTCAAACCAGCCGAAACGCGTCGCCTCTATCTACAGATCGCCGACAAGCTGCGCGGGCTGATCGAACAGCAGGATTTCGCGCCGAACGGCCGCTTGCCGTCCGAGCGCGAACTGGCGCAGACGCTCGGCGTGTCGCGGCCATCGGTGCGCGAGGCGCTTGTCGCGCTGGAACTGGAAGGGCGCGTCGAAATTCGCATGGGCTCGGGCGTGTACATCGTCGCGGCGCCGTCGGCGAAGCCGGCGACGAGCGAAGCGGAACTGGGCGAAAGCCCGATCGAGATCATGAACGCGCGCGGCGTAATCGAGGGCGCGATCGCGGCGAGCGTCGCGCCGTTCTCGAAACCGAAAGAGATCAAGGCGTTGCGCGCCGTGTACGAGACGATGGCGCGCGAAGTCGCGAACGGCCAGGTGCCGATGGCGGCCGATCGCGCGTTTCACATCGCGATCGCGCAGATGACCGGCAACGACGTGCTCGTGCGAACGGTCGGCAGTCTGTATGACGAGCGGCATAGTCCGCTGTCATCGACACTGCGTGGGCACTTCGAAGGAGAGGAAACGTGGGCGGCCGCGCTTGGCGAGCATCGCGAGATTCTGGAAGCACTGGAAGCGCGCGACGCCATACAGGCGCAAGCCGCGATGCAGCGGCACATGCGTCAGTCCGCGGCGCGCCTCATGACCAAACGCAAAAGCTGACGCCGGCGCGCGCTCGGAACGCGCACCGGTTTCAGACGCGCGATCGCGTCAGCCCGGATAGGCTTCATCGACCTTCAGACCCGCCAGCTTGAAGATCACGCGCAACGTTTGCGGCGCAATCTCGCGGCGTGACGCGAGCGTCGTCAGGACGAAATCCATCACCTTGGCGTACTTCAGCATGGTCAGGCACGTTTCGATATCGGTGGAGCCGTCGCGCATCGATTCGGCGAGGCGCAACATCTCCACGGAAATCTCTCGTGCCATTTCGAGTTCGAGTTGCTGCTTTTCGCTCCACGCGGGCATCGCGGTCAGTGCCGCGAGCATCTCCTGAAATTGTTTCTCTGCTTTCTTGTCCGGGATCGCATCCATCGCCGTCCTCTCATGTTCATGGCGCCGGCGAGTCGCATTCGCCGCGCTGTGCGTTAGGTGTTACGTAACAAGGTGGGCGCGGGTGACGACGTTCGACGTGTCGAGGCACGGCTTGTTACTGGCTTGTTGCTCCTGCTTGCTGCATCGGTACGCAGCCGCGAGGCCACGCTGTGTCGTCTTTTCCAATGGCCTCATTGTCCGACGATGCACAATCCGTTCCATGCGTTTGCTGCCACGCATTGGCCGATCAGCCGTGGCTGGAACAAGAGCGTCTTCGCGCTTTTGGGTAAACTTCCCCTTTTGAGACGGCAGAACCAGCGGTTAGCGCACATTCGGCGCGAACTGCTCCGCTTTTTTTATTCAACACACCTTCAAGATGACCAGGAAGTCCTCCGCGTCGGCTCCGGGCACACCCGACCCATCCACCAAACACGAGATTCGTCCAGGCCAGTCGATCGAACTGCTGAAGGAACTCCATATCCTCACGCGCGACGGCAAGATGAATCAGGACAGCCGCCGCAAACTGAAGCAGGTCTATCACCTCTATCAGTTCATCGAACCGCTTCTCGCCGAAGTTCACGAGCGCCAAGGGGCCGTATCACTTGTCGATCACGGTGCAGGAAAATCCTATCTTGGGTTTATTCTCTACGATCTCTTCTTCAAGACTCTGCGCGATCGGTCACACATCTTTGGAATCGAGACGCGCGAAGAACTCGTAAAAAAATCGGAAGAATTGGCTGGCCGACTCGGGTTTACGGGGATGTCATTTTTGAATCTGTCGGTGGCCGAATCAATTGATTCAGATCGTCTACCTGATTCGATCGATATCGTCACCGCGCTTCACGCGTGCAACACCGCCACCGACGACGCCATCCAGTTCGCTCTGCAAAAGAAAGCGAAATACATCGTCGTGGTGCCGTGCTGTCAGGCGGAAGTGGCTTCGGTGCTGCGCAAGAACAAGGGCCACTCGCTTTCGAAGAACGTGCTGACGGAAATGTGGCGGCATCCGCTGCACACGCGCGAATTCGGGAGCCAGATCACGAACGTGCTGCGCTGCCTGCAGCTCGAATCGCACGGTTATCAGGTGAGCGTAACGGAACTCGTCGGCTGGGAACATTCGATGAAGAACGAGCTCATCGTTGCGCAATTCAAGGACTTGCCGCGCGGCCGGCCTGCGCAAAGGCTGTCTGACGTGCTGGAAACGCTCGGGCTGGACGAGTTGCGCGAGCGCTTTTTCGCGCCCGCGCACTGATCAGGACTTCTCTTTCATCCACGCTGCGAAGCCGTCGTGCCCGAGACGGCGCAGCGTTTCGATATTGCGTTCGTAGATGTCGGCTGCATCGGGAAATGCAGCCACCGCGCGATCGATGCTCGCTTCGCGGATCAGATGGAACGTCGGGTACGGCGCGCGATTCGTGTAGTTGTCGATATCGTCGGGCCCGGTGCCTTCGAACCGATAGTCCGGATGAAAACTCGCGATCTGCAACTCGCCCGCGAGTCCCAATTGATCGACGAGGCGCTCGGCGAAGAAGAGCGCGTCGTTATAGTCGGCGAAATCGGCGAACGCGTGCGGCGTGATGAAAAGCGTCGTGTCGATTACTTCCGCGTCGGTGTCGCGCAAGAGGCGAAGTTCATCGGTCAGTTCCACGACGAGGTCGTCCACGCCGCGCGCCTCGCTCACCACATAGCGAATCTGCTCTTTGACATGCACGCTCTTCGCGAACGGGCACAGGTTGAGTCCGATCACCGCGCGGGTGAGCCAGTGTCGGGTCGCCGCGATCACTTCGTCGCGGTTGCTGCTGTCATTCATGAATCTTCCTGTTTGCGATGCCCGGCGCAGGCCGCCGCGATCAGCGTGCGCGCGATGCGCGGCGCGGCGAGCAGCGGGCCCGAACCGGGGCCGTAGGTCTGGCTCGTCGCGTAGATGCCGTCGACGAGCAACGCGAGCGATTCCGCCAGCTCGACGGGATTATCCGCTCCGGCGGCCGCCGAAATTTCGACGAGACGGGTCATCAGGTAACTTTTGTTGCGCTCGACCGATTGGCGCGCGGGATGCGCCGGATCGCCGAATTCGCACGCGATGTTCACGAACGGGCAGCCGCGGTAATCGGGCGACGACGCGCGCTTCACCAGATCTTCGAGCGCCTGGACGAGCTGTTTCGCCGGCTCGCCGGGATGTTTCGCGACGCTCGCCTCGAAGCGCCGCCGGAATCTTTCATCCATGCGCTCCAGATACGCGACGACGAGTTCGTCTTTCGACGCGAATTGCCGATACAGGCTCATTTTATTGACGCCCGCCCGCTCGACGACGGCATCGACGCCGATCGCGCGGATGCCGTCGCGATAGAAAAGCTCCTGCGCCGCGTCGAGCAATTGCTCCTGCGCGGTCGCCGCGTCCGTGCGCGCGTTGCGACGGGCGGCGGTTTTCGGCTGATCGGACGTTACTCGGGTCAAGATCGGATCCTCGATGATTTCTGCTGCATGCTTGACATGTTACCGATCGGTAACTAAGCTCGCAACTCTGATGTGACAGAACGGTAACGAAGGTTCTTGCTTGAGATAAAAATCAACCTGACGGAGCAGCGATGAATTGGGTAGCGAGACGGCTGAACGGCCGTATGCATTACGGCTGGGTCGCGGTGGGCGTCGTGTTCCTGGTGTTGCTCGCGGCGGCTGGCACGCGCGCAACGCCGAGCGTCATGATGTTGCCGCTCGAAAAGCAGTTCGGCTGGTCGCGCGGCACGATTTCGCTGGCGATCTCGATCAATCTCGCGCTCTACGGTCTCGCGGGCCCGTTCGCCGCGGCCGCGATGCAGCGTTTCGGCGTGCGCCCGACCGTGCTGGCCGCAATTGCGACGCTTGCCGCCGGCGTCGGCATTTCGTCGATGATGACCGAGCCGTGGCAAATGGTGCTCGTCTGGGGCGTGATGGTCGGCAGCGCGACGGGCGTGGCCGCGCTCACGCTGTCCGCGACGATCGTGAATCGCTGGTTCACGACGCATCGCGGTCTCGCGATGGGCATTCTCACCGCGAGTTCCGCGACCGGCCAGCTCGTGTTCCTGCCGTTCCTCGCTTCGATCTCCGAGCATTACGGCTGGCGTCCGGTGGTGTTCGTCGTCGCGGCGGCGGCGGCGATCGTGTTGCCGCTCGTCGCGTGGCTGCTGCCCGAGCGCCCGGCCGATCTCTCGCTGCGTCCGGTCGGCGAGACCGCCGACTTGCCGCCCGGCGCGCTCCCGCCGCCGAAAAATCCGATCAAGGTCGCGTTCGGCACGCTCGCGATGGCCAGCAAGACGCGCGATTTCTGGCTGCTGTTCTTCAGCTTCTTCGTCTGCGGCGCGAGCACGAACGGTTACGTCGGCACGCATCTGATCGCGATGTGCTCCGACTACGGCATGACGCAAGTGCAGGGCGCGACGCTGCTCGCCGCGATGGGCATTTTCGATCTCTTCGGCACGACGCTCTCCGGCTGGCTTTCCGACCGTTTCAACTCGCGCGTGCTGCTGTTCTGGTACTACGGCCTTCGCGGGCTGTCGCTGATCTATCTGCCATATGCGTTCGGCATCGATTTCTTTGGCCTGCCGCTCTTCGCCGTGTTCTACGGGCTCGACTGGATCGCCACCGTGCCGCCGACCGTGCGCCTCGCCACCGATGTCTACGGCAAGGAATCGGCGCCGATCGTGTTCGGCTGGGTCGTCGCGGGCCATCAGCTCGGCGCGGCGTTCGCGGCGCTCGGCGGCGGCATGCTGCGTTCGAGCCTCGGCAGCTATACCGTCGCCACGATGATCTCCGGCGGCCTTTGCCTCGTCGCCGCCGTGACGGTGCTGCGCATCAATCGCGCGGGCCGGACGATGGGCGTCGCCGCGACCTGACGATCTGCACGCGCGCGCGAGCTTGTTTATCCTTGTCGCGTTGAACGGCGCGCATCTTTGCCGATGCGCGCCGTTTGTCTTTCATCACGCCAACGAGGACCAACATGAGCACGAAACCCGCTCCGACCGATGTCGACATCCACGAACTGATCGCCGGCCGCTGGAGCCCGCGCGCCTTTTCCAATGCGCCGATCGAGCGCACGACGTTGCATCGCCTGCTCGAAGCGGCGCGTTGGGCGCCGTCGTCGAACAATTTGCAGCCGTGGCGTTTCATCGCGTTCGATCGTCATCGCGACGAAGCCGCGTTCAAGCGCGCGTTCGATACGCTCGCGCCGTCGAATCAGAAATGGAACGTGAACGTGCCGCTGCTCGTCTGCGTGACGGCCTCGACGCTCACGCCGAAGGGCGACGCGAACCGCACCGCGACTTATGACACCGGCGCGGCCGCGATGGCGCTGGTGCTTCAGGCGCACGCGCTCGGACTCGCGACGCATCAGATGGGCGGCTTCGACCGCGACGCCTTCCGTCAGGCGTTCTCGGTTCCCGCCGATGTCGAGATCATCGCGATGATCGCGATCGGGCATCACGGCGACGCAAGCGAGCTCGACGACGCGCTGCGCGAGCGCGAAGCGGCGCCGCGCGCACGCAAGACGCTGGCTGAAACGGCCTTCGAAGGCGCGTGGGACAAGGCGTTCAAGTAAGCGCGGTCAGTGCTCGTCCGCCGCCGACAGCGGACGAGCGACATCTTCGAGCGATTTGCGCTCCGCCGCGACGCCCCAGATTCCGGCGACGACCGCCGCCGCGATCATCAGCAGCGAGCCGATCAGATAGCCGACGAACACAGGGCCGCGCTCGTGCGTGTCGATCAACTGGCCGAAAAGCGTCGGCCCGATAATGCCGCCGAGCGCCGTGCCGAACGCGTAGAACACGGCGATGGCGAGCGCGCGAATTTCCAGCGGGAACGTCTCGCTCACGGTCAGATACGCGGAACTTGCCGCCGCCGACGCGAAGAAGAAAATCACCATCCACGCGATGGTTTGCGTCGTCACGGTGAGCATGCCGTGCATGAACATCCAGCCGCTCACCGTCAGCAGCACGCCCGAGATCGCATACGTCGACGCGATCATGCGACGCCGTCCGAGCACGTCGAAAAGCCTGCCGAGCAGCACCGGACCGAGAAAATTCCCGGCGGCGAACGGCAGCACGTACCAGCCGATGTGATCGCCCGGCACATGATAGAAATCGGTCAGCACGAGCGCGTAGGTGAAGAAAATCGCGTTGTAGAAGAACGCCTGCGCGGTCATCAGCACCAATCCGACGAGCGAGCGGCTGCGATGCGCCTTGAACAGCGTGTGGACGACTTCGCGGATCGGCGTGCCATCACGCGCGTGCAGACGCAGCGGCTTGACGGGCGTGTCGGGAATCTCGATGCCGTGCTGCCGGAAATGCGCCTCGATTTCCTCGACGACGTGCCTCGCCTCGTCCGCGCGATTGTGCGTGATGAGCCAGCGCGGGCTTTCCGGCACCCACATGCGCATGAAGAGAATCGTGAGCCCGAGCGCCGCGCCGATCAGAAAGCACGCCCGCCAGCCCCAATCGGGCGGAAGCAGCGCGGGATCGAGCAGCACGATCGAGCCCGCCGCGCCGATGCCCGCGCCGACCCAGAACGTGCCGTTGATCGCGAGATCGGTCCAGCCGCGCAGGCGGGCGGGCGTGAATTCCTGAATCGTCGAATTGATCGCCGTGTATTCGCCGCCGATGCCCGCGCCCGTCAGAAAACGGAACAGTACGAACGTGGCGAGATTCCACGAGAACGCGGTCGCGGCGGTCGCGGCCACGTACAGAAAGAGCGTGATGAAGAACAGCTTGCGCCGGCCGAGCCGGTCCGTGAGCCAGCCGAACCCGAGCGCGCCGAGCACCGCGCCCGCGATATACGCGCTGCCCGCGATACCGACATCGGCATTCGAAAACTGCAGCGCCGGGCTCGATTTCAGCGCGCTCGCGACCGCGCCGGCGAGCGTCACTTCGAGGCCGTCGAGCAGCCAGGTGATGCCGAGCGCAAGGACGATCAGCGTGTGAAAGCGTCCCCACGGCAGGCGATCGAGCCGCCCGGGCAGATCGGTTTCGATGATGGCCGGGCGATCGCTGGCTGTATCGCTCAAACGGGTCTCCCGTGGCGTGGCGGTTTCGTTCATGCGTCCGGAGCGTGCTCTCGAAATCAAACAAATTGCCGCGAGGCGAGCAAGTTATATTCCGCTTTTGTCGAATAAACTCAATGGTTTAAAAATATCTGAAATGCGGTTGATGCGCCCGCGCGAACGTGTTAAAAACGCCGTCCATGTTTGAATGCGGCGTCTTTCAGGACGCCGCCGATGCCCATGACTTATTGCGCGATCGATTTCGGCACATCGAATTCAGCGGTGGCTTTGCCCGACGGATTGTCGATCCGGCTGGCGCCCGTCGAAGGCGAAGCGACGACGCTGCCCACCGCGGTTTTCTTCAACACCGACGAGAATAACCAGTCCTACGGCCGCGCGGCGCTCGAAGCGTACATCGACGGCTTCGACGGCCGCCTGATGCGCTCGATGAAGAGCATTCTCGGTTCGCCGCTCGCGGACAACAGCACCGACCTGGGCGACGGCTCGGCGATCAAATACACCGATGTCATCACGCTCTTTCTGCAGCATTTGAAGCAGAAGGCGCAGGCGCTCGCCGCCGAACCGCTCACGCGCGCGGTGCTCGGCCGCCCCGTATTTTTCGTCGACGACGATCCGCGCGCCGACCATCTCGCGCAAAAGCAGCTCGAAGCGTGCGCGCACGCGGTCGGCTTGCGCGAGATCCATTTCCAATACGAGCCGATCGCGGCGGCCTTCGACTATGAGGCCGGGCTGACGCAGGAAGGCCTCGTCCTGGTCGCCGATATAGGCGGCGGCACGTCGGACTTTTCGCTCGTGCGCGTCGGTCCGGAGCGCGCGCGGCATCTCGAGCGCAAGGGCGATGTGCTCGCGCACCACGGCGTGCACGTCGCCGGCACGGATTTCGACCGGCGCGTGGAACTCGCGACGGTGCTGCGCGAACTCGGCTATCAATCGCTCGATCCGAAAGGGCGCGAAGTGCCGAGCCCCGTGTATTTCGATCTCGCGACCTGGCATCTGATCAACACGGTCTATACGCCGAAGCGCGTGAGCGAATTGCAACTGATGCGCCATCTCTACACCGACGTGCGGCATCACGATCGGCTGATGCGCGTCGTGTATCGCCGGCTCGGGCACGCGCTGACCGCGCACGCCGAGGAAGCGAAGATCGACGTCGCCGCGGGCGGCACGACCGAAATCGACATGGAAGAGGTGGAAGAAGCGCTGCGCGTCGGGTTCGACGAGACGCAGCTCATCGCGGCCGGCGCGGACGAAACGCGGCGGATCGTCGAGGCGGCGCAAGAGACGCTCAAGCGGGCGGGCGTCGCGCCGGCGGACGTGGGCGCGGTCTATTTCACAGGTGGCACGACGGGCCTGCGATTCCTGTCGGACGCGCTTTCGGCGGCGTTTCCCGGCGCGAAACCGGTATTCGGCGATCGTCTCGCCAGCGTGGCGAAAGGACTCGGAATCTACGCGCAACGCATCTTCGCCTGATGCGGATCACGCAGCCGCGCAGAAAACAAAAAACCCCGCCGAAGCGGGGTTTTTCATACGAATTCTAGCGGGTCTTAGACCGGCTTGATGTTCGCGGCTTGCTTGCCCTTCGGGCCGGTCTTCACTTCGTAGGAAACCTTTTGGTTTTCCTGAAGCGTCTTGAAGCCTTCGATGCGGATTTCCGAGAAGTGCGCGAACAGATCTTCGCCGCCGCCATCCGGAGTGATGAAGCCAAAGCCCTTTGCGTCATTGAACCACTTGACGGTACCGGTTTCCATGTTACTTGTTCCAAAAAAATGATGAATAAGGCCGAAGCCCAGGGGTGCGGAAAATCAAGGAAGGGGCAATGGGACCAACCGGAGTACCGTGATGGCGAACTCGAAAGAACCAATTCACTCGCCACTTGAAATCCTGCAAGAAGCTTTATACGGCGAAACGATTTCGCGGTCAATTAATATCCGACAACTCTGAAGGGATTTTTTTGAGATGCGTAAGCAAATTTTACAGCGCTTGCGCATCCGGTCTCGACTGGCTCAAGGAATCCCCGCTTTAGGGCGAACTTCTCTCCAATATGCACTGCATTCGAAAGGTGCAACCGTTAAACTACGCGCCTTCTTGACGGTTGCACCGATATCGCCGGCTGCCAGACATGGTCGTTGCTGGATCGGGCAACGGCGGCTCCGCGAGCCGTTTCTATTCCGGCAGTGCGAGATATTTGGAGGAAAAGTGACAGAGAAGTCGATTAAGCGAAACATCGGTCCGTTGGCGCTGATGCTGACGGGCCTCGGATCCATCATCGGGTCGGGGTGGCTGTTCGGTGCGTGGAAGGCGTCGCAGATCGCCGGACCCGCCGCGATTTGCGCGTGGATCATCGGTGCGGTGGTCATCCTGGCGATTGCGCTGACCTACGCCGAACTGGGCGCAACCTTTCCCGAATCCGGCGGCATGGTGCGCTACGCGCGCTATTCGCACGGCGCGCTGGTCGGATTCATCAGCGCTTGGGCGAACTGGATCGCGATCGTGTCCGTCATTCCGATCGAAGCGGAAGCGTCCATCCAGTACATGAGCACCTGGCCGTACGAATGGGCGCACGAGCTGTTCGTCGGACATACGCTCACGACTACTGGCCTGCTGTTGTCGGCCGTGCTGGTCGTCATTTACTTCCTGCTGAATTACTGGGGCGTCAAGCTGTTCGCGCGCGCGAACTCGATCATCACGATCTTCAAGTTCCTGGTGCCGGGTTTGACGATCGGCGGCCTCGTCTTCTCGGGCTTCCATTCGGAGAACTTCGGCACGGCGTCGAATTTCGCGCCGTTCGGATGGTCCGCGGTTCTCACCGCCGTGGCGACGAGCGGGATCGTGTTCAGCTTCAACGGCTTTCAGAGCCCGGTGAACCTCGCGGGCGAGGCGCGCCATCCGGCGAAAAGCATCCCGTTCGCCGTGGTCGGTTCGATCCTGATCGCGCTCGTGATCTACGTGCTGCTTCAGATCGCATATATCGGCGCGGTGAATCCGGCGGATGTGGCGAAGGGCTGGCAGCACTTCAACTTTGCATCGCCGTTCGCGGAACTGGCGATCGCGCTCAACCTGAATTGGCTCGCCATCCTCTTGTACGTCGATGCGTTCGTCAGTCCGAGCGGCACCGGCACGACCTATATGGCCACGACCACGCGCATGATCTACGCGATGGAGCGCAACAACACGATGCCGAAGATGTTCGGCAACGTGCATCCGTTTTACGGCGTGCCGCGTCAGGCGATGTGGTTCAACCTGTTCGTGTCGTTCGTGTTCCTGTTCTTCTTCCGCGGCTGGGGCACGCTCGCGGCGGTGATCTCGGTGGCGACGGTCATCTCGTATCTCACCGGCCCGGTCAGCCTGATGGCGTTGCGCCGCGCGGCGCCGGATCTGGATCGCCCGGTCAATATTCCGCTGATGGGCCTGGTCGCGCCGTTCGCATTCGTGTGCGCGTCGCTTGTGCTGTTCTGGGCGAAGTGGCCGCTGACCGGCGAGATCATTCTGCTGATGGTCGTCGCGTTGCCGGTGTACTTCTATTTTCAGAGCAAGGTCGGTTTCGCAGGCTGGGGCCGCGATCTGAAGGCTGCTTGGTGGCTCGTGGCCTATCTGCCGTCGATGGCGGTCATGTCGCTGATCGGCAGCAAGGACTTCGGCGGAAACGGATTGCTGCCGTACGGCTGGGACATGGCGGCGGTCGCCGTGCTCGCGCTGATCTTCTATTACTGGGGCGTGCACACGGGTTATCGCACGACCTATCTCGAAGAGCGCGAAAGCACCGACGACATTCTTCACGAAGTCGGCGCGTAAGCGTTTCGCCTTCGCCGAACAAAGCCCGCCTGAGCGATCAGGCGGGCTTTTTTTCGATCAGTCGTCGGTGAAGACGTAGTTGGTCATCGCGAGCGCACGCTGGAATGTGCCGAGCGACTGGATGCCGAGCCGATAATCGTCCGCCGCCGCGCCGAGCGCGCTGAACACCGGCAGCAGATGCTCGTCGGTCGGATGCATCAGCGCGGCGTGCGGCGCGCGTGCGCGATAGTCGAGCAGGGCGTCGATGTCGCGTTCGGCCATGCGGCTCTCGAACCAGCCGGTGAATTCGGCCACGCGCGGATCGGCGTCTTCAGGGCGAGCGCTGAAATCGGCCATGCGCAGATTGTGCGTGATTTGCCCCGAACCGACGATCATCACGCCGTCATAGCGCAACTCGCGCAGCGCCCGGCCGATGCGGAAATGGTGCGCGGCATCGAGATGCGGCTGAATCGATAGCTGCGTGACCGGCACCTCGGCGTCGGGGAACATCAGCAGCATCGGCACCCATGCGCCGTGATCGAGCCCGTGATTCGTCGTCGCGGCGGGAATGCCTTGCGCGCCGAGCAGCGCGGCGGCGCGCTTTGCCAGATCGGGCGCGCCGGGCGCCGGATAGCGCAGTTCGTAGAGCGCGCGCGGGAAGCCGTAGAAGTCGTGGATGGTTTCCGGGCGCTCGGCCGTGCTAGCGACCGGCTGCGCCGTGCCCCAATGCGCGGACAGCATCAAAATGGCGCCGGGGCGCGGCAGCGTCTGACCGAGCGACGCGAATTCGGCGGACGGCATCGACGGGTCGATCGGCAGCGTCGGCGCGCCGTGGGAAATGAAAACGGTGGGGAGTCGGCTCATGGCGGCAAATTCCTAAGCGGTATGCCGTGAATGTAGTACCGCTAGCTTCGTTTATAAACGGTCCGGCGGGCAACGAATTGTGTCGCCGGCGTTGTCAATCCGACGCTTCGCCGCGCAGCCCGCGCCACGCGGGTGCAACCGGTTGGGCAAAGCCGAACAGATCGATGACGCGCGCGACGGTGTGATCGACCATTTCGTCGATGCTCGCGGGCTTCTGATAGAACGCCGGCAACGGCGGAAAGATCACACCGCCCATTTCGGTGACGGCCGTCATATTCCGCAGATGCGCGAGGTTGAACGGCGTTTCGCGCACAAGCAGCACCAGACGGCGACGTTCTTTCAGCACGACATCGGCGGCGCGAGTGATGAGATTGTCGGAGAGACCGTGCGCGATGCTCGCGAGCGTTCGCATCGAACAGGGTGCGACCACCATGCCGTCGGTTGCGAACGAACCCGACGCAATGGTCGCGCCGACATCGCGCACGCTGTGGACGACATCGGCGAACGCGTGGACCGCGGCTTTATCGAGTTCGAGTTCGTGCTGGATATTGAGCCAGCCGGCGCTGGAAACGAGCAGATGCGTCTCGACGCCGGACAGCCGGCGCAGCGTCTCGAGCAGACGCACGCCGTAGATGGCGCCCGTTGCGCCCGTGATCGCGACGATGAGCCGTCGTTTCGCGGCAGCGGGCGCGCTCACTTGCTAAAGACTTAAGCGGCGGCGAAAAGCTGTTGCAGTTCGCCCGATTGATACATCTCCATCATGATGTCCGAGCCGCCGATGAACTCGCCCTTCACGTAGAGCTGCGGAATGGTCGGCCAGTTGGAGAATTCCTTGATGCCCTGGCGGATGTCGTCGTCTTCGAGGACGTTCACGGTCTTGATCTGATCGACGCCGCATGCCTTGAGCACTTGGATTGCGCGGCCGGAGAAGCCGCACATCGGGAATTGCGCCGTGCCCTTCATGAAAAGGACGACCGCGTTCTGATCGACGATTTGCTTGATGCGTTCTTGCGTATCCATGGCGTTCCTGCGCTTGAGATTTCGGTGAGAGTTCTCGAAATGATAGCGGATTTCGATTACACGAGCCGGGCCGTCAGGCCGCGAACCGGCCGCCCGAGCAACGTTCGATGCCCGCGAGATCGCGCATCGAGTGCACGTCGCTGAAACCGCGTGCGGTGAGCAGCGCGCGCACCGATTCCGCCTGGTCGTAGCCGTGCTCGATCCACAGCGCGCCGTCGTGCGCGAGAAGACGCGGCGCGTTATCGACGATCGTGCGGATAGCGGACAAACCGTCGGCGTCGTCGGTGAGCGCGCCGCGCGGCTCGAAGCGCAGGTCGCCTTGTTCGAGATGCGGATCGCCGCTCGCGATATATGGCGGATTGCTGACGATCGCCTCGAACCGCAACGACGGATCGATGTTCGCGGTCCAATCGCTTTCGACGAAGGTCACGTTACCGCTCTTCAGCAGGCGCGAAGCGTTGCCGCGCGCGACATCGAGCGCGGCGCGCGACCGGTCGACGGCCCACACGCGCGCATCGGGCCGCGCGTGGGCGATCGAAATCGCGATCGCGCCGGTTCCCGTGCCGAGATCGAGCACGCGCGGGTTCGACGCATCGGCGATGGCTTCGAGCGTGAGTTCCACGAGCAACTCGGTTTCCGGCCGCGGGATCAGCACGTCGGGCGTCACGTCGAATTCGAGGCCGAAGAATTCGCGCTTGCCGATCAACTGCGCGATCGGCTCGCCGTTCGAGCGCCGCGCCGCGAGCGCCTCGAAACGCGCGACCGCGTCTTGCGGCAGCGTCTCGCGATCGCGCGTGATGAGTTCCGTGCGCCGCCAGCCGAGTACGTGCATCAAGAGAATGCGCGCTTCGAGCGGCGGCAGCGCGCACGCGCGCAATAACGCGGCGGCGTCGCTCACTCCGTTTCCCCGAGCGCCGCGAGCTGCTCCGCCTGATGCTCGGACACGAGCGCGCCGATCAGTTCGTCGAGATCGCCGTCCATGATGTACTCGAGCTTGTAGAGCGTGAGGTTGATGCGGTGATCCGTCATGCGCCCTTGCGGGAAGTTGTACGTGCGAATGCGTTCCGAACGGTCGCCCGAGCCGATCAGACTCTTGCGCGTCGCCGCTTCCTTCGCGTGCTGCTCGTGATACTGCTTGTCCTTGATGCGCGCGGCCAGCACCTTCAGCGCGCGATCCTTGTTCTTGTGCTGCGAGCGGTCATCCTGACATTCGACGACGATGCCCGTCGGCAAGTGCGTGACGCGCACCGCCGAATCCGTCTTGTTGATGTGCTGCCCGCCCGCGCCTGACGCGCGGAACGTATCGATGCGCAAATCGGCCGGATTGATGACGACTTCGCTGATCTCATCGGCTTCCGGCATCACCGCGACCGTGCACGCGGACGTATGAATGCGGCCTTGCGTTTCCGTCGCCGGAACCCGCTGCACGCGATGCCCGCCCGATTCGAACTTGAGCCGCGAATACGCGCCCTGTCCGGCGAGCCGCACGATCACTTCCTTATAGCCGCCGAGATCCGAGACGCTTTCTGACATCGTCTCGGCCGTCCAGCGATTGCGTTCCGCATAACGCAGATACATGCGCAGCAGATCGCCCGCGAACAGCGCGGATTCGTCGCCGCCCGTGCCCGCGCGAATTTCGATGAAGATGTTGCGATCGTCGTTCGGATCTTTCGGCAGAAGCATCGTCTGCAGTTCGCCTTCGATCTTCGTCATGCGCTCGCGCGCCTCGCCGATTTCCTCTTCGGCGAAATCGCGCATCGACGGATCGGAAAGCAGTTCCTGCGCGGTCGCTTCGTCGGTCAAAGCCTGTCGCCACAGAGCGTATTGCTCGACGATCGGACTGATTTCCGCGTGCTCGCGCGTGAGTTTCCGGTACTGATCCATGTCGGAAGTCACGTCTTCGCGGCTCAAAAGTTCGTTGAGATCGACCAGCCGCTTTGCAAGCTGGTCGAGCTTGCCTTGCATGCTCGTTTTCATCGGACGGAGATGACGCGGTGAGCGTCAGGAAGAACTGCGATCGGAAAGCCGCCGCGTAAATCGCGGACAGCCTTTGAGAATAGCAAAGAGAAGGCCGCTAACGTTCCGACGAATCGGACGACGAGCCGTGACGGTAGAAGCCGCTCATCAGGTCGATGAGCTGGTTGCGCTCCTCGCTGCTTGCTCGGTTGAGCGCGTGCGTCGGACCGTGAATCAGCTTGTTCGTGAGCGATTGCGAGAGCGCTTCGAGCACGGCGGCGGGGTCGTCGCCGCGCGCGAGCATCTTGCGCGCGCGTTCGAGTTCGGCGCGGCGCAGCGCGTCCGCCTGCGTGTGCATGTGGCGGATGACCGGCACGATGCTGCGCGCATCGAGCCATTGCATGAAATTCGCGACGCGCGTCTCGATGATCGATTCGGCCTGCGCGACCGCCGCCTGACGCGACGCGTTGCCCTCGCGCACGATCGCACCGAGATCGTCGACGGTGTAGAGGAACACGTCGTGCAAATTGCCGACTTCCGGCTCGATATCGCGCGGCACGGCGAGATCGACCATGAAGATCGGGCGATGCCGGCGCGCGCGCACTGCACGCTCGACCGCGCCGAGACCGATGATCGGCAGCGTCGACGCCGTGCACGACACGATGATGTCGAACTCGTGCATGCGCGACGGCAATTCGGAAAGCGGAATCGCGCGGCCGTTGAAGCGGCCGGCGAGCTTCTCGCCGCGCTCCGCCGTGCGGTTGGCGACGACCAGCTCACGCGGATTCTGCGCCGCGAAATGGGTGGCGCAGAGCTCGATCATTTCGCCCGCGCCGATGAACAGCACGCGCTGGCTGGAAATATTCTCGAAGATGCGCTGCGCGAGGCGCACGGCGGCGGCGGCCATCGAGACGGATTGCGCGCCGATTTCGGTCGTCGTGCGAACTTCCTTCGCGACTGCGAACGTGCGCTGGAACAACTGATTGAGATACGTGCCGAGCGCGCCGGCTTCGGACGCGGTGCGCACCGCGTCCTTCATTTGTCCGACGATTTGCGTCTCTCCGAGCACCATCGAGTCCAGCCCCGATGCGACGCGGAACGCGTGACGCACCGCTTCCGACTGCGGCAGCGCATACACATGCGGCGCGAGCTCGGGAACGGGGATGTTGTGGTACTTCGAGAGCCACTGGATCGCAGCTTCGCGGGCGGCGGAGTCGTCGGTGGCGCAGTAGAGTTCTGTGCGATTGCAGGTCGAGAGAATCGCCGCTTCGGGCGACGCCTTCGCGAGCGGGCCAAGCCAAATGTCCTTCAGCGCGCCCAGCGCGGGCTTCAGCTGTTCGAGCGGAAACGCCACGCGTTCGCGCAGAGCGACAGGCGCAGTGTGGTGGTTGATTCCGATCGTGAGGAGCTGCATTTTTTTGGGCTGATGCTTTGGGCCTAAGCCGATGGCCTTTCAGATAGCCCAATATTATAGCCTTTTGCGTATTTCTTCATTTATAGGTGGCATTTGGGGCGCGACCGCGCCCGAAGTGCCGAAAACGCCCGCGCAGCCGGGCGTCGAGCGGTTTGCCGGAACGAGCGTGTGACAGAAAGCCGCGCCGGTCAGCGGAAATACTTCGCAAGCTCGAGCGCTCGCGCCTCCAGTTCCTCGATCGGCATTTCATCGGTTCGGCGCGCCATTTGCCGGTTTCGCGCGCTATGTTCTTCCTCGCAGATCGCGGCGCGTGACGCGGAGTCATGATTCAGATGAAACAGCGAGGAATCCGGTCCGGCAAGTGCATGCCAACGCAGACCGAGCCGCGCGCCGCGGATGAACAGGTCGTCGTCCTCGCCGCCCCAGCCCGTGAACTGCGGATCCACGCCGCCGATACGGATGAATTCCGGGCGTTCAAAAAGGTTGATTGCGCCCGGCGTGTTGGCGTAGAGCACATTGATATCGTCTGGTAAATCGCCTTCCATGAACGGAGCGAATTCGTCGAAGTTTCCCGATTCGATAAACGTTTGGCGTCGATCGCCTGAAACATTCAGCACGCGCGAGAAGGGGCAAAGCACGTCGCTGGCATCGCCGTCCATTAATGCGTCGACGGCCGATTTCATCATGCGTGGATTGGCGATCATATCGGCATCGTGCATGCAGATAATCGGGCTTTTTGCCATTAACGCACCGAGATTGACGAGCCTCGCTTTCGGAAACGGGCCGGTATCGTGCACGAATACGTGCCGGATGCGCGAATCGCCGATCTCGGTCCAACTGAACGTGGGCGCGGCGTCCGCTTCGATCAGCCAGATGTGAAAGTCCGAATAGGTGCGGACAAGGTGGCGCAGAACGCCACGCAGGTTATCGCGCCTTTCCTGACCGGAGCCGCGATACGTGACGATCATTTCGAGACCACGCAGGGAAATTGGATTGGCTTCAGTCATAGGAAAATGCCGCCTTTGAAACCGTCAATTCGTCGCGTGAAAATCAGTAACGCGATTAACGAAGTGGCGATAAATGTGAGGTTCGCTTTATAAATGGCAAGAATATATATAAAGCGCAAAGATGAAAGGATTTTATCATTCGGCCGAGCGGCGGAGTTTCGGAAAACTCGCATAATCTTCTCAAAAAGAAGAAGCGCGCTTTTGGTTCCCTTCGATGCGATTTCGGTACGCGCATTCCGAGCCTTGCGCTCCCCATATCCGGCCCCTAAACTCAAGCGCTACGTCGCGCCGAGGATTGCCCTAAATCATGTACATCCACCGATCTGCTCCGCTTTGCAACGAATCGACACCGATGGAACATCGCCGCTGATGGGCTGGATCGGACTGATTTTTCTCGGTGCGGTGATCGGCGCGGCGGGCTGGTGGCTGCATCCGCTGCGCCGTGCGGGACGCGTCGCGCGCGGTCCGGCGGGCTACGTCTGGACGGCCATCGCCGCTGGCATACTGGCGACGGTTGTTGCGCGCATGCTCGGCAATATCGTCGATGTATATCACGACGGCGACACGCTCGAATGGCTCGCGTGCGCGGTCTTCGCGCTCTTCGTCGTGACGACGACTGTCGGACTGGCGGCGCGCCGCTGATCTCGATTTCGTGACGCGGGCGGGTGATCCTTGCCGCGCGTCGTGCTCTTCGCGCCCTACGCGGGCTTTCAAGCAGGTGACTTCATGAACGATCGCATTGCAGATTCAGCCATTCCGGAACCCGCCATGTTCGCGAGCCGCATCGAGTCGTTGCGCGGCCAGATGGCGCGCGAAAAGCTCGCCGCCGTGCTGATTCCATCGGCGGATCCGCATCTTTCCGAATATCTGCCGGAACGCTGGCAAGGGCGTCAGTGGCTTTCGGGCTTCACCGGCTCGGTCGGCACGCTCGTGGTGACGGCGGACTTCGCGGGCGTCTGGGTCGACAGCCGCTACTGGACACAAGCCGAGACGCAACTCGCCGGCACCGGCATCGTGCTCATGAAGATGATGGGCGGGCAGCAGACCGCCCCGCACGTCGACTGGCTCGCTGAAAACGTCGCATCGGGCGCGACGGTCGCCGTCGACGGCACCGTGCTCGGCGTCGCGGCGGCGCGTGCACTGTCCGATGCGCTGAGTGCGCGCGGCATCGTATTACGCACCGATGTCGATCTGCTCGATGCCGTGTGGCCCGCGCGTCCCGGCTTGCCGGAGGCGGCCGTCTACGAGCACGCGGCGCCGAATGCGAGCGTCGCTCGCGCGGACAAGCTCGCGCAAGTGCGCGACGCGATGCGTGCCAAAGGCGCGCAATGGCACTTCGTTTCCACACTCGACGATCTCGCGTGGATCTTCAATCTGCGCGGCGGCGACGTGAGCTACAACCCGGTTTTCGTCGCGCACGCGCTGATCGGTCTCGACGATGCGACGATTTTCGTCGCGGACGGCAAGATTCCGGGCGCGCTCGTCGAATCGCTGTCGCGCGACAACGTGCGCGTCGCGCCGTACGCGGCCGCATCGGAATCGCTCGCGTCGCTGCCCGCGGGCGCGACGCTCCTGATCGACCCGCGCCGAATCACGCACGGCTTGCTGGAGAAAGTGCCGTCGGCGGTGAAAATCGTCGAGGCGGTGAATCCGTCGACGTTCGCGAAGTCGCGCAAGACCGCGGCGGAAGCGGAGCAGATCCGCGCGACGATGGAGCAGGACGGCGCCGCGCTCGCCGAATTCTTCGCGTGGTTCGAGGAGGCGCTGGGACGCGAGCGCATCACGGAACTGACCATCGACGAGAAGCTGACTGCCGCGCGTGCGCGCCGCCCGGGTTTCGTCACGCTGAGCTTCGGCACGATCGCGGGCTTCAACGCGAACGGCGCGATGCCGCATTACCGCGCGACGGAAGCGTCGCATGCGGTCATCGAAGGCAACGGTCTGCTGCTGATCGATTCGGGCGGCCAATATCTGAGCGGCACCACGGACATCACGCGTGTCGTGCCGATCGGCGAGATCACGGCCGAGCACAAGCGCGATTTCACCGTCGTGCTGAAGGGTACGATGGCGCTTTCGCGCGCGCGTTTTCCGCGCGGCATCCGTTCGCCGATGCTCGATTCGATCGCGCGCGCGCCGATCTGGGAAGCGGGCGCGGACTACGGCCACGGCACGGGACACGGCGTCGGCTATTTCCTGAACGTGCACGAAGGCCCGCAAGTAATTTCGCACTACGCGCCCGCCGAACCGTGGACGGCGATGGAAGAGGGCATGATCACGTCGGTCGAGCCGGGCATTTATCGGCCGGGCAAGTGGGGCATCCGCATCGAGAATCTCGTGATGAACCAGGCGGCGGGCAAGACCGAATTCGGCGATTTCCTCGAATTTGAAACGCTGACGCTTTGTCCGATCGACGCGCGCTGCATCGATGTGTCGTTGCTGCGCGAAGACGAACGCGCGTGGCTCAACGCGTATCACGAAACCGTGCGGCGCCGCGTGTCGCCGCATGTGACGGGCAAGGCGCTGGCATGGCTCGAAGAGCGGACCAAGGCGATCTGACCCACGGAGCAGCGAGCAATGACCATCAAGGCAGTCGTATTCGATTTCGGCGGCGTGCTGATCGACTGGAATCGCGAATATCTCTACAAGCATCTAATTCCAGACGACACCGAGCGCCGCTGGTTCCTCGACAACGTCTGCAAGATGGAATGGGTCGTGCAACAGGACGGCGGGCAGACCATCGAGGACGGCACCGCCGAACTGATCGCCGTCTATCCCGAGCACGAAGCGCTGATCCGCGCGTTCTACGCACGCTGGCCGGAAATGGTGTCCGGCGTGCTGGAAGAGGGCGTGGCGCTCGTCGACCGGCTCGAAGCGGCGGGCGTGCCGCTCTTCGGCCTCACGAACTGGTCGGCGGAGACGTTTCCGTATGCGTGGGAACGCTTCGACGTCTTGCGGAAGTTTCGCGAGATCGTCGTGTCAGGGCGCGTGGGCCTCGTGAAGCCTGATCCGCAGATTTTCGGTTTGATGCGCGCGGAAATCGAACGGCATCTGCCGGGCGTTCAGCCGAACGAGCTCGTGTTCATCGACGACAACCCGATGAACGCGCAAGCCGCGACGGCGCTCGGCTGGCACGGCGTTCACTACACCGGCGCGCTGGAAACCGAAACGAAGCTGCGCGCGCTGAATCTGCCGATCTGAAAGTAAAGCGAGAAGGCGACGCGCTATTGCCCGAGCAGGTTCTTCAGCGCGTTGCCGATTCCCCGAACCGTATCGCCCGCGCCGCGCGCGACGCCTTCAGCGCTGACGCCCAGCGCCTTCGCGAATCCCGCCGCGAGCTTCTTCGACAGACTCTCGCTCAGCGAAAATTTCGGATCGCGCAGATCGCCTTCGAGCGTGAAGTCGAGCTTGATCTGTTCCTTGCGGTCTTTGAGCGCGGCGATCGCGGCTTTCGTCGGAATCGAGAGAAAGGTGTCGAGCGCGTTGCCGCTATCGCTGATCTGCAGATGATTCAGCGTCAACGTGCCGGGCGCGTGAATGCGGTAATTCTTCACGGTTGCATCGATCGTCATGTCGATGGTGCCGCCTGTCACCGCCGCCTTTGCGCCGGCCTTCTTCAGCAGATACGGATCGAGCGTCGCGACATCGACGTTGCGCAGCGTCGCGCGCGTCTGCGAATCCTTGTTGGCGATGATCATCCAGCCGCCCCACGTGACGTTGCCCGTGTGCGACGGACCTTTGATGGAACCGGTCATCGAAAGCTCGGTGCGCTCGGTGAGCGCGGGCAGATGCAGATGATCGACAGTGGCGCGCGCATCGCCGATCAGCACGCGATACGGCGGGTTCTGCACGGAGCCGTCGAAGAACTCCATCGAGCCGCGCTCGAACGACACGCGATCGATGATTTTTTCTTCTTGCGCGTGCTCCTGACGTTCCTTGCTGTCGGGCCGGGCGTCGGCTTCGCGCGCGGTTTCCTTGAGGCCGGGCAGGATGCGTACGCGGCCATCGGCGGAGCGGACGATCGACAGATAGTAGTTGTCGACGCTCACGCTGCGCAGATGAATCGGCCTCGAGATGAGCGATTGCATGTCGACGTCGAGCACGATGCGCTCCGCGCGCATCGCGTCGCCGGCTGGCCAGTCTTTCGGGCCGCGCAGCCGCACGCGCGAGAGCGTGACGTGCCCGAAGCCGACGTCGATCTCTTCCACCGAACCGTTCGGGCCGAGCGTCTCGAGGATCCGCTCTTTCATCTGATGGACGACGAAAAACCAGCCGCCGATCACCACGACGACGAGCGCCACGACGATTCCGATTGCCCAAAGCGCTCCCCGCCGCGCGCTCGATCCCGCCATCTGCGTGTGTCTCCGTGTCGGCTTACTGGAAAGCGTCGCTCGAAAAAGTAAGTGGCGACTGCGCCCTACACAGTCGCCACTTTTACGCCTGATGTCGGTGCGCGCGCCCGCATAGGCTATTTCGTCAGACGTTAGCGCGTGATCGGCTTGTAGCGCAGACGCTTGGGCTTCGCGGCTTCCTCGCCGAGACGCTTGCGCTTGTCGGCCTCGTATTCCTGATAGTTGCCGTCGAAGAATTCGACGTGCGAATCGCCCTCGAACGCGAGGATGTGCGTCGCGATGCGGTCGAGGAACCAGCGGTCGTGCGAAATCACCATCACGGAGCCGGCGAATTCGAGCAGCGCGTCTTCGAGCGCGCGCAGCGTTTCGACGTCGAGGTCGTTCGACGGTTCGTCGAGCAGCAGCACGTTGCCGCCCGCGATGAGCGTCTTCGCCAGATGCAGACGTCCGCGCTCGCCGCCGGACAGATTGCCGACGAGTTTCTGCTGATCGCTGCCCTTGAAGTTGAAGCGGCCGATATACGCGCGCGACGGCGTTTCGTATTTGCCGACCGTGAGGACGTCGGCGCCGCCGGAGATTTCCTCGAAGACGGTCTTGTCGGCGGCGAGCGCATCGCGGCTCTGATCGACGTACGCGAGCTTGACCGTCGGTCCCTTGACGATTTCGCCCGAATCCGGCTGCTCCTTGCCGGTCAGCATGCGGAAGAGCGTGGACTTACCCGCGCCGTTCGGCCCGATGATGCCGACGATCGCGCCCGCCGGAATCTTCATGTTCAGGTTGTCGATGAGCAGGCGGTCGCCATACGCCTTGCTGACGTTCTTGAACTCGATGACTTCATTGCCGAGGCGATCGCCGACCGGAATGAAGATTTCCTGCGTTTCGTTGCGCTTCTGGTATTCCTGGCTGTTGAGTTCCTCGAATCGCGCGATACGCGCCTTCGATTTCGCCTGACGTCCCTTCGGATTCTGCCGCACCCATTCGAGTTCTTTCTTGATCGCCTTCTGACGCGCGGATTCGCTCGCCTCTTCCTGCTTCAGGCGGTCTTCCTTCTGATCGAGCCAGCTCGAATAGTTGCCCTTCCACGGAATGCCGTGTCCGCGGTCGAGTTCGAGAATCCATTCGGCGGCGTTATCGAGGAAGTAGCGATCGTGCGTCACCGCGACGACGGTGCCCGGATAGCGCGTCAGAAACTGTTCGAGCCATTCGACGGATTCGGCGTCGAGGTGGTTGGTCGGTTCGTCGAGGAGCAGCATGTCGGGCTTTTGCAGCAGCAGCTTGCACAGCGCGACGCGACGCTTTTCGCCGCCCGACAGATGTTCGATTTTCGCGTCCCACGCGGGCAGGCGCAGCGCGTCGGCGGCGACTTCGAGTTGCTGCTCGGGGCTGCCGCCATCGCTCGTCGAGAGGATGGCTTCGTACTTCGCCTGTTCGGCGGCGAGCGCGTCGAAATCGGCGTCGGGTTCGGCGTAGGCGGCGTAGATTTCGTCGAGCTTCTTTTGCGCCAGGAAGACATCGCCGAGACCTTCTTCGACGGCTTCACGCACGGTCTGCTGCGGATCGAGCTGCGGCTCCTGCGGCAGATAGCCGATGTTCAGATTGGGCATCGGCGTGGCTTCGCCTTCGATGTCCTTGTCGACGCCCGCCATGATGCGGATGAGCGTCGATTTGCCGGAACCGTTCAGGCCGAGCAGACCGATTTTGGCGCCGGGGAAGAACGAAAGGGAGATGTCTTTCAGGATCTGACGCTTCGGCGGGACGATCTTGCCGACGCGGTTCATGGTGAAGACGTATTGGGCCATGTTGTCCTAGCTGGATGGATGAATGCGGGGCGCCCGGTTCGGCGCGCGAGGATGTTCGGTGGCGCGGATTCGCGCGTTCCCGCCGTGGCGTTTCGCGCAGGCGGGATTAGGTGGCATTGTACTTCGCGGTGGAGGCGGTCATTGCCAGGCGGCTACGCCCCCGTGCCGCGAGCATGTGCCGCTGTGATGCTGGCTGAAGCTGTAGGAGCCGTCGCGGCATTGCGCGGTCGCGCCCGCGGGGACAGCGCCGGAGCGCGTGCGCGCGGGCGAGTGGACGACGTTGCCGTCGCGGTTGACGTAATGACCGTGGTTGTCGAGATCGGACTCGTCGGGCTGCGGTTGATACTGGTACGGGTTGCCGCGATAGGCGAAGGCGTCGGACGTTGCGAGCAAGCTCGCCGCGATCAGCGTGAAAGCTGTGAATGCGCGCAGTGCGTGTCTCTGCATCTCGTGGTTATGTCTCGTTGTTTTTGTCGATCGCAGCGTTGCTGCGTTGTCTCGTCCGCGCAAGAAAAAAGCGGAGTGTCCATGAAAAGACACTCCGCTTCGCGAGGCAAGCAGCTTTGACGTTTCTTTACGTCGCGCGTCAGACGTTAAACAAGAAATTCATGACATCCCCGTCGTGCACGACATACTCCTTCCCTTCGGCGCGCATCTTCCCGGCTTCCTTCGCCCCTTGCTCGCCCTTATAAGCGATGTAGTCATCGAACGAGATGGTCTGCGCGCGAATGAACCCGCGCTCGAAATCCGTGTGAATGGCACCCGCCGCCTGGGGCGCCGTATCGCCGATATGAATCGTCCACGCGCGCACTTCCTTCACGCCCGCCGTGAAGTACGTCTGCAGGCCGAGCAGCTTGAAACCCGCGCGAATCACGCGATTCAAGCCCGGCTCGTCCATGCCCATGTCGGCGAGGAATTCGAGCTTGTCGGCATCGTCGAGATCGGCGATTTCCGCTTCGATCGCCGCGCACACCGCGACCACCGGCGCGTTTTCCGCTTCCGCATGCTTGCGCACCGCGTCGAGATGCGGGTTGTTCTCGAAGCCGTCGTCCTTCACGTTCGCGACGTACATCGTCGGCTTGGACGTGATCAGACAGAACGGCTTGATGAGCAGCAGTTCTTCTTCCGTCAGCGAAAGGCCGCGCACCGGCTTCGCCTGATCGAGCTGCGCGCGCACTTTTTCCAGCACGGCGACGAGCTTGATCGCTTCCTTGTCGTTGCCCGACTTCGCCGCCTTCGAATAGCGCGCCTGCGCTTTTTCGACCGTCGCCAGATCGGCGAGCGCGAGTTCAGTATTGATGACTTCGATATCCGCAATCGGATCGATCTGGCCCGCGACGTGGATCACGTTCTCGTCCTCGAAGCAGCGCACGACGTGCGTGATCGCGTCGGTTTCGCGGATGTTCGCGAGGAACTGATTGCCGAGGCCTTCGCCTTTCGACGCACCGGCGACGAGCCCCGCGATATCGACGAATTCGACGACCGCCGGCAGGATGCGCTCGGGCTTCACGATTTCGGCGAGCGCGGTGAGGCGCGCGTCCGGCACTTCGACGACGCCGACGTTCGGCTCGATCGTGCAGAACGGATAGTTTTCGGCGGCAATGCCCGCCTTGGTCAACGCATTGAAAAGAGTGGACTTGCCGACATTAGGCAAGCCGACGATGCCGCATTGGAGGCTCATGGAATCCTTCGAACTGGTAAGACGGCGCGGGCCGCGCGGGTTTCGTCAAAAATGGTGCGCAATGAGCGGGCGAGAACCGCCCGCCACGCTACGGCCGCGTGCGGCGGCCAGGCAAACCGCTATTGTACCGCCGCACCGTCGCGGGCAAGCGCCGCCGCCGGCTCGCAAACCCGTTCGAACCCCACGGCTATAATGCCCGGATGACTCCGCATCCACTGAAATTTCACGCTATCGTCGTCGGCGGCGGGCTCGTCGGCAAGACGGCGGCGCTCGCGCTCGCGCAATCCGGGCTGCGCACCGCGCTCGTCGCGTCGCGCGCGGCTGGCCTGCCGCCGGGCGCGGCGTTCGATTCGCGCATCTACGCGCTGTCGTCGAGCTCGCAGGCGCTGCTGGAGCGTCTGCGCGTCTGGCAGGCGCTCGATCGTTCGCGGCTCGGTCCCGTCTTCGACATGCGCGTGTTCGGCGATGCCCACGCGGAATTGCACTTCTCGGCGTTTCAGGCGTCGGTGCCGCAGCTCGCGTGGATCGTGGAATCGTCGCTGATCGAGCAATCGCTCGATGCCGCGTTGCGCTTTTCGCCGAGTCTTTCGTGGTTCGAATCGCGCGCGCAGGGCATGACGGTCGAAGCCGACGCCGCGCACATTGCGCTCGCGAGCGGCGAAATGCTGGAGACGGATCTGATCGTCGGCGCGGACGGCGCGCATTCGTGGGTGCGCGCGCAAATGGGCGCGAAGATGAATCGGCGCGATTATCGGCAGACGGGCGTCGTCGCCAATTTCAAGGCCGAAAAGCCGCACGGCGAAACGGCGTACCAATGGTTCCGCGATACCGAAATCATCGCGCTCTTGCCGCTGCCGGGCGATCACGTTTCGCTCGTGTGGTCCGCGCGCACCGAACACGCCGACGAACTGCTCGCGCTCGATCCGGCGCAACTCGCCGCGCAAGTCGAAACGGCAACGCAAAACCAGCTCGGCACGCTCGATTGCGTGACGCCGGCGCAAGGCTTTCCGCTCGGGCTGCAAACCGTCGACAAACTCGTCGCGCCGCGTGTTGCGCTCGTCGGCGATGCCGCGCATCTGATTCATCCGCTCGCGGGGCAGGGCATGAACCTCGGCCTGCGCGACGTCGCCGCGCTCGCGGACGTCATCGCGAACAAGGAGTCGTTCCGCGATCTCGGCGATCCGATCCTCCTTCGCCGATACGAACGCGCGCGCCGTGAAGACATCCAGAAGCTCATGTTCGCGACCGACGGCCTGCAGCGGCTTTTCGCCGTGCCGGGTACGCTCGCGCGCGCGGTCCGCAACACCGGCATGGCGTTCGTCGGCGCGCAGCCGCTCATCAAGCGCTGGCTCGTCTCGGCGGCGCTCGGCTGAAACAATCTCACTTTCTCGGGCGCGATGCCGCACGACTCACAGGAAACCGCATGAAAACCACCCTCAGACTGGCCCTGGCGACGGCCGCGGCGCTCGCCGTGACGCTCGGCGTCGGCTGTTCGGCGCAGGCCGATCAGACCACCGACAAGCTCAAGTCGGCGCTCGAATCGCGCATGGGCGACGCGACCATCAAGAGCATCGAAAAGACGCCGATTCCCGGTCTCTACGAGGTGAATCTCGGCTCCCAGATCGTGTATAGCGACGCGAGCGGCAATTACGTGCTGATCGGCGATCTCGTCGATACACGGAACAGCAAGAACCTGACCGAGGCGCGGCTTGCCGAAACCAACAAGATCGACTTCGCGAAGCTGCCGTTCGAGAACGCGGTGAAGGTCGTGAAGGGCAACGGCAGCCGCAAGATCGCGGTGTTTTCCGATCCGAACTGCCCGTACTGCAAGCAACTCGAATCGACGCTGAAGTCGATCGACAACGTGACGGTCTACACCTTCCTGTATCCGGTGCTCTCGCCCGATTCGACGGCCAAGTCGAAGTCGATCTGGTGCGCGCAGGATCGCGGTGTGTCGTGGGAAAGCTGGATGCTCGATCACAAGGCGCCGACCGCGTCGGGATCGTGCGATACGACCGCCATCGACAAGAATCTAAAGCTCGGCCGCGCGATGAACGTCACCGGCACGCCGACCGTATTCCTCGCCGATGGCCGGCGTCTGCCAGGCGCCGTGCCCGCCGACCGGCTCGAAAAGGAACTGTCCGCCGTGCGCTGAGCGCGGTCCGAAACGAAGAAGGGAGGCGCGTCATGCGCCTCCTGTGTTTTTACGGCCTTGCTTTTCCGAAAGCGCAGCGTAAACAAGCAAGGCGCCGGGCGCGGTTCGTTCAAGATCGACGCGCCCAGAACAAGAACAAAGGACATCGAGATGACTACGCTTTTGCAAACGGTGCAGCCCGTCCGCTACCGCATCGTTCCGAAAAATCCCGCCGCGCATCTCTTCGAAGTGACGCTGACCGTAGCCGTTCCCGATCCGGCCGGCCAGCGCTTCATGCTGCCGGTCTGGATTCCGGGCAGCTACATGATCCGCGAGTTCGCACGCAACATCGCGACGCTGCAGGCGTTCAACGCGGCGGGCCGCAAGATCGCCATCGAAAAGATCGACAAGCACGCGTGGCAAGCCGCGCCGACCGACGGCCCGATCACGCTGCGCTACGAGGTCTACGCGTGGGACATGTCGGTGCGCGCCGCGCATCTCGACGACACCGTCGGCTTCTTCAACGGCACGAGCACGTTCCTCGCGGTGGAAGGGCAGTCGGGCGCGCGGTGCGTCGTCGATATCGAACCGCCGCAGGGCGGCGCGTATCGCAACTGGCGCGTCGCGACGGCGCTTTCAGAAGCGCGCGGCACGAAGCGCTACGGTTTCGGCGCCTATGAAGCGGCGAATTACGACGAACTCGTCGACCATCCGGTCACGCTCGGTGAATTCGCGCTCGGCAGTTTCAGCGCGCACGGCGTGAAGCACGACATCGTGATTTCGGGGCGCGTCGTCAATCTCGATATGAACCGGCTCGCCGCCGACCTGAAGCGCGTCTGCGAAGCGCAGATCGCGCTCTTCGAGCCGCGCACGAAGAAAGCGCCGATGGAGCGCTACGTGTTCATGACCGTCGCCGTCAGCGATGGTTACGGCGGGCTGGAGCATCGCGCATCGACGGCGCTCATCTGCAATCGCACGGATCTGCCGGTGCAGGGCCGCCCGGAAACGACCGAGGGTTATCGCACGTATCTCGGCCTGTGCAGCCACGAGTATTTCCATACGTGGAACGTGAAGCGGATCAAGCCGGCGACGTTCGCGCCGTACGATCTGTCGCAGGAAAATTACACGACGCTCTTGTGGCTCTTCGAAGGCTTCACGTCGTACTACGACGATCTGATGCTCGTGCGCAGCGGCCTGATTTCCGCCGGCGATTATTTCAGTCTGCTCGGCAAGACGATCGGCGGCGTGCTGCGCGGCTCCGGGCGGTTCAAGCAATCGGTCGCGCAAAGCTCGTTCGACGCCTGGGTGAAGTACTACCGCGCCGACGAAAACGCGTCGAACGCGATCGTCAGCTATTACCAGAAAGGCTCGCTCGTCGCGCTGGCGTTCGATCTGTCGATTCGCGCGCAGACCGACAACCGCAAGTCGCTCGACGACGTGATGCGTCTGCTTTGGCAGCGCTACGGTCGCGAGTTTTACAACGGCAAGGGGCGCGGCATTGCGGAGGAAGACGTCGAGGCGCTTTTCGCCGAAGCGACCGGCGCTGACCTGCGCTCGCTGTTCCGCGACGGCGTGCGCGGCACGCGCGATCTGCCGCTCGACGCGCTTTTCGAGCCGTTCGGCATCGCGCTCGCCCCCGATCTGCCGGGCAACGGCGCGGCGGTCAAGCCGTCGCTCGGCGCGCGCGTGCGTGGCGGCGCGGATTGCACGCTGGCCGTCGTCCACGAAGGCAGCGCGGCGCAGAAGGCGGGATTGTCGGCGGGCGATGTGCTCGTCGCGATCGACGGACTGCGCGTCAACGGCTCGAATCTCGATGCGCTGCTGTCGCGTTATCTGCCGGGCGCGAAAGTGGAGGTGCACGCGTTCCGTCGCGACGAGCTGCGCCGCACCGAGGTCAAGCTGGACGGACCGGAAGTCGCGCGTTACGTGCTGACGGCCATCGACGGTCGGGGTCCGTCGAAACAATGGCGCGAGCGCTGGCTGAAAGGCTGATTGCCGGAATATGTGGCGGATTGTTCTATCGGTGCAACGATCCGTCACGATCTGACGGCTTTTTCCCGAAGGTCGAAATGAGAAGAATGCTTCCTAACGGGACGCCGAGTGCGCCCGAACCTCTCAGAGACAGGAAGCCATCATGACGACGATTCTCCAGATCAACTCCGCCGCCCGTTCGCAAGGCGCTCAATCGACGCTGCTCGCCGACGAACTGACCGCGAAACTGCAACAAAGCAATCCGGGCGCGAAGGTGGTCGTGCGCAATCTGCTGGGCGACGCGCTGCCGCATCTCGACGACGCCACGCTCGGCGCGTTCTTCACGCCCGCCGATCAGCGCACTGCGGAGCAAGCCGCGATCAACGCCAAGAGCGAAGCGCTGATCGCCGAGCTGCAAGCCGCGAATATCGTCGTAATCGCAGCGCCGCTGTACAACTTCGGCATCTCGTCGCAACTGAAGACGTATTTCGACTGGATCGCGCGTGCGGGCATCACGTTCAGCTACACCGCGAATGGTCCGGAAGGTCTCGTGAAGGGCAAGAAGGTGTACGTGGTGTCGGCGCGCGGCGGCAAGTACGCAGGCACGCCGAACGATTCGCAGACGCCGTTCCTCAAGACGTTCCTCGGCTTCCTCGGCATGACGGACGTGAACTTCATCTACGCCGAAGGCCTGAACATGGGACCGGAAGCGGCTGGCGCGGCACTCGCGTCGGCGCGTGAGGCGATCGCAGCGGTTTAAGCGCTTTCGTATCGAAGAAAAACCCCGCGTGGCGGGGTTTTTTGCGTTTCAGGCGAGCAATTCAGGCTCGGCGGGCAGACGCCAGTCGATCGGCGCGCGTCCGTGCTTCGTCAGATATTCGTTCGCGAGCGCGAAGTGCCCGCAGCCGAAGAATCCGCGGTACGCCGACAACGGCGACGGATGCGCCGCCTCCAGCACGCAATGCGCCTTCTGCGTGTCGTCGATCAGCTTGCGCTTCGCCTGCGCGTGTGCGCCCCACAGCATGAACACGAGGCCATCGTGACGCTGCGCCATTTCGTGGATCAGCGTGTCGGTGCATTGTTCCCAGCCGCGTTTCGCGTGGCTTCCGGCTTTATCGCGCTCGACCGTCAGCGACGTGTTCAGCAGCAGCACGCCTTGTTTGGCCCACGAATCGAGGCAACCGTGCGCGGGCGCGGGAAATCCGAGACTCGCGTGAATCTCCTTGAAGATGTTGCGCAAGGACGGCGGCGGGCGCACGGGTGCGGGCACCGAAAACGCGAGGCCGTGCGCTTGCGGCGCGCCTTTGTCCTCGCCGTGATACGGGTCTTGTCCGAGGATGACGACCTTCACGTCGGCAGGACTCGTGAGGCGCAGCGCGCGAAAGACATCGGCGGGATAGACGGTCTTGCCGGCGGCGCGCTCGGCATCGACGAACGCGCACAACGCCGCGTAATGCTTGCTGTCGATGAACGGCTTCAGATGGCGGCGCCAGTCGGCGGGCAGCGCGTCGAACTGACTTTCGAGCGTCGTGGAGTTCGACGACGCGTTCGCGGCTTCGTTATCCGCGAAAAGGGAAGGCTGCTGATTCATGCGTTGCGGTTCTTGCCTTCGGGCGGCTCGCGCAGCAGATAGCCGCGCTGCGCCTTGCTGAGGTCTTCGGGAACGATCTCGGGAAACGCGCCGCGCAATTCCGCCGCGAGCATCGAAAGCGCGCTTTCCTCGCCGGATTTCAGTTCCAGCTCCAGCTCGCTGATATCCGCGCGACGCGTCGTGCCGTCGACGTCCGCCGTGATTTCGCCGCGATCCAGCGCGACTTCGATATGCGAACCCTCGCGCTCGATGTCCCAGACGATGCGCCTGAAGTTGGTCTTGAACAGCGCGATCAGGTCCGGCGCGGCGCGTTCCAGCGCTTCGCGCGCGGCGTCGTTGTCGCAGGCGGCGATGAGCGCATCGATTTCGAGCGCTTCGCCTTGCACCGGCAACTCCCACTCGTGCCGGTTGCTCAGGCCAGCCACCGATTTGCCGAGCGTCTTGAACGTCTGCAGCCATTGCTCCGGCGTGCGGCGCAGGCGCAGCGCGGATTTCGCCTTCGCGAGCGCGCAGTCCGGCGTGTCGAAGTAGACGTTGGCAAGCTCGATCGGCTTGCCCGCGCCGGTGCGTTCGTCGAAGAAGCGCGCCACGTCGTCGTGTTGCGACGGCGCGAGCGCGAGTTTCAATTCCCGTTCGATGCCCATGCGGTTCCCGTCGATGAGATTTAGAAGAACATGCGCGCGAGTTCGGCGCCCGGATCGTCGGCGCGCATGAACGCTTCGCCGACGAGGAACGTATGCACGCGCATCGCGCGCAGCCGGTCGACATCGACGCGCGACAGAACGCCGGATTCCGTTACCACGATGCGGTCATCGGGAATCTGCTCCAGCAAGCCGATGGTCGTTTCGATCGTCGTTTGGAACGTGCGCAGATTGCGATTGTTGATGCCGATGAGCGGCGTCTTCAGCGTGAGCGCGTCGCGCAGTTCGTCGGCGTCGTGGACTTCGACCAGCACCGCGAGCCCGAGCGAGTGCGCGTAGGCTTCGAGATCCTGCATCTGCGAGAGTTCGAGCGCGGCGGCGATCAGCAGAATGCAGTCCGCGCCCATCGCGCGGGCTTCGATGATCTGATACGGATCGATGATGAAGTCCTTGCGCAGCACCGGCAGACTGCACGCCGCGCGCGCTTCCTCCAGATACGCGACGCTACCCTTGAAGAACTGCACGTCGGTGAGCACGGAAAGGCATGCGGCGCCGCCTTTTTCGTACGAACGCGCGATGTCGGCGGGTACGAAATCCTCTCGCAGCACGCCTTTCGAGGGGCTCGCCTTCTTCACTTCCGCGATCACCGCCGCCTGATTCGCCGCATGCTTCGCGCGCAATGCGCCGACGAAATCGCGCAGGTCGCGCGAACTGGCTTCGAGCTTCAGCTCTTCGAGCGGCGCGCTTTGTTCGGCAGCGCGGACTTCCTCGCGCTTGACCGCGATGATGCGATCCAGAATGTCACTCATGTCGGCTTCCGTTCGGGTTCCGTTATTTCTTTGCGAATTGCTGCGTGAACTTCACGAGCGTCTCGACCTTCTCGCGCGCCGCGCCGCTCTCGATCGCT
Source organism: Caballeronia sp. AZ7_KS35 (assembly GCF_023631045.1). Taxonomy (NCBI): domain Bacteria; kingdom Pseudomonadati; phylum Pseudomonadota; class Betaproteobacteria; order Burkholderiales; family Burkholderiaceae; genus Caballeronia; species Caballeronia sp. AZ7_KS35. The sequence goes on along the minus strand of NZ_JALQDV010000019.1, from coordinate 12,599 downwards.
TCGCGCGCGGCGGCCATGCCGGCTTCGATCGAATCGACGACATCCGCGGCATAAAGCGCGGTTCCCGCATTCAATGTGACGATCTCGCGCGCGACGCCCGCCTTGTTGTTCAGCGCGCCTAGCAGCATTGCCTTCGATTCCTGCGCGTCCTGCACCTTCAGCGAACGATTCGACACCATCTGCAGGCCGAAATCCTCCGGATGAATCTCGTACTCGGTGACTTCGCCGTTTTTCAGCTCGCCGACTTTCGTCGCGGCGCCGAGCGACACCTCGTCCATGCCGTCCTTGCCGTACACGACGAGAACGTGTTTCGCGCCGAGACGCTGCATCACGCGCACCTGAATACCGACGAGGTCTTCGTGAAACACGCCCTGAAGCTGATTCGGCGCGCCGGCCGGATTCGTCAGCGGCCCGAGAATATTGAAGATGGTCCGCACGCCGAGTTCGCGGCGCACGGGCGCGATGTTCTTCATCGCCGGATGATGATTCGGCGCGAACATGAAGCCCATGCCGGTTTCGGCAATGGAAGCGGCCACTTGTTCCGGTGTCAGATCGATGTTCACGCCGAGGGCTTCGAGCACGTCCGCGCTGCCGGATTTGCTCGACACGCCGCGGTTGCCGTGCTTCGCGACCTTCGCGCCCGACGCGGCCGCGACGAACATCGACGCCGTGGAGATATTGAACGTGTGCGAGCCGTCGCCGCCCGTGCCGACGATATCGACGAAATTCGAGTTGTCCGCCACTTCGACGTGATTCGCAAATTCGCGCATGACGGTCGCGGCAGCGGCGATTTCGCCGATGGTTTCCTTCTTCACGCGCAAGCCGGTGATGATCGCGGCGGCCATGACGGGCGACATCTCGCCGCGCATGATCTGGCGCATCAGATGCAGCATTTCGTCGTGAAAGATTTCCCGATGTTCGATCGTGCGCTGCAGCGCTTCCTGTGCGGTGATGGTCATGTCGTCAGGCTCGCTTTCCGGTCGAAGAGTTTTTCACGAAGTTTTCGAGCAGCGCGTGGCCGTGCTCGGAAAGAATCGATTCCGGATGGAACTGCACGCCTTCCACTTCCAGCTCACGGTGACGAACACCCATGATTTCGCCGTCGGGCGTCCACGCGGACACTTCCAGACAGTCGGGCAAAGACTCGCGCTCAATAGCGAGCGAGTGATAGCGCGTCACGTTGAAGTGTTTGGGAAGATCGGCGAACACGCCTTTACAGTCGGTTTCGATCTGGCTCACCTTGCCGTGCATGATCGTCTGTGCGCGCACGACGCGTCCGCCGAACGCCTCGCCGATTGCCTGGTGGCCGAGGCACACGCCAAGAATCGGCAGCTTGCCGGAAAACTCACGCAACACGTCGAGCGTGATGCCCGCGTGTTGCGGATTGCTCGGTCCCGGCGAAAGACAGATGCGCTCGGGGTTGAGCTTCGCGATTTCGTCGAGCGTGATTTCGTCGTTGCGATACGTGAGCACGTCCTCGCCGAGTTCGCCGAAGTACTGGACCAGGTTGTAGGTGAAGGAATCGTAGTTGTCGATCATCAGCAGCATGGCTTGTCTCCTCAGAAGTCGCTGTCGAGGCCGTCTTGCACTTGCTCGGCGGCGCGCAGCACGGCGCGCGCCTTGTTCTCCGTTTCCTGCCATTCGGATTCGGGCACCGAATCGGCGACGACGCCCGCTGCCGCCTGAACATAGAGATTGCCCTTGTGGATGAGACCGGTGCGGATCGCGATGGCCAGATCCATTTCGCCGCTGAAGGACAGATACCCGACAGCGCCGCCGTACAAGCCGCGCTTGATCGGCTCGAGTTCGTCGATGAGTTCCATCGCGCGAACCTTCGGCGCGCCGGACAGCGTGCCGGCAGGGAAGGTGGCGCGCAGCACGTCGAAATTGCTCATGCCTTCCTTGAGCTTGCCTTCGACCGAGCTCACGATGTGCTGGACGTGCGAGTATTTTTCGATGACCAGTTTGTCCGTCACGGTGACCGACCCGGTCTGCGCGATGCGGCCGACGTCGTTGCGCGCGAGGTCGATCAGCATGACGTGCTCGGCGACTTCCTTCGGATCGTTAAGCAGTTCGGTGGCGAGTTCGGCGTCGCGTTCGGGCGTGTTGCCGCGCGGGCGCGTGCCTGCGAGCGGACGAATCGTCACAATGCGATCGTCGGCGCGCTTTTCCTGACGCACGAGAATTTCCGGCGATGCACCGACCACGTGCACTTCGCCGCCGAAGTTGTAGTAGTACATATACGGCGACGGATTCAGCGAACGCAGCGCGCGATACAGCGAAAGCGGATTGTCGCGAAACGGCTTGATGAGCCGCTGGCCGACTTGCACTTGCATCAGTTCGCCGGCCGCGATGTATTCCTTCGCGCGGCGCACGGCGTTCAGATAATCGTCCTTCTTGAATTCGCGGAACGTTTCCGTACGCACGCTCGCGGATGTCACCGGCGGTTGAACCGTCACGCGCAAACGCGCCTTCAGTTCGCGCAGCCGATGCTTCGCCTTGGCATACGCTTCCGGCTTGGTCGGATCGGCGTAGACGATGAGATAAAGATTGCCCGCGAGGTTGTCGATGACCGCGACTTCTTCGGTCAGCAGCAACTGGATGTCGGGAAGATCGAGATCGTCGGGCGGCGCACTGTGCGCGAGCTTCTTCTCGATGTAGCGCACCGCGTCGTAACCGAAGTAGCCCGCGAGACCGCCGCAAAAGCGCGGCAAGCCGGGCCGCGTCGCGACCTTGAAGCGCTTTTGATATTGCTCGATGAACGTGAGCGGATCGCCTTCATCCGTCTCGATGACGTTGCCATCGGTCACGACTTGCGTCTTGCCGTTTCGCACGCTCACGGTCGTGCGGGCCGGCAGACCGATGAACGAGTAGCGCCCGAAACGCTCGCCGCCCACGACGGACTCCAGCAGGAACGAGTTCGCGCCGTTGCGCTCGGTCTGCGCGAGCTTGAGATAGAGCGAGAGCGGCGTTTCGAGGTCGGCGAGGGCTTCGGCGATGAGCGGAATGCGATTGAAGCCTTCGTTCGCCAGCGATTGGAATTCGAGTTCGGTCATGTTGCGATCCTTGAGCGATGCGCGCTTTCTGGGTGGCGCGGTATCGGGGAGTGCAGGGCGCTGCGGTCGGTCGAATCTCGTGATGATCGCATACGACGGCCCCGCCGCTTCGATTTGCGGAAGCGGACAGGACGACTCGCGGCACTACACGACGCGTGCGTGAGCGAGGTTCGATATACGACGATTCAACGGAAACGGCGCGGGTATGCGCAGCGAAACAAAAAACGGATGCTGAAGCGCGATCACGCATGACGGCTTCAGCGCACCTCGGGCGAGGTTAGCGCGACCAGCGACGCCAGGGCCAGGCTCCCCGGTCGATGCTGCTCAGACTCCGTTTTCTGTTGAGAAACATGAATGGATGGACTTATTCAGTCAGTGTGGTGTCCGGCGGCGCCAAGGTGGCCGCAATCGCCGATGCTGCGGTGCGCAGCGAGGAAACTATACCATCGGATTTCACCGACTGTACAGGCTTCCCATGGTTGTAACCGTACGGAACGGTCAAGGTCGCGAGGCCAGCCGCGCGGCCCGCAAGCGCGTCGTTTTCCGAATCGCCGACCGCCACGGTCTCGCGCGGCAGGACGTCCAGTCGTTCGCATGCGGTGAGCATCGGGAGCGGATCGGGTTTCTTCGCGGGCAGCGAGTCGCCGCCGAGAATCACCTTGAAGAAATCCGCAATGCCGAAGTGCGCAAGCAACTCCACGGCGAAGCGATGCGGCTTGTTGGTCACGCATGCGAGCGCGACGCCGCTTTCACGCATCGCTTCGAGGCCTTCCCTCACTTCCGGGAATAGCGTCGAGTGCTTGCCGTTGATCTTCGCGTATTCGCTTTGATAGATCGCGAGCGCGTCGTCGAACTGCGCGACCGCTTGCGACGGCGACAGCCGCACGGCGAGCACGCTGCGGATCAGATTCTCCGAACCCTTGCCGACATAGCCCGTGACTTCATCGCGCGTGACCGGCTGTTCGATGGCGATGCGCGCGAGCATTGCATTCAGTGCCGCGACGAAGTCGTCGGCGGTGTCGACCATGGTGCCGTCGAGGTCGATGATCGCCGCGCGGATCGGACGATTCACAAAGGGCGATTGCGCCGCTGCGATCTCACTCATGCTTTCGCTCCAGGTTCCACCTTCGCCAGTTCGGCGCGCATTGCGTCGATGACCGCCTTGTAGTCGGGCTTGCCGAAAATGGCCGATCCCGCGACGAACGAATCCGCGCCGGCCGCCGCGATTTCCGCGATGTTGTCGACCTTCACGCCGCCATCGACTTCCAGATGGATTTCGCGCCCCGTGCGATCCCGATACGCATCGATGCGCGCGCGTGCCTCGCGCACCTTGTTGAGCGCCTCGGGAATGAACGACTGCCCGCCGAAACCCGGATTCACCGACATGATGAGCACGAGATCGACCTTGTCCATTACGTGATCGAGGTAGATCAGCGGCGTGGCGGGATTGAAAACGAGGCCCGCCTTGCAGCCGTGATCGCGGATCAGCGACAGCGTGCGGTCGATGTGATCCGAACCTTCCGGATGAAAACTGATCACATTGGCGCCGGCCTTCGCGAAATCGGGCACGATGCGGTCGACCGGGCGCACCATCAGATGCACGTCGATGGGCACGTCCACATGCGGGCGGATAGCCTCGCACACCATCGGACCGATCGTCAGGTTCGGCACGTAGTGGTTGTCCATGACGTCGAAGTGGATCCAGTCGGCGCCGGCGGCGACGACGTTGCGGACTTCCTCGCCGAGGCGGGAAAAGTCGGCGGACAGGATGCTGGGAGCGATGTGGAATTGCGCCATGGACGTATGCGGGTAGCGACCTAAAGCCGTGATTTTAACCCGCGTTTTCCGCGGAGTCCCTCGTCCGAATGGCCAACGGATGGCGCGCGGATGTGGCGGCGGGACGCCAATCGTGTTGCGGGCGCCGCTCGCATCAAGCAGAATGCCAGACCAATGGCCGCGCGCCGGCGCGCCCGTGTCTGGCGGCCAAGCGGCCGATCGAATTGGAATTGGAACAACGATGAGCCAGTACGAATTCAGCGTTTCCGTGGAGACGCGGTATTTGCCGGACCAATCAGACCCGGATAGCAGGCAGTACGCATTTGCCTACACGCTGACGATCCGCAATACCGGCCAGGTGGCGGCGCAGTTGATCTCGCGGCACTGGATCATCACCGACAGCAACGATCACGTTCAGGAAGTGAAGGGGCTGGGCGTCGTCGGGCATCAGCCGCTGTTGCCGCCGGGCGAGCAGTTCGAATACACGAGCTGGGCGGTAATCGCGACGCCGGTCGGCACGATGCGCGGCGAGTATTTCTGCGTGGCGGAAGACGGCGAGCGCTTCGAAGCGCCCGTAGCGGAATTTGCGTTGCATATGCCGCGCACGCTCCACTGAGCGAAACAGCGGCAGGCGGCGCGAATCAGCGCCGTTTCGCGGGATCGTTCGAGCGGTTCTGGTTCTTCTTCTTGCCCGATGCCGTCCATACGACGATGAAGATCAGCAAGGCGAGCGCCACGAGCGACTCGAGCGCAAAAATAAGCATTGGATATTCGTCGAACAGATCAGACATGGCGGTTCCCATCAAGAACGAGCATTGTATGCGCTTCGTGGGGCCGGCCGCACGAGCAGCGGCCTGGGCCGCATCGATTGCAACCGCTGTCCTGCTCGCCTCGTGCGGCGGCGGCAATTACGTGAAGCCGGGGCCTGCGACGGCGACCGGCACGCCGATCGTCACCGGACAGCGCGCCGCTTCGCGCCTGACTGCGGTGAGCTGGCAGCAGGTGCCGGGCTGGCAGGACGATTCGCTGATCGGCGCGACCGCCGCGCTGCGCCAGAACTGCAACCGGCTCTCGCGACAGGCCAACTGGCAGAAGGCGTGCGCGGCGGCCGAGCGGCTGGACGACCTCGACATGTCGGCGGCGCGCAGCTTCTTCGAAGCCTATTTCACGCCATTTCAGCTCGCCAACACCGACGGCACGCTCGACGGTCTCGTGACCGGCTACTACGAGCCGCTTCTGCGCGGGTCGCGCACGCGTCACGGGATTTATCAGTATGCGTTGTACCGGTGGCCGTATCGATACAAGCCCGGTTCGGCGCTTCCCGCGCGCGCGCAGCTCGAACGTTCGGGCGCGTTGAACGGCAACGAACTCGTGTGGGTCGACGATCCGATCGAAGCGTTCTTTCTGCAGGTGCAGGGTTCGGGGCGCGTCGTCATGGAAGACGGCAGCGTGATGCGCGTCGGCTTCGGCGGCACCAACAACCAGCCGTATCGCTCGATCGGCAAGGAATTGCTCGATCGCGGCGAACTCACGCCCGCACAGGCGACGATGCAAGGCATCAAAGCATGGGCGAAGGCGAATCCGGCGCGCGTCGACGCACTGCTCGACGTGAACCCGCGCTTCGTCTTTTTCCGCGAGATGCCCGCTAACGAAACGGTGTCCGCAAGTCTCGGCGACGGTCCCGTCGGCGCGCTCGGCGTGCCGTTGACGCCGGAGCGTTCGATTGCCGTCGATCCGTCGGCGATTCCGCTCGGCACGCCCGTTTTCCTGCAGACCACGCGTCCGCTCAGCAATCAGCCGATGAATCGCCTCGTTTTCGCGCAGGACACCGGTTCGGCGATCAAAGGCGGTGTGCGCGCGGACTATTTCTGGGGACTGGGGGACGATGCCGGCGATCTCGCCGGGCGCATGAAGCAGGGCGGCAGGATGTGGCTGTTGCTGCCCAATTCCTGATATCGCCGGTTTCCCGGCAGCTTCACAAAAAGCTCGCGGCCATCATGGCTCGCGAGCTTTTTGCTTCACGACGCGACGTTGCGCCGGTCGATCACGCGCCGCGCCTTGCCGACGGATCGTTCGATGCCGTTCACCGCGAGCACGTTCACCACGGCGCTCACACCGATCAGCGCCTTGATGTCGTAGGCGAGCGCGGACTTCGCGTTTTCGAGCGCGGTCACATCCGGCGCGGATTCGGGGCAAGGCTCGACATTCAGCGTGAGTACGTCGAGCGGGCCTTCCTTGGTGAGCACGATCTGATAGTGCGGCGCGAGTACCGGGCGCTTGAGCAGCAACTCCTCGATCTGCGTCGGGAAAACATTGACGCCGCGCACGATCATCATGTCGTCGGAGCGGCCGGTGATCTTCTCCATGCGTCGCATCGTGCGAGCGGTGCCGGGCAGAAGGCGCGTCAGATCGCGCGTGCGATAGCGGATGATCGGCAACGCTTCCTTCGTGAGCGACGTGAACACGAGTTCCCCGAATTCGCCGTCCGGCAGCACCTCGCCGGTTTCCGGATCGATGATCTCGGGATAGAAGTGATCTTCCCAGATCGTCGGGCCGTCCTTGGTTTCCGCGCATTCCGATGCCACGCCCGGCCCCATTACTTCCGAGAGTCCGTAGATGTCGACGGCGTCGATGCCCATGCGCGTTTCGATCGCGCGGCGCATGTCGTTCGTCCACGGCTCCGCGCCGAAAATGCCGATGCGCAGCGAGCAACTTGCCGGATCGATGCCCTGGCGCTCCAGTTCATCGGCGATCGACAGCATGTAGCTCGGCGTGACCATGATGATGTCCGGCCGAAAATCCTGGATCAGTTGCACCTGCTTCTCCGTCTGGCCGCCGCCGAACGGAATGACGGTGAGTCCCGCGCGCTCGGCGCCGTAGTGCGCGCCGAGTCCGCCGGTGAAGAGGCCGTAGCCGTAACTCACGTGCACCTTGTCGCCACGACGTGCGCCGGCCGCCCGAATGGAGCGTGCGACGAGGTTCGCCCAGTTGTCCAGATCCTGCGCCGTGTAGCCGACGACAGTCGGCTTGCCCGTCGTCCCCGATGACGCGTGGATGCGCGAGACCCGCTCCTGCGGAACCGCGAACATGCCAAACGGATAGTTGTCGCGCAGATCCTTCTTGGTCGTAAACGGAAAACGGCCAAGATCCGAGAGCGACGTGACGTCATCCGGATGAACGCCTGCTTCGTCAAACTTGCGCCGATAAACCGGCGAGTTCTCGTAAGCATGCTTGAGCGTCCATTTGAGACGCTCGAGCTGCAGCGCCGCGAGTTCGTCGCGGCTCGCCTTCTCGATCGGGTCGAGCGGCAGCGATGTGGTCATTGCTGTCTCCTTGATGCTGACTACGCGGCGCGGCTTTTAGATGCCGCGTCCGTTATATGAACGAGTCCGTCACACGGGAATTACGTTGCCTCTTATCTGAGCCGACTTGCCGCGGAACATCGCGACCGGCTCGCCTTCGCGATTCGTCACGCGGATATCGTAGATACCCGTGCGCCCGCTCAGCGTTTGCTCGATCGCTTCGGCAGTCAGGCGATCGCCGCCCTGCACGGGCCGCAAAAACTCGATCGAGCAGCCCGCCGCGACCGTGCTGATGTTGTACGAGTTGCAGGCGAACGCGAACGCGGAGTCCGCCAGCGTGAACATCAGGCCGCCGTGGCAAATCGCATGGCCGTTCAGAAAGTCGGGGCGCACGTCCATTTGCAGACGCGCATAGCCGGGCCGGACTTCGATCAGCTCGATGCCGAGCGCGCGCGAGCATGCGTCCGCTTCGTACATGGCTTTCGCCGTGGCTTCCGCGAGTTGTTGTGGCGTCACAGATATCTCCAGTTCGATTCGGTTCTCACAGACCTTCGAAGCGCGGTGCGCGCTTCTCCTTGAACGCGGCGACGCCTTCGATGTAATCCGGCGACGCACCGAGCTCGCGCTGAAGATCGCGTTCGAGATCGAGCTGCTGGTCGAAAGTCCTGTTCGCGCTCGCGCGGATCGCTTTCTTGATCGCGACGACCGCGCGCGCCGGCTGCTGCGCGAGTTGGGCGGCCAGTTGCGCGGCCGCTTGCTGCAGCTCGGCATCGTCGACGACGCGCCACACGATGCCCCACGCCTCCGCCTTCTCGGCGCTGAGTTTTTCGCCCGTCAGCGCGAGCCCGAGCGCACGCGCCTCACCGACGCGGCGCGACAGCAGCCATGTGCCGCCCGAATCGGGCAGGAGGCCGATCTTCACGAATGCCTGAATGAAGCTGGCCGAGCGCGCCGCGACGACGAAGTCGCACGCCATCGCGAGATTCGCCCCGGCTCCAGCGGCCGTGCCGTTCACTGCCGCGATGACCGGCATCGGCAAGGCCTGAAGCCTGCGCACGAGCGGATTGAAGTGCTCGTCGATGAGATCGCCCAGATCCGACATCGAGCCAGGCGTGAAATCCAGATCCGCGAGATCCTGTCCCGCGCAGAAGCCGCGACCCGCGCCGGTGATGACGAGCGCGCGCGCATTGCCCGCTTCTATTTCAGTGAGCGCCTGGTTCAACTCGCGATGCATCTCGCGCGTGAAGCTGTTCAGTTTGTCGGGGCGATTGAGCGTCAACGTCGCGACGCGCGTCTCGACATCGACGTGAAAGAACACGGACTTCTCTGTCATTACATTTCCTCTCTCGACGAATGCGGCTGCGGCGGCGCGTGCTCGCCGCCATTCCTTGCATCCGATACTAGCCGCGCGACCGCGAGCTTTCCATTAGGCCGAATGGCATAAGCCGTTTGCACGGCGATCCGGCCTTTGGATCGTTTGTGTCGATTGGCTTATGCCGTCTGGCCAGCTTCCGCCGACGCGGCCTTCGGTGCAACATGGACGCGGCTTTGCACTACTCGGAAGCGATTTGCGACGAAAGCTGCATCCGAAAGCGCTGCGTTGGCCGCGGGGTTCGCGCCCGTGCCGTGGAAGTCGGAGAACGCCGCGGTCTGATTGACGAAGACGCCGCCGGTGAGGTTGATCGAGAGCGCGACACCGCCTTCAATGGCTGCTTCGTGCGCGGCTTCGATCACCTTGTCGTCGGTGCTGTAGACCGAGAACGTCAAGGCGCCGTGCGTGCGCGCGATCGACCCGGCGAGTTCGAGCGATTGCGCGGTCGAGTCGGTCGCGACGACGAACGAAATCGGGCCGAACCATTCCTTGGTGAATTTCGCTTCGTCGGTGCGCGCGTCGAGCTTGAGCATGAGGGGTGTGTGAACGCGGGCTTCGGGAAACGCAGGGTGCGTGAGAGATTGGCTGTCGAGCAGCATGTCGCCGAGCTTGCGCGCTTCGGTGACGCGTTCCACGACGCCATCGTTCTGAATCGCTCCCGTGAGCTCGACGGCGCGGGCCGGATCGGATGCGAGTTTTTCGACGGCGCCCGCGAGCGCTTTCGCGACGTCATCGAAGCTCAGTTGGCCTTCGGCGGTGCGGATGCCATTGCGCGGCACGTAGATGTTCTGCGGCGCGGTGCACATCTGACCGGAATAGAGGGCGAGTGAGAAGGCGATGTTGCGCGCGGCGGACTTCATGTCGTCCACGGAATCGATGACGATCTGATTCACGCCCGCCTTCTCGGTGTAGACCTGCGCCTGATGCGCGTTGCGCTCGAGCCAGGTGCCGTTTTGCGTGCTTCCCGTGAAATCGATGAGCTTGATTTCGGGACGCACGGCGAGTTCCTGGACCAACGCGCCGTCGTTGGGTTCGGTGGCCAAGAGCGTGACGACGTTCGGATCGAAGCCGGCCTCACGAAGCACTTCACGCGCGATTCGCACGGTGATCGCGAGCGGCAGGATCGCGCCGGGGTGCGGCTTGACGATGACGGCGTTGCCGGTTGCGAGATCGGCGAACATGCCGGGATAGCCGTTCCAGGTCGGAAACGTGCAGCAGCCGAGCACAAGCCCCGTGCCGCGCGGGACGATGGAGAAGCGCTTTTGCATCGCGAGCGGCGGATTTTTGCCTTGCGGCTTTTCCCAGTGCGCTTCGGCGGGGATGCGACGTAGCTGGTCCCACGCATAGACGACGGCTTCCAGCGCCCGGTCTTGCGCGTGCGGGCCACCGGCCTGGAATGCCATCATGAATGCCTGGCCGGTCGTGTGCATCACGCCGTACGCGATCTCGAAGCTGGCGCGGTTCAGGCGCGACAGGATTTCGAGGCTCACGCCCACCCAAGCCTGCGGGCCGGCGGCGCGCCAGGCGGACTGCGCCTTGGCCGCAGCTTGAGTCAGCGCGTCGGGATCGGCCTTCGGATAGCGGACGTCCAGCGCGATGCCGAACGGCGAACGCTCCTTCCCGACCGTTTCGCCCGTCGAAGGCTGATCGAGTTCGAAAGTCTTGCCGAGATGAGCTTTGAATGCTGCTTCTCCATCGGCGCTGGCCGTTTCCCCGTACACTTTGGGGCTCGGCATTTCGGCGAACGGGCTCCAGTAGCCGCGCGTTTCGATGGCTGCGAGCGCTTTGTCGAGCGTCGCTTCGTGCTTCGTGAATAGCGGATGTGTCATGGTCGCGAGAAGAGAAGAACGAGGGAAAGGTGCCAGGCCGAATAATTAACCGACCGGTTGGTTGGTGATGGTAGCATTATCGAGATGCAGTGACGAATGACTTTTCATTAGGGCTTACCTGAGGATCGCAGGAGGAGCGAATGGCTTACGAGAATCTGCTGGTCGAGACGCGTGGTCGGGTCGGACTGATTACGCTGAACCGTCCGAAAGCGCTGAACGCGCTGAATGACGCGCTGATGGACGAACTGGGCGTCGCGCTCAAGGCATTCGACGCCGATGGAGACATCGGCGCAATCGTGCTGACCGGCAGCGAAAAGGCGTTCGCGGCGGGTGCGGACATCGGCATGATGGCCGGCTACTCCTATATGGATGTCTACAAGGGCGACTACATCACGCGTAACTGGGAAACGATCCGCACGATTCGCAAGCCGATCATTGCCGCGGTCGCGGGTTTTGCGCTCGGCGGAGGTTGCGAACTCGCGATGATGTGCGACATCGTCATCGCCGCCGACACGGCCAAGTTCGGTCAGCCCGAGATCAAGCTCGGCGTGATTCCGGGAGCGGGCGGCACGCAGCGCTTGCCGCGCGCTGTATCGAAAGCCAAGGCGATGGATATGTGCCTGACTGCGCGCATGATGGACGCGAGCGAGGCCGAACGGGCGGGGCTGGTGTCGCGCATCGTCGGGGCGGATCGCCTTCTGGACGAGGCCGTCGAAGCGGCGACGATCATCGCCGGCTTCTCGCTGCCCGCCGTGATGATGGCCAAGGAGGCTGTTAATCGCGCTTACGAGACAACGCTCGCAGAAGGTGTTCATTTCGAGAGGCGTCTGTTCCATTCTCTGTTCGCGACGGAGGATCAGAAGGAAGGCATGGCGGCGTTCGTTGAAAAGCGTAAGCCGGTTTTCAAGCATCGGTGACGTTCATGTGAGAAAGCGCTTGCGCTCCTCGATTCCGCTCACTAGAATTCCGTTCCTTCGCGATTCGATGAACGCGAAGGAAGCGGGAGAGGGCGGTATCGGCGGTGCGCTTGGGGGGGTAGGTTGTAGAAGGCTCCGGGCGCGGATCGGCAAGAAAAAGAAACTTCGAATTCTTGTTGACACGAACCGAAACGTTCTTCATAATCTCGTTTCTCTGCTGCTGATGCAGCGACGCAAGACGGAAGTTGAAGTAAGGCTTGTCTTGCGATGTGCTCTTTAAAAACTAACAGCCGATAAGTGTGGGCGCTTGATGGCGAGTGCGGCTGGTTCTTCGGAATCGGCAATAG
>NZ_JALQDV010000018.1:0-3540 GCF_023631045.1 Caballeronia sp. AZ7_KS35 | reverse complement strand
GGACCGTGAAACGACTCCACGCCGATGATAGTGCGGATACCCGTGTGAAAGTAGGTAATCGTCAGGCTCCTCATGCTTCAAACAAAAACCCCACCCCAAAAAGGTGGGGTTTTTGCGTTGGGGCGTGAAAATCTAAATCGCAATCAAGCCAGCAGAGGCGTAACGGCGACCATCAACGGGCGAGGAATTTCTCCGCCAGTCTTACCCAGTACGACGATCCGATCGATAACAAATCATCATTAAAGTCGTAGCTGGCGTTGTGCAACATGCACGGCCCCGCGCCGTGTCCTTGCTCCCGGTGCCCGCCGTCGCCGTTACCTAGAAACGCATAACATCCGGGCTTTTCGAGAAGCATGAACGAAAAGTCCTCGGCGCCCATCGTCGGCTCGACGGCGCTATCGACCTTATCCTTGCCCACCACTTCTGCCATAACTTCCGCCGCGAATCTTGCCTCTTCAGGCGAATTGATCGTCGGTGGATAGTTTCTGTGGAAATGAATTTCCACCGCGCAGTCGTAGGCCGCTGCGGTTGCATCGGCGATTTTGCGCATGCGCGCCTCGATCAGATTGAGCGTCTCCACCGTAAAAGTACGCACAGTTCCTCCGAGCCAAGCCTGATCGGGCACCACATTGGCAGCCTGGCCAGCGTGAATCTGCGTAATGGAAAGCACGGCCGTATCGATCGGCTTCTTGCTTCGCGTGATGATGCTCTGAAGCCCGTTCGCGATCTGAACCGCCGTAAAAACGGGATCGCGCCCGTTATGTGGCAGGGCCGCGTGCGAACCGGTTCCTCGAATGGCGATGCGAAACTCGTTGCTCGAAGCCATGATCGGCCCTTCGACGACACCGAAATGCCCCGCCGGAATGCCAGGCCAGTTGTGAATGCCGAACACCGCATCGACCGGAAACCGCTTGAAAAGACCATCTTCGATCATGGCCTTCGCGCCCGCGCCGCCTTCCTCAGCCGGTTGGAAGATGAAGACGACCGTCCCATCGAATTTGCCGTGCCTGGCCAGATATTTCGCCGCGCCGAGCAGCATCGCCGTATGACCATCGTGGCCGCAGGCATGCATACGGCCGTCGTTCGTCGATCGATGTCCGAAAGTGTTCAATTCCTGAATGGGCAGCGCGTCCATATCCGCGCGCAGCCCGATCGAGGCGCTGCCGGCGCCGCGCTTCAACACGCCGACGACGCCTGTCTTGCCCAATCCCCGATGCACTTGGATTCCCCAACTTTCGAGGCTCTCGGCAACCAGTTTTGCGGTGCCAACCTCTTCATAGCGCAATTCGGGATGGGCATGGATCGTTCGTCGGAGCGTCTTGATCTCGTCGTGCGATGCTTCGATTTCTGGGATCAGATTCATTTGAACTGCTCTCACGTTTGAATTCGGATTGCGCGTATTGACCGCGCCTGGTCGTTCCATTCTACGCCGCCGCTATTTGCGCCATCGGACGGTCGATCGCATAGCGGCCGTAATAGAATTCCGTCATCTGCCGCTTTTACTTCGATTTACGGACTTTCCGATGAACGCTCCAGCCGAGTTTGCCCGAGCCGTGTGCCCGCACGATTGCCCCGATACTTGCGCGATGCGCGTAACGGTCAAGGATGGAAAAGCGGTCAAAGTCAGCGGCGAACCTGATCATCCACCGACGCAAGGTGTGTTGTGCACAAAGGTCACGCGCTATGCCGAGCGTACGCATCACAAGGATCGTCTTCTGACTCCGTTGCGTCGAATCGGCAAAAAGGGCGAGGGCCGATTTGAGCCGATCGGCTGGGACGAAGCATTGCGACTCGCCGCCGAACGCCTGCAGCCTATCGCCCGGCGCGCGCCTGAAGCCATCGTTCCATACAGTTACGCGGGCACGATGGGCCTGGTGCAAGGCGAAAGCGTCGCTGCCCGATTCTTCAACGTGCTTGGCGCATCGCGACTCGAACGCACGATTTGTGCGGCCGCGGGCGCCGCCGGCCTGCGCTACACGTACGGCGCGAGCCTCGGAATGCATTCGGAGTATTACGAAGAGAGCGAGCTGATTCTGATCTGGGGCGCGAATCCGATCGCGTCGAGCCTGCACTTCTGGACGCGCGCGCAGGAGGCAAAGCGTCGTGGCGCGAAGCTGATCGCGATCGATCCGTACAAGTCGCTCACGGCGGAGAAGTGCCATCAGCACATCGCGTTGCGCCCGGGCACCGACGCCGCGCTCGCGCTCGGCATGATCGACGTGTTGATCCGCGAGAATTTCATCGATCACGAGTATGTGAGCGCGCATACCGTCGGCTTCGATGAACTTGCGGCGCGCGCGGCGCAGTATCCGGCTTCGCGCGTGGCGCAGATCTGCGGCATCGACGAAAAGGTCGTTATCGAACTCGCCCGTGCTTTCGGATCGACGAAGAAGGCCGCAATTCGCCTTAATTACGGCATGCAGCGCGTGCGCGGTGGCGGCAATGCCGTGCGGGCGATCGCTTGCTTGCCGTCGTTGACTGGCGCGTGGCGCGAGCGCGCCGGAGGCCTGCTGCTTTCGTCGTCCGGCTGGGCGCCGATCGACGGCAGCGCGCTCGAGCGTCCCGATTTGCTGCCGGGCTGGCCCTCGAAGCTTCCGCGCGCGATCAACATGAACGCGATCGGCGACGCGTTGCTGCATCCGGGCGACGAAGCATTCGGGCCGAAGATCGAAGCGCTGATCGTCTACAACTCGAATCCCGTTGCGGTCGCGCCCGATTCGGCGAAAGTCGAGGCGGGCTTCGCGCGCGAGGATCTGTTCACGATCGTGCTCGAACACTTCCAGACAGATACCGCCGATTACGCGGACCTCGTCTTTCCCGCGACGACGCAGCTCGAGCATCTCGACGTCCACAAGTCCTACGGGCACACGCACGTAATGGCGAATCTGCCGGCGATTCCACCCGTCGGCGAAGCGCGCCCGAACACTGAAATATTCCGCGGACTCGCACGCGCCCTGGGCCTTACCGAGCCGGCGCTTTTCGAGACCGACGAGCAGATCGCATCGAAGGCATTCCGCTGGAACGACCCGACGCTCGAAGGTCAGAGCTGGGACACGTTGAAGGCGTCCGGCTGGCTGAAGCTCGGAATCGCAGAAGCGCCGCTGGCCGAAGGCGGGTTCCGCACCCCGTCGGGAAAATGCGAGTTCTACAGCGAGCGCCTGAAACGCGAAGGTCTCGATCCGTTGCCCGATTACCTGCCGCCGTACGAGTCTGCGGACGGATCGCCGGATCTGGCGGCCCGCTATCCGCTCGCGATGATTTCGCCGCCCGCGCGCAACTTCCTGAACAGCAGTTTCGTGAACATCGAAAGTCTGCGGGCGGCGGAGCGCGAACCGCATCTCGATATTCACCCCGCCGACGCGCAAGCGCGCGCCATCGCCGATGGCGCAGTCGTGCGCATCTTCAACGATCGCGGTTCGATGCAGGCCCGGGGGGGGGGGGGGGGGGGGGGGCGCGGGGGGGGGGGCGGGGGGGGGGGGGGGGGGGGGGTGTTTTTGTTTGGCGGTGGGCGGCTCGCCCCTCTGGGGGGGGGGTGGGTGT
>NZ_JALQDV010000017.1:0-233302 GCF_023631045.1 Caballeronia sp. AZ7_KS35 | reverse complement strand
GCCCCCAAACCAAAAAAAAAAAACCCCCCCCCCCCCCCGCCCGCGCCCGCCAGCCCGGCTGGCGATGGCGGCCCAAACTAAACCGCGCGGGGGGCCCCCCCCCCCCCCCCCCGCCCGCCCCCCCCCCCCCGCGAAGGCGTCGTCGTCGGCTTGTCGATCTGGTGGAAGAAGCTGTCTCCCGATGGCCGCAACGCCAATCAGGTGACGAGTCAGGCGCTGACCGACCTCGGGGGCTCGGCGACGTTTTACGACTGCCTGGTGGAAGTGGAGCCAATGCATTGACAAGCTTCGGAGCGGCGGACTCGGACGGGTTTGGTGGAAGGCGTCTAACCCGATTGTCGGAGACCGGCCGAAAAGCTAGGATCTCGTTTCCGCACGATCATTCTAAAATCATATAAAGGAGACGCCGTATGGAGAAACCCTGGCTGCAGTCTTACCCGTCCGGCGTGCCTGCGGAGATCGATCCATCCGCGTATCGGTCCGTTTCGGAGCTGCTCGAGGACAGCTTTCGCGCGAATCGCGATCGCCGCGCGTTCGTGTGCATGGGCCAGGCGATCACGTACGCCGAACTCGACGCGATGTCGAGAAAGCTGGCCGCGTGGTTCCAGAAGCGAGGAATGAAGCCGGGCGCGCGCGTCGCGCTGATGATGCCGAACGTGCTGCAGTATCCGATCGCGATCGCGGCGGTATTGCGCGCGGGTTACATTGTCGTCAACGTGAATCCGCTTTACACGCCGCGCGAACTCGAGCATCAGCTCGAGGACAGCGGCGCGGAAGCAATCGTCATTTTGGAGAATTTCGCCGGCACGTTGCAGGCGGTCGTCAAGAACACGGCGATCAAACATATCGTCGTCGCGGCGATGGGCGATCTCATGGGTTTGAAAGGGGTGCTCGTCAACTTCGTCGTGCGCAGCGTGAAGAAGATGGTGCCAGAGTGGAAACTGCCTGGCAGCGTCCGATTCAACGAAGCGCTGAGCGAAGGCGGCCGCGGCACGCTCCAGCCGGTCACCCAAAGTCCCGATGACGTCGCGTTCCTGCAGTACACCGGCGGCACGACGGGCGTCGCGAAAGGCGCGACGCTCACGCATCGCAATCTGATCGCGAACACGCTGCAGTCAGAAGTGTGGCTCGACCCGGCCCGCAAGCGCCGTCCCGACATCGATCAGTTCGTTTGCGTGGTCGCGCTGCCGCTTTATCACATCTTCGCGCTGACGGTCTGCGGCATGCTCACGATCCGTACCGGCGGCCTTGGCGTGCTGATACCGAACCCGCGAGATATCGCCGGAACCATCAAGGAACTGAAGGGCGTTCCCATCAACACATTCCCGGCCGTCAACACGCTCTACAACGCGTTGTTGAATCATCCAGACTTCAACAAGCTCGATTTCTCGAAGCTCATCGCTGCGAACGGCGGCGGGATGGCCGTGCAGGAAGCCGTCGCGAAGCGCTGGTTCGCGGCGACCGGCGTGCCGATCGTCGAGGGTTACGGCTTGTCCGAAACCTCGCCGTGCGTGACCTGCAATCCGGTGACGGCGACCGAATACACGGGCACGATCGGCTTGCCGCTTCCGTCCACGGAAATCTCCATCCGCGACGACGACAACAACGAAGTGCCGCTCGGCCAGCCCGGCGAGATCTGCATTCGCGGCCCGCAGGTGATGGCGGGCTACTGGAATCGTCCCGACGAAACCGCGAAGGTGATGACCCCCGACGGCTTCTTCCGCTCAGGCGACGTCGGCGTGCTCGATGAGCGCGGCTACGTGAAGATCGTCGATCGCAAGAAGGACATGATTCTCGTCTCCGGCTTCAACGTGTATCCGAACGAGATTGAAGATGTTGTCGCGATGCTGCCCGGCGTGTTCGAAGTTGCCGCTGTGGGCGTGAAGGATCAGGCGTCGGGCGAAGCGGTGAAGCTCTTCATCGTGCGCAAGGATGCGAGCCTGACGGAAGCGGATGTCATCGCGTACTGCAGGGAACGGCTGACCGGCTACAAGCGTCCGCGCATGATCGAGTTCCGCAACGAGTTGCCGAAAAGCAATGTCGGCAAGATCTTGCGGCGCGAATTGCGCGACGGCCGCGCGTAGCGGCTGCGCGTCCAAAGCGAAAAGCCTTCGTGTCGCGAGATGCGAAGGCTTTTTTGTTGCCCGCAGCGGAACGAAAAAAAGGCGCCCGAAGGCGCCTTTCAGTGCGTACTGCTTTGTTACGACCTTATTAGAACTTGTGGCGGATACCGACAACAGCGGCAACCTGGTTCGACGTCGACGACGCCGACAGGCCGTTGATGTTCGCAACCGCAGGGCGGTTCAACGAATCCGTGCCGCTTGCGTGCTGGTAGATACCGTCGATGTACACGTCCGTGCGCTTCGACAGGAAGTAGTCCGCGCCGAGCATGCCTTGGTGGTACTTGGCATCGGCCAGGCCGTAACCCTTCGTGTAGTCATATGCCACGCCCAGCAGCAGGGCCGGGGTCAGCTGATACTTGAAGTTGATTTCGGCGTTATGGAACTTGCCCGAGCCGCCCGTGTAGCCAGCCGGGTTCAGGCCAGCGCCTGCTTCGTTGTTGACGTCCTTGAACTGCGTGTTGCTATACGTCGCGCCGATGGTCGCTGCGCCGAACGTGTAAGCACCGCCAGCCGAGATGACTTGCTGCGTCTTGGCGGATGCGAAGCCCGAGTACACGCGGCTCGACATGTTCGAAGCCGTAGGCGTCGTGGCTGCGTTGCGGCTCGTGGCGTTGTTGCCGAAGAACGAGTAGTTGGGGTCCTTGACGTTCAAGTAGCCCGCGCCCAATTGCAGCGGACCCTGCGAGTAGCCGAGACCAACCGACCAGATCTGGTTGCGGTTGAACTGGCCAGCTTGGCCGCCGAGGCTGTACAGGCCGCCGAACGTGAAGCCGGCGTAGTTCGCGCTCGTGTACTTGATCGCGTTGTTCACGCGATTCGAGTTGTTCATGTTGTCCAGGTCGCCCGGGTGCGCGCCGAAGTACGACGCCCACTGGCTACCGACTTCGAATGCGCCGGTGTAGTCAACCACGGAGTCGTACTGGCGACCCAGCGTGACCGTACCGAATTGCGTCGAGCCCAGACCGACATAAGCCTGGCGGCCGAACAGGTCGCCGCCTTGGCCCAGCTGGCCGTTGAACACGTTGAAGCCGCCTTCCAACACGAAGATGGCCTTCAGACCGCCACCGAGGTCTTCCGTGCCGCGCAGGCCCCAACGGCTACCTTGCAGGTTGCCGCTGTTCATGGAGTACAGCTTTTGGCCGTTGCTGTTGTTGTTGTACGCGAAGCCAGCGTCGATGATGCCGTACAGCGTCACACTGCTCTGCGCATGTGCGGCGCCTGCGAATGCGCCCAGTGCGGCGAGAGCGAGAAGCGACTTTTTCATTGATTGAATCTCCAAGGAGTGTTTGCGACTTTTGACAAGGTCACTGTTCTTAGCGCCAGTGTGTTGACGGTCCCTGCCTGCTTCTTAACGAAGGTGACACGTAATGTAACAAAGAGGCTTTAACGGACAAAGGAAAAGGGGCTGGTCCGCCGGACTCATGTGACGTTTACGCAACAGGCGCTAAAATGTTGGTTTTGCAGGATATTTGCGACCCGTGTTTGCCCTAATTACCAAAACAGGTGCTTCATAAGGGGCGATCGGGCGGTCGACGGTGTCAGGTTGGTGCCATATCCGCGATCAGACTTCGAGTCTGTAATCCGGAGAAATCGCACATGCTCCGTGGCCGCTGAACGCGGTATCCGGCAAGCCCGCGCCCCTTCGGCGCCAGTCGATGTGCGCTAAAATTCGCGTTTTCCGCGAGCGTCCGCTCCGTCTGCGGACCATGAAGAGAGAGGTGACACCATGACGCTCGATGAAATCATCAGCGAATTCGATCGAGGCTTGCGGTCCATGACGGGCGTGAGCCGCATGTCGCGTCCGATTCCTGAATCGACGATGTCGCCTCTGGACGCGACCGGCGATGTCCTCTCGGAACAATCGCAACTCACCGAAGAAGAACGCGCCCATTCGGCCGGACTGATGCGCGTGAATCACGTTGGCGAAGTCTGCGCGCAAGCGCTTTATCAGGCGCAGAAGCTCGCCACAAGCTCGCCCGAGCTCAAGGCCAGTTTCGAGCGAGCGGCGCGTGAAGAGGAAGACCATCTCGCGTGGACATCGACGCGGCTGAAAGATCTGGAATCGCGGCCGAGCCTGCTGAACCCGTTGTGGTACGCGGGTGCGCTGGCGATCGGTTTCGTCGCGGGGCGCTTCGGCGATCGCGCGAGTCTCGGCTTCATGGCCGAAACCGAGCGTCAGGTCGAGCAGCATCTCGATGGCCACATGAAGACCTTGCCCGTCAACGATCACGCATCCCGCGCGATCGTCGAGCAAATGCGTCTCGATGAAAGCGCGCACGCCGCAGCAGCCATCGGCGCTGGTGGGAGCGAGGTTCCGTTTCCGGTGCGCGCGTTGATGCGCGCAGCTTCCAAAGTCATGACGCGCACGGCCTATTACATATAGTGTGACAAAGCCTCGTTCGCTCGCTTGCCGGGTCGAGCGAGGCATTCGCCGCCGAAACTCATCATCGAATCAAAAAACGGCTGTAAGAACCGTTACATTTCCCTCATTTCGCCTGCTCTTTTCACGTACTACCTTCACATCCCGCACTAGCTCTCTAATTCATAACGGTTTTCTCTTTTGCCGTTACTTCAAGCTCCTGCGCTAAGTCCTTGTTCTAGCAAATAAAAAGCACTCGAAAAAAAGGTGCGCGTCTTGACCGAGGAAATGCGTTCCTCTAAAGTGGGAGACAGTGTGAGAAAGTGGTCTTTTGTGTGATTCACAACCCATTTTCGAGCAAAACTGGAGAGGGACGGGCGTCGTGGTGGGCGTCCGAAAACGGGGAGAAGGGCGAGTGTTCCAAGGGGCGTCGGCGCTGACGCTCGATGCGAAAGGGCGGATGTCGGTTCCGTCGCGCTATCGGGAAGCGCTGCAAGGGCAGGCAGAAGGCCGGGTGACGCTCACGAAGAGCCCGGATGGATGCCTGTTGCTCTTTCCCCGCCCGGAGTGGGAAGTCTTCCGCGCCAAGGTCGCCGCGCTTCCGATGGAAGCCATGTGGTGGCGGCGCATCTTTCTCGGTAATGCAATGGATGTCGAACTCGACGGCAACGGGCGCGTGCTGGTCTCGCCCGAGCTGCGCGCTGCCGCGTCGCTGGAAAAAGAAGTGACGCTGCTCGGCATGGGCGCGCACTTCGAGTTGTGGGACTCGCAGACTTACGCGGCGAAGGAAGCTGCGGCCATGGCGCAGGGCATGCCCGACGCGCTGAAAAACTTCACTTTCTGACGCGGCGCTGAACAACATGGCTCCTGCGATGGGAAATGAACTGCAGCATCGCACGGTGCTGCTGAAGGAAGCGGTAGACGGGCTGCTCACGCGCGCGGACGGCATCTATATAGATGGCACTTTCGGGCGCGGCGGTCATAGCCGGGCGATTTTGCAGCGACTGGGTGACGCGGGGCGGCTGATCGCCTTCGACAAGGATCCTCTCGCGATCGCCACGGCGCAACAGATTCAGGATTCGCGCTTTTCGATCGTGCACGACAGCTTCGCGGCGTTGCGCGACGCGGCGAGCGAGCGCGGAGTAGGGCGGGTGTCGGGCGTGTTGCTGGACCTAGGCGTGTCGTCGCCGCAGGTGGACGACCCGGAGCGCGGCTTCAGCTTCCGCGCAGAAGGTCCGCTCGACATGAGGATGGACCCGACTCGGGGCGAGTCGGCGGCAGAGTGGCTCGCGCGTGCCACGGTGCAGGAAATCACGGAGGTCATCAGAGATTATGGGGAAGAACGGTTTGCTTTTCAGATTGCAAAGGCGCTTGTTGCTCGCCGGGCAGAGTCCGACCGTCTTGGGCCTCTCGACAGCACGCGCGAGCTTGCCGAAATCGTGGGTCACGTCGTCAAAACCCGTGAAAAGGGCAAGGACCCGGCAACTCGCACCTTTCAGGCTATACGGATTCACGTCAATCAAGAGCTTGCGGAGCTGCAGGTAGTACTCGAATCGGCATTGGCATTGTTGGAGCAAGGGGGGCGGCTGGTCGTGATCAGCTTTCATTCACTCGAAGACCGGATCGTCAAGCGGTTCATGCAGGCGCACGCGAGCGCGCCGGCGGTGGACCGTCGTTTGCCGATCCGCGCGGTCGATCTTCCCAGCCCGCCGCTGCGCGTGGTCGGCCGCGTGTTTCCGAGTGATGCCGAAGTCGCCGATAACCCGCGCGCCCGTTCCGCGGTGATGCGTATCGCCGAGCGGATCGCGCCATGAATCGCCTCAATATCTTCCTGCTCATCATCGTGCTCGGGTGCGCGCTGTCGGTCGTCAGCTCCACCAATCAGCAGCGGGAGATTTTCATCGACTTGCAAAGGGCGCAATCGCAAGAGCGTCAACTGCAACAGGATTACGCGCAGTTGCAGTACCAGCAGAGCGCGTTGTCGAAGACATCGCGCATCGAGCAGTTGGCCACCAACTCACTGAAAATGCAGCCCGTGACGACCGGCCGAACGCAATATCTCACCTACGACACGGCCGCCAACAAGGCCGCCGACGCACCGATGCCGCCGCCGCTGCCGGCGTCGGCGCCGCCTGCACGCGGAGCCAAGCGATGAAAAAGTCCGCGAAGCAGAAAGACATCGCTCACACGCCGAATCCGCTTCTCGCCGTGCGCCTGCCCATGTGGCGCTCGAAGCTCGTCGTGTTCCTGCTATTCATGGCGTTCGTCGCGCTGGCCGGACGCGCGTTCTGGATTCAGGGCCCGGGCAACGCGTTCTTCAAGAAACAGGGCGAAAGCCGCTATCAGCGCACGCTCGAAATGCCTGCGACGCGCGGGCAGATCCGCGACCGTAACGGCCTCGTGCTCGCAACGAGTTTGCCGGTGAAGGCCATCTGGGCGATTCCCGAAGCCGTGCCGAACGATCTCGGCGCGGACAAATTCGCGCAATTGTCCAAACTTCTCGAAATGCCGGAAAAAGAGCTTCGCGCGAAGCTCTCGATGGACAAGACCTTCGTCTATGTGAAGCGCCAGGTGCCGCTCGAAGTCGCGCAGAAGGTCGCCGCGCTCGACATTCCCGGCATCTATTCGCGCGGCGAATACAAGCGCTTCTATCCGGAAGGCGAAATCACCGCGCACCTGATCGGCTTTACTAACATTGAAGACAAGGGACAGGAAGGCGTCGAACTCGGCGACCAGAACGTCCTCGCCGGCACGCCGGGCATGCGCCGCGTCATCAAGGACCGCATGGGCCATATCGTCGAGGACGTCGACGAGCAAGTCGTGCCGCACAACGGCGCGGACGTCGAACTTTCGATCGACAGCAAGATTCAGTACATCGCGTACACGAACCTGAAGGCCGCCGTCGAGAAGACGAAGGCGAAGGCCGGCGCGGCAATGGTCATCGACGTGAAGACGGGCGAAGTGCTCGCGCTCGTCAACTATCCCACGTACAACCCGAACGATCGTTCGCGGATGACCGGCGAGCAGTTGCGCAACCGCATTCTCACGGACACCTTCGAGCCGGGCTCGATCATGAAGCCGTTCACCGTTTCGCTCGCGCTCGATCTGCATCGGGTGACGCCGAATACGCTCGTCGAAACGGGCGGCGGCGTGTTCGTGCTCGACGGCGCCCGCATTACGGACGATTCTGGCTTCGGCACGCTCACCGTCGGCGGCGTGATTCAGAAGTCGAGCAATATCGGCGCGACCAAAATTGCGATGCAATTGCGTCCCGAGGAAATGTGGAACATGTACACGAGCATCGGGCTCGGTCAGGCGCCGAAAGTCGGTTTTCCGGGCGCCGTGACCGGGCGTCTGCGCCCGTGGAAGAGCTGGCGACGCATCGAGCAGGCGACGATGTCGTACGGCTACGGCCTGTCCGTGTCGCTGTTCCAGCTCGGGCGCGCATACACGGCCATCGCGAACGACGGCAAGATCCTGCCGGTCTCGATTTTCCGCACGGCGGGCGATCAGCCGCCGCTCGGTCAGCAAGTGTTTTCGCCGACTACCGCGCGCGAAGTGCGTGCGATGCTCGAAACCGTCGTGTCGAAGGGCGGCACGTCGCCGGATGCGGCGGTGGCCGGCTATCGCGTCGGCGGCAAATCGGGCACGGCGTACAAGCATGCGGGCCACGGCTACGACCATTCGAAGTACCGGGCATCGTTCGTCGGCATGGCGCCGATGCCGAATCCGCGCATCGTCGTGGCCGTATCGGTGGATGAACCGACGGTCGGCAGCCACTTCGGCGGTCAGGTGTCGGGTCCGGTGTTCTCGGGCATCGTCGGCGATACCTTGCGCGCGCTGAATGTGCCGCCCGATATGCCAGTGAAGCAAATGGTCGTGACGGACGATTCGAACTCCGCCACGCAAGCGGCCGCCAAGCAGCCGGCGAATACGAACAACGCGAATACCGCGAAGAAATTCGCGGTGTCGAGCAATACGAAGACGCACCCGGGAGTCGTGCGATGAGCGCGCAAACCCGACAGAGCAAGATGCAAAAGGACGTATCACAAGCCGTTCAATGGCTGCGCGCCCACGCGCAGCCCGAGGCGCAATTGCACGCCGACACGCGCTCGCTCAAAAGCGGCGACGTGTTTCTAGCCTATGCGGTCGACGGCGCGGACAACCGTCCGTATCTCGACGCCGCGCTCGCCGCAGGCGCGGCTGCGGCGCTCTATCAGCCGGAGAATTTCGCGGGCAAGCCGGACGCGTCGAAGACGCTCGCCGTGAAGGCGCTGAACGAACTCGCGGGCCCGATCGCATCCGCGTGGTACGGCGAGCCGACCGCGTCGATGCTTACCGTCGGCGTGACGGGCACGAACGGCAAGACTTCGTGCAGCCAATGGATCGCGACTGCGCTCTCCGCGCTCGGCCGTCCGTGCGCCATCGTCGGCACGCTCGGCATCGGCATGCCGGGCAAACTGGTGCATAGCGGCTTCACCACGCCCGACGCGCCGCAGCTTCAGCGCAATCTTGCGCAATTGAAAGCTCAGGGCGCGGAAGGCGTCGCGATGGAAGTGTCGTCGCATGCGCTGCATCAGGGGCGCGTGAACGGCGTCGATTTCGATATCGCCATCTTCACGAATCTCACGCAGGATCATCTCGACTACCACGGCACGTTCGAGGCGTACGAAGCGGCGAAGGCGCGTCTTTTCGCGTGGCCGTCGCTGAAGACGGCAATCGTCAATCGCGACGATGCGGCCGGTCAGCGTCTGATCGAATCGCTGCGCGGCAAGGTGCGGACGATTGCCTACGGCGTCGAGATGCCCGCCGATGCCGCGCCGAGCGCCGACGCGTTCCTGCTCGCAACGCAAGTCCGCGCGACTGCGACCGGCACTGCGTTTCATCTGTCGTCGGACTGGGGCGAAGCCGATGTCGAAGTCGGCACGCTCGGCACGTTCAACGTGAGCAATCTGCTTTCCGTGCTCGGCGTGCTGCTCGAAGTGGGCGTGCCGTTCGATGCCGCCATCGCGCGCATCGAAAAGCTCGAATCGGTCAACGGCCGCATGGAGCGTCTCGGCGGACGCATTCAGAGCGACGAGCCGCTCGTCGTGATCGACTACGCGCACACGCCCGACGCGCTCGACAAGACCCTCACCGCGCTGCGCCCGATCGCCGAGGCGCGCGGCGGCGAGCTCGTCTGCATGTTCGGCTGCGGCGGCGACCGCGACGCCACCAAGCGTCCGCTGATGGGCGAAATCGCCGAACGCCTCGCGGATCAGGTCGTCATCACGAGCGACAACCCGCGCAGCGAAGATCCCGTCGCGATCATCGATCAAATCGCCGCCGGCATGAGCGAAGCCGCGAAGGCGCGCCGCGTCGAAGACCGCGCGAGCGCGATTCTGCAAGCAATACGAAGTGCGGCGCGCGAGGACGTCGTCGTGCTCGCCGGAAAAGGGCACGAAGCCACGCAGGAAATCATGGGCAAGAAGCGCGCGTTCTCGGATCAGGATCACGCGCGTCTCGCGCTGGCCGCACGCGCCACACAACAACGCGGAGGCGGCGAATGACGATGTTCACTTTGCGCGAAGCCGCCGCGATGATTCCCGGCGCCGTCCTTAAGGGCGATGCGGGTATCGCCATCGCGCGCGTCGTCACGGACAGCCGCGGCGTGCAGGCCGGCGATCTGTTCGTCGCGGTGAAGGGCGATCGCTTCGATGCGCATGATTTCCTCGATCAGGTGGCGAAGAGCGGCGCGGCTGCTGCGCTCGTGTCACGCGACCCGAGCAACTCCGGTGCCTGGCCACTTCCGGTCATCAAGGTAAAGGACACGCGCGCGGCGCTCGGTGCGTTGGCGCACGGCTGGCGCAAGCGCTTCACGATGCCGCTCGTCGCGGTCACGGGCAGCAACGGCAAGACGACGGTCAAGGAGATGATCGCGTCGATCTTCGCGGCTGCGGTCGGCGAGGAAGCGCGCCTCGCGACCGCGGGCAACTTCAATAACGACATCGGCTTGCCGCTCACGCTGTTTCGCCTGAAGGCGTCGCACAAGCTCGCGGTCGTCGAGCTGGGCATGAATCATCCGGGCGAAACCGAAGTGCTCGGCAAGATCGCCGCGCCGGATGTCGCCGTCGTCAACAACGCGCAGCGCGAGCATCAGGAATTCATGGCGACGGTCGAAGCGGTCGCGCTCGAGCACGCTTCGGTCATTCATGCGCTAGGCGATACCGGCACGGCCGTGTTTCCCGCCGACGACCAGTACGCCGTCTTCTGGCGCACGGCCGCGACCGGCAACGCGATCATCGATTTCGCGCTGACCGCCGATGCATCGCAGGCCGCCGTCACCGGTACGCTCGAAGGCACGACGGTCCACATGCAAACGCCGCAGGGCGCGGTCGACATCGCGCTGAACGTGCTCGGCGAACACAACGCGCGCAACGCAATGGCGGCGACCGCGGCAGCGCTTGCCGCAGGCGTTTCGCTCGACGTCATCAAGCGCGGTCTCGAAGCGTTCGAGCCGGTTAAAGGCCGCTTGCAGGTGAAGCGCGCGATGCTCGGCGCGCTCGCCGGCGCGACCGTCATCGACGACACGTACAACTCGAATCCCGATTCGATGCGCGCCGCGATCGACGTGCTCGCATCGCAGGCAACGCCCCGCGTGCTCGTGATGGGCGACATGGGCGAAGTCGGCGAGGAAGGTCCGGCGTTTCATCGCGAAGTCGGCGCGTATGCGGCGGAGTGCGGCATCGATGCGCTCTTCGCGCTCGGCGCCGCGAGCGTCGATTCGGTGAACGCATTCAACGCGGCCGCATCGAAGCAAACCGCGCAGCATTTCGCCGATGTCCGCGAACTGCTCACCGCGCTCGAACAGGCAGGCTACGGCAACAAGGCCACGTATCTCGCCAAAGGCTCGCGCTTCATGAAGATGGAGCGCGTGGTGGATGCCTTGACGAGTCCACAACAACCCGCAGCGGGCCATGCGCCCGCTGCACATTGATTCACTGAAGAGAAGGACCAGCATGCTACTCGCACTCGCGCAATGGCTTCAGAATGACGCCAGCTTCATGCGCGTGTTCACCTACATCACGTTCCGCGCGGTGGGCGCCACGGCAACGGCGCTTCTGATCGGTCTCGTCTGCGGCCCGTGGGTCATCCGCAAGCTGACCTTGCTCAAGGTCGGCCAGGCCGTGCGCAAGGACGGCCCGCAGACGCATCTCGTGAAGTCCGGCACGCCGACGATGGGCGGCGTGCTGATCCTCATCGGCATTGCCATTTCCACGTTGCTGTGGGCCGATCTCACGAACCGTTTCGTGTGGATCGTGATGCTCGTCACGTTCGGCTATGGCGTGATTGGCTGGGTGGACGACTATCGGAAGGTCGTGCACAAGGATCCGCGCGGCATGTCGTCGCGCGAGAAGTATTTCTGGCAATCGGTGATCGGCCTGTTCGCGGCGGTGTATCTCGCGTTTTCCGTGTCCGAAGCGAACAACGCGCGCGTGTTCGATCTCTTCATGGCGTGGGTGCGCAGCGGCCTCTCGATGGGCCTGCCCGCGCGCGCCGACCTGATGCTGCCGTTCCTCAAATCGATCACGTATCCGCTCGGCGTGTGGGGCTTCATCGCGATGACCTACTTCGTCATCGTCGGGTCGAGCAACGCCGTGAATCTCACCGACGGCCTCGACGGCCTCGTCATCATGCCGGTCGTGCTGGTCGGCGCGTCGCTCGGCGCGTTCGCGTATGTGATGGGCTCGTCGGTCTATTCGAAGTACCTGCTGTTCCCGCACATTCCCGGAGCGGGCGAGCTTTTGATCTTCTGTTCCGCAATGGGCGGCGCCGGTCTCGCGTTTCTCTGGTACAACACGCACCCCGCGCAGGTCTTCATGGGCGATGTCGGCGCGCTCGCGCTCGGCGGCGCGCTCGGCACGATCGCGGTGATCGTTCGTCAGGAAGTCGTGCTGTTCATCATGGGCGGCGTGTTCGTCGCGGAAACGCTTTCCGTGATGCTGCAGGTCTTCTGGTTCAAGTTCACGAAGCGCCGTTATGGCGAAGGCCGCCGTTTCTTCAAGATGGCGCCGCTGCATCACCATTACGAGCTGTCCGGCTGGACCGAGACGCAAGTCGTGGTGCGCTTCTGGATCATCACGTTGATGTTGTGCCTGTTCGGTCTGTCGACGTTGAAGTTGCGTTGATTCATTCAAGTTTCGGTAAAAGGTAAAGCGATGTTTGGCGAGAAGTTTGTCGGTCGGCAAAGTCCGATGGTGCTCGTGCTTGGGCTGGGTGAATCCGGTCTGGCGATGGCGCGCTGGTGCGCCAGGCACGGTTGCCGCCTGCGGATCGCCGACACGCGCGAAGCGCCGCCGAATCTCTCCGAACTCGCGATCCACAAGATCGATGCGGATTTCGTCGGCGGCGCGTTCACGCCCGCGTTGCTCGATGGCGGCATCGAACTCGTCGCGATCAGCCCGGGGCTGTCGCCGCTCGCGGATGACCTCGCGCCGCTGATCGCTGCAGCGAAAGAACGCGGCATTCCCGTCTGGGGCGAACTCGAACTGTTCGCGCAGGCGCTCGCCGGACTCGGCGCGAACGGCTATGCGCCTAAAGTCATCGCGATCACGGGCACGAACGGCAAGACCACCACGACCGCGCTCACCGGCCTCTTGTGCGAGCGCGCGGGCAAGTCGGTCGCGGTCGCGGGCAACATCAGCCCGGCGATGCTCGACAAGCTGACCGAAGCCATCGACCAGACCGCGCTGCCCGATGTCTGGGTGCTCGAACTGTCGAGTTTCCAGCTCGAAACCGCGCATACGTTCGCACCGGATGCCGCCGCGGTGCTGAACATCACGCAGGATCATCTCGACTGGCACGGCGGCCTCGACGCCTATGCCGCCGCGAAAGGGCGCATCTTCGGCCCGGCCACGACGCGCGTGCTGAACCGCGACGACAGCCGCGTCATGAAGCTCGCGGCGAACGTCGCGCAACATCGCGTCGTGACGTTCGGACTGAACGAGCCGCTGAATGTCGGCGACTACGGTTTGCTGCGCGATAACGGCATGCAGTGGCTCGTCGTTGGCATCGATCAGGAGGCGTCGGAAGAGACTGCGACTTCGCGTCGCCGCAAGAAGGACGAGGCCGAGCCGAACCTCGTTTCCAAGCGTCTGATGCCCGTCGACGCGCTGCGCATCCGCGGTCTGCACAACGCGGCGAACGCGCTCGCAGCGCTGGCGCTGGCTCGCGCGATCGATCTGCCGCTCGCGGCGCTTTTGCACGGCTTGCGCGAGTATCGCGGCGAGCCGCATCGCGTCGAAGTGATCGCGCAGATCGACGGCGTCGATTATGTCGATGACAGCAAAGGCACGAACGTCGGCGCGACGGTCGCCGCGCTCGACGGCCTCGCGCAACGCGTCGTGCTGATCGCCGGCGGCGACGGCAAGGGCCAGGACTTTTCGCCGCTCGAAGCGCCGGTCGCACGCTGGGCGCGCGCCGTGATGCTGATCGGCCGCGACGCGGCACGCATCCGCGAAACGCTGGCATCGACGAATGTCGAATTGCAGGATCACGCGACGCTCGAGGAAGCGACGAACGCCGCCGCGAAAATCGCGGAAGCCGGCGACGCCGTGCTGCTTTCGCCCGCGTGCGCGAGCCTCGACATGTTCAAGAACTACGCACATCGCGCCGACGTGTTTCGCGGCGCGGTCGAAGATATCGCCGCCGCGCGGGGAGTGATGCTATGAGCTGGTCGGAACGCTTCGGATCGAAACTCACCGGACAGCGCAACGCCATGCCCGGCGACTCGCTCGCGGGCCGCTCGAATTCGGGCACGCGCGGCGGCATTTCGAGCGCGGTCAACGGCGTGCGCCCGGCGCGCTCGCGCATGCTCGACTACGACTATTCGCTGTTGTGGGTGATGATCTCGCTGCTCGGCCTGGGCATCGTGATGGTGTACTCGGCGTCGATCGCGATGCCGGATTCGCCCAAGTACGCGAGCTATCGCGACTATCACTTCCTCGTGCGTCACCTCGTTTCGATCACGACGGCGCTCGTCGGCGCGACCATCGCGTTCAAGATTCCGATCAAGACGTGGGAAAAGTACGCGCCGAAGCTTTTTCTCGTCGCGCTGGCGATGCTCATCATCGTGCTGATTCCGCACGTCGGCAAAGGCGTGAACGGCGCGCGCCGCTGGATTCCGCTCGGCATCACGAACATGCAGCCGTCGGAGATCATGAAGCTCGCGGTGACGATCTACGCTGCGAACTACACCGTGCGCAAGCAGGAATTCATGCACAGCTTCGGCAAGGGCTTTCTGCCGATGGCGGTCGCGGTCGGCGCGGTCGGTGCGCTCTTGCTGCTCGAGCCCGACATGGGCGCGTTCATGGTGATCGCCGCGATCGCGATGGGCGTGCTGTTTCTCGGCGGCGTCAACGGCAAGCTGTTCGGCGGCCTCGTGCTGACGGCGGTGGGCACGTTCACGATGCTCGTGTGGCTGTCGCCGTGGCGTCGCGAGCGGATCTTCGCGTACCTCGATCCGTGGGACGACCGTTACGCGCAAGGCAAGGCGTATCAGTTGACGCACTCGCTGATTGCGTTCGGGCGCGGCGAGTGGTTCGGCGTCGGCTTGGGCGGCAGCGTCGAGAAGCTGAACTATCTGCCGGAAGCGCATACCGACTTCATTCTCGCGGTGATCGGCGAGGAGCTCGGTTTCGTCGGCGTGATCTGCGTGATCCTGCTGTTCTACTGGATCGTGCGCCGCGCGTTCGAGATCGGCCGTCAGGCGCTTGCGCTCGATCGCACGTTCGCCGGTCTCATGGCGAAGGGCGTCGGCATCTGGTTCGGCGCGCAGACGTTCATCAACATGGGCGTGAATCTCGGTCTTCTGCCGACCAAGGGTCTCACGCTGCCGCTCGTCTCCTACGGCGGCTCGGGCATTTTGCTGAACTGCGTCGCGCTGGCGGTGTTGCTGCGCGTCGATTACGAAAATCGCGTCTTGATGCGCGGAGGAAAAGTATGACCGCGCAACGCGACCGCACCTTGATGGTGATGGCGGGCGGCACCGGGGGCCACGTGTTCCCGGGGCTCGCGGTCGCGCACTGGATGCAGGCGCACGGTTGGCGCGTCGTGTGGCTCGGCAATGCGAGCGGCATGGAAGCGACGCTCGTGCCGAAGCACGGCATTCCGATGGAATACGTGCGCTTCGGCGGCGTGCGCGGCAAGGGCGTCAAGACCAAGCTGATGTTGCCGGTGAATCTGCTGCGCGCATGTTCGCAAAGCCTCGCCGCGCTGCGCCGCGTGAAGCCGGACGTCGTGCTCGGCATGGGCGGCTATATCACGTTTCCGGCGGGCATCATGACGAAGCTCGCGGGCTGCCCGCTCGTGCTGCACGAACAGAACTCCATCGCGGGGCTCGCGAACAAGGTGCTCGCGCATCTCGCAAAGCGCGTGCTCGTCGCGTTTCCCAATGCTCTGCCGAATGCAGAATGGACCGGTAATCCGATCCGTGCGGAACTAACGAGCGCATTGCCACCCAAAGAACGCTACGCCGCGCGTTCGGGACGCCTGAACGTGCTCGTCGTCGGAGGCAGTCTCGGCGCTGCCGCGCTCAACGAAACCGTGCCCAAGGCGCTCGCGATGCTCG
Source organism: Caballeronia sp. AZ7_KS35 (assembly GCF_023631045.1). Lineage (NCBI taxonomy): Bacteria > Pseudomonadati > Pseudomonadota > Betaproteobacteria > Burkholderiales > Burkholderiaceae > Caballeronia > Caballeronia sp. AZ7_KS35. Next base: position 217,212 of record NZ_JALQDV010000017.1, on the reverse strand, counting down.
CATCGGAAGAGCGCCCGCGCATCGTGCATCAGGCGGGCGCGAAGCATATCGAAGCACTGGAAGCGAACTACGCGGCTGCGGGTCTCACGCGCGGTGAAGACCTGCAACTCGTGCCGTTCATCGAAGACATGGCGAGCGCGTATGCATCGGCGGATCTCGTCATCTGCCGGTCGGGCGCGATGACCGTCTCGGAAATCGCCGCGGTCGGCGTGGCGGCGCTCTTCGTGCCGTTCCCGTTCGCCGTCGACGATCACCAGACGACCAACGGCGCGTTCCTCGCGAAGAACGGCGCGGCTGAACTGATACAACAACGCGATCTGTCGGCGCAAAAGCTCGCCGACTGGTTACGCGTACAGACGCGCGACACGCTCGCGGCTATGGCCGAGCGCTCGCGCGCGCTGGCGAAACCGGACGCGACCGAAAAAGTCGCGAGCATTTGCGCCGACGTGGCCGGCGCGCGTTTCGACGCGCAAGCTCGGGAGGCACACTAAATGAAGCACATCGTCAAACATATACATTTCGTCGGGATCGGCGGCGCGGGCATGAGCGGGATCGCCGAAGTGCTGCTCAATCTCGGCTATCACGTGAGCGGATCCGATCTTTCGAACGGCGCGGTCACCGAGCGTCTGCGTGCGCTTGGCGCGCGCGTCGAGATCGGTCATCACGAGCAGAACATCGAAGGCGCGAATGCGGTGGTCGTTTCGACGGCCGTGCGTCCCGACAATCCAGAAGTGCTCGCGGCGCGGCATCGCCGCGTGCCGATCGTGCCGCGGGCCGTGATGCTCGCGGAACTCATGCGCCTGAAGCAGGGCATCGCCATCGCCGGCACGCACGGCAAAACGACGACGACTTCGCTCGTCGCGAGCGTGCTGGCGGCGGGCGGGCTCGATCCGACCTTCGTCATCGGCGGGCGGCTGAACAGCGCGGGCGCGAACGCGCGTCTCGGCACGGGCGATTTCATCGTCGCTGAAGCCGATGAGTCGGACGCTTCGTTCCTGAATCTTTTCCCGGTGATCGAAGTCATCACGAACATCGACGCCGATCACATGGACACCTACGGCCACGACTTCGCGCGGCTCAAGCAGGCGTTCATCGAGTTCACGCATCGGCTGCCGTTTTACGGCATTGCCGTGCTATGTGTCGACGATCCGAACGTCCGCGAAATCCTGCCGTTCGTGTCGAAGCCGATCATCCGCTACGGTCTCGGCGCGGAAGCGCAAGTGCGCGCGGTGAACGTCGAGGCGCGCGACGGCCGCATGCATTTCACGACGCTGCGTGAAGACGCGCCGTCGCTCGACGTCGTGCTGAATCTGCCGGGCACGCATAACGTGCAGAACGCGCTCGCGGCAATCGCGATCGCGACTGAACTCGAAGTCGCGGATGCCGATATCCAGCGTGCGCTCGCTGAATTCAACGGCGTGGGCCGTCGCTTCCAGCGTTACGGCGAAGTGAGCGCGGCGAGCGGCGAAGGCGCGTACACGCTCATCGACGACTACGGTCATCACCCGGTCGAAATGGCCGCGACGATCGCGGCGGCGCGCGGCGCGTTTCCGGGGCGGCGTCTCGTGCTCGCGTTCCAGCCGCATCGCTATACGCGCACGCGCGACTGTTTCGAGGATTTCGTGAAGGTGCTGTCGACGGTCGACGCCCTCGTGCTCACCGATGTCTACGCCGCCGGCGAAGCGCCCATCGTGGCCGCCGACGGCCGCGCGCTCGCGCGTGCGATCCGCGTCGCGGGCAAGGTGGAGCCGGTGTTCGTCGAGACGATCGACGAAGTGCCCGACGCGGTGACGACCATCGCGCGCAACGGCGACGTGGTGATCGCCATGGGCGCGGGTTCCATCGGCGGAGTGTGCGGCAAGCTGGCTAACCCCCAGCCTCAGTAAGAGCAAGACCATGAGCAATCAAGTGAATCAAATCGATCCGAAAGTCTTCGGCAAAGTCGCGGTGCTGCTCGGTGGCAATTCCGCCGAACGCGAGGTCTCGCTCAATTCCGGGCGCCTCGTGCTCGAAGGCTTGCGCGAGGCGGGCATCGACGCGCACGCGTTCGATCCGGCGCGGCATCCGCTTTCGGATCTGAAGGCGCAAGGCTTCGTGCGCGCGTTCATCGCGCTGCATGGCGGTTACGGCGAGAACGGGCAACTGCAGGGCGCGCTCGATTTCTACGGCATCCGCTATACGGGCAGCGGCGTGCTCGGCTCGGCGCTCGGCATGGACAAGCTGCGCACGAAGCTCGTGTGGCAGCAGACCGGCATTCCCACGCCGCCGTTCGAAACCGTCTTTCGCGGCGAAGACTACGCGGCGCGCGCGCAGGACATCATCGCGAAGCTCGGGCTGCCGCTCTTCGTCAAGCCGGCGAGCGAAGGATCGAGCGTCGCGGTCATCAAGGTGAAGAGCGCGGAGACGCTCGTGCCCGCGCTCGAAGAAGCGGTGAATTACGACAAGATCGTGATCGTCGAGAAGAGCATCGAGGGCGGCGGCGAATTTACGTGCTGCATCGCGGGCGATCTCGACTTGCCGGTCATCAAGATCGTGCCGGCGGGCGAGTTCTACGACTATCACGCGAAGTACGTCGCGGACGACACGCAATACCTGATTCCGTGCGGCCTGACCGAAGCCGAAGAAACGCGCATGAAGCAGCTGACGAAGCGCGCCTTCGAGATTCTCGGCTGCACCGACTGGGGCCGCGCGGACTTCATGCTCGACTCGGACGGCAACCCGTATTTCCTCGAGGTGAACACGGCGCCCGGCATGACCGATCACTCTCTGCCGCCGAAAGCCGCGCGCGCGGTCGGCATCAGCTACAAGGATCTCGTCGTGAAAGTGCTGTCGCTCACGCTGAAGAACTAGGTCGATCACACACAGGACACGAACAAGCGAAACCATGTGGAACAACGTTCGCCAACTCAACCTCGCCGCCAACGGGCTGCACGTCGTGCTCGTGCTGCTGCTTCTCGGCGCCGCGGGGTACTGGGCGATCCAGCGTCCCGAGTTTCGCCTGCGCGAGATTCAGATCGACGGGGATACGGCGCACATCAGCTCGCCGGTCGTGCGGGCAAGCGTGATCGGTCATCTGAAGGGCAACTACTTCACGGTCGATCTCGATGCGGCGCGCGCCGCGTTCGAGCAGGTGCCGTGGGTGCGCCACGCGAGCGTGCGCCGCGTATGGCCGAACGCGCTCGCGGTGACGCTCGAGGAATACAAGCCGCTCGGCACGTGGGGGAACGATCAACTGGTGAGCGTGGACGGCGATCTCTTCACCGCGAATCAGGGCGAACTCGACGACGATCTGCCCGCGTTCGACGGCCCCGAGGGCACGGCGAAGGAAGTGGTCGCGCGGTATCACGATTTCGAGAAGTGGTTCGCGCCGCTCGACGCGAAGCCGGAAGAAGTCACGCTGTCGCCGCGCTTCGCGTGGACGGTCAAGCTGTCGAACGGCACGCAGGTCGAACTCGGACGCGAGCGTAATCAGGACACGCTGAACGACCGTTGCAAGCGTTTCGTCGCGTCGTGGCCGTCCGTCACGGGACGCTGGGGGAAGGACATCGAATATGCGGATTTGCGGTACCCGAACGGCTTTGCCATACGAGCCGCGAACATGCGCTTCATCAACGACACCGACAAGGCCAAGAAGTAAGCAGACATCACAGGCATGAGCACGCTATGAGCAAAGACTACAAAGACCTGCTGGTTTCCCTCGACATCGGAACGTCGAAGGTGGTCGCGATCGTCGCCGAATTGAAGGGCGAAGGCCACTACGAGGTAATCGGACTCGGTCAGAGCGACTCGAAGGGGTTGAAGAAGGGCGTCGTGGTCAATATCGAGGCCACGGTGCAATCCATCCAGCGCGCGCTCGAAGAAGCCGAACTGATGGCGGATTGCAAGATCACAAACGTATTCACCGGGATCGCGGGCAGCCATATCCGCAGCTTCAATTCGAGCGGGATGGTCGCGATCAAGGACAAGGAGGTCACGCAGGCGGATGTCGCGCGCGTGATCGAAACGGCCAAGGCGATCAACATCCCGACCGATCAGCAGGTGCTGCATATCCTCACCCAGGAATTCATCATCGACGGGCAAGAGGATGTGCGCGAGCCGATCGGCATGAGCGGCATCCGCCTCGAAGTGAAGGTGCACATCGTGACGGGCGCGGTGAGCGCGGCGCAGAACATCGTGAAGTGCGTGCGCCGCTGCGGCCTCGAAGTGAACGACCTCATTCTGCAGCCGCTCGCGTCGTCGCTTGCGGTGCTGACCGAGGACGAGAAGGAACTGGGCGTGGTGCTCGTCGATATCGGCGGCGGCACGACGGACATCGCCATCTTCAGCGAAGGCGCGATCCGACATACGGCGGTGATTCCCATCGCGGGCGATCAGATCACGAGCGACGTCGCGATGGCGCTGCGCACGCCGACGCCGGATGCGGAAGACATCAAGGTGAGCTACGGCATCGCGAAGCAGGCGCTCGCTGATCCGGACGAAATGATCGAAGTGCCGGGGCTGGGCGAGCGCGGTCCGCGCACGCTGTCGCGGCAGGCGCTGGCGGCGGTCGTGGAGCCGCGCGTCGAAGAGCTGTTCTCGCTGGTGCAGCAGGTCGTGCGCGAGTCGGGCTATGAAGAACTGCTGTCGAGCGGCGTCGTGCTGACCGGCGGCGCGGCGATGATGCCCGGCATGGTCGAGCTCGGCGAAGACATCTTCCTGAAACCGGTGCGCATCGGCGTGCCGGAATACGCGGGCGGCCTTGCCGATGTCGTGCGCAATCCGCGCTATTCGACGGCAATGGGCCTGCTCGCCGAAGGACGCTCGCAACGCATGCGCGGCCGCAAGGTCGCGGTACAGAACGGTTCGATGGGACAAGTCTTCTCGCGGATGAAAGACTGGTTCCTCGGGAATTTCTAAGCAATACGCAACACGCAACAAAAAGAATTTCGCGCCGGTACCGGCGGCTGGTGCGCGACAAGGGGTTGCCCGATCTCTCGTCGAATAACGCCGATCTTCATTCTTGACGGAGGCAACATGGATTTCGAAATGCTGGAAACGGAAACCAACGGAACGATCATCAAGGTCGTGGGCGTTGGTGGTGCTGGCGGCAACGCGGTTCAGCACATGATCAACCGCGGCGTGCAGGGCGTCGACTTCATCGTGATGAACACCGACGCGCAAGCGCTCGCCCGTTCGCGCGCGCCGGCGGTTTTGCAACTGGGCATGACCGGTCTCGGCGCTGGCGCGAAGCCGGAGAAGGGCAAGGAAGCGGCGGAAGACGCGCGCGAGCGTATCGCCGACGCACTGCGCGGCGCGCACATGGTGTTCATCACCGCGGGCATGGGCGGCGGCACGGGCACGGGCGCGGCGCCGGTGGTCGCGCAGATCGCCAAGGAAATGGGCATTCTCACCGTTGGCGTCGTGAGCAAACCGTTCGAGTTCGAAGGCGGCCGCCGCATGCGCGTCGCGGAAGCGGGCTCGCAGCAACTGGAGGATCACGTCGACTCGCTGATCGTCGTGCTGAACGACAAGCTGTTCGAGGTGATGGGCGATGACGCCGAGATGGACAAGTGCTTCCAGTGCGCGGACGACGTGCTGAACAACGCTGTCGCCGGTATCGCTGAAATCATCAACGTCGATGGCCTCGTGAACGTCGACTTCGAAGACGTGAAGACGGTGATGGGCGAGCAGGGCAAGGCGATGATGGGCACGGCGACGGTTGCCGGCGTCGATCGCGCGCGTCTCGCCGCGGAACAGGCGGTCGCGAGTCCGCTGCTGGAAGGCGTGGATCTGTCGGGTGCGCGCGGCGTGCTGGTGAATATCACGTCGAGCCGTTCGCTGCGTCTGTCGGAAACGCGTGAAGTGATGAACACCATCAAGTCCTACGCAGCCGACGATGCAACGGTCATCTTCGGCGCCGTGTACGACGACGCGATGGGCGACGCGCTGCGCGTGACGGTGGTGGCGACGGGCCTGGGCCGCGCGGCGAAGAAGCAGCAGCAAGCGCCGATGACCCTCCTGCGCACGGGCACCGACAATCAGCCGGTCGCACACGCGCATCACGCCGCCGCGCACAATTCGTACGGTACGCAGCACGGTCAGAGCACGACGGATTACGGTCAGCTCGACACGCCGGCAGTGTGGCGCTCGACGCGTGAAACGGCGGCTTCGCACGTGCAGGCGCTGCAGGAAAAAGGCGTCGATACTTACGACATTCCGGCGTTCCTGCGCAAGCAGGCGGACTGAGCGAAGCGCACGTTATTTGCTGCTGAGTTCGTGACGAAGCGGCACACCGCGTGCACGCGCTGAACGTCCGGCGCGCACGACGCAGGCTTCGCGTGGGACGACTGTCCAAGGCCGCGTCCTGATGCAAAATGGACGCCGGGCCGTGGCCAGCCGACCTCCACGAATCTGCCCCTGACGTCGAGGAAGGCAGAGTGAAGCCGAAATCGCTGCGCAGACTTTCGGCGCGGTTGCGGGACGATGCGATCGCGAGGATGTCCGCGAGCACTGATGAGGGAAGGACCGAGCATGATCAAAGTGGGTGAAACGTTGCCCGACGTGCGTCTCTTCGAGTTCATCGACGAGGCCACCGAGGGCTGTGCCGTGGGACCGAATGCGTTCCCGGTGCGCGAGCGGAGCGCAGGCAAGCGCGTGGTGATCTTCGGATTGCCGGGCGCGTTCACGCCGACGTGCTCCGCCAGACACGTGCCCGGCTATGTCGAAGCGGCGGCGGATTTGTCTGCGGCAGGCATCGACGAAGTCTGGTGCGTTTCCGTCAACGACGCGTTCGTCATGAACGCGTGGGGACGCGATCTTCAAACCGCGGGCAAGGTGAAGATGATTGCGGACGGCAGTGCGCGTTTCACTCAGGCACTCGGACTGGATCAGGATTTGTCCGAGCGTGGCATGGGAATCCGTTCCCAGCGCTACGCGATGGTGGTCGACGACGGCGTGGTCAAGACGCTGAATGTCGAAGCGCCCGGCAAGTTCGAAGTCAGCGACGCTCGCAGTATCCTGGCGACGTTGCGCTGAGTGCAGCGGCGCGCCGCGTTGCCCGCGCGCAACGCTTGAAGCGCCCTCGCATTGAGCTGCAATTTGGGGCCGATGACCGGAAATGCCTCCATTCCGGCCATCGGCCCGTTCTACTTCACAAATCCTTCGCCTTGGCGTAACACAGGGAAACAGTTGATACCACCTGGATCAGGACGGCATGCGGCGAATGGAGTATAATTCGACCTATTAGAATTTAACGCACGATTAATTTCCTTTATAGGATCTTGAATCGGAAAGAACATCATGTTGAAGCAGCGAACAATCAAGACCGTCGTCAAAACCGTGGGGATCGGGCTCCATTCCGGCCGCAAGGTCGACCTGACCCTGCGCCCAGCGCCGATCGGGACGGGCATCGTCTTTTCGCGTATCGACCTGCCCGAGCCGGTCGATATTCCCGCGTCCGCGATGGCGATTGGCGACACGCGTCTCGCTTCCGTGCTGCAGAAGGACGGCGCGCGCGTCTCGACCATCGAGCATTTGATGTCGGCGTGCGCGGGCCTCGGCATCGACAATCTGTATGTCGATGTGACCGCCGAGGAAATCCCGATCATGGACGGCAGCGCGGCATCGTTCGTGTTTCTGATTCAATCGGCGGGTATCGAAGAGCAGAACGCGCCGAAGCAATTCATCAAGGTGACGAAGCCCATCGAAGTACGCGACGGCGACAAATTCGCGCGCCTGGAACCGTATTTCGGCTTCAAGCTGAGCTTCACGATCGATTTCCGCCATCCGGCCGTCGACAAGACCGGTCAGGCGCTCGAAGTGGATTTCGCGACCACGTCGTATGTGCGTGAAATCGCGCGCGCCCGCACGTTCGGCTTCGCGCATGAAGTGGAGATGATGCGCGAACTGGGGCTCGCGCGCGGCGGCAGCATGGACAACGCGATCGTGCTCGACGAGTACCGCATCCTCAACAATGACGGCCTGCGTTACGACGACGAATTCGTGAAGCACAAGATGCTCGACGCGATCGGCGACCTGTACGTGGTCGGCCGTCCGTTGCTGGCGTCGTACAAGGCGTACAAGGGCGGTCACGCGATGAACAACATGCTGCTGCGTGAGTTGCTCGCGAACGAAGACGCTTATGAAATCGTCACATTTGAAGATACGAAAACCGCACCGCGCGGTTTCGGTTTCGACACGCAGACGGCGTTTGCTTAACTGAAAGCCTCAACGGATGAACAAGAATGAGCGGCCGGGCGCCGCTCATTTTTTTTGTCCGCGCGCCTGATGCCGCTCCGCCATCCGCGCGAGCGCTTCCTGTAGGGGCGACGGCTCGAGCAAGGCCGCCAGATCATGCAGCGCCGTTGCGCCCGCCGCCGACATGCGCGCCTGCTTCGGCGGCGCGGATTCTTTCATCGGCTGCGGACGGACGCGGATTTTCAGCGCGTTGACGGCCCAGCCGCGTTGTTGCAGGTCGGAAAGCAGACGCGGCTCGATATGCCGCAGCCGCGCCGCCAGCGCGTTGTGCGCGGCGAAAAGCGCGAGGACTCCGTCCTTGATGAACCCCGGTTCCACGTTCGACGCCAGATAATCCGGCAAAAGCGAGCTCAGATCGCGCTGCAGCGCCGCCACTTGCTCGACGCCCGCGCGCAACGCGCGGAACGCATCGGTGCGATCGAGGACATCGGCGACGGCTTGCGGCCGCCGCGGATCGAAACCCGATCTTGAATTCGTAGAAAAGCGGCTCATTTTTGTATAGGCGCAGGCCCGACGGAACGGTTCGATTGTACGCGAGGCGGCCCGTTGCTTCGGGCGGGGAAACGAGTTTCGCCCGAGCTTTCAGCGGGTTGACTGTCGCGTTCCGTCTACGCACGCGCGGGCACGCCGACGCAAGGTCTGCCAAACTCACATGCTAAAATTCCCGATTCGAATTTCACCCTATGGACTTAAGTCGCCGAGGTTCTCCGAGCCCGGACGCAGCTTTGTGCTGTGGCCGTCCGAAGCCGCGACGCAGACACTGATCCGATGACGACCGGTTTCCTTCAGAAGATTTTTGGCAGCCGCAATCAGCGGCTGGTCAAGCAGTATCAAAAGACCGTTGCGGCAATCAATGCCCTCGAGCCGACCGTCGAGAAGTATTCGGACGACCAGCTGCGCGCCAAGACCGACGAGTTCCGCCAGCGCGTCGCGGGCGGCGAATCGCTCGACGTGATCCTGCCCGAGGCGTTCGCGGTCTGCCGCGAGGCGAGCAAGCGCGTCCTGAAGATGCGCCACTTCGACGTGCAGCTCATCGGCGGCATGGTCCTGCATTACGGCAAGATTGCGGAAATGCGTACCGGCGAGGGCAAGACGCTCGTCGCGACGCTCGCCGCGTATTTGAATGCGCTGTCGGGCCGCGGCGTGCACGTCGTGACGGTGAACGACTACCTCGCCCAGCGCGATGCCGAATGGATGGCGCGCCTCTACAACTTCCTCGGTCTGTCGTGCGGCGTGAATCTGTCGCAGATGGAACACTCGCAGAAGCAGGAAGCGTACGCGGCGGACATCACGTACGGCACGAACAACGAGTTCGGCTTCGATTATCTGCGCGACAACATGGTCTACGAGACCAACGCGCGCGTGCAGCGGCCGCTCAATTTCGCGATCGTCGACGAAGTGGACTCGATCCTCATCGACGAGGCACGCACGCCGCTTATCATCTCCGGTCAGGCTGAAGATCACACCGATCTCTACGTGCGCATGAACGCGCTGCCGCCGCTGCTCGAGCAGCAGATCGGCGAAGAGAAGGCCGACGGCACCGGCGTCGAAAAGCCGGGCGATTACACGCTCGATGAAAAAGCGCGTCAGGTGTTCCTGACCGAATCGGGCCACGAGAAGGCCGAGCGGCTGCTCGCCGAGTGGGGTTTGATCGGCGAAGGCGAGAGTCTCTACGCGCCGCAGAACATCACGCTGATGCACCACATCTATGCCGCGTTGCGCGCGCATACGCTTTTCCTGCGCGATCAGCACTACGTGGTGCAGAACGGCGAAGTCGTGATCGTCGACGAATTCACCGGCCGCATGATGACCGGCCGCCGCTGGTCGGACGGTCTGCATCAGGCGGTCGAAGCGAAGGAACACGTCCAGATTCAGGCCGAGAACCAGACGCTCGCGTCCATCACGCTGCAGAACTATTTCCGCATGTACTCGAAGCTGTCCGGCATGACCGGCACGGCGGACACGGAAGCCTACGAATTCAACGAAATCTACGGCCTCGAAACGGTCGTGATTCCGACCAACCGTCCGCCGAAGCGTGTCGACAAGCAGGATCAGATCTACAAGACGTCGAAAGAGCGTTACGACGCGGTGATTCGCGACATCCGCAATTGCGTCGAGCGCGGTCAGCCGACGCTCGTCGGCACGACGTCGATCGAAGCGTCCGAATTGCTGTCGCATCTGCTCACGCAGGCGGGCGTGAAGCACGAAGTGCTCAACGCGAAACAGCACGCGCGCGAAGCGGCGATCGTCGCGGAAGCGGGCCGTCCGGCCGCCGTCACGATCGCGACGAACATGGCCGGCCGCGGCACGGACATCGTGCTTGGCGGCAACGTCGAGAAGCAGGCGTCGTTCATCGAAGCGGATCTCTCGATCCCCGAGAACGAGAAAGCCGCGCGCATCCAGAAGCTGCACGACGAATGGCAGGCGCTGCACGATCACGTGAAGGCGGCGGGCGGTCTGCATATCATCGGCACCGAGCGTCACGAGTCGCGCCGTATCGACAACCAGCTGCGCGGCCGCGCGGGCCGTCAGGGCGATCCGGGTTCGTCGCGCTTCTATCTGTCGCTGGACGATCCGCTTCTGCGCATTTTCGCGGGCGACCGCGTGCGCGCGATCATGGATCGCCTGAAGATGCCGGAAGGCGAGCCGATCGAAGCAGGCATGGTCACGCGTTCGATCGAAGGCGCGCAGCGCAAGGTCGAAGCGCGCAACTTTGACATCCGCAAGCAACTGCTCGAATACGACGACGTCGCGAACGATCAGCGCAAGGTCATCTATCAGCAGCGTAACGAACTGCTCGAAGCGAACGACGTGCAGGAAACCATCGCGGCGATGCGTCAAAGCGTGATCGGCGACGTCGTGCGAACCTTCGTGCCGGCGGGCAGCATCGAAGAGCAGTGGGAAGCGCCGGAGCTGGAAGAAGTGCTGCGCAACGACTGGTCGCTCGATCTCGCGGTTCAGGAGATGATCAACGAGTCGAATTCGATCGACGCGGAAGAAATTTGCGAAGCCGTGCTCGCCGCCGCCGACGAAGCGTACGAAGCGAAGGTCGCGATGGTCGGCCGCGAATCGTTCAGCGCGTTCGAGCGCTCGATCATGCTGCAGACGCTCGATAGCCGCTGGCGCGAGCATCTCGCCGCGCTCGATCACTTGCGGCAGGGCATCCATCTGCGCGGCTATGCGCAGAAGAACCCGAAGCAGGAATACAAGCGCGAGGCGTTCGAACTGTTCGCCGCGATGCTCGACGCTGTGAAGCAGGAAGTCACGCGCGTCGTGATGAACGTGCAGATCCAGTCGCCGGAGCAGTTCGAAGAAGCCGCCGAGCAGTACGAAGAGAAAGGCAGCCACCTCGAAAACGTGTCGTTCACGCACGCGGATTTCAACGCGCCGGCCGCCGAGCCGACGCCCGCCGCGGCGGCGGCGAGCGCCACCGCGCAGATGGTCAGCCAGGCGATGGCCGCCGGCGACGACATCAGCGTGGCGACGCGTCCTTCGGACGACGTGCCGAAGGTCGGCCGCAACGATCCGTGCCCGTGCGGCAGCGGCAAGAAGTACAAGAACTGTCACGGCAAGCTGGTGTAATCGGCTCGTGACCTGACGAACAAGCGACGCAGCGATGCGTCGTTTGTCTTTGCAGCATCCATCCTTCACGGCGCCGGTTCGAATCCGCTGGCCGGCGTCAGTCTTTCATCATGTGCCGGTTCGATGAGCCGGCATGCGCCACTTTCAGCGAGACGCGAACATGGCCGTCAACTTCCCCTCGATCGATCCCGCAGCGCTTCATCCCGTCCCCGGCGTCACGCTCGGTTACGCGGAGGCGAACATTCGCAAGCCCAATCGCAAGGACGTGCTCGTCATTCGCGTCGATGAAGGCGCGAGCGTCGCGGGCGTTTTCACGCAGAATCGCTTCTGCGCCGCGCCGGTTACGGTCTGCCGTGAGCATCTCGCGGCGGCGGGCCAAGGCGGCAAGAGCATTCGTGCGCTCGTCGTGAATACGGGCAACGCGAACGCAGGCACCGGCGAGCCGGGCATGGCGCACGCGCGCGAAACCTGCGCGGAGCTCGCGCGTCTCGCCAATCTCGATGCGCAGCAAATCCTGCCGTTCTCGACCGGGGTGATTCTGGAGCCGCTGCCGATCGATCGCCTGAAGGCCGGTCTGCCCGCCGCGCTCGCGAATCAACAAGCCGCGCACTGGTTCGACGCCGCGCAAGCGATCATGACGACCGACACGCTGCCGAAGGCGGCGTCGCGCCAGGTAACGATCGACGGTCACGTCGTCACGCTGTCGGGCATCAGCAAGGGCGCGGGCATGATCCGCCCGAACATGGCGACGATGCTCGGCTTCCTCGCATTCGATGCGAATGTCGCGCAGCCGGTCCTCGATCAGCTCGTGAAGCACGTCGCGGATCGTTCGTTCAACTGCATCACGATCGACGGCGATACGTCCACCAACGATTCGTTCATCCTGATCGCGTCGGGGAAGTCGTCGCTGCCCGTGATCACATCGACGGATTCGCCCGCGTACGCCGCATTGCGCGACGCCGTGACCGAAGTGGCGCAGGAACTCGCGCAACTCATCGTGCGCGACGGCGAAGGCGCGACCAAGTTCATGACGATCACGGTGGAGGGCGGCCAGGACGCGGCGGAGTGCCGTCAGATTGCCTACGCGATCGGCCATTCGCCGCTCGTTAAGACCGCGTTCTACGCGTCCGATCCGAACCTCGGCCGCATTCTCGCTGCGATCGGTTATGCGGGCGTAACGGATCTCGATGTCGGCAAGATCGATCTTTATCTCGATGACGTGCTGGTCGCGAAAGCCGGCGGGCGCAATCCCGCGTACAAGGAAGAAGACGGCCAGCGCGTGATGAAGAAGAGCGAGATCCTGATTCGCGTCGTGCTCGGGCGCGGCGACGCGCAAGCGACCGTCTGGACCTGCGACCTTTCGCATGATTACGTGAGCATCAACGCCGACTATCGCTCCTGAACGCGGACAACTCGATGGATAAACTCGAACAATTTCTCACGCGCGCCGAAGCGGTGCTGGCGCGCATCGAAGGCATGTTGCCGCCCGCCGCGCCCGATATCGACTGGGAATCCGCGGTGGCGTTTCGCTGGCGCAAGCGTCAGGGACGCGGCTTCCTGCAACCCGTTTCCGCCATCTCGCAGATCTCGCTCGACGACCTTCAGAACATCGATCGTCAGAAATCGCTCATTCAGCAGAACACGCAACAGTTCGTGAACAAGCTGCCCGCGAACAACGTTCTGCTGACGGGCGCGCGCGGCACGGGCAAGTCGTCGCTGATCAAGGCGTGTCTGAACGCGTATGCGAAGGACGGCTTGCGCCTGATCGAAGTCGACAAGGACGATCTGCATGATCTCGGCGATATCGTCGATCTGATCTCCACGCGGCCCGAGCGTTTCATCGTCTTCTGCGACGATCTCTCGTTCGAGGAAGGCGAGTCGGGCTACAAGGCGCTGAAGGTCGCGCTCGACGGCTCCGTCGCCGCGCAATCGGACAACGTGCTCATCTACGCGACGTCGAACCGCCGCCATCTGTTGCCCGAATACATGAGCGACAACGAGACTTACAAGCACACGTCCGACGGCGAGATTCATCCCGGCGAAGTGGTCGAAGAAAAGATTTCGCTTTCCGAGCGCTTCGGCCTTTGGGTCAGCTTCTATCCGTTCAAGCAGGACGACTATCTGTCGATCGTCGGACACTGGCTGAAGCACTTCGGCTGCGCCGACGCCGAAGTCGAAAGCGCACGCGGCGATGCGCTCGTGTGGGCGCTCGAACGCGGATCGCGCTCGGGCCGCGTGGCGTGGCAATTCGCGCGCGACTGGTCGGGACGCAAGCAATGACCGATGCGAAGCCGGACATCGCGCCCGATGGCCGCAAGGTGACCGAAGTGGCCGTCGGCGTGATGGTGCAGCACGACGGGCGCTATCTGCTTGCGCAGCGGCCTGCGGGCAAACCGTATGAAGGTTACTGGGAGTTTCCCGGTGGCAAGCTGGAGCCAGGCGAGAGCATCGAGGCGGCGCTCGGTCGCGAACTGCACGAGGAACTGGGCATCGATGTCACCGCGTGCCAGCTCTGGCGCACGCTGGAGCATGATTATCCCCATGCGTACGTGCGGCTTTTCTTCTGCAAAGTGACGGAGTGGAACGGTTCGCCGGTCGGCCGCGAAGGTCAGGCGATCGCGTGGCAGACGCTTCCCGTCGAGGTCGCGCCGCTCCTGCCGGCAGCCATTCCGATTTTGGAATGGCTCGAAGAGGAAGAGCGCGAATAACGGCGCTCAGTTGAGTCCGCCGCGATTGTCTTCGTCCGGCGGCGTTTCCTGCGAATTACCCGCGATCTTGTACTTCTCGGCAGCCCACGCGCCGAGATCGATCTGCTTGCAGCGCTCGGAACAGAACGGGCGAAAGCGGTTTTCGGGAACCCAGCGGACATCCTTGCCGCAGGTCGGACATTTGACGACAGTGGTCATGACGAATACGAATTGAGCCGGTTACGGACGATATTTGACCACATGAGGCCAAACCGTTCCGATTCAAAGGCTGCAAAGCGTCAGATGAAACGGCACGTCGACATCGACGGCGCGCGGTTTCAGATCGCCGTCCTGCACCGTGAAGCGCACCCACAGCATGTACTTGTTCGCGCTTGCTTCCGGAATCACGCGCGTGTCCGGTGAGACGCGCACTTGCATCAGCTGATACGTGCGGCCGGACAACATCTGCTGGTAGCTGCCCTGCATCGCCATGACTTTCGATGCCTGACCCGACTCACGCGCGAGCCGCAATACGATGGCCGCCGCGTCGCGCAACGCGAGCATCGGCATGACCCACTTCGCGATGTCCTGGCGGCGCTCCTCGACCGGCAACTGCTGCCAGGCGTAATACGACGGCAAATCGAACTTGCACGTTCCGCCGGGAATGATCGTGCGGCTGCGGATGCTCGCGAGCCATTCGTTGTCGGCGAGATGCTGGCCGGTCTTGCCGTGCATTTCGGTGAGGCCGGCGAGCGTCTGCTCGATTTCGCCGAGCACGGCTTCGAGCGCTTCCTGTTCGATGCCCGGATTGCCGCGAAACGGCGCGAGCGTTTGCCGCTGCCGTTCCAGTTCCTTCATGAGGTCGGCTTTGAGGTCCGTGCGGCCAGCGACTTCCGCGATCTCGAAGAGCGTCGTGAGTGCAACGTGATGTTCTCGCGCGTCTTCCTGAGTCAGAAAGAACGTGAAGCGCTCGAACAGGTCTTCGAGGCGCAGCAGCGTCCGGATTCGCTCGTTGAAGGGATACTCGTAAAGGATCAAGCGCGCTCGCCTCGGCGTGGGTCGGTTGCTTCCATGAGCGGAAGTGAGCACATTCTAATGCCGCATCCTCACCCTAGCAAATCGGGCCATATTCGGGCGCCGAATGGCTCGTTTCGGCGGAAAACGGGGAACTTTTCTACGATTTCGTTAACTCAGGCGATTGCCGTCGCGTCATGCGGACGCAAGCGAAAGATAACGGCCGTGCAGTGTTTCGACTTGCTGCGCGAGCGTGTCGAGCGTGGCGGTTTCATCGTTGAGCACGATGTCGTCGGCAGCCGCGAGACGCGCTTCGCGAGACGCCTGCTTCGCGATGATCGCGAGTACCTGTTCGCGCGTGAAGCCGTTGCGCCGCATGACGCGAGCGATCTGCGTCTCGAGGGGGCAATCCACCACGAGCACGCGCGACACGCGGCTCGCCCATTCACCGGACTCGACGAGCAAGGGCACCACGACGATGTGGTACGCGCCCTGCGCCGCGAACCGCTGGCGTTCCGTCTCGGCGCGAATCAGCGGATGCACGATGCCTTCGAGGCGCGCCTTCGCGGTGTCGTCGGCGAAGACGAGCGCGCGCATCTTCGCGCGATCGAGCGAGCCGTCCGCCGCGATGAATCCGTCGCCGAATTCGCTCGCGATGAGCGGCATCGCGACGCCGCCCGGCGCCGTGATTCGATGCGCGATCAGGTCCGTGTCGATCAGCGGCACGCCGCGCGCTGCGAAGAGATCAGCGACCGTGCTCTTGCCGCTACCGATGCCGCCGGTAAGACCAATGCTGAACATCCGTTGCTCCGTTCGGTTCGATCAACCTAACAATGCATAAAGCGGCGTGCCGATGAAAAGCGTGATCGCGCCGCCCGCCGCGAGAAACGGTCCGAACGGCAACGGCTCTTCGAAACGCATGCGCTTGCGCCACGTCGCCACGATGCCGAACGCGGCGCCCGCGACGGCCGCGATCAGAAGCACTTGCGCGAGCGCCGACCATCCGAGCCACGCGCCGATCGCGGCGAGCAGCTTGAAGTCGCCGTAGCCCATGCCTTCCACGCCGCGCACGAGCTTGAAGAGCCAGTACACGCACCACAGGAACAGATAGCCTGCGACTGCGCCCGTCACGGCGTCGTGCAGCGTCGCGAATCCGCCTTCGCCGAAATTGACGAGAAGCCCGGCCCAAAGCAAGGGCAGCGTCAGTACATCGGGAAGATAGCGTGTGTCGTAGTCGATGAGCCCTGCCGTCAGCAAGGCCGCGCATAGACCGAACGCGGCCATCGCGGGCCACGTGGGACCGAACGCGTAAAGCGATAGCGCCGCCAGCGCGCCGGTCGCGAGTTCGGTCAGCGGATAGCGCGGGCTCACGCGTGCGCCGCATGCCGAGCAACGTCCGCGCAGGGCCAGATAGCTGATGACGGGAATGTTTTCCCACGCGCGCAGCACGTGCTTGCAATGCGGACACGCGCTGCGCGGCACGGCGAGATTGAAGCGCTCGGGATAGGGATCGGCGGCGGCGAATTTGGTGGCATCGGACGCCTCGGGAATGGCTGCGTCGACTTCCGCGCGCCACGCGCGTTCGAGCATGACGGGCAGACGATGCACGACGACAGTAAGAAAACTGCCGATCACGAGGCCGAACACGATGGCGAACCCGTACTGCACGGCCACGGGCAGCGCCGCGAACGCCGCCAGATAGCGGCTCGCGAAATGCGCGGCGGTCGGATCGAACGAAGGCTGCATGATGGACGAACGGTTGCTTTGGCCCGCGATGCTACACCACGTTGCCGAGCTGAATGACAGGAAGATACATCGCGATGACAAGGCCGCCCACGAGCGCGCCCAGCACCGCGATGACGATCGGCTCGCAAAGACTCGCGAAGCCGCCGATGCGCTCGTCCACCTGACGGTCGGCGAGCGTGGCTAGATCGAGAAGCATCGCATCGAGCGAGCCTGATTCTTCGGCGACCGCGATCGGCTGCACGACGTCCTGCGGAAAGCATCCGACGGCGCGCATTGCGGACGCGAGACGCTCGCCGTTGTGCAGGCGCGCGGCGATGTCGACGGTGGCGCGGTCGAACACGCGGTTTCCTGTGGCATGCGTGAGTGAGTTGAACGCATCCGACAGCGGCGTGCCCGCCGAGAGCAGCGTGCCGAGCGCGCGGCTCCATCGCGCGACCGCGAGCGAGCGCAGCAGCTTGCCTGCAAGCGGCAGGCGCAGCGCGGCGTCATCGGCGGCGGCGCGTGCATCGGGCGAACGCTTCATCCAATTCCATCCGATGAATACCGCAGATGCGGCTGCAATCCCGAACGGCACGCCGACATTCGCGACGCCGTCCGAAAGCGCGAGCACGAAACGCGTCGGCGCGGGCAGCGCGGCGCCGAAGCCGTCGAAGATCGTCTTGAAGGTCGGCACGACGCCAATCAGCAATCCCGCCGTAATCGCGAGCGAAAGCAGCAGCACCATCACGGGATAGGCGAGCGCGGCGCGCAATCTGGCCCGTTGCGACGCCGGCCGCTCGCGGTCGTCGGCGAGGCGGGCGAGCACCGTCGGCAACGCACCCGCGACTTCACCGACCGAAACCAGCTGGCAGTACAGCGTGCCGAACGCAGCCGGATGCCGTGCCAGCGCGCCCGAGAATGGCACGCCGCGCGTGATATCGCGGGCCAGCGCGCGCACGATGCGCGGCATTCCGCTGGCGGACGCGCTGCCGGCGAGCAATTCGAGCGCGCCGACGAGCGGCAGTCCCGCGCGCAGCAGGCCGGCGAGCTGTCGCGTGAAGACGGTCACGTCGGCGGTCCTCGCTTTGGGCGGCGGCGCGGCGTCGAGCGTTTCGAGCAAGGTGACGATCACGCCTTCGCGCCGCAGCGACGCGCGGGCCGCGAGGGCGTCGGCGGCGATGATCTTTCCCCGCATCGGCTGGCCTTCGCTGTCCATGCCGCGCCACGCGAAGCGCAGTTCGAGCGCGTCGTTCATCATTCGATCTCCGTCGCGTCGACTGCTTCGGCGACGCTCGTTACGCCTTCGCGCACGCGCGCGAACGCCGCATCGCGCAACGCGGGCATGCCTTGCGCCTGCGCCGCGCGCGCGATCGCATGCGTCGCGGCGCGCGAGACGATCAACTCGCGCAGTTCATCCGATACCGGCATCACCTGGTGCACGCCGACGCGCCCGCGATAACCGACGCCATGACACGCCGGACAGCCGCGCGGCTCGAACGGATGAAACCCGTCCGCGAGCGCCAACGCCGACGGCGCGCGGCAGAACTCGCACAGCTTGCGCACGAGCCGTTGCGCGGTGACGAGCTTGAGCGCCGACGCGAGGTTGTAAGGCGCGACGCCGATATCGATGAGACGCGCGATCGCGGCGGGCGCATCGTTCGTGTGCAAGGTCGAGAGCACGAGATGGCCCGTTTGCGCAGCCTTCACCGCGACGTCCGCCGTTTCCGCGTCGCGTATTTCGCCGACCATGATGACATCCGGATCCTGACGCATGAACGCGCGCAGCGCCACGGCGAAGGTCAGTCCCGCCTTTTCGCGCACGCTCACCTGATTGATGCCCGCAAGTCGAATTTCGACAGGATCCTCGACCGAGCACACGTTGCGGGCTTCCGCGTTGAGCATCTGGAGGAAGCAGTAGAGCGATACGGTCTTGCCGCTGCCGGTCGGGCCGTTCACGAGGACGAGACCGTGCGGTGCCCGAATCGCCGATTCGACCGCGCGGCCTTGCGCGTCGTCGAGACCGAGCGAGGCGAGCGAAAGGTCGGGCGGCAGCGCTTCGAGCCGCCGCAGCACGAGTTTTTCGCAAAGAGCGTCGGCAGCGAATTGACGCGATAGTCGCCGATCCGCCCGCCCGGCAGATTCAGGCGCAGCCGGCCGTCCTGCGGCACGCGCCGCTCGGCGATGTCCATGCGCGCCAGCACCTTGATCCGCGTGACGAACGCATCGCGCAAATGGGGCGGCGGGCGCTTCAATACGTGCAACGCGCCATCGACGCGCAGCCGGATGCGCCATGCGTGCTCGGACGGTTCGACATGGATATCGGACGCGCCGCGCTCGGCGGCTTCGCGCAAGGTGTCGGTGAGCAGCGAGACGGCGGGCCTCTCGTGGTCGGATGGCGTTTCGCGGAAGGAAGGGGAAATCATGGCGTCGGCGGTCGAGTCGAGATGATCCGATGATCCCCTCCTCGGCCGCCGGCGCACAGTCGTCCGAATGGCTAACGCAGCGCGTGTCGCGTGCCTTCGGGCGGGCGGAAAATCTTGACGGTTCGGATCGCCTGATCGTCGCTGCGCATGACTTCGAAGGTCACGCCCGCGATCTGCACCGAAACGTCGCCGTCGGGGATGTCTTCGAGCGTTTCGAGGATCAGGCCGTTGAGCGTTTTCGGGCCGTCCGTCGGCAGCGACAGATGCAGCCAGCGGTTCAGTTCGCGCAACGGCATGCTGCCCGCCACGATGCACTCGCCGCTCTCGTCCCAGCCGCCGCGCGAGCCGGCGCCGCGCGGAATCGTCGTCGTGAATTCGCCGATCAGCTCTTCGATGATGTCCTCCGGCGTGACGAGGCCCTGCAATTCGCCGTACTCGTCGACCACGATCGCGATACGGTGGCCGCTTTCCTGGAAGTACTGCAATTGCTGGAAGACAGGCGTGCCCGCGGGCACGAAATACGGTTCGGTGAGCAGTTCGCGCAGTGTGTCGCGCTCGAGTTCCTGGTTGTGCAGTGCCGAGAGCGTCTTGCGCACATGCAGAATGCCGAGCACGCGATCGATGTCGCCCTGAAAGACGACCAGCTTGTTGTGGTAGCACGTCTCGAGCTGGTGCAGGATCTGTTCGAAGGGCGCGTCGAAGTCGAGCGCTTCGATGCGCCGGCGCGGGATCATCACGTCATCGACGGTGATGTTCTCCAGATCGAACAGATTGAGCAGGATGCTGCGGTGCTTGGTCGGCATGAAGCTGCCCGTTTCCAGCACGATGGTGCGCAACTCTTCGGGCGAGATCCGCTGATCGCGCTTGCCCTTCGTGTTGATGTGCAGTGCGGCGAGAATCGCGTTGGCGAACAGATTGACGAACCAGATGAGTGGCCGCGCGACGCGCATGAGCGGCGCGAGCACGAGGCTCGCCGGCAGCGCCACTTTCTCGGGATACGTCGCGCCGACGATCTTCGGCGCGATTTCCGCGAACACGATGATCAGGAATGCAATGACGCCCGTCGTGATCGACAGGACGAGGTTGTTATGGCCGAAGGTGCGCAGCGCGATGGATGTCGTGAGCACCGGGATGATCGTGTTGATCAGGTTGTTGCCGATCAGGATGACCGAGAGAAGCTGATCGGTCTTCGCGAGCAGGCCTTGCGTCGTGCGGGCGCGTAACGATCCTTGGCTCGCCAGATATTTCAGGCGATGGCGATTGAGCGCCATCATCGACGTTTCGGAGATCGAGAAAAAGCCGGAAAGGAAGAGAAGCAGAAAAATGGCGCAAATTTGCGCCCATAAGGGAAGGTTGTCCACGCGGTGATCGAGTAGGGGCGGAGATGGGAGGCAATATAGCAGACGGGCCGGCAAGCTCGCCCTCGGCCTTTCGGCCAGCGTACGCGGTTTTGCCGCCGGAAATAAAAAACCCGCATGGCGAACCATGCGGGTTTTTGCAATTCTGGTCGGGGTGAGAGGATTCGAACCTCCGGCCTCTACGTCCCGAACGTAGCGCTCTACCAGGCTAAGCTACACCCCGAATTTGACCAACTTGGACTCTTGCGCTGCTTCAGTCTCGTTCAAGACTGCCGTGACGTCGAGTAAGAACATAATTCTAGCAGGCTATCTTTGTAGATGGAAGAGGGAAATGAAGAAATCGCATTTGCCGCTGCCTGAGCTTCCTTGCGCGCGCATTCCAGCGTGTGATCGAGCGCGCCGGACGTCGTGATTGCGTGGAAGATCGTGTCGAAGCGATCCGTGCCGCCTTGCTCGATCGCCTCGCGTGCGAGGGCCGCCTGGTCCGGCGTGCCGTGCTCCATCAAATAAATGAGCGGCAGGGTGGGCTTGCCTTCGCGCAGGTCGTCGCCGGCGTTCTTGCCCATCGATTCGGGCGTGCCGGTGTAGTCGAGCCAGTCGTCCATGATCTGGAACGCCGTGCCGATGCGCCGGCCGAACTCCGCCGCCGCCGCTTCGGTCCGCGCATCCGCACCCGAAAGCACCGCGCCGAGCTGCGCCGCCGCTTCGAACAGCTTCGCCGTCTTGTAGCGGATCACCTGCATGTAGCGTGCTTCGTCCACGTCCGGATCGTGCATGTTGAGCAGTTGCAGCACTTCGCCTTCGGAAATGATGTTGGTCGCGACGGACAGGATTTCCATCACGCGCATCTTGCCGACGCTCACCATCATCTCGAACGAGCGCGAATACAGGAAGTCGCCGACCAGCACGCTCGCCGCATTGCCGAACAGCGCGTTCGCGGTCTTGCGGCCGCGGCGCAAATCCGATTCGTCGACGACGTCGTCGTGCAGCAGCGTCGCCGTGTGGATGAACTCAACCACCGCCGCCAATTCGTGACGATGCCCGGTCGTGTCGCCCAGCGCGCCCGAGACGAGGAGCAGCAGCGCCGGCCGCAGCCGCTTGCCGCCCGCGCCGATGATGTACTCCGAAATCTGGTTGATCAGCATCACTTCTGATGCCAGGCGCTGCCGGATGACGCGATTGACCTGCTGCATGTCCTCGGCGATCGGGGCGAGCAGCGCGGCGGCGTTGGGAGAGGAAGTGGCGGTGGACGACATGATCGGCAAAAAGGGTAATCCGGCGGATTATAAGGCGAATCCGACAGACGCCGGGTGGTCCCGCGTTCCGGCTCGCGCAATGTCGGCGAATTTCGGCTGCGATTCGCTTCGTTTTCGCCGAGGTTCGGAGCCGGATCGCGCGTTGCGCCGCCCGCGCGGGCATCGTCACGGCGCTTTGACGTCGAGCGTAACTCTATGTATAATCGCGTGTTTTCCCCGCGTGGTGCGTGGAAAAAGAATTCTGAGTGAGGTTCTCAATGTACGCGGTCATAAAAACCGGCGGCAAGCAGTACAAAGTTGCCGTTGGCGAAAAACTTAAAGTAGAACAGATACCGGCAGACATTGACGCTGAAATCACGCTCGACCAGGTTCTCGCAGTAGGCGAAGGCGAATCGATTCAGTTCGGTACGCCGCTGGTCAGTGGGGCTTCCGTCAAGGCTACCGTCGTGTCCCAAGGTCGTCACAAGAAAGTGACCATCTTCAAGATGCGCCGCCGGAAGCACTACCAAAAGCACGCTGGCCATCGCCAGAACTACACCGAACTGCGCATCGACGCGATCAACGCGTAAGCGCATCGGTTAAGGAGCTAAGCAAATGGCACACAAAAAAGCAGGCGGGTCTTCCCGCAACGGCCGCGACTCCGAGAGCAAACGCCTCGGCGTGAAGGTGTACGGCGGCCAGGCAATCAACGCAGGCGGCATCATCGTTCGCCAGCGCGGCACGCGCATGCACCCGGGTGAGAATGTCGGCATCGGCAAGGATCACACGCTGTTCGCGCTGGCCGACGGTCACGTCAAGTTCGTGACCAAGGGCGCTGCGAAGAAGCACACGGTCGTCGTCGTCCCGGCAGCGTAAGTTTTACGCACGGGCTTCAGGACCGAAGAAATGGCCCCGCGAAGTTCGCGGGGCCATTTTTATTTGGTGCGGTCAAAAATTGGTTATGAGTGACCGGCCAGGTCGGTCACGGCAAAATAGAGCGAATACACGGGACGGAGCAACGCATGAAGTTCATTGACGAAGCGAGGATCGAAGTCATCGCCGGCGACGGAGGAGATGGCAGCGCGTCGATGCGCCGCGAAAAGTTCGTCCCGTTCGGCGGACCGGACGGCGGCGACGGCGGGCGCGGCGGCAGCGTCTACGCGGTCGGCGACCGCAACATCAACACGCTGATCGACTACCGGTTCTCCAAGAAGCATCAGGCGCGCAACGGCGAAAACGGCCGCGGCGCGGATTGCTACGGCAAGGGCGGCGACGACATCACGCTGCGCATGCCGGTCGGCACGATCATTTCGGATCAGGAAACGGGCGAGATCATCGCCGATCTGACCGAGCACAATCAGCAGGTCTTGATCGCGAAGGGCGGTGCGGGCGGCCTCGGCAACCTGCATTTCAAGTCGAGCACGAACCGCGCGCCGCGTCAGAAAACCGACGGCAAGCCGGGCGAGCGCCGCATGCTCAAACTCGAGCTGAAAGTGCTCGCGGATGTCGGTCTGCTCGGCATGCCGAACGCGGGCAAGTCCACTTTCATCTCGTCGGTGTCGAACGCGCGGCCGAAGATCGCGGATTATCCGTTCACGACGCTCGCGCCGAATCTCGGCGTAGTGCGCGTCGGGCCGAGCAAGAGCTTCGTGATCGCGGACATTCCGGGTCTCATCGAAGGCGCGGCGGAAGGCGCGGGCCTCGGGCATCGTTTCCTGCGGCACTTGCAGCGCACGGGCGTGCTGCTGCATCTCGTCGACATGGCCCCGTTCGATGAAAACGTCGATCCGGTCGCGGAAGCGAAGGCGATCGTCAACGAACTGCGCAAGTACGACGAGCAGCTTTACGAGAAGCCGCGTTGGCTCGTGCTGAACAAGCTCGACATGGTGCCGGAAGACGAACGCGAGGCGCGCATCGCCGATTTCGTCGAGCGCTTCGAATGGGACGGTCCGGTCTACGAGATTTCGGCGTTGACCGGTCAGGGCTGCGAGGCGCTCACCTACGCGATCTACGATTACATCTCGCAGCATTCGGACGCATCGCGCGCGGCTGAAGCGGAAGATCTCGCCGCCGACGTGCGCTTCCGCGACGACGAAACGAAGGAATAAAGCAACCACGAGGAGAAAGCGCACGATGCGTTCGGTCATCGCCGCTGCGAAGCGAATCGTAGTGAAAGTAGGGTCGAGCCTCGTCACCAATGACGGTCGCGGGCTCGATCATGCGGCAATCTCGCGCTGGGCGTCGCAGATCGCGGCGCTGCGCGAACAGGGCAAGGAAGTCGTGCTCGTGAGTTCGGGCGCGATCGCGGAAGGCATTCACCGGCTCGGCTGGACAAAGCGACCGCGCGAAATCGACGAACTGCAGGCGGCGGCCGCGGTCGGCCAGATGGGTCTCGCGCAAGTCTACGAAAGCAGCTTCGGCGCGCACGGCATCCGCACCGCGCAGATTCTGCTCACGCACGCCGATCTCGCCGATCGCGAACGCTATCTGAACGCGCGCTCGACGCTGCTCACGCTGCTGCGCCTGGGCGCCGTGCCGATCATCAACGAGAACGACACCGTCATCACCGACGAAATCAAGTTCGGCGACAACGACACGCTCGGCGCGCTCGTCGCGAATCTGATCGAAGGCGATGCGCTCGTCATTCTCACCGATCAGCGTGGCCTCTTCACCGCCGATCCGCGCAAGGACCCGAACGCGACGCTCGTCGAGCAAGCCGACGCCGGCACGCCCGAACTCGAGCAGATGGCGGGCGGCGCGGGTTCGAGCCTAGGACGCGGCGGCATGCTGACCAAGATTCTCGCGGCGAAGCGTGCCGCGCACAGCGGCGCGAACACGGTCATCGCGAGCGGCCGCGAAGCCGATGTGCTCACGCGCCTCGCATCGGGCGAGATGATCGGCACGCAACTCATCGCGCGCACCGCACGCATGGCGGCGCGCAAGCAGTGGATGGCGGATCACTTGCAGGTGCGCGGGCATGTCGTCATCGACAAGGGCGCGGTCAACAAGCTCACCGCCGACGGCAAGAGCCTTTTGCCGATCGGCGTCATCGACGTGAAAGGCGCCTTCGATCGCGGCGAAGTAATCGCGTGCGTCGACGATCAAGGGCAGGAAGTCGCGCGCGGCATCACGAACTACAGCAGTTCGGAGGCGCGGCTGATTCATCGCCGGCCGAGCGGCGAGATCGAATCGGTGCTCGGCTACATGCTGGAGCCGGAACTGATCCATCGCGACAATCTCGTGCTCGTCTGAAACGAAAACGCCCGCTGAATCAGCGGGCGTTTTCACATCGTCACGCCGACGCGCGGCGCAATCAGCGCAGATTGATCACGCTTTGCGTGCGCTTGTATTCCATGTTGTTGACGATCTGTTTCGCGGTGCCGACGGGCAGCTTGCTCGTGCAGAAATAATCCTGATAGAGCGCCGCCTGATACGCGTTCAGCTCGCCGTTTTCGATGCGCTTGAAGTCGAATGCGGAACCTTGATCCCAGCCGTTCTGATCGTCGTTGATGCTCGCGTAGCGACGCCATTCGTAGGTGTCGCAACGAATGCCTTCATAGTTGACGTTGCGCGCGCCCGCCGGACTCGTCGCGACGATCACGTAACGAATGACGCCATCCTTGCCGACCGTGAGCGTGGTCTTGTCGACGGCGAACGTGAGCGGCGTGTTCTGCGACACGTTGAACGCGACCAGATTCGATGCCTGCGGCAGCGGTGGCATCGTGTCGATTTTTTCTTCGGTCCAGTTCGGCTTGCGGTCGAGCAGATAGGTGAACACGCCGTCGTCCTGCGTGGACGGCGCCTTGTTGCTGGAACAGCCGGCGAGCACGGCGAGCGCTGCCGCGGATGCCGCGATTACCGCGAGTGAGGCATTCACTTTCAATTGGGTCTTCCCGGAAACATGCGCGCGGGCTTCATGCGCCCGCCCGGCGGAACAAAGCGAGATGGCACGGCGAGAAGTTCGCCGTGCCATCGATCGCAATCGAGTTGAGTGTCAAAGTGCTCGAAGCGTTGCAGTGCCCGGATTCACGATGAGCGCTGCACGATCACATGCACTTCTTCGCTGACCGTGCATTCTGCCTGAACTGCCGCGCCGGAGGCAGTAACGGCAGGAGCTTCGATCGTCATCGTCTGGACGACGCGTGGATAGCGCGGCCCGTGATGCGCGGCTCGCTCGCCGCGTTCACCGCGGGAGTTGGTACGCCGCAGAAAGCGGGACAGCTCGGATAGAGCCATTTGATAAACGTCGCGCTTGAACTCGATGACCGCATCCAGCGGTACCCAATACTCGTTCCAGCGCCAGGCATCGAATTCCGGATGGTCCGTCGCGCGCAGGCAGATGTCGCAATCGCGGCCCACCATGCGCAGCAGAAACCAGATCTGTTTCTGACCGCGATAATGTCCGCGCACCTCGCGCTTGATGAACTTGTCCGGCACCTCATAACGCAGCCAGTCGCGCGTGCGACCGACAACTTTTACATGCTCCGGTAGCAGGCCGGTTTCTTCGTGTAACTCCCGATACATCGCTTGCACAGGGGTCTCACCGTATTTGATGCCCCCTTGCGGAAACTGCCAGGAATGTTCACGCAGCCGCTTGCCCCAAAACACTTCGTTGCGCGCGTTCAAGAGGATGATGCCGACGTTCGGGCGAAAGCCTTCACGATCCAGCATACAGCCACCTTCAAATCCTTTAAAATTGCTTTGATTATAAACAGTTATTGGCCTCGACGCACTGGCACGAACCCCAATTCGGGGCATCCGTGTGAATGTCTTTGCCAGAGCATCCGGCAGGCGGCAAAATCTTCTTTTCTCGCCGGTCGTTCCGTCGTTCACCTTGATCCGCCTGCTTCGGCGCTGTCCGCTCCGAAGCGCGCCGCATTTGGAAAATTTGAATGAAAGCATCCCGTTTCTTCATCGGCACCCTGAAGGAAGCTCCCGCCGACGCCGAGATCGTCAGCCACAAGCTGATGATGCGTGCAGGCATGATCCGCCGCGTCGCGGGCGGCATCTACGATTACATGCCCATCGGTCTGCGCTCGGTGCGCAAGGTCGAGGCCATCGTGCGTGAAGAGATGAACCGCGCGGGCGCGCTCGAATTGCTGATGCCCGCCGTGCAGCCCGCGGAACTGTGGCAGGAGTCGGGCCGCTGGGAGCAATACGGCCCGGAACTGTTGCGTTTCAAGGATCGCCACGAGCGCGATTTCGTCATGGGCCCGACGCACGAGGAAGTCGTGACGGACATCGCGCGCCGCGAGATCAAGAGCTATCGCCAGTTGCCGGTGAACTTCTATCAGATTCAAACGAAGTTCCGCGACGAAATCCGTCCGCGCTTCGGCGTGATGCGCGGCCGCGAATTCATCATGAAGGACGCCTATTCCTTCGATAAGGACCTCGACGGCCTCGCAGAGTCGTATCGCAAGATGTACGAAGCCTACGTGCGCATCTTCACGCGCATCGGGCTGGAGTTCCGCGCGGTCGCGGCGGACAACGGTTCGATCGGCGGCAGCGGTTCGCACGAATTCCACGTGATCGCCGATACGGGCGAGGATGACATCGCGTATTGCCCGAGCTCGGACTTCGCGGCGAACGTCGAAGCCGCCGATGCGCTGCCGCTCATCGCGCAACGCGCCGCGCCGACCGAAGAACTGAAGAAGACGCCCACGCCCGGCGCCGCGAAGTGCGAGGCGGTCGCGCAGCTTCTGAACATTCCGCTGGAACGCACGATCAAGTCGATCGTTCTCGCGACCGACAACGAAGGCGCCGAACCGACCATCTGGTTGCTGATGCTGCGCGGCGATCACTCGCTCAACGACATCAAGACGGGCAAGCTGCCCGGCCTGAAGGGCTATCGCTTCGCGACGGAAGCCGAGATCGTCGAATGGTTCGGCACGCCGCCGGGCTACCTCGGTCCGCTCAACACGAAGAAGCCGGTGCGCGTGATCGCGGACCGCACGGTCGCGAACATGAGCGACTTCGTCGTCGGCACGAACGAGGTCGATTACCACACGACCGGCGTGAACTGGGGCCGCGATCTGCCCGAGCCGGAAGTCGCGGACATTCGCAATGTCGTCGCGGGCGATCCGTCGCCGGACGGGAAGGGCACGCTCGAAATCTGCCGCGGCATCGAAGTGGGTCACGTGTTCCAGCTCGGCACGAAGTATTCCGATTCGATGGGCGCGACCTTCCTCGACGAAAACGGCAAGCCCGCGCCGATGCAGATGGGCTGCTACGGCATCGGCGTGACGCGCGTGCTGGGCGCGGCAATCGAACAGAATTTCGACGACAAGGGCATTATCTGGCCGGAAGCCATTGCGCCGTTCGAAGTCGTGATCTGCCCGATGGGCTACGACCGCAGCGACGCCGTGCGCGAGCAGGCCGACAAGCTGTACGCGACGCTGCAGCAGGCCGGCATCGACGTGATTCTCGACGATCGCGGCGAGCGTCCGGGTGTGATGTTCGCGGACTGGGAATTGATCGGCGTGCCGCATCGCATCGTGATCGGCGATCGCGGGCTGAAGGAAGGCAAGCTGGAATATCAGGGCCGCCGCGACGCGGAAGCCACGCTGCTGCCGGTCGATGAAGCCGCCGATGTCGTCGTCGGGAAAGTGCGGGCCGCGCTCGCGAAGTAATGCAGTACAACTTCCTGTCGGCGACGATCCTGCTGCTGCTGATCACCGATCCGCTCGGCAATATCCCGATCTTCATCAACGCGCTGCGCGGCGTCGCCAAAGAGCGGCGCCGCGTGGTCGTGCTGCGCGAAGTGGCGATCGCGTTCGTCATTCTGCTGGTGTTCATGCTGGCGGGCGATCGCTTCCTGCGCGCGATGAACCTCACCGATGTCTCGTTGCGCATCGCGGGCGGCATCGTGCTGTTTCTGATCGCGCTGCGCATGATCTTTCCGCATCCGGACGGCGCGATGGGCGGCGATTCGCGCGGCGGCGAGCCGCTGATCGTGCCGCTCGCGATTCCGGCGCTGGCGGGGCCATCGGCGCTCGCGACGGTGATGCTGCTGACGTCGCAGGCGCCCGGCAAAATGTTCGAATGGATCGGCGCGCTCACGGTGACGATGATCGTCTGCGCGATCGTGCTGATTCTCGCCGAGAAGATTCAGCAATGGCTCGGCGAGCGCGTGGTGACGGCTTTCGAGCGTTTGATGGGGCTTGTCCTTGTCGCGATTTCCGTCGAGATGATGCTCACGGGCATACGCACTTTCGTGCATCAGCTATGAAAAAAGCGGCCCGCGGGCCGCTTTTCTTTTGGATACGGGCGGGGATCACGCCCCTTCCGTCAACGCCCGGATCGTCGGCAGATTACGCCAGTAACCCTTCGCGTCCATCCCGCAGCCGAACACGTAACGATCCGGCACTTCGAATCCGCAAAAATCCGGACGCAGCGGCTTCGCCTTCGGGATGATCTTCTCGCACAGCACCGCGGACAGAAACGTCTTCGCGCCCATCGCCATGATGCGATCGCGGATCGCGGCCATCGTTTCGCCTTCGTCGAGAATATCGTCGAGCACGAGCACCACGCGATCCTTCACCGATTCCGCCGGCGCCACGCGCCACTGCATCTCGCTGCCGCCCTTGATGGCGTTGCGATACCGCGTCAGGTGGATGTAATCGAACTCGAGCGGGAAGTCGAGATGCGGCAGCAGCATGCCGGTGAACACGGCCGCGCCCCCCATGACCGAGAGCACGAGCGGGAAGTCGTCTTTCGTCGCAGCCTTGATGGCCGTGGCCATCTTGCCGATCGATGCGTTGACTTCGTCAGCCGTCACGATCTCTTCGGAGTGGCTGAAAATATGGAGGGCTTCTTCGCGATTCATAAGGGGAAGCGGGAAAGGCTGACTTCTAAGTGTGGAAAAAAACGGCGGCGTGCGCCATATGATAAACCCGCGTTTCTTTCGAGTCGGACGCCCGAAGAGAACGCGGGTTCAATAAAAGTGCGGGTCAGCGCATGCCGGGCAGCATGCCCTTCATGCCGCGCATCATCTTTTGCAGGTTGCCGCCTTTCAGCTTCTTCATCATGCCGCGCATCTGCTCGTACTGGTTGAGCATGCGGTTTACCTCCTGAACGTGCACGCCCGCGCCCGCGGCGATACGGCGTTTGCGCGCCGCCTTGATGAGCTCCGGCTTCGCGCGTTCCTGCAGCGTCATCGAATTGATGATGCCTTCCATGCGGCGCATCTGCTTTTCCGCGTTGTTCATGTCCGCGCCTTGCGCGGCCTGCTGAAACTGCGCGGGCAGCTTGTCCATGAGCGATGAGAGGCCGCCCATCTTCTTCATTTGCGAGAGCTGCGCCTTGAAGTCGTTCAGATCGAAGTCGCCGCCT
This sequence comes from Caballeronia sp. AZ7_KS35, assembly GCF_023631045.1. NCBI lineage: Bacteria > Pseudomonadati > Pseudomonadota > Betaproteobacteria > Burkholderiales > Burkholderiaceae > Caballeronia > Caballeronia sp. AZ7_KS35. The sequence continues at coordinate 186,622 of NZ_JALQDV010000017.1, read as the reverse complement.
TTCTTGACCTTGTCGGCGAGCTTCTGCGCGGCCTGGCTGTCGACGCCGCGTTGCGCTTCCTCGACGAGCGCGAGAATGTCGCCCATGCCGAGAATCCGGTTCGCCATGCGATCCGGATGGAAGACTTCGAGGCCGTCGAGCTTTTCCGCGACGCCGACGAACTTGATCGGCTTGCCGGTGACGTTGCGCACCGAAAGCGCCGCGCCGCCGCGCGAATCGCCGTCGAGCTTGGTGAGCACGACGCCGGTGAGCGGCAGCGCGTCGTTGAACGCCTTCGCGGTGTTGACCGCGTCCTGCCCCAACATGGCGTCGACGACGAAGAGCGTTTCAGCGGGCTTGAGCAGCGCGTGCAGCTCGCTGATTTCCTTCATCATCGCTTCGTCGATACCGAGACGGCCGGCCGTATCGACGATCACCACGTCGTGATAGTGCCGCTTCGCCCAGTCGATCGCCGCGCGCGCGATATCCGCGGGCTTCTGATTCGCTTCCGACGGGAAGAAGTCGGCGCCGACCTGTTCCGTCACCGTCTGCAACTGACGGATAGCGGCGGGGCGATACACGTCGACGGAAACGGTGAGGACCTTCTTCTTGCTCTTTTCGCGCAGCAGCTTGGCGAGCTTGCCGGTCGTGGTGGTTTTGCCCGCACCCTGCAGACCGGCCATCAGGATCACGGCGGGCGGCGCGACCGCCAGATTCAGCTCGGCTGCCTTGCCTTCGTAATCGCCGCCGATCACGGCCGTCAGTTCCTTCTGAACGACGCCGACGAGCGCCTGACCCGGCGACAGGCTCGACAGCACTTCCTCGCCGAGCGCCTTTTCCTTCACCTTCGCGATGAACTCGCGCACGACCGGCAGCGCGACGTCGGCCTCGAGCAGCGCGAGACGCACTTCCCGCAACATCTCTTGCGTGTTGGCCTCAGTGAGCCGGGCTTCGCCGCGCAGCGTCTTGACGACGCGGGCCATCCGTTGAGTCAGGTTATCGAGCATGGGAAACGGTAGTGAATGCGGCCCTTTTTCAGCGCAAAACGACGTAATCGCCCCGCGTTGCCGCGAGGGAGAAAACGTCGTGATTCAAGGGCCTAGTGTAAACTTCGAACATGGATATTGTACTGTATGCCCTCACTGCGCTTCTCTATGGCGGACTCGCCGTAGCGGGCTGGCGCGCGCATCGCCACACGGCCGTGGAGCCGGCGCTGGCCGGCGTGCCTCCGGGCATCGCATCGCCGGCGGCGGCCAAAAAATCGCCGGACATGGGCGGATTGGGCCGCGCTCTATTATTAGTAGCGTTGCTCGTGCACGGCCTCCTGCTGCACACGACCATCTTTCCCCAGAACGCGATGATCTTCGGCTTCGCGTTCGCGCTCTCCGCGATGTTCTGGCTCGGCGCGGGCATCTACTGGATCGAGAGCTTCTTCTTTCCGCTCGACGGCCTGCGCCTGCTCGTATTGCCGCTCGCGTGCATCGCGTCGCTGTTGCCGCTCGTCTTCGGCGGCGTGCGCGTGCTGTCGTATTCCGCCGCGCCGATGTTCAAGCTGCATTTCCTGATCGCGAACATCGCGTACGGACTCTTCGCGATCGCCGCGCTGCACGCCGTGCTCATGCTGATGCTCGAACGCCGCCTGCAGCGCATGCGCGGCCTCGCGACGCGTCATACCGGCAATGGCTGGCTCGCGAGCTGGCTCGACACGCTGCCGCCGCTTCTGACTCTTGAAAAGCTGCTGTTCCGCCTGATCGCGGCGGGCTTCGTGCTGCTCACGCTCACGCTCGTGTCGGGCATCGCGTTCAACGAGCAACTGGTCGATCGCGCGCTGCGCTTCGATCACAAGACTGTGTTCGCGTTCGTCTCCTGGCTGATGTTCGGCGCATTGCTCACCGCGCGCCGCCTCTCCGGATGGCGCGGACGCGCCGCGTTGCGCTGGGTGCTGGCGTCGTTCGCCGCGCTGCTGCTCGCGTACGTCGGCAGCCGCTTCGTGTTCGAAGTGCTGCTGCATCGCGCGGTCGTCTGAGCGTCTGAATCTATCGGCATTGAATCGATGCGAAATTTCTTCTTTCTGATCGTCCTCTTTTTCCTGTGCCTGTGGCTTCTGAAGAAGCTGCGCCGCGCGAACGAGCGCGCGCAGCAGGGCGACGCGCCAGCCGGCGGCGCGACCGCGGGCGGAGCGCATGACGCACGCCGCGCCCGCAGCGGCAACGGTCATGGCAACGGCGCGGCCGCGAGCGCGCCGCAACTCGCCGATCCGCTCATCCGTTGCGCGCAGTGTGGCGTGCACACGCCGCGCAGCGAATCGATCATCGTCGCGGGCGAGCGCTTCTGCTGCAGCGATCACGCGCGCCATTACGCGGCCCGTCCGACCGGACGCGACGCACGATGAACACCAACGTCGTCAGACAGCGCGATCCGCATATCGACGCGCAAGGCTGGTTCACGCACGCGACGCGCCTGCCGTCGCCGAACTTCGAGGCGCGTCCGGGCGACGCGGTGCCGACGCTCATCGTCGTGCACAACATCGCCCTGCCGCCCGACGATTTCACGACGAACGCCATCGCCGATTTCTTCCTCAACAAGCTCGATCACGACGCGCATCCATACTTCGATCATCTGCGCGGCATGCGTGTGTCGGCGCACTTCGTGATCCGTCGCGGCGGCGCGATCGAGCAGTTCGTCTCCTGCGACGAACGCGCGTGGCACGCGGGCGTCTCGTCGTTCTGCGGGCGCGAGCGCTGTAACGACTTTTCGATCGGCATCGAGCTCGAAGGCAGCGATCGCGTGCCCTTCGAAGACGCGCAGTACGACGCGCTCGCCGCGCTCGTGCGAGTCGTGGTGAAGCGCTATCCGATCGATGCAGTCGCGGGTCACTCGGACATCGCGCCCGGCCGCAAGACCGATCCGGGCCCGCATTTCGAGTGGTCGCGTCTGCGTCACGGCAGCGCGCTGCCGCCGTCGTTCTTTCCGTTTCAATCCAACATCTGAGCGCTGCGTAAGGTCTTTCTCGTTGCGGCGCAGCAGCGTCACGCGCGAGGCCTTGTCGCGCTTTGCTATAGCAAAAGTCAACCCCGCTACCGCAGACTCAGGGCAAATAAAACTTTTTGAGACTGCGATGTTGTCCACTATACTTGGTGCCGACAGACGTACTTTGCACTAGATCTTGTGTTGTTGACGCGGCGCCCGCTCCAGTGAGCCGGCGCCGTCGGCTTTCCGGCGTAGAAGAAGTTTGGCTGGCCCGGGGCGATGCGCGAGACGGTTTCTCTTTGCGAGGAGAGAGGCGTCGGGCGCGTCGGGCGCCAGCGAGCAGCACCGTGAAGAAGGCATGCAAGCAAGCGCGAATTGCGTCGACCGACACCGCGCGCCAACGCGGGCACCGCATGAGACGCCAATGACAATGCGGGCCGTAAGCGCCGCGATTCGTGTTTTCAGCCTGCTGCATTCACAGCCCGGCTTGACCGCCAAAACACCGCGCGACTTTCACGACGAGTTCGTCACGCGCGCGGCATAAGTGATAAATCCGCGGACCATCCGCACCAATCGAACACCAGGAGTTTTGCACATGCAAACCACCGAAAACGCCACGACTTCATTCGAAGGCGCATCCGCACAGCCGATGAGCGGTGCGCAGGGCGTGGGCGCTCAGGCGCTCGCGCCGAACACGACGTTTGCCGACTACAAGGTCATCCGTCGCAACGGAAGCGTGGTGTCGTTCGAGCCGACGAAAATCGCGATCGCCGTGACGAAGGCATTCATCGCGGTGAACGGCGGTCAGGGCGCAGCTTCGGCGCGTGTGCGCGAGCAAGTCGAGCAACTGACGCAAGCCGTCGTGCGCGCGCTCGTGCGCAGCCGTCCGCACGGCGGGACTTTCCACATCGAAGACATTCAGGATCAGGTCGAGCTCGCGCTGATGCGCGGCGGCGAGCACAACGTCGCGCGCGCGTACGTGCTGTATCGCGAGAAGCGCACGCAGCAGCGTTCGCAAGAGCGCTCGGCCGCGCAAAACGCGCAGTCGCACGAAGGCGCGATCAACGTGACGGACAACGGCGTCACGCGTCCGCTCGATCTCGAAGCGCTGAAGGCGCTGATCGTCTCCGCGTGCGCGAATCTGGGCGATGCGGTGTCCGCCGAGCCGATCGTCGCGGAGACGGTGAAGAACCTGTACGACGGCGTGCCGATGTCGCAGGTCTACGATTCGGCCATTCTCGCCGCGCGCACGATGATCGAGAAGGATCCGGCGTACAGTCAGGTCACGGCGCGCATCCTGCTGCACACGATCCGCCGCGAAATTCTCGAAGAGGAAGTGACGCAAGCCGAAATGGGCGAGCGTTACGCCGAATACTTCCCGCAGTTCATCAAGCGCGGCGTCGAAGCCGGCCTGCTGGATGACAAGCTGCAACAGTTCGACCTCAAGCGCCTCGGCGCCGCGCTCGATCAGAATCGCGATCTGCAGTTCGGCTATCTCGGCCTGCAGACGCTGTACGACCGCTACTTCCTGCACGTCGACGGCACGCGCATCGAGTTGCCGCAGGCATTCTTCATGCGCGTGGCGATGGGCCTGTCGCTGAACGAGATCGACCGTGAAGCGCGCGCGATCGAGTTCTACAACGTGCTGTCGTCGTTCGACTTCATGTCGTCGACGCCGACGCTCTTCAATTCGGGCACGCATCGCTCGCAATTGTCGTCGTGCTATCTGACGACGGTCGCCGACGATCTCGACGGCATCTACGAAGCGCTGAAGGAAAACGCGCTGCTCTCGAAGTTCGCGGGCGGCCTCGGCAACGACTGGACGCGCGTGCGTGCGCTCGGCTCGCACATCAAGGGCACGAACGGCAAGTCGCAGGGCGTCGTGCCGTTCCTGAAGGTCGTGAACGACACGGCCGTCGCGGTGAACCAGGGCGGCAAGCGCAAGGGCGCGGTGTGCGCGTACCTGGAATCGTGGCACCTCGACATCGAGGAATTCCTCGAGCTGCGCAAGAACACCGGCGATGACCGTCGCCGCACGCACGACATGAACACGGCGAACTGGATTCCCGATCTGTTCATGAAGCGCGTCGTCGAAGGCGGCGACTGGACGCTGTTCTCGCCGTCGACCTGCCCGGACCTGCACGATCTGTTCGGCGCCGACTTCGAAAAGGCGTACGTCGCTTACGAAGAGAAAGCCGCGCGCGGCGAAATCAAGCTGTTCAAGAAGCTGCCGGCGGCGCAACTGTGGCGCAAGATGCTTGGCATGCTGTTCGAGACGGGCCATCCGTGGATCACGTTCAAGGATCCGTGCAATGTGCGTTCGCCGCAGCAGCACGTCGGCGTCGTGCACTCGTCGAACCTGTGCACCGAAATCACGCTGAACACGAGCGAGACGGAAATCGCCGTCTGCAATCTGGGCTCGGTGAACCTCGTCGCGCACATGGTGAAGCAGGCCGATGGCAGCTACGCGCTGGACCACGCGAAGCTCAAGCGCACGATCAGCGTCGCGATGCGCATGCTCGACAACGTCATCGACATCAACTACTACGCGGTGCCGAAGGCGCGCAACTCGAACCTGAAGCATCGTCCGGTCGGCATGGGCATCATGGGCTTCCAGGACTGCCTGCATCTGCTGCGCACGCCTTATGCGTCGGGCGAGGCGGTCGAATTCGCGGATCGTTCGATGGAAGCCGTCTGCTACTACGCGTACTACGCGTCGACGGAACTCGCGGAAGAGCGCGGTCGTTACGCGACGTATCGCGGCTCGCTGTGGGATCGCGGCATTCTTCCGCAGGATTCGCTGAAGCTCCTGGCCGAGGCGCGCGGCGGTTATGTCGAAGTGGATACCTCGGAGACGATGGACTGGGCGCAACTGCGCTCGCGCATCTCGACGTACGGCATGCGCAACTCGAACTGCGTGGCGATCGCGCCGACGGCGACGATTTCGAACATCATCGGCGTGTCGGCGTGTATCGAGCCGACGTTCCAGAACCTGTATGTGAAGTCGAATCTGTCGGGCGAATTCACGGTGGTCAACGACTACCTCGTGCGTGATCTGAAGGCGCGCGGCCTGTGGGACGAAGTGATGGTGTCCGATCTGAAGTATTTCGACGGCACGCTTTCGCGCATCGACCGCATTCCGGCCGATCTGCGCGCGATCTACGCGACCGCGTTCGAAGTCGACCCGAAGTGGCTCGTGGAAGCGGCGTCGCGCCGTCAGAAGTGGATTGATCAGGCGCAGTCGCTGAACATCTACATGGCGGGCGCGTCGGGCAAGAAGCTCGACGAGGTCTACAAGCTCGCTTGGATTCGCGGTCTCAAGACGACGTACTACCTCCGCACGATGGCGGCGACGCACGTCGAGAAGTCGACCGTGGCGCACGGTGCGTTGAATGCGGTGCCTTCTTCTTCCGGTGACGGTGGGGCGGGTGCGGCTGGCGGGTTTGGTGGCGGTGCGGCGTCGGCTGCCGGGAATGGTGGCTTCAATGCTGCTGCCGCGAGCGCGCCGGCGGTGGAGGCGGCTCAGGAAGCCGATGGTCCCGTCTGTATGATGCGCCCCGGCGATCCGGGCTTCGATGAGTGTGAGGCTTGTCAGTAGGTTTTTGAGCTGAGAGTCGGTCTCTGCGGACCGGTGCTGGGTGCTTCCTGCTTATGGAAGCGGTCGGTGCCGGTCCGTTTTTGCTTTTTGCTTTGCTTTTTGGTTTCGGTTTCGCTGGATCCCGTTTTCGTGTCGGTCTATTAGCGTTGCCCCTGTGCGGGGCGGCACTCACTTTCTTTGCTGCTGCAAAGAAAGTAAGCAAAGAAAGCAGCTTTTCAGACCCGCGGTCACACGCAATTTGGGTCGTCCTCTCGTCCCAGGCGGCACTCGCCTAAAGAGTGCCCTCAAACACCTAATCGGGCTTGGCTCGCGCACGGTCCGCCGTCCGAAGACGTTGAGGACACTGGTTCAGCACGAGATGGCTTCGGCACAGCGCTACGCGCTGCCGCCGGGTATGCAAGGGAAACCAACGGGCGGCAAGTGCAGCGGGACGGAGACGTTAGTAGAGAAGCGCGTGCATCCCCGATTGACCGGTCGGCCGCGAAGCGGGCCGGAGCTATTTGGTGCTGAACCCGTTTGGTGTGTGGTGCGATGAGACGGACCGTGCGCGAGCCAAGCCCGATGGGGCCTATGAGGGCACTCTTTAGGCAGCCCACGATGGACGAGAGGACTACCCAAATTGCGTGTGACCGCGGGCGTATCAGTAGCTGCTTTCTTTGCTTACTTTCTTTGCAGCAGCAAAGAAAGTGAGTGCCGCCCCGCACAGGGGCAGTGCTAATAGACCACTAAGAAAACGGGATCCGGCGAAACACCGAGCCGACACGATCACGGGATCCGGCGAAACACCGAGCCGACACGATCACGGGATCCGGCGAAACAAAACGCAAAACAGCGAACTCACCCCCGCGTACCGCGAGAAATCTCCGTCCCAGCATCATGCGAAAGCCGCGCCGTAATCGGCATCGAAAGAAAAGAGAACAGCCCGACGACGACAAACGCCGGCCAGAAATCCGACCATTGCACACTCGCATGACCGTTCAGATATTGCGAGAGCTCGAGCGTGATCCCCGCGATCGTCACGCCGAGCCCGAGCGAAACCTGCTGCACGAAGCTAGCAAGGCTCGTCGCGCGGCCCACATCGCGTGTTTCGATCTCAGCGTAAGCAAGCGAGTTGAGGCTCGTGAACTGCAACGCAGGGAAAAAGCCGCCGAGCAGCACGACGGCCCAGATCACCCAGGCCGGCGTGCCGGGAAAGAACGCGCCGCACGCCGCGATCGCGATACCCGACAACGCCGCGTTGTAGAACAGCGTCTGACGGAAGCCGAAGCGATGCAGCACGCGCGATGCGAACGAGCGCATGAACATGCCGCCGAAAGCCGACGCGCACGTGATCGCGCCGGACTTGAACGCGCTCATGCCGAGACCCTCCTGCAGCGCGAGCGGCAGAAGAAACGGCACGGCGCCAAGCCCGATGCGAAACATCGAACCGCCGAGCACGCTCGCCTGAAACGTCGACACGCGGAAAAAGCGCAGATCGAGCAGCGGCTTCTCCACACGTCGCGCGTGGACGCAGTACAGCACGACCATCAGCGCGCCGGCGACGCACATCGCAAAGGCGACGCGCTGCGGAATCAGTTCGCCGCCGACGAGCGAGAGCCCGAGCAACAGCAGCACGCCCGCGCTCGCGGAGAGAAAGAAACCGAACCAGTCGAGACGGCCCGGATGTTCCTCGTGCGAGTTGGCGATGTAGCGGTTGGTCAGCCAGATGCCCGCGATGCCGATCGGGATGTTGATGAAAAAGATCAGGCGCCAGTGCAGATACGTCGTGATGAAGCCACCGAGCAACGGCCCGACCGCTGGTCCAAGCATTGCGGGCACCGAGAGGTAGTTCATCGCGCGTATGAACTCGGAGCGGCGCACCGAGCGAAAGATGATGATGCGGCCGACAGGCACCATCATCGCGCCGCCGACGCCCTGGATGAAGCGCGCGACGGTGAAGGGGCCAAGCGATGTGGAAGCCGCGCACAACAGCGAGCCGACGACGAACACGCCGATGGCCGTGCGGAACACGGCGCGTGCGCCGAAGCGGTCGGCGACCCATCCGCAGATCGGTATGAAGACGCCGAGTCCGAGCACGTAGCTCGTGACCGCAACCTTCAGCGTCACGGGATCGCGTCCAAACGCGCGCGCCATTTCAGGAATCGCGGTAACGATGACGTTGGCGTCGACGCTTTCCATGAACATCGCGCACGCGACGATGAGAGGGGCAATGAAAGCTTTGACGGCCAGCGGCATGTTGATTCGCGATCGACTCTCGGCGGCAAGAGCGGCGATTATGGCACCGATATGCAGCAATCGCTGAAGGATCGAAGCGCGCTGCGTGGTGCGATGAACATTGAACGAGGAGTGAAGAAGCGATGGACCCGCAAGACCTGCAGCGTCTCGTCACGCAGACGATGCCCTATGGCAAATACAAGGACAGGCTCATCGCCGATCTGCCCGGTCACTATCTCGCGTGGTTCGCGCGTGAGGGTTTTCCACAAGGCAAACTCGGCAGCCTGCTCGCGTTGATGCACGAGATCGATCACAACAATCTGCGCTCGCTGCTCGATCCGTTGCGCGGCCGATGAGCCTTGCGCAGCGCGGTTTCGCGTGAGACGGATCGTCGCGTAAACACGCTATAGATTGTGTTGGCGAGATTTGCAAGCACAAGATATTGTGGAAATACGAGACGTCAAATGCTAAACTTCGGCAACGAATTCGACGCGCGCAGCAGGCATCGACGCTCCATCGAAGTGCTTGCGTCAGCGTGTATCGAGCGATGCGAAGTGCGTGCGGTCACACACATCGAAGCTCATCGAAGAGGAGCGCATGAAGGTCGCGCGTTCATCGATTCGCGACGCATGTTTTGCATCGCATCGCGGGTCGACGAGAGACTTCGATCGATGATCGCAACGCGTCGCGCTTCGATGCGTTCGCGCTTGGCAACACAGCATCGAGCGGATCGTCGCAATGAAGCGCGCGTGCTTCGCATCGCACAAGCAGCGTCGTCCGCAGAGCCTTGCGCGAAAAGGCTTGCAGAGCAGCGATGAAGTCACGCGAAAGCACGCTGCGATGTCACGGAAGTCACTCGATCAGGACCGCTTCACACTCGATTCAAGAGATGTCGCATCGAGCTTCACACACACGGCTTCGAGCCAAGTGTTGTATGCAGGTAGCAACGTCGAATCTAAATCGCATGAAAACGAGAATTTTCATGAGCAAACTCTTTTATCGCTCATGAAAAGATGGTACAAACCGATCTAAATTGATGGTGAGAATTTATGCTCAACTGGGATGACGAGACCACTGCCGTAGCTCCCTCGAGCGCTCCGCAACAGAACCCGTTGCGTAACGCTCAAGGCACGACTTTCGGTACGCAGGCAGCGCAAGCTGCAACTCATCAAGCTGCCCATCAGATTGCTCAGGCGAACAACATCTTTTCCGATGGCTTCGTTCCGCCCGCAGCCGCAACGCCTTCCGCCAGCGCGATCGCCGCGCAAAGCGAAGCGCGCGTCAATGTCGCCGACAAGCGCATCATCAACGGCAAGACCGACGTCAATCAGCTCGTCCCGTTCAAGTACAAGTGGGCGTGGGAGAAGTACCTCGCCGGTTGCGCGAACCACTGGATGCCGCAGGAAGTGAACATGTCGCGCGACATCGCCCTGTGGAAAGACCCGAACGGTCTCTCGGACGACGAGCGCCGCATCGTCAAGCGCAACCTCGGCTTCTTCGTCACGGCGGACTCGCTCGCCGCGAACAACATCGTGCTCGGCACGTACCGTCACATCACCGCTCCGGAGTGCCGCCAGTTCCTGCTGCGCCAGGCGTTCGAAGAGGCGATCCACACGCACGCGTACCAGTACATCGTCGAATCGCTGGGTCTCGATGAAAGCGAGATCTTCAACGCGTATCACGAGGTCAAGTCGATCCGTGACAAGGACGAGTTTCTGATTCCGTTCATCAACACGCTGACCGACCCGGCCTTCACGACCGGCACGCTCGAAGCGGACCAGAAATTGCTGAAGTCGTTGATCGTGTTCGCCTGCATCATGGAAGGCCTGTTCTTCTATGTCGGCTTCACGCAGATTCTGGCGCTGGGTCGCCAGAACAAGATGACGGGCGCGGCGGAACAGTATCAATACATCCTCCGCGATGAATCGATGCACTGCAATTTCGGCATCGATCTCATCAACCAGATCAAGCTGGAAGAGCCGCAACTGTGGACCGCCGACTTCAAGGCAGAGATCCGCGAGCTCTTCAAGCGGGCTGTCGATCTTGAATATCGCTACGCTGAAGACACCATGCCGCGCGGGGTTCTCGGCCTGAACGCGTCGATGTTCAAGAGCTACTTGCGGTTCATCTGCAACCGGCGTTGCCAGCAGATCGGACTGGACCCGCTCTTCCCGAACGAGGAAAACCCGTTCCCGTGGATGAGCGAAATGATCGACTTGAAGAAGGAACGCAACTTCTTCGAGACACGCGTGATTGAGTATCAAACCGGCGGCGCGCTCACCTGGGAATAATAAAAATCCAGGACGTGTTGCAGACGAAATCGATGGGACGGACGGGCAGCAGCGTGTCGCTCACGCGCGCCCGGCCGACAAGGTTTAGGAGAACGGTCGCCTGATGCAAAGTGCGCCTACTGACTTGGCGGGCTGTGTGGCCCGAATAGAAGACAGGCGTTTTGCGCTCCCTGAAAAGGGATGGGCAAACTTCCCCCCGGAAAATGCCAGCGGCATGCTCGCTGGCTCGATCAAGCGATGGCCGGCGCCGCGAAGAAGCGGTGCTGACTCAATTTGGCGCGCGGTGCCTCGGGGCACGGCGCGCCTTGCCGTATTCATTAGCGTAAGCAGGTGGGATCAGCGTACGCCGATGAATAATCCGCTTCGTAGCGTGCGTTATAGAGAAGGCGACACGTGGGAAGCGGGTTTTGACGAAGGGTGTTGTTTGAACTGACTCTCATCTGAAAACCTGAAGGAGAAAAACCATGGCAGTTGCCAAGAAAAAACCCGCCGCAAAGAAGGCTGCAGCGAAGAAAGTCACCGCCAAGAAGGCCGCTCCGGCGAAGAAGGTTGCGGCCAAGAAGGTCGCTGTGAAGAAGGTTGCAGCGAAGAAAGTAGCGGCGAAGAAGGTCGCAGCGAAGAAGGTCGCGGCGAAGAAGGCACCCGCGAAGAAGGCCGCAGCTAAGAAAGTCGCGACCAAGAAAGTAGCGGCGAAGAAGGTTGCTGCAAAGAAGGTCGCGGCGAAGAAGGCTCCCGCGAAGAAGGCCGCAGCGAAGAAAGTCGCGACCAAGAAAGTAGCGACGAAGAAGGCCGCAGCCAAGAAGGCGCCTGCGAAGAAGGCCGCGGCGAAGAAGACCGCGGCGAAGAAGGCGCCGGCGAAGAAGGCCGCAGCGAAGAAGGCCGCTGCGAAAAAGGCTCCCGCGAAAAAGGCTGCTGCGAAGACCGCAGCCGCTGCGCCTGCGCCTGCTGCTGCGCCCGCACCCGCTGCGAAGAAGGCCCCCGCGAAAAAGGCTCCGGCCAAGAAGGCCGCTGCTGCGAAGAAGACTACGGCTGCCGCTCCTGCCACGACGGCAACGACCGTCTCGGCGCCTGCTCCGGCCGCTCCGGCTGCTGCGGTCAAAACGGCGTTGAATCCGGCAGCGGCATGGCCGTTCCCGACGGGCAGCCGTCCGTAAGCTCTCGCAGTACGCAGCACCCAGGCACAGTGCGCTGTGCCCTTAGTCCGGGTATGCCTACCCGGCCTGAACCCGTCGTCGGGGAAACCTGGCGGCGGGTTTTTCGCTTCGGCCAACGAATTTCATCGCTTGCTCGGGGCGTCGAAAAAGAAAAAGCGCATGCATCTTTCGATACATGCGCATTCTTAGGATGACGCGGCGCTATTTGTCCGCTGAATGCCCTCGTCAGTGAGTGACGCGCGTGACGCCGCCGCTCGACAACAGACGCACTCGCTCGCCCGCCTGAAACACTTCGCCGTTCGCGGTCTGCGTGATCGCGCGCAGGTCGCCGTTATCGAGGCGCACGGTGATCTCGAGACCGTTCTTCATCGCGACGCTATTCTCGACCGCGTTGCCCGCGACGGCGCCAGCCAGCCCGCCGATGATGCCCGCGATGATCGAACCGTTGCCGCCGCCGATTGCACTCGCCGCCGCGACGCCGCCGAGCGCGCCGCCGCCGATCGTGCCGAGGCCCGTAGGCTGGCCGTTGTTCGAGCTGATCTTCACGCCGCGCACGCTTTCGACGGTCGCCATGCGCACCGTTTCCTCACGCTGCGCCTGCGACGCCGTGTAGACGTCCGACGAACTGCTGTTGTAGGCGCAGCCCGTCAGCGCCACCGAGCCGACGAGCGCCATGGCCAGCGCGATACGACTTACCGTTTTCATTCCTTCACTCCAATCATTCAGAACAGGCTGCTTCCGAAGGCCTGCTTGAAACGCTCTTCGATTTCGGCGCGCGTCGGCGCGTAGGTTTGCGGCCCCTGATGTTCGATTTTCAGCGAACCCATCAGACTCGCGAGACGACCCGTTTTCTCCCAGCCAAGCTTGTTTTCGATGCCGTACAGGAGCCCGCCGCGGAATGCGTCGCCGCAACCGGTCGGGTCGACCACCTGACGCGCCGCGACGACCGGAATCTCGGCCACGCCATCTTCATGATAGATCTGCGCGCCGTGTTCGCCACGCGTGACGACGAGGGCATCGACCCGGCTCTTGATGTCTTCGATCGACCAGCCGGTCTTGTTGCTCAGCAGCTTGGCTTCGTAATCGTTGACCGCCACGTAGGTGGCGAGTTCAATCATGCGACAAAGTTCCACGCCGTCCAGAATCGGCAATCCCTGGCCCGGGTCGAACACGAACGGCACGCCCGCGCGCGCCAGCCCTTCGGCGTGCTCGCGCATGCCTTGAGCGCCGTCCGGTGCGACGATGCCGAGCGAGATGCCCTGCGCTTCGTCGGCGCGGTTCAGATGCGACTCCATCATCGCGCCGGGGTGGAACGCGGTGATCTGGTTGTTCGCGAGATCGGTCGTGATGAAGCATTGCGCCGAGTGCTGATCGGCCAGCACGCGCACGTATTCCTTCGACAAACCGAGCGCGTCGAGCCGGTCGATGTAGAGCTGCGCATCCGCCGCGCCGAGCGTCGCCATGATCTTCGGATCGCCGCCGAGCAGCTTCAGCGCATACGCGATGTTGCCCGCGCAGCCGCCGAAGTTGCGCCGCATCGTCGGCACCAGGAAGCTGATGTTCAGCATGTGCACCTGATCCGGCAGGATGTGGTCGCCGAAGCGCCCCTGGAAAGTCATGATGTTGTCGTAGGCGAGCGAGCCGCAAATGAGCGTAGCCAAGGCGAACGTCCTTTATAGATAGGGGCCGAGGAGAGAAATCCGCATACGGCGCGCGGCGAGCGCTTCACCGTGCCTCGTATGCGCGGACCGCTCCGGTCGGAAGCGGTCCGGCGAGACGATTTACTTCAGCGCGGCGAGCGCTGCATCGTAGTTCGGCTCATTCTTGATCTCGGGCACGAGCTCCGAATGAAGCACCTTGTTGTTCTCGTCGAGCACGACCACGGCGCGCGCCGTCAGACCCTTGAGCGGGCCGCTCGTCACGTCGACGCCGTAAGCCTGCGCGAATTCGTGGCCGCGGAACGTCGATGCCGTCACGACATTGGCGATACCTTCGGTCGTGCAGAAGCGCTTCGCGGCGAACGGCAGATCGCCCGAAACCACGACCACGACCGTGTTGTTCAGGCCGGCGGCCGCTTCATTGAATTTGCGCGTCGAGGTGGCGCAGGTCGGCGTGTCGAGACTCGGCACGATGTTCAGCACCTTGCGCTTGCCCGCGAAGTTCGCGAGCTTGACGTCGCCGAGATCGGCGCCGACGAGCGTGAATTCGGACGCCTGCTGGCCCGGGCCCGGGAACGTGCCGCTGACGTCGATAGGGTTGCCGCCGAGGGTAACTTGACTCATGTTGCGCTCCAGAGAATTGTCAGATGCTGACGGGAAAATCGCGCGTGCAGGCGCCGCGAGGAGCATGACGCGCGTCGTGTGGAACCGGGGCAGGCGGCGTTCGCGCGCCTGCCCGACATCACGGGTAAAAGACCTGAACCCGGTAATTGGCGGCAACCGCGTCGCCCGTATCCAGCCGGACGATCACCGGTTGCGCGCTTTGCGGCGCGAGGCCGACGGCGAATATCGTACCCGGTCGCGCGTAATCCTGCGGCCAGAGCACGCGCCGGATCGCGACGTTGTTCTTGTCGTCGAGCAGCGTAAGTTCGAGCGCCGGATACGCCAGCGCGACGTCCATCCGGTTGCGCAGCGACAATTTCAGTTCGAGCTTGTGCGGGCCGTCCACCTGGCGCAGCCCGGAACTCTCGATCTGCAATCCGTCGATGTCGCGCGGCGGCGAGATCGTGCAGCCGATCTGATCGCAGACGTTCGAATAGAGCGCGTGCGAGCCGGGCACGTAGACCATCAACGTTTCGCGTTGCCACCATGCGAGCTGCACCAGCAACAGCAACGCCAGCAGCACGGCGACGATGACGCCCACGACACGTCCCGCCTTCCCGGCTCCGCCGCGGCCACGCACCGGCGCGCGCGTTTCCCGCGACTCGCGAATCACGGGAAACGCCTCGTTCGCGCTGACGCGCCGAGCAGGAGCGGGCGGCTTCTTGGCGCCGAAACCGGGCTCCGCGTCGTCGCGCCATGCGGGTACCGCCGGTTCCGCGGCGGCGCGCGCGGGCGGCGCGTCCGGCTGATGAACCGGACCGATGAACGGCTCGGCGCGATCGTCGACAGCATTGGCGAGCGGCGCGACGGGCGGTTCGCCGAGCGGCGTATCGTCGGCTTGCTCGGAGTTCGCGGCATCGGGATGCGGCACGCCGACGCGAATGTACTGCTTCAGGCGGGCGGGCTCCGAAGGCAACGCGGACGGCTCGTTCGCGGCATCGGCTTGATCGGGTTCGCTGCGCGGCGGCGCGGCGCGAGTCTGGCTCGACGCGCTCGACGCTGCAGGAGCGTTCGCATAGACGGTGCCTTCGCTGTCGGCATCGGGATGCTTGATGGAACTCGGCGCGCCGAGATCGAGGTTGCGCGGCGCGAACGGGCGCGGCTTGAGCGGCGCATCGGGCGGCGCGGTCACATGCGCGGGTGCATCGGCGGCGGCAGCGTGGCCTGCGCCCGAGCTTGTTGCCGGACCGACGGCGGCATCATCGTCGATGATCGCGGCATGCTGAGCGACGCCTGCCGCGGCCGGCTCGTCCGGAAGCTCGAAGCGATGATGCGCGGCATCGAAAACTTCCTGACAGTGTCCGCAGCGCACGCGGCCGTCATGCGGCGCGAGCAGATGCGGGTCCAGCTTGAATACGGTTTCGCAGTGGGGGCAGCGGGTTGCCAGCGCCATATAAGAAGTGCCGTTGGCCTGACGGCCTGATCGTGGAGGATGGCGCTATTCTAAAGGCTTTCGCGCCGCGTTCCCGCGAGGCATACCCAGCCTTCGTGCTCGCGCCAAACGCCGATGTCGATCCACTGCGCATAGACCGCCGCGACCTCGTCGGCCTGGCGCGCGAGCACGCCCGACAGCGCGATTCTGCCACCCGGCTTTACCTTCGCGGCGAGCATCGACGCCATCAGCTTGAGCGGATTCGAGAGGATGTTCGCGACGACGATATCGAACTCCCCGGCGGGGCACGCATCGGGCAGGCCGTAGATCACGTCCGCGCGATTGCGCTCGCTGTTCTGACGCGCCGACTCGACCGCTTGCGGATCGATGTCGATGCCGACGACCGGATCGGCGCCGCACTTCTTCGCGAGAATCGCGAGGATGCCGGAGCCGCAGCCGTAATCGAGCAGCGATTGTCCCGGCTTCACCGACTGCTCCAGCCATTCCATGCAAAGCCGCGTGGTCGGATGGCTGCCGGTGCCGAACGCGAGGCCCGGATCGAGTTCGAGCACGAGCGCGTTCGGATCGGGCGCGTCGTGCCACGAAGGCACGACCCAGATGCGCTCGCCGATGGCGATCGGATCGAACTGCGCCTGCGTGAGACGCACCCAGTCCTGCTCCTCGACCTCGCGCACCGTGAACTGCGGGGTTGCCGCGAGGCCGATCTCGTTCGCGGCCGCGGCGAGCAGCACGTCGGGATCTGCGTCCTCGGCGAGCAGCGCGACGACGCGCGAACGGTTCCACGCACGCTTTTCAGGCACGAGACCCGGCTCGCCGAAGAGCGGCTGTTCGTCGGGCGTGTCGGCGTCGGCGTCTTCGACTGACACCGACAGCGCGCCGACTTCAAGCAGCGCATCCGACAGCGCTTCCGCGTGCTCGCGATCCAGCTCGGCGATCAGTTCCCGGTAACTCATGCTATCTCTCTGAATAAGGCGTGCTTCAGGACTCTTCGGCGACGGCGGCCTGGCGCGCGGCCAGCTTGTTCTCGAGATAGTGAATGCTCGTGCCGCCTTCGACGAACTTCGCGTCGATCATCATTTCGCGATGCAGCGGGATGTTCGTCGAAATGCCTTCGACGACCATTTCCGACAGCGCGATACGCATGCGGTTGATCGCCTGCTCGCGCGTCGCGCCGAACGCGATCAGCTTGCCGATCATCGAATCGTAGTTCGGCGGAACGAAGTAGTTCGCATACGCGTGGGAATCGACGCGAATGCCCGGGCCGCCCGGCGTATGCCACGACGTGATGCGTCCCGGCGACGGCGTGAACTTGAACGGATCTTCCGCGTTGATGCGGCACTCGATCGCGTGGCCGCGGAACTGGATGTCCTTCTGGCGGATCGAGAGCTTTTCGCCCGCGGCGATGCGGATCTGCTCCTGCACGATATCGACGCCCGTGATGAGTTCCGTCACCGGATGCTCGACCTGCACGCGCGTGTTCATTTCGATGAAGTAGAACTCGCCGTTCTCGTACAGGAACTCGAACGTGCCCGCGCCGAGATAGCCCATCTTCTTGCACGCGTCGGCGCAACGGTCGCCGATGCGCTCGATCAGCCGCCGCGCAATGCCCGGCGCCGGCGCTTCCTCGATCACCTTCTGGTGACGGCGCTGCATCGAGCAGTCGCGCTCGCCGAGCCAGATCGCGTTACGGAACGAGTCCGACAACACCTGAATCTCGATGTGGCGCGGGTTCTCGAGAAACTTCTCCATGTACACCTGCGGGTTGCCGAAGGCGCGGCCCGCTTCTTCGCGCGTCATGTTGACGGCGTTCACCAGCGCCGCTTCGGTGTGCACCACGCGCATGCCGCGCCCGCCGCCGCCGCCCGCCGCCTTGATGATGACGGGGTAGCCGATTGCGCGCGCAATCTTCACGATCTCGCGCGGATCGTCCGGCAAAGCGCCTTCGGAGCCCGGCACGCACGGCACGCCGGTCTTGATCATCGTCTGCTTGGCGGTGACCTTGTCGCCCATCAGGCGGATGGTCTCGGGACGCGGCCCGATGAACGTGAAGCCCGATTGCTCGACGCGCTCGGCGAAGTCGGCGTTTTCGGAGAGAAAGCCGTAGCCGGGATGGATGGCTTCGGCGTCGGTGACTTCGGCCGCGCTGATGAGCGCCGGCATGTTCAGGTACGAGAGATTCGAAGGCGCCGGTCCGATGCATACGGCTTCGTCGGCCAGCTTGACGTACTTCGCTTCCTTGTCGGCTTCGGAATAGACGACGACTGTCTTGACGCCCAGCTCGCGGCACGCGCGCTGGATGCGAAGCGCGATTTCGCCGCGGTTCGCAATGAGAATTTTTTCAAACATAGTGGGTCGGCTCATCAACGGGCTCGCGCGAGCGGCCCTCGGGGATCCAATCGGCGGCGCGCTTCTCGACGAATCGATGCCGCATGAAACGCGCCGGCGCGGCGGGGCCGGGCGGCGGCTGCGAGGCGCATCCGCGGCACGGCCCGGTGCGCCTTTAGTCGCCGATCACGAAGAGCGGCTGGCCGTACTCGACCGCCTGGCCGTTCTCGACGAGGATTTCCTTCACGACGCCGGCCTTGTCCGCTTCGATTTCGTTCAAGAGCTTCATCGCTTCGATGATGCACAGCGTCTGGCCTTCCTTCACCGTATCGCCGACCTGGATGAACGGATCCGCGCCCGGCGACGGCGCACGGTAGAACGAACCGACCATCGGCGAGGTCACGATGTGACCTTGCGGCGCGGCGGCCGCGGGCGCAGCGGCTGCCGGCGCGCCGGCTTCGCCTGCACCGCCGAATTGCGGCGCGGCCGGCGACTGCACTTGCGGTGCGTACTGCTGCGGCGCCTGCATGTAGACCGGCGCGGCGTTCTTGACGATGCGAACCTTGCCTTCACCTTCCGTCACTTCCAGCTCCGAGATGCCGGATTCCGAGACGAGGTCGATCAGCGTTTTCAGTTTACGAAGGTCCATCGAAAAATCCCCTTTCAATACTTGGAGACCGGGACTGCCCGGCACTTGACTTGATTTGTGGGTGTTCTGACTGCTCAGCCGCGAGTCGGCGCGGCCAGCCGTCGCACGCGCGCGCTCGCGAAAGCGCCCGCGCAAACGACGGCTGCAGAATCGGTCGGCACGCCGGTAGCGTTCATGTCGAACGTATCGGCGTGGTCGCTTCGAAGCGCGCGCCCGAACAGCACGCGGATGACGGCTGCGGATGCTCCACGCCTTCCGACCGCCGTTTTGCGGAGGTCGGACTTGACGGCGAGGGGGCCACATGGCACCGGCAGAGTTGTCATAGTCGCTTCGGGTTGTGCGGAATTCGGCGCACTTTAGCGCCGTTTAGAGAATTTTGTCTAGTTTTACTGTGCAGTCCGGCTCGCAACCATGGGACAAATTACCGCCGCGTATTGGGAGTCGCGTCGAATTTCCAGCAAGATCGGCGTACTGCGTGCTAACTCGCAGCTTACTCGACGCAAGCCACGGCGTACACGCAGCCAATTTTTACAGGCTGTCGAGCGTATGTTTCAGCTCGGCCGGGTCGACTTCGCCCAGTTTCGTGGAGCGGATTTTCCCATTCGTGTCGATCACGACGGTAAATGGCAGGCCGCCCGCATTATTGCCGAAGCTACGCGCAAGATCCGCGCCGCCGAAGCCGGTGACGTAGACGGGATAGGCGACCGGCACTTTCTTAAGAAAATCGTTGACGTTCTTCTCGCTATCGACGCCGAGTCCGACGAACGTGATGCCTTTCTTTTCGTAATCGCGCTGCATCGCGGAGAGCGTCGGCATTTCCTTCACGCACGGTCCGCACCACGACGCCCAGAAGTTCACGACGACCGGCTTGCCCTTGAACGCCGCGAGCGGTTGCGACGTGCCGGAAGCGCCCGGCGGCGTCGCCTTCCACAGTTGATCGACGGCGTTGCCGCTCGGCTGCGTCGCGGCCACGGTATCGCCGCCGGTGAACAGATGGCCCGCGTAGAAGCCGCCGACGGTCGCGGCGACAGCGACCACGAGGGCCGCCAGAATGCGTGTGCTTTTCATGAGCGTAGAGAAGAAAGATCAGCCGCTGATCTCGAGCGGCGGGACATCGGGGTGATCGAGCAGCGTGCGTACGGCCGCCGCGTTCGCGCGGGCGAGGCGGCCGCGGTTGTCCGCGCGCACCGCGCCGCGCAGATCGTCGGGACCGTAGAGCGCGATATGCACGCCGACCGGCTCCTCGTCGCGTGCGCGATGCAGAAAGCTCAGCGTCTCGACATAGCCGCGCCCGGCGAAGTGCCGCGTCTCCGACACGTCGTATTGCACGTTCGCGTTCAGCAGATAAATCGCGACTTCCTTGGGATTGTCGCAGAAGCATTGCAGATGAATATCGGAGTGCTCGCCTGCGGTGCCGTTGAGCACCGCGCCCGTCAGATATGGATCGAAGGGTGTCAGGCGCTCCATCCAGTCGAGCGCGACTTCGCGCATCCGGCGCAGCACGGCTGGCTGGCTGTCGCTCTGGAAAATCGCCTGATACTCGCGGATTTCCTCTTCGATCTGGTCGTTATCGGGCAGGAACTCGCCGCCGATCTTCGCCTCGCCGACGACCTGCCGCGCAGCCTTGCGCTTGGCGGTGGAGTAGTCGAGGCCGTCTTCGGCGATCATCCTCGCGGCAGCGATCGCGATTTCCTCGCGCACGCGCTGCGGATCGAAATGTGATTTGCGAACCATGCCGGAATGATACTAGATAAGCTCGAGCGGCCCTTTTGCGGGCCAAGGGCGGCAGGCTTGCGCCGGGGGAAAAGCGCTTAGCCTGCTCGGTTACAATATGCGCCTTCAGGCGCCTTTCTGCACGGGTTTGCCCTCAGGTTCACCGGTACGGCGCCGTTCCTGTTTTCGCATCTCAATCGCCCGCGCGGCGCGACACGGTTTATGCACATCCACATCCTCGGCATCTGCGGCACCTTCATGGGCGGACTTGCCGTCCTGGCGCGCGAGGCGGGCCACAAGGTCACCGGCTGCGACGCCGGCGTCTACCCGCCGATGAGCACGCAACTCGAAGCCCAGGGCATCGAACTGATCGAAGGTTACGGCATCGAGCAGCTCGCGCTCGAGCCGGATCTCTTCGTCATCGGCAACGTGGTGACGCGCGGCAATCCGCTGATGGAAGCCATCCTCGATCGCGGCCTGCCATACACATCCGGCCCGCAGTGGCTCGGCGAACATGTGCTGAACGGCAAATGGGTGCTCGCGGTGGCGGGCACGCACGGCAAGACCACGACGAGCTCGATGCTCGCGTGGCTGCTCGAAGACGCGGGCATGAATCCCGGCTTTCTGATCGGCGGCGTGCCGTTGAACTTCGGCATTTCCGCGCGCCTGACCGATTCGAGCTTTTTCGTCATCGAAGCCGACGAGTACGACACGGCATTCTTCGACAAGCGTTCGAAGTTCGTGCATTACCGTCCGCGCACGGCCGTGCTCAATAATCTCGAATTCGATCACGCCGATATCTTCCCCGATCTCGCGGCCATCGAAACGCAATTCCACCACCTTGTGCGCACGGTGCCGGGCGTCGGGCGCATCGTCACGAACGGGCGCGAGGCGGCGCTGGAACGGGTGCTCACGCGCGGCTGCTGGTCGGGCGTCGAACGCTTCGGCGTCGAAGGCGGATGGCAGGCGCTGCCCGTCGAACAAGGCGCCGCCGTCGACGAGCAGTTCGCCGTGTATTGGGAAGGCGAGCGCCAGGGCGTCGTCGACTGGCAGGTGCAGGGCGAGCACAATCGGATGAACGCGCTCGCTGCGATCGCGGCCGCGCGCTCGGTCGGCGTGCCGGCGGCGCAATCGGCGAAATCGCTCGCGAGTTTTCGCAACGTCAAGCGGCGCATGGAAGTGAAGGGCAGCGTCGACGGCGTCACCGTCTACGACGACTTCGCGCATCATCCGACCGCAATCGAGACGACCGTCGCGGGCCTGCGCACGCGCATCGGCAATTCGGATACGTCGCGCATCCTCGCCGTGCTGGAGCCGCGCTCGAACACGATGAAACTCGGCACGATGAAAGCGCAATTGCCGGCGAGTCTCGCGGGCGCGGATCTCGTCTTCGGCTACGGCGCGCGCGAAGGCCGCGACAAGCTCGGCTGGAATCTCGCAGAAGCGCTGTCCCCGCTCGGCGACAAGGCGCGGGCATTCGACGAAATCGAACCTCTGGTGAAGGCGGTCGCGGCCGCCGCGCGCCCCGGCGACCACGTACTCGTGATGAGCAACGGCGGCTTCGGCGGCGTCCATCAGAAACTGCTCGACGCGCTTTCGGCGCGTGGCGCAGGAGGACATTCGTGATTCTCTATCTGCACGGCTTTCGCTCGTCTCCCCAATCGTTCAAGGCGCGCGTGATGCACGCGCGGCTCGCGGAACTCGGGAGGCTCGGCGAATGGCAGTGCCCGTCGCTGCCGGTGTCGCCGTGCGATGCCGTCGCGCTGGCCGAATCGCTCGCGGCGAGCGAGAAAGCGGGCGATGTGACCGTCGTCGGCAGTTCGCTCGGCGGCTATTACGCGACGTATCTCGCGGAGAAACACGGCTGGCGCGCCGTGCTGCTCAATCCGGCGGTCGTGCCGGATCGCGATCTGAGCCATTTTCTCGGCGAGCAGCCGTTGTGGCACGGCGGCGGAACGATCACCGTGCTGCCGCGCCATCTCGACGAATTGCGCGCGCTCAAGGTCGAATCGATCACGCGGCCCGAGCGCTACTATCTGATCGCGGCGACGGGCGACGAAGTGCTCGATTACCGCACGATGCTCGACCACTATCCCGGCGTGCGAACCACGCTGATTCAGGGCAGCGATCACGCGATCAGCGACTTCCCGGCTTATCTCGCCGATGTCATCGCGTTCTGCGACCAGGCGCCGCCACCCGTGCGCGCGACCGCAGCCGCCTGAGCCCATTCATTCGCCGGCGCGCGGCAAGCGCGGCCCGGTCCACCGTTTTACGAGAGTATTGAGTGAACGTTTTCTTCGAGGAATCGGGTAGTTTCAAGGCCGGATCGGTGTTGTCGAAACAGGGCGACGCGTTCCAGGTCGAATTGCCGGGCGGCCGGCGCGCGAAAGTGCGCGCGAAAGACGTGCTGATCGAGTTCGAGAAGCCCGCAGCCGGCGATCTGATGCAGGAAGCCGACGCCATCGCGCAGGAGATCGATCTCGACTTCCTGTGGGAATGCGCGCCCGACGAGGAATTTCCGTTCGCCGCGCTGGGCGCGGATTACTTCGGCGACAAGTTCGGACCCGCCGAACGCGCGGCGCTCGTCCTGCGCATGCACGGCGCGCCGGTTTACTTCCGGCGCAAAGGGCGCGGCCAGTATCAGCGCGCGCCGCAGGAACAATTGCAGATGGCGCTCGCGTCGCTCGAACGCAAGCGTCAGCAGGCGCTCGTGCAGCAGGGCTGGGAAGAGGAACTGAAGGCGGGCAAGCTGCCCGATGCGCTGAAGGGCAAGGCGATCGGCCTGCTCACGAAGCCGGACAAGAATTCGATCGAGTACAAGGCGCTCGAAGCGGCGGCGGCGGCGCGCGGCATCTCGCAGACGCGGCTGATGCTCGAATGCGGCGGCATCGCGTCGCCCCGACAGTTGCACGAGGCGAAGTTCCTGTCGGAGTTCTTTCCGCACGGCATTGGCTTTCCGTCGGTGCAGCCGGGACCGCTGCCCGAGGATTTGCCGGAAGCGCACGTCGAAGCGTTCTCCATCGACGACGTCACCACCACCGAAATCGACGATGCCTTCTCCGTCGAGCATCTTTCGGATGGCCGCGTGCGCGTGGGTATCCACATCGCGGCGCCGGCGCTCGGCATTACGCGTGGCGACACGATCGACGCCATCGCGCGCGGGCGTCTCTCCACGGTCTACATGCCCGGCGACAAGATCACGATGCTGCCCGACAACGTCGTCGACGTGTTCACGCTCGGCGAGGGCGGGCTGCGCCCGGCGCTGTCGCTGTACATCATCGTGAATCGCGAGACGCAGGATATCGTCGCCACTGAAACGCGCGCCGAACGCGTGTTCGTGAAAAGCAACCTGCGCCACAACCATCTCGACGAGTTCGTCACCGAGGAAACGCTCGCGGCCGGCACGGGCGACTATCCGCACAAGGAAGACATCGCGGTGCTGTGGCCGCTCGCGCAGGCGCTCTTCGAAAAGCGTCAACAGGCGCGCGCGACTTACGGCCTCAAGCGCGAAGTGCAGCGCAACAACGACTTCAACTTTTATGTCGATGGCGAGCACATCACGATCACGCCGCGCCGTCGCGGTTCGCCGCTCGATCTGATCGTCGCGGAACTGGCGATTCTCGCGAATTCGTCGTGGGGCGCGTTCCTCAACGATCACGGCGTGCCGGGCATCTATCGCTCGCAGCGCGGCTTCGGCGGTCCGGGACCGAAACGCACGCGCATGCAGACGACGCCCGCGCCGCACGAAGGCCTGGGCGTCGCGCAATATGCGTGGAGCACGTCGCCGCTGCGCCGTTATGTCGACCTCGTCAATCAATGGCAGTTGCTCGCGTGCGTGCAGCATGGCGTGACGGCCAAACTCGCCGCGCCGTTCAAGCCGAAGGACGCGGACCTTTTCGCCGTCGTGCAGGGTTTCGACGACACGTACACCGCGTATGCCGATCACCAGCGCCGCATGGAGTATTTCTGGTGCCTGCGCTGGCTCAAGCAGGAGAACAGGAAGCACGTTCCCGCTTCGGTCATCAAGGACGATCTCGTGCGGCTCGAAGAGATTCCGCTGATTCTGCACGTGCCCGGCCTCGGCGTGCATGCGCGCGGCACGCGTGTGATGCTCGAAGTCGTATCGATCGACGAGCTGACGGTCGAAGCATCGTGCCGTCTGCTGCATGTGATCGACGCGCCGTCCGCGAGCGCGCCGGTCGAGGAAGAAGAGGCGGAAGAAGAGATCATCGAGACGAGCGATCTTTCTGCCGAAAGCGAAGCCGAAGCGCAGGCGGAAGCGTCGGTGGAGCAGCCACAACCGGAAACGCCCGACAACGCGCAGGAACCGACGCCATGAAAGACCAATACGCGGTGATCGGCAATCCGATCGAGCACAGCAAATCGCCGTGGATTCACGCGAAGTTCGCCGCGCAGACCGGCGAGCCGATCGAATACGGCCGCATTCTCGGGCCGCTCGATGGCTTCACGCGTGAAGTGAAGGCGTTCATCGCGTCGGGCGGACGCGGCATGAACGTCACCGTGCCGTTCAAGCTCGAAGCGCACGCGCTCGCCGATTCGCTGTCGCCGCGCGCGGCAGCGGCGGGCGCGGTGAACACGCTCGCCTTCGGGCCGGATGGCGTGCGCGGCGACAACACCGATGGCGTCGGCCTCGTGCGCGACATCGAAGTGAATCTCGGCGTGAGTCTGAAAGGCGCGCGCATTCTGCTGCTCGGCGCGGGCGGCGCGGCGCGCGGCGTCGTGCTGCCGATCTTCGATCGCGCGCCGGCGGCGCTCACCATCGTCAACCGCACGGCGGCGAAGGCGCATCAGCTCGTCGATCAGTTCGCGCAGAACGCGTCCGAGTGCGGCGTGCGTTTCTCGGGCGGCGGCGCCGACAGCGCGGAAGCCGGGCAGTACGACGTGATCGTCAACGCGACCGCGGGCAGCCTCGACGCCGCCTTGCCCGATTGCGACGACAGCGCGTTCGGCGCGGGCACGCTCGCCTACGACATGATGTACGGCGCGCAGCCGACCGTCTTCATGCAACACGCGTCGAAGCTCGGTGCGCGCGCATCGGACGGTCTCGGCATGCTGGTCGAGCAGGCCGCCGAATCGTTTTTCATCTGGCGCGGCGTGCGCCCGGATGGCGGCGCGGTGCTGCGCGATCTGCGCGCCGCGCTGGCCGCGAAAGCCTGACATGACCACCGCGCCCGTCGGCAGCCAGGGCAGCCGCTCGCCGCGCGTGCGCAAAGCGGTGCGGCTCGGCCCGGCGCGCTGGATCGCGTACGGCGTATCGGTGCTCGGCATCGCGTTCATCGCGACGCAAATGTGGTTCTTCGCGCAGATCGGCATCTGGACGATCGTCAATCCCGGTCCGACGGCCTTCATGCGCGCCGACGCGTGGACGCTCGCGAAGACGCATCCGGGCATTTCGCTGCAACGCACCTGGGTGCCGTACGAGCAGATTTCGCGCAATCTGAAGCGCGCGATCATCGCTTCGGAAGACGCGAATTTCGTCAATAACAACGGCTACGAAACCGACGCCATTCTTCAAGCGTGGGAGAAGAACAAGGCGCGCGGAAAAATCGTCGCGGGCGGCTCGACCATTTCGCAGCAGCTCGCGCGCAACCTGTTTCTGTCGCGCGAAAAGAGCTATGTGCGCAAGGCGCAGGAGCTCGTCATCACCTGGATGCTCGAGTTCTGGATGGACAAGGAACGCATCTTCGAGATCTACCTGAATTCGGTCGAGTGGGGCAACGGCGTGTACGGCGCGGAAGCGGCGGCGCGGTATTACTACAAGACATCGGCGGCGAAACTGACGGCCTGGCAGAGCGCGCGGCTCGCGGTGATGCTGCCGCGCCCTAAGTATTTCGACGACCATCGCAATGCGCCGTATTTGCCGCAGCGCGCGGGCGTCATCGCACGGCGGATGGGGGCGGCGGAACTGCCGCAGTGAAATTTAGCTGGCCGCGATAAACAATGCAAAGCCCTGATAATTCAGGGCTTTTTTGTTTTCCAGAAGCTTTCGGCTGCAAGCTTCTCTCCCATTATGTGAGCACGACGATCACATATTGAATAAATCGAAGAGCCGGAACTACAATCCGGCCAAAGCCTGAAACGGCACACGCGGACGACGACCGGAGCGACTTCCGGCGCGCACGACCAGAACAATGGAGACACGTCATGCATTCGATCGCACGCCCGCGCTCGCGGGCCTCCTTGCACGATTCGTACGCTCATTCCATCGGGGACGCGCCCGCGTGCGTCATCCGGCGCGCATCGTGATCGACGAGGGATTCGCGCCATGACCAAATTCCAGACCCCTGAAACCGACGTCGCCGAGGCGGGCGCAGCGCGCGCCAAGTCCAACGGCGCGAGCGGGACGAAGCACACACCCGATCCCGACGCCATCGCGCTGCCGAGCGCGCTCGTCGACATCACGCCGCAGCAGGCGGGCACGCAGACGCTATTGCGCGGCCTCGCGATTCTCGAAGCCGCCGCGAACGGCGCGCGCGACCTGCGCGCGTTCGGCGCGGCGCTCGGCACGACGCGCAGCACGACGCATCGGCTCGTGAGCTCGCTCGTGCAAGCGCGCTATCTGCGTCAGGTGCAGGGCGGCTATCTGCTCGGGCCGAAGCTCATCGAACTCGGCACGATCGCGCTCGAACAGATGCCGCTCACGACCGTCGCGCGACCGCATCTGCAGGCGCTGGCCGAGCATACGCACGACACGATCCATCTCGGCGTGCGCGACGGCGACGACGTGCTCTACATCGACAAGATTCCGGGCACGCGCGGCCTGGAGATGCGTTCGCGCGTCGGGCACCGGATGCCGCTCGCGTCGACGGGCATCGGCAAGGCGATGATGCTCGACCTCGAAGCGAACGCGTGGAAGAAGCTGCTGGAAGCGTCGCATCGCGTGCTCGCGAGAATGAGCTTCAAGCCCGACAACCGCCCCGACTTCGACACCTTCCAGCAGCGCATGACGCGCTATGCGCAAGGCGGCTTCACGTTCGATCTCGAAGAGAACGAGGCGTCGATCCGCTGCGTTGCCGCGCCGGTGCGCGATGCGTCGGGCGCGATCGTCGCGGCATTGTCGGTGGCGAGCACCATTCCCTACATGCCGCACGAGCGCATGGAGGAACTGATTCCGGTCGTGCAGCGCGAAGCGCACGCGATCTCCGAGGAACTTGGCTGGCGCGCGCCGCAGGCCGCCCGCAGGATCAAGCGATGACCGCATCTGTTTCCACGCCCGCGCTCATCGCGCTCGACTGGGGCACGACTTCGCTGCGCGCCTATCTGCTTGGCGCCGACGGTCTCGCCCTCGATACGCGCGCATCGTCGGCGGGCATCATGAATCTGCCGGCGGGCGGGTTCGATCAGGCGTTCGAGGAAACCTGCGGCGCGTGGCTCGACGCGCACGCGCACTTGCCGGTGATCGCGGCGGGCATGGTCGGCAGCGCGCAGGGCTGGGTCGAAGCGCCGTACGTCGAAACGCCGGCGAACGCCGATGCGCTCGTCGCGGGCATCGTCGATGTGAAGACGGCGCGCGGCGTCGTGCTGCATGTCGTGCCGGGCGTGCTGGAGCGCGGCGTGTTGCCCAACGTGATGCGCGGCGAGGAAACGCAGATTTTCGGCGCGCTGGCGAGCGAGCCGGCGCTCGGAAACGCGGGCGGCGCGCTGATTGGACTGCCGGGCACGCACGCGAAGTGGGCGTTCGTCGCCGATGAGCGCATCGAGCGTTTCTACACCTTCATGACGGGCGAGACCTTCAGCGCGCTGCGCGATCACACGATCCTCGGCCGCACGATGCATCCCACCGCGACGCACGACGAACAGGCGTTCCTGCGCGGCGTCGATACGGCGCGCGATGCCGGTCATCCCGGCATGCTCGCGACGATCTTCAGCACGCGCACGCTCGGCCTCACGGGCCAACTGAGCGCGGAGCAGCAATCGGATTATTTGTCGGGCCTGTTGATCGGCCATGAATTGCGCGGGCTGAACGAAGTGCTTGCGCGCGAACAATCCGCGCTCGCGGGAAAGCCCCTGCGCCTGATCGGCAACGATGCGCTTTGCAATCGCTATCGCGCCGCGCTCGCGCGTTTCGGATGCCACGATGCCGCCACGGTCGCGCACGCCACCGAGCACGGCCTTTATGGAATCGCCGCGCTGGCCGGGCTGGTCGCGGCCAGGCGCGCGGCCTGAAAAGGAGAGAACACGATGCAGCCTCCCATCAATCTGCCCGCGCCCTACGGCATGCACGCCGGTCTCGCAAAGGCGTTCGCCGCGTGCCCGCTGATCGCGATACTGCGCGGCGTCACGCCCGCCGAAGCCGCCGATCACGGCCGCGCGCTCTATGAAGCGGGCTTTCGCATCGTCGAAGTGCCGCTGAATTCGCCGCAGCCGTTCGACAGCATCGCGGCGATCCGTCAGACGCTGCCCGCCGATGCGATCGTCGGTGCGGGAACGGTGCTGCATCCGAGTTACGTCGATAGCGTGAAGGCCGCGGGCGGCGAGCTCATCGTGATGCCGCACAGCGACGCCGATGTCGTGCGCGCCGCGAAGGCGCAAGGTCTCGCGTGCGCGCCGGGCGTCGCGACGCCGAACGAGGCGTTTCTCGCGCTGAAGAACGGCGCGGACGTGCTGAAGATGTTTCCCGCCGAGCAGCTCGGCCCAACGGTGACGAAGGCATGGCGCGCGGTGATCGCGAAGGACGTGCCGCTCGTGCCGGTCGGCGGTATTGCGCCGGACAACATGGAGCCGTTCTTGAGCGCAGGCGCGAACGGCTTCGGCCTCGGCTCGGCGCTCTACAAGCCGGGCCAGAGCGCGGACGTCACGGCGCGGCACGCGAAGGCGTTCATCGACGGACTGGCCGTTACACGAGGCGCAGCCAGATGAACCGCCTCGCCGGCAAGGTCGCGATGGTCACGGGCGCGGGACGCGGCATCGGCGCGGCGATCGCGCTGGCGTTCGCGCGCGAGGGCGCACGCGTCGCGCTCGCGGAACTCGACATCGGCACGGCCCGCGAAACGGCCAAGCGCATCGGGGAAGAAACCGGCGCGAACGTCATCGCGGTCGAAACGGACGTGACGCAAAGCGCATCGGTGAAGGAAGCCGTCGCGCAGACCGAAGCCGCGCTCGGCCCGCTCGATGTGCTCGTGAACAACGCCGGCATCAACGTGTTCTGCGATCCGCTCACGATGACCGACGACGACTGGCGCCGCTGCTTCGCCGTCGATCTCGACGGCGTGTGGAACGGCTGCCGCGCGGTGTTGCCGGGCATGGTCGAGCGCGGGCGCGGCAGCATCGTGAACATCGCGTCGACGCACAGCTTCAAGATCATTCCGGGCTGCTTTCCGTATCCGGTGGCGAAGCACGGTGTGATCGGCCTCACGCGCGCGCTCGGCATCGAGTACGCGCCGAACAACGTGCGCGTGAATGCGATCGCGCCGGGTTACATCGAAACGCAACTGACGCTCGACTGGTGGAATTCGCAGGCTGATCCGAAGGCCGCGCGTCAGGCGACGCTCGATCTTCAGCCGATGAAGCGTATCGGCGAGCCGCGGGAAGTCGCGATGACGGCGGTGTTCCTCGCATCGGACGAGGCGCCGTTCATCAACGCCAGCTGTATCACCGTGGATGGCGGGCGAAGCGCGCTGTACCACGACTAAAGCAAACGAGATCACGAAGGAATGACGCACTGGCCGCTGTGCGGACATCAATCAACAAGAAAGCGGCCACACACTTCGTAGCGCCCGCGCGCGGGCATTTTTCGACATCGGAAAAAGTCGGGAGACAAAAAATGAAACGCAGACTGTTCCTCACGCTGATCGCCGCTGCCACGGCAACGAGCGCGTCCATGATCGCGGCGCCGGTCGCGCAGGCCGCCGACGAGGTCAAGATCGGCTTCCTCGTGAAGCAGCCGGAAGAGCCGTGGTTCCAGGACGAATGGAAGTTCGCCGAAATCGCCGCCAAGGAAAAGGGCTTCACGCTCGTGAAGATCGGCGCGCCGTCTGGCGAAAAGGTGATGAGCGCGATCGACAACCTCGCCGCGCAGAAGGCGCAGGGCTTCATCATCTGTACGCCGGACGTGAAGCTCGGGCCGGGCATCGTCGCGAAGGCGAAGGCCGACAAGCTCAAGATGATGACGGTCGATGACCGCCTCGTCGACGGTTCGGGCAAGCCGATCGAATCCGTGCCGCACATGGGCATTTCCGCATACAACATCGGCAAGCAGGTGGGCGACGGCATCGCCGCCGAGATCAAGAAGCGCGGCTGGGACATGAAGGATGTCGGCGCGATCGACGTGACTTACGAGCAATTGCCGACCGCGCATGACCGCACGGCCGGCGCGACCGATGCGCTCGTCGCCGCCGGTTTCCCGAAGGCGAACATCGTCGCCGCGCCGCAGGCGAAGACCGACACCGAGAACGCGTTCAACGCCGCGAACATCGCGCTGACGAAGAATCCGCAATACAAGCACTGGGTCGCCTACGGCCTGAACGACGAAGCCGTCCTCGGCGCGGTGCGCGCAGCGGAAGGCCGCGGCTTCAAGGCGGACAACATGATCGGCATCGGTATCGGCGGATCGGACTCGGCGTTGAACGAGTTCAAGAAACCGAATCCGACGGGCTTCTACGGCACCGTCATCATCAGCCCGAAGCGCCACGGCGAAGAGACGTCCGAGCTGATGTACGCGTGGATCAAGGACGGCAAGGCGCCGCCGCCGCTCACGCTCACGACCGGCATGCTGGCTACGCGTGAAAACGTGGCATCGGTGCGCCAGCAGATGGGACTGGCATCGAACTAAGTCTTTCGTGAGGGAAGCGGGCCGCGCGTGCGGTCCGCTCGAGAATAGGAGGCGATGTGTCAGCGACGCTGCGTTTTGACAATATCGGCAAGGTGTTTCCAGGCGTGCGCGCGCTCGACGGCGTGTCGTTCGACGTCAACGCCGGCGAAGTTCACGGTTTGATGGGCGAGAACGGCGCGGGTAAATCGACCTTGCTCAAGATTCTCGGCGGCGAGTATCAGCCCGATTCGGGGCGCGTGCTCATCGACGACAAGGAAGTGCATTTCGCGAGCGCGGCGGCATCGATTGCCGCGGGCATCGCGGTGATTCATCAGGAATTGCAGTACGTGCCGGATCTGACCGTGTCCGAGAATCTGCTGCTCGGCGCATTGCCGAACCGGCTCGGCTGGGTCGACAAGCGCGCGGCCAAGGCGCACGTACGCGAGCGGCTTGCGGCGATGGGCGTCGATCTCGATCCGAATGCGAAGCTGCGCAAGCTGTCGATCGCGCAGCGGCAGATGGTCGAAATCTGCAAGGCGCTGCTGCGCAACGCGCGCGTGATCGCGCTCGACGAACCGACGAGTTCGCTGTCGCATCGCGAGACGGAAGTGCTCTTCAAGCTCGTGCGCGATCTGCAGGCGGATAACCGTGCGCTGATCTACATCTCGCATCGCATGGACGAGATTTACGAACTGTGCAACGCGTGCACGATTTTCCGCGACGGGCGCAAGATCGCGTCGCATCTTTCGCTCGCGGATGTGCCGCGCGAAACGCTCGTGCAGGAAATGGTCGGGCGCGAGATCAGCGACATCTACAACTATCGCGCGCGTCCTTTGGGCGACGTGCGCTTCTCCGTGAAGAACGTGGAGGGCGATGCATTGAGCGCGCCCGCGAGCTTCGAAGTGAAGCGCGGGGAGATCGTGGGCTTCTTCGGGCTCGTCGGCGCGGGACGCAGCGAGCTGATGCATCTCGTCTACGGCGCGGACAAGAAGAAGGGCGGCGACATCATGCTCGACGGCAAGCCGATCAAGGTTCGCAGCACCGGCGAGGCGATTCGTCACGGCATCGTGCTGTGTCCGGAGGATCGGAAGGAAGAAGGCATCGTCGCGATGGCGACGGTCGCGGAGAACATCAATATTTCGTGCCGGCGACACTATCTGCGCGGCGGGCTGTTTCTGGATCGCAAGAAGGAGGCGCAGACGGCCGAGCGCTTCATCCAGTTGCTGAAGATCAAGACGCCGAGCCGGAAGCAGCGCATCCGTTTTCTTTCGGGCGGCAATCAGCAGAAGGCGATTCTGTCGCGCTGGCTCGCGGAGCCGGACCTGAAGGTCGTGATTCTCGACGAACCGACGCGCGGCATCGACGTCGGCGCGAAGCATGAGATCTACAACGTGATCTATCAGCTTGCCGAGCGCGGCTGCGCGATCGTGATGATTTCGTCGGAATTGCCGGAAGTGCTGGGCGTGTCGGACCGGATCGTCGTGATGCGGCAGGGGCGTATCGCGGGCGAACTTGCGCGCGAGAAGGCGAGCGAACAAACAGTGTTGAGCCTTGCGCTGCCGCAGGCGGAAACGGTCGCGCAGGCGGCGTAAAGACGAGAGGAGCGAATCATGGAAGCAAGAGAAAACATCGTGGGGCAAGCGACGGAAAGCGTCGCGAACGCGCTGATCCCGCAAAAGAACGACAAGCAGAAGTGGTGGCAGCAGATCACGGAGTACAGCCTGATCGTGATCTTCATCGTGATGTTCCTGACGATGTCGCTGACCGTCGATCACTTCTTCTCGATCGAGAACATGCTCGGCCTCGCGCTGTCGATCTCGCAGATCGGCATGGTCGCGTGCACGATGATGTTCTGCCTCGCGTCGCGCGACTTCGACTTGTCGGTGGGCTCGACGATCGCCTTCGCCGGTGTTCTGTGCGCGATGGTTCTGAATGCGACGGACAACACGTTCATCGCGATCATCGCGGCGGTGGCGGCTGGCGCGGTCATTGGTTTTGTGAACGGCGCGGTGATCGCTTATCTGCGAATCAATGCGCTGATTACGACCTTGGCGACGATGGAAATCGTGCGCGGGCTCGGGTTCATCGTGTCGCACGGGCAGGCGGTGGGTGTGTCGTCGGATACGTTCATCGCGCTCGGCAGTCTGTCGATGATCGGGATTTCCCTGCCTATCTGGGTCACGCTTGCGTGCTTCATCGTTTTTGGCGTATTGCTCAATCAGACGGTGTATGGACGTAATACATTGGCTATCGGCGGTAATCCCGAGGCTTCGCGGCTCGCGGGGATCAATGTCGAGCGCACGCGTGTGTGGATCTTTTTGATTCAGGGCGCTGTGACCGCGCTGGCTGGGGTCATTCTCGCTTCGCGCATCACGTCGGGACAGCCGAATGCCGCTCAAGGCTTCGAGCTCAATGTCATTTCTGCCTGTGTTCTTGGCGGTGTTTCTCTGCTGGGCGGTAGGGCGACGATTTCCGGTGTCGTGATTGGCGTGCTCATCATGGGCACTGTCGAGAACGTCATGAACCTTTTGAATATCGACGCGTTTTATCAGTACCTCGTGAGAGGGGCTATCCTGCTTGCTGCCGTTCTGCTCGATCAGTTGAAGAATCGCGGGTCGCGGGATTGATGTTTTTGCGGTTGATGTCGTTGTTGATGTTTTGCCGTTGATGTCGCTGGATCCCGTTTTCGTGTCGGTCTATCAGCGTTGCCCCTGTGCGGGGCGGCAGTGCTAAGACCACTAAGAAACCGGGATCCGGCAAAAGCGCAAAGCTAACAAGCGCGACAAGCGCAGCAAGGAGAGACAAAACCCAATGGCAACGATCGAAAAGAACCTCGCAAGATACCCCAGCCTGCAAGGCAAAACAGTGCTGATAACCGGAGGCGCAACCGGCATCGGCGAAGGCTTCGTCGAACACTTCTTCGATCAGGGCGCGAAAGTCGCCTTCTTCGACATCGACACCGACGCTGGCGAAGCGCTCGCCGACCGCCTCGGCGCAGCCCTGCAAGAAGGCCAGACCCGCCCGATGTTCCTCAACGTCGACCTGACCGACATCGACGCACTCCGCAAAGGCATCGCCGATGTAAGAGCCGCCCTCGGGCCCATCAACGTGCTTGTCAACAACGCTGCCAACGACAAACGCCACGCAATCGAAGACGTCACGCCCGAGTCGTACGATGCAGGCATCGCGGTCAACATCCGCCATCAATTCTTCGCGGCGCAGGCCGTCATCGACGACATGAAGCGCGCGGGCGGCGGCTCGATCATCAATCTCGGCTCGATCAGCTGGATGCTCAAGCAAGGCAACTTCCCCGTCTACACGACGTCGAAATCGGCAGTGCAAGGCATGACGCGCGGCCTCGCGCGCGATCTCGGCAAATTCGGCATCCGCGTGAATACGCTCGTGCCGGGCTGGGTGATGACCGAGAAGCAAAAGCGTCTGTGGCTCGACGAGGCCGGCAAGGAAGCAATCAAGCAAGGCCAGTGCATCGACGGAGAACTGCTGCCCGCACACCTCGCGCGCGCGGCGCTCTTTCTCGCATCGGACGACAGCAAAATGATCACGGCGCAGGACATGATCGTCGACGGAGGATGGGCCTGATGAATCCGATGCGAGCGCAACTTCTCATCGACAGCCAGTGTTCGCTCGGCGAAGGCGCGACGTGGTGCGCCGCGAGCGGCCGCTTCTGGTGGACCGATATCGAAGGCAAGAAGCTATGGCGCTACGATCCGCGCGACGGCGCGAGCGAATCGTTCGACATGCCCGAGCGGCTTGCGTGCTTCACGCCGTGCGCCGATGCGCGTTTCCTGCTGCTCGGCCTCGCATCGCGGCTCGCGTTCCATGAAATCGCGACGGGCAAGATCGAAACCATCATGGAAGTCGAAGCCGATCTGCCGACGCGCCTGAACGACGGCCGTTGCGACCGCGAAGGGCGCTTCGTGTTCGGCACGAAACACGACGTGGACGATGCGCAACCGGTCGGCGCGTTTTATCGGCTGAATGCGGATCTGTCGCTGGAAAGGCTGCCGCTAGGGAATTGCGCGATCTCGAATAGCATCGGCTTCTCGCCCGATGGGGCGACGATGTACTACTGCGATTCGCCCACGCGTCAGATTCGCGTATGCGACTATCCGACCTTCGACAACGACCGCGTGTTCGTCGAGCTGACGGATGCGACCGGCGTGCCCGACGGCTCGATCGTCGATGCGGACGGCGGCTTGTGGAACGCGCAGTGGGGCGGGGCGCGCGTCGTGCGCTACGAAAGCGACGGCCGCGAGACGGCGCGCATCGACGTGCCGAGCGCGCAGCCGAGTTGCGCCGCGTTCGGCGGCGCGGACTTCGGCACGCTGTATGTGACGACGGCGCGCATCGGCCTCGGCGAAACAGACGCGCACGCAGGCGGCGTGTTCGTCGCGACGCCCGGTGCACGCGGCATCGCGGAAGCCGTATTTGCGGGCAAGGCGTAACCAGAACACGAGGCGGCGCGCGATCGACGCGCCGCCCGACCCATCCCGGCAACGCCGGGTTCTTCGCCTCTCGATGGAGCACGAGTCATGGCTGTCGCGCGAACAGAGCAAAGACCGAATCCTGCATCGATGTCCAAGGAACAGGCGAACGCCCGCCGTGCGCGGCTCGCCGCCGCCACCGAACCGCCGATCCGTCCCGGCCCGAGCACCGCGGTCGTCGCGATGGGCGGCGCCGATGTCGACGGCTGCATCACGCTCGCCAACGCGCATTTGCGGCTCGAACTGGCACCGTCGCTCGGCGGCGGCATCACGCGCTTCGAC
Source organism: Caballeronia sp. AZ7_KS35 (assembly GCF_023631045.1). Lineage (NCBI taxonomy): Bacteria > Pseudomonadati > Pseudomonadota > Betaproteobacteria > Burkholderiales > Burkholderiaceae > Caballeronia > Caballeronia sp. AZ7_KS35. The sequence continues at coordinate 150,457 of NZ_JALQDV010000017.1, read as the reverse complement.
TGGCGGCACGAAGGCACGCTCGTGCCGATCTTCCGGCCGTGCGTCGCGCCGGGACCGGACACCGATCCGAATCAGCTCGCGTGCTATCCGCTTTTGCCGTATTCGAACCGCATCGGCAACGGACACTTTCAGTTTTCCGGACGCTCGATCGAGGTCCCGTGCAATCGCCCGGGCGAACCGCTGCCGCTGCACGGCGATGGCTGGCTCGGCGCGTGGGAAGTCGCGGATCAGGATTCCGCGCGCGTGCGTCTCACGCTCGATCGCAGCGGCGGCATGCCTTACGCGTTTCGCGCCGCGCAGACTTACACGCTCGACGAAGCGACGCTCGCCGTGACGCTCGATGTCGAAAATACCGGCGACGAAGCGCTGCCGTTCGGCCTCGGGCTGCATCCGTTCCTGATGCGCGAGGCGGACACGGAGTTGTCGGCGGCGGCGGGCGGCGTGTGGCTGTGCGGCGACGACTGGCTGCCTGTGCGGCATGTTCCGACGCCGCCCGCGTGGCAATTCGGCGTTGCGTATCCGATGCCATCGGAAATGGTCAACAACGCGTTCACCGGATGGAGCGGGCGCACGAGCGTGCTGTGGCCGAAGCGCCGCCTGTCGCTAACGATCGCCGCCGACACCGACTACTACGTCCTTTACGCGCCGCCCGGCGAAAGCTTTTTCTGCTTCGAGCCGGTCGATCATCCGATCAACGCGGTGAATCTGCCCGGCGGCGGGGAAGCGAACGGCATGACCGTGCTCAAACCGGGCGAACGCTTGTCGCGGGAATTCCGCTTCACCGTCGAGCGCACCGGGGAAGCGACGCGGCGCGGAAGGCCGCGCACGCGGGCAGGCGCGAAGGCGCGGGCACGGGACGCGGCGCGCTAAGCCGCGCCGGAAGACGCGACGGAAGATGACGCCACGCACGTTAAAATGCGTGGCATCGACGTTTTCAACATCTTCCCGCCATGTCCTTCATCGAATCGCTCAATGCCGCGTGGTCGCGGACTCAATCGCTTCTGTGCGTCGGCCTCGACCCGGAGCCGGCGAAGTTTCCCGGCGCACTCAACGGCCGCGCCGACGCGATCTTCGAGTTCTGCAAGACCATCGTCGATGCAACCGCGCCGTATGCATCGTCGTTCAAGCCGCAGATCGCGTACTTCGCGGCGCATCGCGCGGAAGATCAGCTCGAAGCGTTGATCGCGCATATCCACGAGAAGCACGCCGGCATTCCGGTGATTCTCGATGCGAAGCGCGGCGATATCGGCAGCACGGCCGAGCAGTACGCGAAGGAAGCGTTCGAGCGCTATCGGGCCGATGCCGTCACCGTGAATCCGTACATGGGCTTCGATTCGATCGAGCCGTATCTCGCGCATGAGGGCAAAGGCGTGATCGTGCTGTGCCGTACGTCGAACGCGGGCGGCTCCGATCTGCAATTTCTCACGACCGATGGCAAGCCGCTGTATCAGGTCGTCGCCAGGCTCACGGCGGAAAAGTGGAATGACAAGGGCCAGTTGGGCCTCGTCGTCGGTGCGACGTTTCCGAAGGAAATCGAAACGGTACGCGGGATCGTCGGCGACATGCCGCTTCTGATTCCGGGCATCGGCGCCCAAGGCGGCGATGTCGAAGCAACCGTGCGGGCGGGCCGCACCGCGAACGGCACGGGCATGTTGATCAATTCGTCGCGCGCGATCATCTACGCCGGCAAGGGCGATCATTACGCGCAAGCGGCGGCCGAAGCCGCGAAGAAGACGCGCGATACGATCAATCAGTATCGGTGAGCGCGCGCTTCAACTATCGGCAATAGGCGCGAACAGCGCCTCGATGTCTTCGGCGGAGAACTTCTCCACCGCGCGCGCATCTTCGGACAGAATGCCCGCCGCGAGCGCTGCCTTTCGCTCCTGCATCTCCAGAATCTTTTCTTCGATGCTCCCGGCCGCGACGAGCTTGTACACGAACACCGGCTTTTCCTGGCCGATGCGGTGCGCGCGATCCGTCGCCTGATTCTCGGCCGCCGGATTCCACCACGGATCGTAATGAATGACGGTATCGGCCGCCGTCAGGTTCAGGCCGACGCCGCCCGCCTTCAGGCTGATCAGGAAGACCGGCGCTTCGCCCGCCTGGAAGCGCTGCACCGGCGTCTTGCGGTCGGAGGTGTCGCCCGTCAGCGTGACGTACGCGAGACCGGCCTCGTCGAGCGCGGCGGCGATGATCGCGAGCATGCCCGTGAACTGCGAGAAAACGAGCACGCGCCGGCCCTCCTCGATGAGCGCCGGAAGCATCTCGAGCAACAGCGCGAGCTTGGCCGATCCCGCGGTTTTCGGCGCGCCCGGCAGCTTGACGAGCGACGGATCGCAGCACACTTGCCGCAGTTTCAGCAACGCGTCGAGCATCACGATATGGCTGCGTGCGAACCCCTGCTTCGAGATAGCGTCGCGCACCTTCTTCTGCATCGCGGCACGCACGGTTTCATAGAGATCACGCTGTGCGTCTTCGAGTTCGACGCTGCGCACGATCATTGTCTTCGGCGGCAATTCCGTCGCGACTTCATCTTTGCGGCGGCGAAGCATGAACGGGCGAATCCGGCGCGCGAGCAGATCGCGGCGCATCGCGTCGTTCTGCTTTTCGATAGGCTTGCGCCAGCGAGAGGCGAACTCCTTTTTCGAGCCGAGAAAGCCGGGCAGCAGGAAATCGAACTGCGACCAAAGTTCGCCCAGATGATTCTCCAGCGGCGTCCCCGTGAGACAGAGCCGATGCCGCGCGCCCAACGTGCGAACCACGCCCGCCGCCTTGCTCGATGCGTTCTTCACGTAATGCGCTTCGTCGAGTATCAACAGGTGATAGTCGTGCTGCGACAGCGCTTCGTGATCGCGCCAGACGAGCGCATACGTCGTCACGACGAGGTCGTGCCGCACAATTTCCGTGAAGCGTTCGTGACGCAACGCGCCATGCAGATCGAGCACTTTCAGCGAGGGCGCGAAGCGGCGCGCTTCGTCGATCCAGTTGTTGACGAGCGTGGTCGGCACGACGATCAGCGCCGGGCTCGTGAGCCGGCCCGCCTCCTTCTCGACGAGTATGTGCGCGAGCGTCTGTATGGTCTTGCCGAGCCCCATGTCGTCGGCGAGCACGCCGGCGATATCGTGTTCGCGCAGGAATTGCATCCAGTCGACGCCCTCGCGCTGATAGTCACGCAGCGTCGCTTGAAGCCCGCGTGGGGCGTCGATGCGGCGCGTTCCCGCGACGTTGCGTAGCCGTTTCGCAAGTTCGATGACCGACGCGTCGCCATCGAATTGCCAGCGAAGCGTTTCGTCGGCGGCGGCGAGACGGCCGGCTTCGAGCGCCTGCAGCCGCAGTGACGCGTCGGCTTTCGGCTCGGCGCGGTCGAACAGGTCGATGAGCGCGCGCACGAGCGGCTTGATCCGCGCGGCGCGCAGCGCGAAGCGCCTGCCTTCGTGCGTGCGGAATTCGACGGCGTGCGCATCGTCGATGGCGTCGATCGCGCCGTTCAACCAGCGGCGATCCCGGGCGAAAAGTTCGGCGAGCAACGGTTCGAGGCGCACGCGCTCCGTCTCGACGAGGATGCCCAACTCGAGATCGAACCAGCCGTTTTCGGCGGCGCGCGCGGTCGCGTCGATTTGCTCGACCTCGACGACATCGAAGCGCGAATTGGGCGTGATCTCGATGCGCCAGCCGGCGTCGCGCAAAGCGGGAATGTCGTCGCTGACGAACGCCGGCCACGCGTCGCGCGCCGGCATGATGAAGCCGCCCGCATACGGTGAGTCGGCGCGGCTGACAGGCGCGCCGGAGACCGACTTCATCCCGCGTCCGAGCAGGCGTCCGGCGCATGCATCTTCGATATCGATCCGGCGCGCGATACGGACGAGCTCGCCGTCCGCGAGCCGCAAAAGAGCGTCGGGACTGTTCGCCGCGATCGTCACGCCGCCGTAGTCGAAATCGAGCAACGCGATGTCCAGTTCGGTCGCGGGCATATCCAGCCTGGCGGGTGCATCGAGCAACAGCGTATCGAGCGTGAGGACGGGCGCCGGCGTCGCGTCGATCGTGCGTATTCCGGTCTCGCCGTCGGAGGGCGGCGCGGGCAGATCGGGCGCGAATTCGGCGAGCGCGTTACGCACGGCGGCCGCTTCGTCGAGCGTGAGCACCGGCATCGACAGATAATCGGCGAGCAGTTCGTCCGAAATCGGTACGTCGATGGATCCGGTTTCGTTCGTAACGATGTCGATGTACAACGGCGGCTCGGTCGGCAATGTGACGTTCGATTCCGGCGACGTTTCGAGCGAGGCGAAGATCATGTCGTCGCCGTGCGGAATCCATTCGATGTTTCCGCTGCGCATCGCGCCTTCGCGCAACGGCTGTGCGAGTCGCGGATCCCGGATGTCCGGTTCGAAGTAGAGGCGGCCCGTCGCGAGCATCATCTGCCAGACGATCGCGCCGCGCTTGCCCTTCAGCGCGTAGTAGCCGCTTGAACCTCCGCGCTCGTTCCTGAGCGCACGGACGATGGGTTCATCTGCCGGCGTCACGAATTTCGGCGGATTGTTCCACTGGGCGTAATTTGGATACCACGCTTCGGTCGCGCGAATGTCGCCGTTGGTGCCGAGCCGCGCCTTCAGCATTGCGATCTCGAAAGGCAGCGCCCCGTACATGGACGGAACGAGCACATAGAGAATTTGGTAGTTTGCGCCTGTCGTGCGCCGGACCGCTGTCGCGCGTGCCCGACGCGTCGCCTCGACCTTCGCCCGAAAGCTGGAAAGCCACTGCTCGACCTCGAAACTCACGCCCGTTTGATCGGCTGCTTGCGTGCGATCCAGATAGGCGAGCAGCGTCGCCGCGACATGCTTGCATTCGTAACCGACGGGACAAGAGCAATAGCCGCGCGGCCGTTCTTCGCGGAAGGAAATCTCGACCGAGTACGGCTGTAGCTGCGTGCCGGGCACGCGCGCGCGCAGGATTTCGCCCGTCCAGCCGAGATCGCGCACCGCATTAACGTAGTCGAGCGCCTTGCCGAAGGTCTTCTGACCCATCCAGCGGGCCACCTGATCCTTGCTGAACGTGATGGAATCGGCCGGATTGTCGATGCGCTTGTTCATGCGATAGACGCTCGCTCAGCGCTCGCTCTGATCCATGAACTCCAGCAGCCTGCGCAAGGCATGCGCGGCGGCCTGCGTTCTGACCTGTTCGCGATCGCCCTTGAAATGCTGCGTCTCGATCTGCGTATTCAGACGATTGCTCCATCCGAAGCACACGGTTCCAACCGGCTTCGCCTCGCTGCCGCCCGCCGGTCCCGCCACGCCCGTAATCGATACCGAGACCTGCGCGCGGCTGTTGCGCAGCGCGCCTTCGGCCATGGCCTTCGCGACCGGCTCGCTGACCGCGCCGTGCTGTTCGATCAGCGTCGCGCGCACGCCGATCATTTCGATCTTCGCGAGATTCGAATACGTGACGAAGCCGCGCTCGAACCACGCGCTGCTGCCGGAAATATCGGTGATGGCGGTCGCGACCATGCCGCCCGTGCACGACTCAGCGGTGGCGAGCATCAGCCGTTCGGCGTGCAGCTTGTTGCCGACGCGAATCGCAAGTTGGTGAACGACGGTGTCGGTTGGCATGGCGGTGGTCCCGATGGATGGAAAAAATCAGACGGTCATGCGCCAGAGCGCGATCACGAGCAGCGTGAAGAACGCCGCGACGAGATCATCGAACATGATGCCGAAACCGCCTTTCAACCGGCGATCGAAATACCGGATGGGCGGCGGCTTCACCATGTCGAAGAAGCGGAACACGACGAACGCCCACAATTGTCCGGTGAAGGTCGCGGGCGTGACGAGCAGCAGCACGAGCCAGAACGCGACGATCTCGTCCCACACGACCGGCGACGGATCGTCGGTGCCCATTTTCTTGGCCGTGAAGCCGGTGAACCAGCATCCCGCAATGAAGCCGGCGACGATCAGCGCGCCCCATTCCGCGACCGTCAGATGCGGATTGAACACGACGAACGACACCCACGCGAATAATGTGCCGACCGTGCCCGGCACGATGGGAGACAGTCCGCTGCCGAAGCCGAGCGAAAGAATATGAAGCGGATGGTCGAGCATGAAGCGAGCGCTCGCCTTGCGCGGCTTGCTGCGCGGCGCGGCCGGGTCGCCCGCTAGCGTGGGGTCAGTTTGCATGGAAATGATCGAAGCCTTGCAACGTCAGGGAGAGCGGGGCGCCCGACGCATCGCGCCAGGCGATTGCGGGCGCACCGGATGACTCGATTGTACCGATGCGCGTCAGCGGCACTTTCACGTCCGTCGCGATCTTGGCGAGCGCGTCGCGGGCATCGATGGGCGCGGTGAAGCAGAGCTCGTAATCGTCGCCGCCCGCGAGCGTGCATTGACGGCGCGCGGTTTCGGGCAGCACGCGCACGGCGTCGGAGCACGGCACGGCATCGACATCGACGACCGCGCGCACGCGCGAGCGCTTCAGGATGTGCATGAGATCGCCCGCGAGGCCATCGGAGATATCGAGCGCCGCGTGCGCCACGCCGCGCAACGCCATGCCCAACGCGACGCGCGGTTCCGGGCGCTCCAGCGCGCGCCGCCAGGCGGAAGCTTCCGGCGCGGACCACTCGCCGCGAATCGCGCCGAGGCCCGCGCGCGCGTCGCCCAACGTGCCGGATACATAGATGTCGTCGCCGGGACGCGCCGCATCGCGACGCAATGCCGCACCCTGCGGCACGTCGCCGAACACCGTTATGCAGATGTTGAGCGGCCCGCTCGTCGTATCGCCGCCGACGAGCGCGCAATCGTGACTTTCCGCGAGCGCGAAGAGACCGTTGCTGAACGCTTCGAGCCACGTTTCGTCGGCGCGCGGCAACGCGAGCGCGAGCGTGAACGCGTGCGGCTTCGCGCCCATCGCGGCGAGATCGGATAGGTTCACCGCGAGCGCCTTGTGACCGAGCGCGTACGGATCGACATCGGGAAAGAAGTGGCGTCCTTCGACCAGCATGTCCGTCGAAATGGCGAGCTGATGGCCGACCGGCGGCGCGATAAGCGCGCAGTCGTCGCCGATGCCGAGCGGCTTCGCGGCCTCCTCGTCATGACGCGGGGAAGGCGCCGTCGCGCGGCGTGCAAAGAAACGGTCGATCAGTGAAAACTCGGAGAGCATGCGTCGGCGCTTGAGGTTGATTGTTGCAATGCACGATGAAAAACGCAGCGCGCCGAAACAGGCGCCGCATTTCGAAAACACTCGGCCGATGCCCGCGAAGGCTTGCCGGACGGACCGACCAGACGTTTTCCAGTCATGGCACTTGTAGCCGAAATGCATGGAGCGCGGTCCGAAACCGCGACTGATTGGCGCTACAATGCGTTCGAACTTCCATTCTAATTCCCGCACTGCTAGCCCGCCTTATGACGACTGACGCCAATACCAAGTTGCGCGAAGCTGCGCTCGACTATCACGAATTTCCGGTTCCCGGGAAGATCGCGATCGCGCCCACCAAGCAGATGATCAACCAGCGCGACCTCGCGCTGGCTTACTCGCCGGGCGTCGCGTTCGCGTGTGAAGCGATCGTCGAAGATCCGCTGAACGCCGCGCGCTTCACCGCGCGCAGCAATCTCGTCGGCGTCGTCAGCAATGGCACGGCCGTGCTGGGCCTCGGCAACATCGGGCCGCTCGCATCGAAGCCGGTGATGGAAGGCAAGGCCGTGCTCTTCAAGAAGTTCGCCGGCATCGACGTGTTCGATATCGAGCTGAACGAGAGCGATCCGCACAAGCTCGTCGACGTGATCGCCGCGCTCGAGCCGACTTTCGGCGGCATCAATCTGGAAGACATCAAGGCGCCGGACTGCTTCATCGTCGAACGCGAATGCCGCAAGCGCATGAAGATTCCCGTTTTCCACGACGATCAGCACGGCACGGCCATCGTCGTCGCGGCGGCGATCACGAACGGTCTGAAGGTGGTCGGCAAGAACATCGGCGAAGTGAAGCTCGTCGCGTCGGGCGCGGGCGCGGCGGCGCTGGCGTGCCTGAATCTGCTCGTCGATCTCGGCATGAAGCGCGAGAACATTTTCGTGACGGATCTGGCCGGCGTCGTCTACAAGGGCCGCACGGAGCTGATGGACCCGGACAAGGAGCTCTTCGCGCGCGAAACCAATGCGCGCACGCTCGCCGAAGTGATCGAAGGCGCGGACGTGTTCCTCGGGCTTTCGGCCGGCGGCGTGCTCAAGCAGGACATGGTCAAGCAGATGGCCGCGAAGCCGCTGATTCTCGCGCTCGCGAATCCGACGCCGGAAATCCTGCCGGAACTCGCGCTCGAAGTGCGCCCGGACGCCGTGCTCGCCACCGGCCGCACGGATTATCCGAATCAGGTCAACAACGTTCTGTGCTTCCCGTTCATCTTCCGCGGCGCGCTCGATGTTGGCGCGACCGTCATCACGAAGGAAATGGAAATCGCTGCGGTGAACGCGATCGCGGAACTGGCGCGTCAGGAGCAGAGCGATATCGTCGCGACGGCTTACGGCATTCAGGATTTGTCGTTCGGCCCGGAATATCTGATTCCGAAGCCTTTCGATCCGCGTCTCATCGTGAAGATCGCGCCGGCCGTCGCGAAGGCGGCGATGGACAGCGGCGTGGCGACGCGTCCAATCGAGGACATGGAAGCGTACGAGCAGCATCTGCAGCAGTTCGTCTATCACAGCGGCACGACGATGAAGCCCGTGTTCCAGCTCGCGCGCAGCGTCGAGCCGGAGAAGAAGCGCATCGTGTTCGCGGAGGGCGAGGAAGAGCGCGTGCTGCGCGCGGTGCAGATCGCCGTCGATGAAAAGATCGCGAAGCCGATTCTCATCGGCCGTCCGGCGGTCATCCAGCAACGCATCCAGAAATTCGGACTGCGTCTCGCGCCGGGCGTCGATTTCTCCGTGGTCGATACGGACCACGACGAGCGCTATCGCGATTTCTGGCAGACGTACGCGAAGATGATGGCGCGCAAAGGCATCAGCCAGCAGATGGCAAAGCTCGAAATGCGCCGCCGCACGACGCTGATCGGCGCGATGCTCGTGCAGAAGGGCGAAGCCGACGGCATGATCTGCGGCACGGTGAGCACGACGCATCGTCATCTGCACTTCATCGATCAGGTGATCGGAAAGAAGGAAGGCGCGAACGTGTACGCGGCAATGAACGCGCTCGTGCTGCCGGGGCGTCAGATTTTCATCGTCGATACGCACGTGAACGTCGATCCGACGCCCGAGCAGCTCGCCGAAATCACGATGCTCGCGGCGGAAGAAGTGAAGCGCTTCGGCATCGTGCCGAAGATCGCGCTCCTGTCGCATTCGAACTTCGGCACGAGCAATGCGCCGACCGCGCAGAAGATGCGCGACGTGCTCGCGATCCTCAAGGAACGCGCGCCCGATCTCGACGTCGACGGCGAAATGCACGGCGACGTGGCGCTCGATGCGCGTCTGCGCAAGGAAGTGCTGCCCGAATCGACGCTCGAAGGCGACGCGAACCTGCTGATCCTGCCGAACATCGACGCGGCGAACATCTCGTACAACCTGCTGAAGACGGCGGCGGGAAGCGGCATCGCGATCGGGCCGATCCTGCTCGGCGCGGCGAAGCCGGTTCACGTGCTCACTTCATCGGCGACGGTGCGGCGAATCGTCAACATGACGGCATTGCTGGTGGCGGATGCATCGGCGGCGCGCTGATCGCGGCTTGCTTTGACCAAGAACGCGGCGGGCTTTCCCGCCGCTTTTTTTTTGCGCGAAAAAAAAAGCGTGCCGTGGACACACGGCACGCCGCAAAAAAAGCAAAGGAGTGTTTGCTTTACACGCAAAAAGCGGGATCGAACGGCAAGCGCGATGCCGCGAAACTGGCGACGAGTGAGGCGGCTCGCCCAACGCTTCAGATCCCACGAGCAAATTATTATCCTGACTCGGATAAAAATCTCTCATACTTCGGTCAATTCTTCGGGATTACGTCATCAGAATTTGCGAGATCGGTCCAAAGTGCGAAAAAATTTCCGATTTTCGGGCGAACGTTGCTTCGCCCTGTCATTAGCGATACCCTTACATCTTTCATGGTCGTGAATTCTGGTGTAACGCGAGGACAACCGTTTGGTGACACGCGCGAGGGCTCTTTCGTTTTTCGTCGCCTTGAGCGTCCTTTTGGGCGCGTGCGGCAAGGGTGAACCTCGAAGCGGCGTTCAGGAAACGGTTGCTTCGGCGAGTCCGGCGCCCGTCTCGCCGGCCGAACCGGTCCGTGAAGCGCAGGTGCGGCAACCGCAAGCGACCGGCGAGCAGGAGCGCGACGGGCTGGCCACCGTCTACATTGCGCAGTTGCCCAAGCAGGCGGTCGCAACCTTGCGGCTGATCGAAGCGGGCGGCCCTTTCCCTTTCGAGAAGGACGGCGTCGTGTTCGGCAATCGCGAGCGTTTGCTTCCGCGGCATCCACGCGGCTACTACCACGAATACACCGTTCCCACGCCTCGCGCGCGGGATCGCGGCGCGCGCCGGATCGTGTGTGGCGGTCCGAAGAAGAAGCTCGACAATTGCTACTACACGGACGACCACTACGCCAGTTTCAAACGCATTGCGGATCAACTACGGGATTAACGGCATGAGCGACAACATCTACGCGCACGACCACAGCGTCGCGGGTGATCTTTTCGCCACCGGCGATGGCAACCTGTTCCAGCGAGTATTGCGGCTACGCATGACAGAACACGACAACAGACCCGACGACGAGACCAGGCCCGAGGAGCGCCATCCGCAAGAGGATTCGGAATCGCTGTTCGCAACCGTGCGGCCGAACATCGTGCAGTCGATCCGCGCGTTCCGGGTGCAGGATCTCGCGGACGAAGCGAACCGCCTCGGCCAGCATTTCCTGTACGCGTATCTCGGCCATGCGCAGAGCAAACAGGAAGTGCTCGAGACTATCGCTCTTTCGTTTCTCTTTCCCAAACACTTCGGCAAGAACTACGACGCGCTTTACGATTCGCTCACCGATCTCGTTCACAAGGCGGGCTCGCAACCGGGTTTCGTGATCGTGCTGGAACAACTGCCAATCGCGCAGAAGTTCGACAAGGAAGGCCGCGAAGTGCTGCTGGACGTATTCCGCGACGCGGCGGAATTCTGGGCGGAAAGGAAAGTGGCTTTCCGCGTGTTCTATTCGTTCGTCTGAGCGTTCGAACCAAGGCCGGTGCAAAGCCTGAAAAATAGCCCGATGGGTTTCCATCGGGCTATTTTTTTACCAGCCGGCCCAGCGCGCGGCCAGCGCCGCCAACACCGCGATGCCCGCCGTCTCCGTGCGCAGCACGCGCGGGCCGAGCCCGAGCGTGGAAAAACCCGCATCGACGATCGCGGTTTCTTCCGCGGGCGAAAAACCCGCTTCCGGCCCGATCAGCAAAGTGACGGGACTCGCCGGCGGATCGACGGGCAATGACGCAAAGCTGACTTCGGCGCGCGGCGAGAGAAGGAGGCGCAGTTCGCCGTTGATGGCGGCGGGCAGGTCGGCGAGCCAGGCGCCGAGATCGCGCGGCGGCGCAACCTCGGGCACGCGATTGCGCCCGCATTGCTCGCACGCCGCGCGCGTGAGCGCCTGCCAGTGCGCCTGACGACGCAATGCGCGCTCGCCGGCGAGACGCACGACGCCGCGCTCGGCCGTGATCGGCGCAATGCCCGAGACGCCGAGTTCCACCGCCTTCTCGATGAGCCAGTCCATCTTGTCGCCGCCCGCGACGCCTTGTGCGAGCGTCACGCGATACGGCGGCTCGGCTTCGCGATCGCTGTGTTCGTCGATGCGCGCGGTCGCCGCGCGTTTCGCGATATCGACGAGCTCGCCGCGATATTCGCCGCCGCGGCCATCGAAGAGTGTGATTGCATCGCCCGTTTGCAGACGCAGGACGTGCACATGACGCACGACGTCATCCGGAAGGGCGAAGGTTTGGCCTGCGCAGAGCGGGCCGTCGACATGAAAACGTGGCATGAATAATTGATCGCGGACTCGGCCGTCCGCGGATAGTGAGAATGCCTGCGCGCTCAGCGCAGATGCCGCGCGATCGCCCAGCGATAGCCGTCCGGATCTTCGATCTGCGCGAAGCGGTCGCCCCAGAACTGGTCCTGCGGCTCGATGAGCGCCTTCGCGCCGACTGCGAGCGCCTGATGGAACGTGGCGTCGACGTCATCGACGTATAAATAGAAGGACTGCGGCGCCATTTGCCCCGCGCTCTTCGGCGTGCGCGCCTGCGAACCGTACGCGCCTTCGGGCGCGAACATCACGATCAACTGCCCGCGATACGTCATCTCGACATGGATGACCGTGCCGTCGTCGTTGACGCTGTCGCGCACCGCGAAGCCTAGCGCTTTTTCATAAAACGCAATGCTCACGCGTGCGTCGCGCACGGTGAGATACGGAGTCAGCCAGGGCACGTCGGCGGGGCGAGGGTCGGTCATCGAAAGCACTCCTTGAAGCCTTGCTGCTGCACATTGGGAAACATTTTGCCATGAAGCCGTACGATCAATGGAGCGGCGAGGAACCTGCGCGATACGCCGCGCGCCGGACGGATTTCGCCAGATGAACGTCCGTTGACCGCGCGCGTTACCGTGTAAGGTCACGGATTGTCATGCTGCCGTGACAGTGTGGCGACGCGTGAAGTGCACGGAGCATGCCCGCGCCCGGGACGTCCGGACGCACCGGATTTGCGCCCTTACAGACGCGTGTCAATCGGACCGGTCTGTTAGAATGATGGGCTTCCGATCCTCGTCGTTTCTCGTCGTTTCCAAGTCGTTCCGGTCCTGAAAACGTGGTGTGTGCGGGTCCGGCCCGAGTGAGAAGTACTGCAAGAGAAGCACCGCGGATCATTTCAGCACCTGCCCAGACTCGACATGACGATCCCGACCTCCAGCCAGACCGCCCTCATGGCCAACGCAATCCGCGCGCTCGCCATGGACGCCGTTCAACAAGCCAACTCTGGCCATCCCGGCATGCCGATGGGCATGGCGGAAATCGGCGTCGCGCTGTGGTCGCGCCATCTGAAGCACAATCCCGCGAATCCGCACTGGTTCGATCGCGACCGTTTCGTGTTGTCGAACGGTCACGGCTCGATGTTGCTGTATTCGCTGCTGCACCTCACCGGCTACGACCTGCCGATGAGCGAGCTCAAGAACTTCCGTCAACTGCATTCGAAGACGCCGGGCCATCCGGAATACGGCATCACGGCCGGCGTCGAGACGACCACGGGCCCGCTCGGCCAGGGCGTCGGCAATGCGGTCGGCATGGCGCTCGCCGAGGCGCTGCTCGCCGCCGAATTCAACAAGGCTGACGCGAAGATCGTCGATCACTACACGTACGTGTTCCTCGGCGACGGCTGCCTGATGGAAGGCATTTCGCACGAAGCGTGCTCGCTCGCGGGCACGCTCAAGCTCAACAAGCTGATCGCGCTGTACGACGACAACGGCATTTCCATCGACGGCCACGTCGAGCACTGGTTCCACGACGACACGCCGAAGCGCTTCGAAGCGTATGGCTGGACCGTGATCCGCGCCGTGGACGGCCACAACGTCGATGCAGTCGATGCCGCTATCGCCGCCGCGAAGAAGTCGGACAAGCCGACGCTGATCTGCTGCCGCACGGTCATCGGCAAGGGCGCGCCGACGAAGGCGGGCGGTCACGACGCGCACGGCGCGCCGCTCGGCGACAAGGAAATCGCGGCGACGCGCGCGGCGATCGGCTGGAACTACGGTCCGTTCGAAATTCCGCAGGAAGTGTATGCGGCGTGGGACGCGAAGGAACAAGGCACGCACGCCGAAGCGGAATGGAACAAGGCGTTCGACGCCTATCGCGCGAAGTACGCGTCGGAAGCGAGCGAATTCACGCGCCGCATGAGCGGCGAGCTGCCGGCGAACTGGGCCGAAGCTGCCGCGAAGATCATCGAGGACGCGAATCAGAAGGCCGAAACCATCGCGACGCGCAAGGCCTCGCAGAACGCCATCGAAGGGCTGGCCGCGGCACTGCCGGAACTGCTCGGCGGCTCGGCCGACCTGACCGGCTCGAACCTCACCAACTGGAAGGCTTCCAAAGCCGTTCGCGCCGCAGGCGACGCCGAAAACGCGAATCCGGAACACGCGGGCATCCAGTGGGGCAATCACATCAACTACGGCGTGCGCGAGTTCGGCATGTCGGCTGCGATCAACGGCATCGCGCTGCATGGCGGCTATCGTCCGTTCGGCGGCACGTTCCTGACGTTCTCGGACTACAGCCGCAACGCGCTGCGCGTCGCCGCGCTGATGAAGTCGCGCTCGATCTTCGTCTTCACGCACGATTCCATCGGTCTCGGCGAAGACGGTCCGACGCACCAGTCGATCGAACATGTGTCGAGCCTGCGCCTGATCCCGAATCTGCAGACGTGGCGTCCGGCCGATACGGTGGAAACGGCGGTCGCGTGGACGCATTCGATCGCGCACAACGGCCCGTCGACGCTGATTTTCAGCCGCCAGAACCTGCAATTCTCGCCGCGCAACGACATTCAGATCGCCAACATCGCGAAGGGCGGCTACGTACTGCGCGACTGGAACGACGATATCCCCGCGCGCAAGATCATCCTCATCGCGACCGGCTCGGAAGTGCAGCTCGCGATGCAAGCCGTCGAGGCGCTGGCGAAGGAAGGCATCGGCGCGCGCGTCGTGTCGATGCCGTGCACGAACGTCTTCGACAAGCAGGACGCCGAGTATCGTGAGCGCGTGCTGCCGAAGGGCGTGGCGCGCGTGGCGATCGAAGCGGGCGTGACGGATTTCTGGCGCAAGTACGTGGGCCTCGAAGGCGGCGTGGTCGGCATCGACACGTTCGGCGAGTCGGCTCCGGCGGGCGCGCTGTTCAAGCATTTCGGCTTCACGGTGGAGCATGTTGTCGCGACGGCGAAGGCCGTCCTCGCCGCGCAGTAAAATTCGCGGTCAGCGAAGCAGGTTTTTTTAAGCCAAGGAGATAGACCATGACGATTCGCGTTGCAATCAACGGCTATGGCCGTATCGGCCGCAACACGCTGCGCGCCCTCTATGAAAACGGCAAGAAGCACGACATCGAGATCGTCGCCATCAACGACCTCGGCGATGCCAAGACCAACGCGCACCTGACGCAGTACGACACGGCGCACGGCAAGTTCCCGGGCGAAGTGTCGGTCGACGGCGATTACCTCGTCGTCAACGGCGACAAGATCCGCGTTCTGGCGAACCGCAACCCGGCCGAACTGCCGTGGGGCGAGCTGAAGGTCGACGTGGTGATGGAGTGCACCGGCTTCTTCACGACGAAGGAAAAGGCGAGCGCGCACATCAAGGGCGGCGCGAAGAAGGTCATCATCTCGGCGCCGGGCGGCAAGGACGTCGACGCGACCATCGTGTACGGCGTGAATCACAACGTGCTGAAGGCGTCGGACACGGTCATCTCGAACGCATCGTGCACGACGAACTGCCTCGCGCCGCTCGTCAAGCCGCTGAACGACAAGATCGGCTTGGTGAACGGTCTGATGACCACGATCCACGCCTACACGAACGACCAGGTTCTGACGGACGTGTACCACGAAGACCTGCGCCGCGCGCGCTCGGCCACGCACAGCCAGATCCCGACGAAGACGGGCGCTGCTTCGGCCGTCGGCCTCGTGCTGCCCGAGCTGAACGGCAAGCTGGATGGCTACGCGATCCGCGTCCCGACGATCAACGTGTCGGTCGTCGATCTGTCGTTCATCGCCGCGCGCGATACGACGGTCGAAGAGATCAACAAGATCATGAAGGAAGCGTCGGAAGGCGAACTGAAGGGCGTGCTCGGCTACAACGATGCGCCGCTGGTCTCGATCGACTACAACCACAACCCGGCTTCGTCGACGTTCGATTCGACGCTCACGAAGGTGTCGGGCCGTCTCGTGAAGGTGTCGAGCTGGTACGACAACGAATGGGGCTTCTCGAACCGCATGCTGGATACGGCGGTCGCCCTCGCGAACGCGAAGTAAGTTTCAGCCTGCTGAAACGACAAAGCCGCTCTTCGGAGCGGCTTTTTTTCGCCTCAAGCTTTGCTCGGAACGGGAAAATGCACGCCCGCGCGCTGCGCCGCGTTGACGATGTGACCTTCGATCGCGCGGCCGGCCTTCTCGCCGTCGCGCGCCTTCAGAGCCTCGATGATGACCGCGTGTTCGTGATACGTCGATAAAACCAGTTCGCGCCGATAGAACGGCAGCCGCTGGCTCTCCTTCATGATGTCGGCGCTGCCGCGCAGGATCGATTCGATCGCCGCATTGCCCGCGAGACTCACGATACGCATGTGAAACGCGAAGTCGAGTTGCGCGGCTTCGTCCAGCGCCGATTCCGTCAACGCGGCGTGCAGCGAGTCGAGATTGTCGTCGAGCCAGTCGATGTCCGCGTCGCCGATCGAATGTGCCGCGAGCCGCGCGACGAATCCCTCCAGCGCGAAGCGCATCTGATAGGTGTCGGGCAGCGACGCCTGATCCCCGAAGCGCCACGGATGTGCGTTGCTTGCCTGCGCACTGCTGACATACACGCCTTTTCCGGGCCGGATATGCAGCATGCCGAGCGCTTCGAGCGTCGAGAGCGCCTCGCGTAGCGACGCCCGGCTGATCGCCAGTTCTTCCGATAGCTGCCGCTGCGCCGGAAGCAGACTCCCGACCGGATACATGCTCGATTCGATGCGCTCGCGAATGGTCGCGATGGCGGCGTCGGTCACGGTATGCGGGACGTTTTTCATAGGAAGAAAACTGAATTGGCCGGTCTGACCGCCATTGTATGCGCGTGCCGTGCGCACGTGTGAACGACCGTGTCGCGGCCATTTCCGTACCCGGCCGGAACAGGGTAAACCGCTACCAATGCTTCCTTGACGGCTCTATATCGGCTTCCTAATATTCCCCATCACAGCACTGGTCCGACCAGTCGGAACAGTTGCTCTGGTCCCGAGACATTACACGAGGAGACGGTCGTGTCGAGATTTCTGAATTCGCTGTTCGGCAGGGTGATGATCGCGCTGGTCATCGGCGTGGTGGTCGGCGCGCTGTTTCCGCATTTCGGCCAGTCGTTGCGGCCTTTGGGCGACGGTTTCCTGAAGCTCATCAAGATGGTGATCGGACCGATCGTGTTCTGCGTCGTCGTGAGCGGCATGGCGAGCGCGGGCGATCTGAAGAAAGTGGGACGCGTCGGACTGAAGGCGGTCGTCTACTTCGAGATCATGACGACGCTCGCACTTGTCATCGGCGCGCTGCTCGCATGGTTCACGCGGCCGGGCGTCGGCATGAACATCGATCTGCACTCGCTCAATGCCGCGTCGCTCGCGACCTACACGGAGCACGCAAAAAGCCTGAAGGACACCGCGGGCTTCCTGTTGAAGATCATCCCCGACACCGCGATCGACGCTTTCGCCAAAGGCGACATCCTGCAAGTGCTCGTGTTTGCGATCTTGTTCGGCTCGGCGCTCTCGATGCTCGGCGAAAAGGCACAGCGCGTGACGATTTTCATCGACGAGCTGTCGCATGTGTTTTTCCGCATCATGGCGTTCATCATCAAGCTCGCGCCGCTCGGCGTGCTCGGCGCGATCGCCTTCACGACCGGCCAGTACGGCGTCGCGTCGCTCAAGCAGCTCGGCCTGCTCGTGATTGTGTTCTACGCGAGCTGCTTCCTGTTCGTTTTCGTCGTGCTGGGTATCGTGATGCGCCTCGCGGGCTTCTCGATCTTCAAGCTCGTGCGCTATCTGCGTGAGGAATTGTCGATCGTGCTCGGCACCGCGTCGTCGGATGCCGTGCTGCCGCAGATCATGCGCAAGCTCGAATGGATGGGCGTGAAGGATTCGACCGTCGGTCTCGTGATTCCGACCGGCTACTCGTTCAACCTTGACGGCTTCTCGATCTATCTCACGCTCGCGGTGATCTTCATCGCGCAGGCGACCAACACGCCGCTGTCGATGCATGACCTGATCGTCGTCGTGCTCGTGTCGCTGGTGACGTCGAAGGGCGCGCACGGCATTCCCGGCTCCGCGATCGTGATTCTCGCCGCGACGCTCTCCGCCATTCCCGCCATTCCCGTGCTCGGCCTCGTGCTGATCCTGCCAGTCGACTGGTTCGTCGGCATCGCGCGCGCAGTGACGAATCTGATCGGCAACTGCGTGGCGACGGTGGTCGTCGGCGTCTGGGAGAACGACATCGACCGGGCGCGCGCCAAACGCGTGCTCGATCAGGACGCCGAGTATCGCTTCGTGCCCGCCGCGCCGCAATCGGAGCAAGGCGCGCACGGCAACGAACACGCACACGCGATCTGACTCGACGCAACCCGGGCATTGAAATGACCGACTGTCGCGACACGCACCTCGCGGAATCGCGCTTCTTCGGAGGAATCGAATGAAAACATTGACGCTCGAACCGCTCACGCGCGAAGCCTTCGCCCCGTTCGGCGATGTCATCGAACTCGAAGGCGCGCGTCATTTCCCGATCAACGCGGGCACGACGGAGCGCTTTCACGATCTCGCGAACGTGGAAGTCGGCTTCGAAAGCGGAGGGCGGCCGCTTATCAACGTGTTTCGCGGCCAGCCGCGCCCGCAGCCGGTCGTGGTTTCGATGATGGAGCGCCATCCGCTCGGCAGTCAGGCTTTCGTGCCGCTCGCGGACGTGCGCTATCTCGTGGTCGTCGCGCCTGCGGACGAGTTCGATGCGGCTGGTCTGCGGGCCTTTTACGCGCGCGGCTGGCAGGGCGTGAACTATGCGCGCGGCGTGTGGCATCACCCGCTGATCGTGCTCGACGAGCCGAGCGATTTCATCGTCGTCGATCGCGGCGGCGACTTGCCGAATTGCGACGAAATCGACCTCCCCGAACGTTATGCGCTGATCGAAGCGGCCGCGCGCGCAGCTTGATACAACATGCCGTAATCGAAATGCAATTGCGAATCGATAGCATGCGCATAACATGAAACGTACGGGCGAAACGAAACCGCCGTCCATCGCGAGATGAACGGCGGTTTTTTCATCCGCGCGCCCAAGAGCGGCGCGCGAAGCTCAATGCTTGCGGTGCGGGCAGTTTTCCTTTGTGCATGCGCCGTACAGCGCGAGCGCATGCTCGTGGAGCTTGAAACCGCGTTCCTTCGCGATCGATTGCTGACGGCGTTCGATCTCCGCATCGAAAAACTCTTCGACGCGGCCGCAGTCGATGCACACGAGGTGATCGTGGTGCGATCCCTCGTTGAGCTCGAAGACGGCCTTGCCCGATTCGAAATTGCTTCGCGACAGCAGGCCGGCTTGCTCGAACTGCGTGAGCACGCGATAAACCGTCGCAAGACCGATATCGAGCTCTTCGTTGAGCAGGCTTCGATACACGTCTTCAGCGGTCAGATGGCGCACCGGACTGTGCTGGAAAATTTCGAGAATCTTGAGGCGGGGCAGGGTCGCCTTGAGCCCGATATTCTTGAGATCGGCGGGATTGGTCATGGCTAGGCATCCCTAGAGTACAATTCAAGGTTCTCATAGTAATGCGTTTTGCCAAATCCTGACATCCCAAGCGGCGTCAAGGCGTCAAGCTGAATTAGCTGAATGAGGGCCGAAATGAGTGCGGCCTTGAAGCGCCTCGCGTGAAAGGTGAAATGTTTTCCAAATATTTATCGAATTGCAGGGAGAGCCGTCGCATGCGGGGAACCGTAATAGCAGCAACCTTGGCCGCATTGCTCACCGGCTGCTCGACGTACGACAGCGTCACGCAGAAGATCGCGCAAAGCATCACGCCGTACCGGATCACGGTTGTGCAAGGCAATTTCGTTTCGGCGGAAGCCGCGGCGCAGATGCAGGTCGGCATGTCGCGTGATCAGGTGAAGCAACTCCTCGGCACGCCGCTTCTGACGGACATGTTCCACGCCGATCGCTGGGACTACGTGTTCTATTTCAAGCGTGGGTCGACATCCGTCGTTCAGCAGCGTGACTTCGTCGTCAACTTCGCGAGCGATCGCGTCGTGAGCTGGTCGGGCGGCGAGAATCTGCCGTCGAACCTCGAGCTGCTCGCCGAAATCGACGGCGACAAGGGCGTCAAGGTCGCGAAGCCTGCGACGCCGGCGGCGGCATCCGCGCCGGTGGCGTCGACCGCGGCGGTGACAGCGCCGGTCGGCGAGCCGTCGACGCAACCGAATACGGCAGCGGCATTTGCCGGCGATGCGAACCAGGAAGCCGCGCAGGCCGCGAACCGCGCAACGGCGCAAGTCGAAATGCCGACGGGGCGTCAGCGCTCCTCGGCGTTCAGCAGCGCGCCGACGAGCTCGGGCGGCGCGCCGGGTTCCACCAACAGTTCCGGCAGCAACTCGCAGATTCAGCTGCAGCGGCGCCCGCAGACGATCAACATTCCGGACAGCAGCGCGGTCGGTCCGGCGGGTTCGTCGCCGGCTCCGGCCAACGCAAGCGGCCAGGCGCAGTTCTATCTGCCGCAGCAAAGCCAGTAAGCAGTTCAGCCGCTCGAGGACGAAGCCGCGCCATCCGTCGACGCGGCGCCGCTTCATCCGCACAGCCCATTCGCATCATCCGTCGCGCGTGCCGCGCGCGATTCAACACGAGACTGCCATGAAGATCGCCATTGCCGGCGCGTCGGGCCGCATGGGCCGGATGCTGATCGAGACCGTCCTCAACGAGCCCGAAGCGCAACTCGCCGGCGCCCTCGACCGCCCCGGCGCGCCGCAGCTCGGACAGGACGCGGGCGCGTTCCTCGGCAAGACCACGGGCGTGTTGCTGACGGACGACATCGAGCGCGTGTTCGCCGACGCCGACGCCCTCATCGACTTCACGCGTCCCGAAGGCACGATGGCGCATCTGGAAGCGGCGCTGCGGCACAACGTGAAGATGATCGTCGGCACGACCGGTTTTTCGGACGAGCAAAAGGCGCAACTGAAGCAGGCGGGCGAGAAGATCGGCGTCGTGTTCGCGCCGAACATGAGCGTCGGCGTGAACGTCACGTTGAAGCTGCTCGAATTCGCCGCGAAGCATTTCGCGACCGGCTACGACATCGAGATCATCGAGGCGCACCATCGTCATAAGGTGGATGCGCCGTCGGGCACCGCGCTCGGCATGGGCGAAGTGATCGCCAAGGCGCTCGGCCGCGATCTGAAGGACTGCGCCGTGTACGCGCGCGAAGGCGTGACCGGCGAGCGCGATCCGTCGACGATCGGCTTTTCCGCGATTCGCGGCGGCGATATCGTCGGCGATCACACGGTGCTCTTCGCGGGCATCGGCGAGCGCATCGAGATCACGCACAAGTCGGCGAGCCGTCTGTCGTACGCGCAGGGCGCGCTGCGCGCCGCGCGTTTCCTCGAAGGGCACGACAAGGGCTTCTTCGACATGCAGGACGTACTCGGCCTGCGCTGATTTTTTTTATGGCAGCAACGGGCGTCATTCATTACCTTCAATCCGGCGATGCCGTGACGCATGCGGTCGCGGGTCTGCTGCTCGCCATGTCGCTCGCGAGCTGGTGTTTCCTGCTCGTGAAGGCGTGGATTCTGGCGCGCGCCAAGTGGCAAGGTCCGCGCGCATTGCAGCGTTTCTGGCAGGCGCCGAGTTTGAAGGATGGCATCGGCGCATTGCAGCGCGCGGATCGCGAGCGTGTGTTTCTGCCACTCGCTGAAGCCGCGTGGCGCGCATCGGAAGCTGAAATGCCCGGCGCGATGCTCGCCCGCGTCGAGCGCAGCGAGCGCGTGTTGCGCGCGCTGCGTCATGCGTTGCTGCGTTCGCAACGAAGGCTCGAATTCGGTCAGGTTCTGCTCGCATCGGTGGGGAGCACGGCGCCTTTCGTCGGCTTGCTCGGCACCGTCTGGGGCATTTATCACGCGCTGTCGAACATCGCGTCGAGCGGTCAGGCGATGATCGAAAACGTCGCCGGGCCGGTCGGCGAGGCGCTCATCATGACGGCGTTCGGTCTCGTCGTCGCGATTCCCGCCGTGCTCGCGTACAACATTCTCGGGCGCTACGTGCGGCAGATTTCCGAGGAACTCGACGGATTCGCGCACGATCTGCATGCGTTCGTGTGCGGTCCGGCCGAATAGGAACGCGGCGATGGCCTTCGGCGGACTCGACAAGAAGACGAACGGTGCGCCGATGGCGGACATCAACATGACGCCGCTCATCGACGTCATGCTCGTGCTGCTCGTCATCTTCATCATCACCGCGCCGCTTTTCACGCACGCGATCCGGCTCGATTTGCCGAAAGTCTCGTCGCAGCCCGCGCGCGAGACGCCGCAAACCGTCACGCTGTCCATCGACGACGCCGGCAAGCTCTTCTGGAACGACACGCCCGTCACTTTCGATCAGATGCGCGCGCGTTTCGCCGACGCGGGCAAGAGCGCGCAGAAGCCGGAACTGCATCTGCGGGCGTCGAGCGCGACGCGCTACGACGTCATCGCGCAGGTAATGGGCGCGGCGCAGCAGGCCGGTCTGGAGCGCATCGGCTTCGTCACGCAGCCCGCGAAACCGCAGCAGCCAGCGCGCGCGCAATAAGCGCGCGAACCGGCGCGCATCGAACGGTATAATCGCGGTTTCCCCGTTCGGCGGGCCTTGGCCCGAGCCAGCAGGCCCGAATTCCGACGCCGCGCCGTGTCAGCAATGCCGCAGCGCCCGGACTCGTTGCCCGAATCGATAGCGGCGAGTCCCAAAGTCCGTTCCCAGCATTTGCCGAAAGCCAAACCACACCATGCACGATAAATACGCACCCGCCGACGTCGAATCCGCCGCGCAGAGCAACTGGCGCGCGAACGACGTCTACCGGACGACCGAGACGTCGGCCAAGCCCAAGTTCTATTGCGTCTCGATGCTGCCGTATCCGTCGGGCAAGCTGCACATGGGTCACGTGCGCAACTACACCATCAACGACGTGATGTACCGTTACTTGCGCATGAACGGCCACAACACGCTGATGCCGATGGGCTGGGACGCGTTTGGCATGCCCGCCGAAAACGCGGCGATGGCGAACAACGTGCCGCCGGCGAAGTGGACGTACGAGAACATCGCGTACATGAAGAAGCAGATGCAGTCGATGGGCCTCGCCATCGACTGGTCGCGCGAAGTCGCCACCTGCTCGCCGGATTACTACAAGTGGAACCAGTGGCTGTTCCTGAAGATGCTGGAAAAGGGCATCGCGTACAAGAAGACGGGCACGGTCAACTGGGATCCGGTCGATCAGACCGTGCTCGCCAACGAGCAGGTCATCGACGGGCGCGGCTGGCGCTCGGGCGCGCTCGTCGAAAAGCGCGAAATCCCGATGTACTACCTGCGCATCACCGATTACGCGGATCAACTGCTCGACGATCTCGACGGCCTCGGCTGGCCCGAGCGCGTCAAGATCATGCAGCAGAACTGGATCGGCAAGAGCTTCGGCGTGAACTTCGGCTTCCCGTATGAAATCGACGGCGAAGCGAAACTGTTGCGCGTATTCACCACGCGCGCCGACACGATCATGGGCGTCACGTTCGCGGCGGTCGCGGCGGAGCATCCGCTCGCCACGCGCCTCGCGCGCGACAACGCCGATCTCCAGGCGTTCATCGACGAATGCAAGCGCGGTGGCGTGGCCGAAGCCGATGTCGCGACGATGGAAAAGAAGGGCGTGCCGACCGGCTTCTTCGTCACGCATCCGCTGACGGGCGCACAAGTCGAAGTGTGGATCGGCAATTACGTGCTGATGTCCTACGGCGAAGGCGCGGTGATGGGCGTGCCGGCGCACGACGAGCGCGATTTCGCGTTCGCGAAGAAGTACAAGCTGCCGATCAAACAGGTGATCGATGTCGAGGGCAAGACGTACTCGACCGACGCCTGGCAAGAATGGTACGGCGACAAGACCGCGGGCAGGCTCATCAACAGCGGCAAGTACGACGGCCTGACGACGGAAGAAGCCATCGACGCGATCGCCGCCGATCTCAAGGCGAAGAACCTCGGCGACAAGCAGGTCACCTGGCGTTTGCGCGACTGGGGCATCTCGCGCCAGCGCTACTGGGGCACGCCGATTCCGATCATCCATTGCCCGTCGTGCGGCGACGTGCCGGTGCCGGAGAAAGATCTGCCGGTCGTGCTGCCGGAAGACCTCGTGCCGGACGGCTCGGGCAACCCGCTCGCGAAGTCGGAAGCGTTCGTGAACTGCATGTGCCCGAAGTGCGGCGCGGCGGCGAAGCGCGAAACCGACACGATGGACACCTTCGTCGATTCGTCCTGGTACTTCTCGCGCTACACCGCGCCGGACGCGCCGACGATGGTCGACGAGCGCACCGATTACTGGATGCCGATGGATCAGTACATCGGCGGCATCGAGCACGCGATTCTGCACCTCTTGTACTCGCGCTTCTGGACCAAGGTCATGCGCGACATGGGCCTCATCAAGTTCAGCGAGCCCGCGAAGAATCTGCTCACGCAGGGCATGGTGCTGAACGAAACGTTCTATCGCGAGGACGCGAGCGGCAAGAAGACTTGGTACAACCCGCTCGAAGTCACGGTCACGCACGATGAAAAGGGCCGCCCGACGGGCGCGACGCTGAACGCGGACGGCAAGCCGGTCGTGCTCGGCGGCGTCGAGAAGATGTCGAAGTCGAAGAACAACGGCGTCGATCCGCAAACGCTGATCGATCAGTACGGCGCCGACACGGCCCGTCTTTTCGTGATGTTCGCCGCACCGCCCGAGCAGTCGCTCGAATGGTCGGGCGCGGGCGTCGAAGGCGCGAGCCGCTTCCTGCGCCGCGTGTGGCACTTCGCGCATGACAACGCCGATGCGCTGCGTCAGCACGCGAAGCTCGACGCCTCGAAACTCGGCGACGCCGAGAAGACCTTGCGCCGCGAAATCTATACCGTGCTGAAGCAGGCCGATTTCGACTACGGCCGTCTGCAGTACAACACGGTCGTGTCCGCCGCCATGAAGATGCTCAACGCGGTCGAAGGCGCGAAGAACGTTGGCGCCGGCGTGCTGAACGAAACCTTCGGCGTGCTGTTGCGCGTGCTGTATCCGGTCGTGCCGCACATCACGTTCCAGTTGTGGTCGGAACTCGGCTACGAGAATGAATTCGGCCCGCTCCTCGACGCGCCCTGGCCGAAGGTCGACGAAGCCGCGCTCGAGCAGTCGGAAATCGAGCTGGTGCTGCAGGTCAACGGCAAGGTACGCGGCGCGCTGACGGTCGCGAAGGAGGCATCGCGCGAAGACATCGAAAAGGCCGCGATCGCGCACGAAATGTTCGAGAAGTTCGCCGAAGGCCGCACACCGAAGAAGGTGATCGTGGTGCCGGGGCGTCTCGTCAACGTGGTCGTCTGATGCGCACAACCAAGGGAGTGGATGTGACCGGCAAAGTCAGCGCGAGCAGGCGCTCGTTTCTCTCGTTCGTCCCGCTCCTCGGCGGCGCGGCGATGCTGTCCGCGTGCGGCTTCCAGCTTCGCGGCCAGCAGGACTACGCGTTCAAGCGGCTCGCGATCACCGGCGGCACGCCGCAGATGGTCGCGCGCCTCGAGCGCATGGTTCAGGGCGGCAGCGACACCGTGATCGTCAAACCGTTCGAGAAGCCGGACGCGACGCTCAATCTGAACGAAGGCCAGGGCATGCGCACGTTGAGCCTGAACGCGCAGGGCGTGATTCAGGAATACGAGCTCGTCTTCTCGCTGAACTACACACTGCTCGGCGCCGACGGCACGTTACTGATTCCGCCGAGCACCATCGCGCTGAATCGCTCGATGACATACAGCGATCAATACACGCTCGCGAAATCGCAGGAAGCGACGCTGCTCTACAACGACATGCGCAACGACGCCGTCGATCAGCTGACGCGCCGTCTCGCGACCGTGCGTTCGCTGCATCCGGCGCCGGGCGAGCAGACACCGGGCGTCTCGCCGCGCGCGCCGCTGCCGGTGCCGCCGCTTTGATCGGCCGGGTTCGCTTGGCATCATGCAACTGAAGCTCGACGCGCTCGAAGCGCATCTCGCGAAAGGCCTGAAAGGGCTGTACGTCGTCTACGGCGACGAGCATCTGCTCGCGCAGGAAGCGTGCGACCGCATTCGGGCAACGGCGCGCGCGGCGGGCTTCACCGATCGCACGGTGTTCACGGTCGAGCGTGGATTCGACTGGAGCGCGCTCATCGGCGCAACGCAGTCGATGTCGCTGTTCGGCGACCGTCAACTGATCGAACTGCGCATTCCGACCGGCAAGCCCGGCAAGGAAGGCGCGGAAGCGCTGAAGACGCTCGCCGACGCCGATAACCCGGACGTCGTGACACTCGTCACGCTGCCGCGTCTCGACGGCGCGACGCAGAAATCCGGCTGGTTCACGGCGTTGCTGGGCGCGGGCGTCGCGTTGAAGGTCGATCCGATCGAGCGCGCGCAGTTGCCGATGTGGGTCGGCCAGCGGCTTGCGCTGCAAGGCCAGCGTGTCGCCCCGGGCGAGGAAGGGCGGCGCGCGCTGTTGTTCATCGCGGAACGCGTGGAAGGCAATCTGCTCGCCGCGCATCAGGAAATCCAGAAGCTCGGGCTGCTGTATCCCGAGGGCGTGCTCACGTTCGAGCAGATTCACGACGCGGTGCTGAACGTCGCGCGCTATGACGTGTTCAAACTCAACGAAGCGATGCTGACGGGCGATGTCGGCCGTCTCGCGCGCATGCTCGATGGCCTCAAAGGCGAAGGCGAGGCGGCAGTGCTCGTGCTGTGGGCGCTCGTCGAGGAAGTTCGCACGCTGCTGCGCATCAAGCGCGGCGTCGCATCGGGCAAGCCGCTCGCGACACTCATGCGCGAGAACCGCGTCTGGGGCCCGCGCGAACGGCTGATCGGCCCGGCGCTCTCGCGCGTGACGGACGAGGCGCTGGAAAAGGCGCTGTCGCTGGCGGCGCGGCTGGATCGGCAGGTGAAGGGACTGTCGGGCAGCACCGGCAAGCGCGGCAGCGAGCCGCCGCCGGATCCGTGGGCCGGCATGTTCGAACTGGCGATGGCCGTCGCGCACGGCGGCAAGACGGCGCAGCCCGCGCCAGCGCCACGACCGCGTCGCTAGAACGCTTCCGTCACGCGCTGTTGCAATCTGTGCAACAGCTTAGAATGAACTTTTCGACGCGCGCAGCGCCGACGCAACGAGACCCACGATGAACATCGATCAATACATGACCGACCTCGGCCGCCGCGCCCGCAAGGCGTCGCGCGCGATGGCGCGGGCGTCGACGGCGGCGAAGAACGCGGCGCTCATCAAGGTGGCCGACGCCATCGAGCGCGAGCGCGAAGCGCTCAAGGAAGCGAATGCGCGCGATCTC
This sequence comes from Caballeronia sp. AZ7_KS35, assembly GCF_023631045.1. Lineage (NCBI taxonomy): Bacteria > Pseudomonadati > Pseudomonadota > Betaproteobacteria > Burkholderiales > Burkholderiaceae > Caballeronia > Caballeronia sp. AZ7_KS35. Next base: position 123,229 of record NZ_JALQDV010000017.1, on the reverse strand, counting down.
GCCCGCGCGCGCGAAAAGGGTCACGACGCGGCGTTCATCGACCGCCTGACGCTTTCGGACAAGGCGCTGAACACGATGGTCGAAGGCTTGCGTCAGGTCGCCGGGCTGGGCGATCCGATCGGCGAGATCAGCGGGCTCAAGTTCCGTCCGAGCGGCATTCAGGTCGGGCAGATGCGCGTGCCGCTCGGCGTGATCGGCATCATCTATGAATCGCGGCCCAACGTGACCATCGACGCCGCCGCGCTCTGTCTCAAATCCGGCAACGCGACCATTCTGCGCGGTGGCTCCGAGGCGCTCGAATGCAACACGGCGCTCGCGAAGCTGATCGGCGTCGGGCTCCAAGCGGCGGGCTTGCCGCAGGACGCGGTGCAGGTCGTCGAGACGGCGGATCGCGCGGCGGTCGGCAAGCTCATCACGATGACCGAATTCGTCGACGTTATCGTGCCGCGCGGCGGCAAGAGCCTGATCGCGCGCCTGATGGAAGAAGCGCGCGTGCCGATGATCAAGCATCTCGACGGCATCTGCCACGTCTACGTCGACGATCGCGCTGATCTCGCGAAAGCAGCGGCCATTTGCGACAACGCGAAGACGCATCGTTACGGCACCTGCAACACGATGGAAACGCTGCTCGTCGCGCGCGGCATCGCGAACGAGGCGCTGCCGCAACTCGCGCGCGCGTTCCAGGCGAAGGACGTCGAGTTGCGCGTCGATGGGCAAGCGCGCGCCGTGCTCGAAGCGGCGCAGGTCGGCTCGCTCGTCGACGCGACCGAAGAAGACTGGAGCACGGAATATCTGGCGCCGGTGCTGGCGATCAAGGTCGTCGGCGATCTCGACGAGGCGATCGAGCACATCAACACGTACGGCTCGCACCACACGGACGCCATCGTCACCGAAGACCACGACCGCGCGATGCGCTTCCTGCGCGAAGTCGATTCGGCGAGCGTGATGGTCAACGCATCGACGCGTTTCGCGGACGGCTTCGAATTCGGTCTGGGCGCGGAAATCGGCATCTCGAACGACAAGCTGCATGCGCGCGGACCGGTCGGTCTCGAAGGGCTCACGTCGCTCAAATATGTCGTGCTGGGGCGCGGCGAAGTCCGTCAATAAAAATCAGAACCGATGCTCTGGATCAAATCGCTGCATATCGTGCTCGTCGCTTCATGGTTCGCGGGGCTGTTCTATCTGCCGCGCATCTTCGTGAACCTTGCGATGGAGAAAGACCCCGCGGCCACCGCGCGCCTGCTGCTCATGGCGCGCAAGCTCTTTCGCTTCATGACGTTCATCGCCGTGCCCGCGCTCGCGTGCGGGCTGTGGCTGTGGCTCGTCGTCGGCATCGGCGCGGGGCAGGGCTGGCTGCACGCTAAGCTGACGATCGTCGTCCTGCTGATCGCCTATCACGCATATTGCGGGCGCTTGCTGCACACATTTCAGCGCGGCGAAAACAAGCGTTCGGACAAGTGGTATCGGATGTATAACGAGCTGCCGGTGCTCGGGCTGCTCGGCGCGACGCTGCTCGTCGTGATCAAGCCGTTCTGACGCGTTCCTGCTTCACCAGATCGAGGACCATTTCCCCGAACACTTCGGGACGGCCCTCGAAGGAACGCTGGACCACACTCTTGTCAAGCATGTAGCGGCGCGGCGATTCGCGTTCTTCGTGATTGTTCGCGAGCCTGACCGCCGCTTCGATATATTCCTCGACCGTGTCCGCGACCAGCCAGCCGGGCATGTACGCGCGCATGAACATGGCGCCGTCGATGCGCTCGAACACTTCCCTTCCTGATACCGATATTAATCTCTGCCGTTGGCTTCTTCGCCGGGTAGTCGACTGGCTCCACCGCGTGCGACGGCCGATGGGGCTGGCCATCTTTCGGAAGTTTCAATAGCTTTTCGCTGAAACATGCCGGATCGCCGACGTAATCGGCGGGAGCCGCATGTTCGACACGTTGATCGCCAGCAACGACATGCCCACGCTCCGCATGTGGAGACGTCGGGGTGTACCGATTATGTCAGCGTGGAAGACCGCAGGTAATGATTGCATGCGCACAGCGGCGCGAGCGCTTCGTCCGGCTTTCCGCCATAAACACAGATTTCAAAGCGCTCGACAGTGAAGGAACAGTCCACGTTGCATGGTCCTGCAAGACATCGGGTTTGTGGGAAGAATAAGCGATCCATCGCCCTTCATTCGACGTCGAAGCGAACTTCGCCGTCTACGCACCCACACGCCGCCCTTCGAGCACGTCCTTCGCTTCCGCGAGCTTTTCCGCCAGCGCGGGTCCGCGCGCCAGGGCAAGACCGACTGCCAGAATGTCGCCGATCGCGAGATGTGAAACGCGCGATGTCATCGGCGAAAATATGTCGGTATCTTCATCGACGTTTGCGAACAATCCGACTGTGGCGAGACGCGCGAGCGGCGAATTGCCGTGCGTGATCGCAATGACCTTCGCTCCGCCATTCAGCGCCGATCTGCACGCGTCGAGAATGTCCCGCGTGCGTCCCGTATTCGATATCGCGACGACTACATCGCCCGCACCAAGAAGCGCCGCCGAAGTGGTGTACGTGTGCGGGTCCGAGTATGCGACAGATGGCACGCCCAACCGAAAAAATTTGTGCTGCATGTCGAGCGCGGCGATGCCCGAGCCGCCCGCGCCGTAGAACTCGATGCGCCGTGCTTCCGCGAGCATCGCGATCGCGGCCGCGACACTGTCCGACGACAGGCTGTTGCGCACCGCGATCAATGCGCCGATGGTCCGGTCGAGCACCTTCGCCGCGACGCCGGCGGCCGGTTCATCTGTGCGGACGTCGCGATACACGGTCGGAACATCCGCTGCTACCCCTTGCGCCAAGCGAATCTTGAACTCGCGAAATCCCGAAAAGCCGAGCGCCTGACAGAAACGCGCAATCGTCGGCTGGCTGACGCCCGCGCGCGCGGCGAATTCGGTCATCGAAAGGTCGAGCACCTCGCGCGGCGCTTCCAGCACGTACTCAGCCAGCTTGCGCTCGGACGGACGCAGTTGCGCGCGCATCGCTTCGACTTGGGACAGCAACATCGGAATTCTCGCCTATTCTGAAAATTGCTACGGACTATAACGGATGATCGGTTTTGTACAAATACTACATAAGCCCCATGCAGAATCTTAGGGAAATCCCGTAAACATCCGTGGGATAAGTGTCTTATTCATTTGGCTGCTTGTCGTTCTGGCCAGGTTTTCGATTGTCATCGTGTAGTTTTTCTCCTAAACTCGCGAGACACGGCACCATCACAAGACAACGACCTAAACGCCGTCCCTCGCAATGTTCAACCCAATCTCAACGGCAGGCAGCCGGGAGTGAGACGAAGGAGCTTCGATGGTTTCCCCGCATCCGCAACTCAAGAACGTCACCGATCGCATCATCGAACGCAGCAAACCGACGCGCGCAGCCTATCTCGCGCGCATCGACGCGGCGCACGGCCTGTTCCCGGCGCGCGGTGCGCTGTCCTGCGCCAATCTCGCGCACGGCTTCGCCGGCCTCGAGGGCCAAGAAAAGTTCGCGATCAAGGCGGTGCGCGAGCCGAACATCGGTATCGTGTCGTCTTATAACGAGATGCTCTCCGCGCACGCGCCGTACAAGAGCTTTCCGGACATCATCAAGCAGGCGGCGCGCGCGCATGGCGGCATCGCGCAATTCGCGGGCGGCGTGCCGGCTATGTGCGACGGCATCACGCAAGGCAACGCGGGCATGGAGCTGTCGCTGTTCTCGCGGGAAGTCATCGCGATGAGCACGGCCGTCGCGCTGACGCACAACATGTTCGACGCGGCGCTGTGCCTTGGCGTGTGCGACAAGATCGTGCCCGGACTCGCGATCGGCGCGCTGCAGTTCGGCCATCTGCCGACCATTTTCGTCCCAGCCGGCCCGATGACGAGCGGCCTCACCAACGACGAAAAAGCCAAGGTGCGCCAGGAATTCGCGACCGGCAAGTGCGATCGCGGCGCGCTGCTCGAAGCCGAGGCGGCGGCGTATCACGGTCACGGCACCTGCACGTTCTACGGCACCGCCAACAGCAATCAGATGCTGATGGAAGTGATGGGCCTGCATCTGCCGAGCGCGGCGTTCGTGCATCCGCATACGGAACTGCGCGACGCGCTCACCGCCGAGGCCGCGCGCCGCGTGCTCGATATCACGCTCGAACGCGGCAACTACACGCCGATCGGTCATGTCGTCGATGAAAAGGCGATCGTGAACGGCATCGTTGCGCTGCTCGCGACGGGCGGTTCGACCAATCACACGCTGCATCTCGTGGCGATCGCGCGGGCGGCGGGCATCGTGATCGACTGGAACGATTTCGACGAGCTGTCGCAGGTCGTACCGCTGCTCGCGAAGATCTACCCGAATGGCAAGGCCGACGTGAATCACTTCCACGCAGCAGGCGGCGTCGCGTTCCTCGTGCGCAATCTGCTCGAAGGCGGGCTGCTGCATGAGGACGTGCAGACGGTCGTCGGCAAAGGGCTGTCGCATTACACCAAGGAGCCGAAGCTCATCGACGGCAAACTGCAATGGGTCGACGGCGCGGCAGAGAGCCACGACACGAAGGTGCTGCGCGCGATCGGCGAGCCGTTCCAGCCGGACGGCGGACTGCGGCTGATGCAGGGCAAGCTCGGGCGCGGCGTCATCAAGATATCGGCTGTGGCGCCGGAGCATCGCGTGGTGAAGGCGCCGGCCATCGTCTTCAATTCGCAGGAAGAAGTGCAGGAAGCGTTCGACAAGGGCGAACTGAAGCGCGATTTCGTCGCCGTCGTGCGTTTCCAGGGCGCGCGCGCGAATGGCATGCCGGAGTTGCATCGATTGACGCCGCTTCTGGGCGTATTGCAGGATCAGGGCTTTCACGTAGCGTTAGTGACCGATGGACGCATGTCGGGCGCATCGGGCAAGGTCCCGGCGGTCATTCACGTATCGCCGGAAGCGCTGCTGCAAGGTCCGCTCGGCAAGGTCCGCACCGGAGATATGCTCGTGATCGACGCACCCGCGGGCGTGCTCGACATCGAAATCGATGCGAACGAGTGGGCATCACGCGAAGTCGAGGCTCCGCTGCATCAAGCGGAGAACGAAGCGGGCTTCGGCCGCGAGTTGTTCGGCGTGTTCCGCAGCGCGGCGTTGCCGGCGGAGCAGGGCGCGTCGGTCTTCGGCGCGTTGATCGGCGCGGCAGCAAGCCACGACGGACACGCCCATGCGACGGCCGCCGCGCCCGAACGAAACGCGCTTCGCGACAATGCGCGGGCGGCGGCGTCGGCGCTGAACAAGGCGCACGCCACGAATCACTGAACGGAACAACGAAGGGCGTATCGCCCGGGACCTGAGAGAAACCCGCGGACAGACCCCAAGGGCGCCGCTCAAAAACCAGGAGTCGTATCAAATGAAAACGGTAAGCGAAATCGTGCGTCTGGGACCGGTGATCCCGGTTCTGGCTTTCGAAACGATCGAGCAAGGCGAGCATGTGTCGCGTGCGCTGCATGCGGGCGGCGTGAAGGTGCTGGAAATCACGCTGCGCACGCCGGCGGGCATCGGTGCGATCGAGCGCGCGAGCCAACTGGCGGACGATATCGTCGTCGGCGTGGGCACCATCACGAAGCCGGAGCATTGCGCGCAGGCGAAGAAGGCGGGCGCGCAATTCGGCGTATCGCCCGGTCTCACGAAGGACATGCACAAGGCCGCGCAGGACGCCGGATTGCCGCTTCTGCCGGGCGTGATGACGCCAAGCGATATCATCACGGCGATGGAACTCGGCTATGAAATCGTCAAGTTCTTTCCGGCGCAACAGGCGGGCGGCATTCCGATGCTTCAGGCGTTCTACGGACCGTTCCCGAACCTGAAATTCTGTCCGACGGGCGGCATCACGGCAGAAACCGCGTCGAGCTTCCTGGCGCAGCCGAATGTAGTGTGCGTCGGTGGGTCGTGGCTCACGCCGAAGGCCGCGCTCGCCGCGCAGAATTGGGAGGAAGTCACGCGCCTCGCGCGGGCGGCGAGCGAATTGGCGCCGCATAAGTAATTGCTGCACTAATCGAAAACGCGTCACGGCCGTGCGAGCGGCCGGGCGCGTTTTGTTTTTTCGCCTTTCGGTCAGGGGCAATTCGCGCCCGACGATGCTCCTCTTCCGACATGCTTTCGCGTGCGCCGTCAGTCGAGCGCGCGAACATCAAGCTCTTTCGTCAAGCGATTCGATCAATACTTGAATCGTATAAATCCAAATTTCGAAACGCATTGTGTTTAAGACGTTTTGCGCATTTTAAGACTCGCATAAGACTAGTCTCATTAATCCCTGGTTCACTGGGAATTCTAGAGATTTTTCTATATATTTAGCTTTCAGAAGTTCCCGATATATTTAATCGCGGAAGCGAATCAGGACGGTTCGGCGCATGCTGCACCATGCCTCCGTACTTCCGCGCGATGCTGCTCGCACCAACGCCGATCCCGCCGCATCAGCGTTCAACAGTGTGCCGGCCGAAACGATGCCAATCCGATGACCATCCGAGTCGGAATATCAGTCGTCACACATCAAGGCCAAAGCATCTGGCAAAACGGCCTGGGCCAGAACGTGATCTTCTTGTCGGAAGCGCTTCAAAAGCTTACGTTCATCGAGAGTGTTTCGCTCATCGACGTGGGCGACCAGAACGCATTGCCGCCGCAGGTGGACGCCGCGTCGAAAGGCCTGCGCATCATGCGGACGCATGATGCGACCGACGCCGTCGACGTCATCTTCGAAATGGGCGGCGCGCTCGACACCGAATGGCTCGATCTCATGCGCGCGCGTGGCAAGAAAGTCGCGTACTACTGCTGCGGCCAGCCGTACGTCGGGCTCGTCGAAGCGCCGGTGTTCGACAAACCCGTGCACGTCATGCGCGCGGACCGTTACGACCAGGTCTGGCTGATGTTGAAGGATCGTGCTTTCGTCCCGATGATGCGTACGCTGCATCGCTGTCCCGTTCATATCATTCCGTTCATCTGGCATCCGCAGTTCATCGAGAGCCGTATCGTCGAAGTCGAGGAGCACGGTCTGCGCTTCGGCTACGAGCGCCGCGCGGACAAGTCGGCCCAACCGGCCATCCAGCCGCAAGGTTTCCGGGTCGCAATCTTCGAGCCGAATATTTCGGTGGTGAAAACGTCGAGCATTCCGATGCTCGTCTGCGAAGAGGCGTATCGCGCGGATCGTTCGAGCGTGTCCGCCATGCATGTGCTCAATTCCATGCACATGAAAGATCACCCGACGCTCATGTACATGGCCAACTCGCTCGACATTGTGAAAGACTCTAAGGCGACGTTCCATGGCCGTAACGATATCGCTGGTTTCATGGCGCAATACGCCGATGCAGTCGTGTCGCATCAGTGGGGCAACGATCAGAATTACCTGTACCTGGATGTGCTTTATGGCGGCTATCCCCTCGTCCACAATTCGCCGTGGCTGAAGGACGCCGGTTACTACTATCCGGGTTTCGACGCGCAAGAGGGCGGACGTCAGTTGCTGCGCGCGTTCCGTGAGCATGACGACAATCTCAATGCATATCGCGCAGATGCACAGCGCGTCATCGACGCGGTCAGTCCTTTCAATCAAGCCAACCTGGATGCGTTCGCAGAACGGTTGATCATCCTCTGTGCGGGAAGCAAGCTCGAGGTAGGCGTATGAACATGCAAAGCAAATCCCGCATGCCGGAGCGGATCACCGTCGGCGTTTCCATTTTTATCCGCAAAGGCGAGCAGTCGCTGTGGGAAAACGGCATCTTCCAGAACTGCCTTTATCTCGTGATGTTGCTCATGCGCTCGCCGCGCGTGAAATCGACTTATCTTGTGACGGGCGGCGGCGACGGCGGCCCCGAAGACGCAAAGCGCTTCCTGTCTGATTCACCCGTGCCGCTCATCGACATGGAAACGGCCATGTCGAAACTCGACGTCATGATCGAAATGAGCGCGCAGCTCAGCAAGGAATGGGCGATCAAGTTCCGCGAGAAGGGCGGCAAGGTCATCACGATGCGTGTCGGTAACGACTATGTCATCGATATCGAACGCATGGTCTTCAATCTCCAGCACGCGCTGCTGATTTCGGGCGCGCCTTACGACGAAGTCTGGACGCTTCCCGAATACGAAGTCAGTTGCAAACCGTATTTCGAAACGCTCTTCCGCGCGCCGGTGAAGCTGATGCCACACCTGTGGAGCCCGGTCGTGCTCGAACGTGAAGCGGCAAAGCTGCCCAACGGTCAGAAGTTCGGTTATCAGCCGGGGCGCCGCCGTTGGCGCGTGGGCATTTTCGAGCCGAACGTCTGCATGGTGAAAACGAGCTATATCCCAATGCTCGCCTGCGACGCGGCGCATCGCGAGAATCCGGACATGCTCGAACGCGTGTGGGCCTACAACACGTTCAAGCTGAAGGATCACGCGGCGTTCGTCGGCTTTGCGCATAGCCTCGATTACGTGAGACACGGGCTTGGCAACTTCGAGGGACGCTTCCCCTTCGCGCATATCGTGCCGGCCTCCGTCGATGCGGTCGTGAGCCATCAGTGGGAGAACCCGCAGAACTACGTTTATTACGAAGCGCTCTACGGCGGCTATCCGCTGATTCACAACTCGCATCTTATCGGCGAGTGCGGCTATCGCTATCACGAATTCGATTGCGAAGAGGGTGGCCGCACGTTGCTTCGCGCCTTCGCCGAGCACGATGCCAATCTCGAAAGCTATCGCGCGACCGCGAAGAAGTTCCTTCACACGCTCGACCCGGAAAACGAAGACAACGTGCGGATCTACACGCGGGCGATCGAGGCCGTCTACGCGAAGGCGTGAGTTCGGGATTCAAGCATCTGCCGCGAGGCAACTGCGTTAACTGGAATGAAGAAGTTGCGAATTGGCATACGATCGGCCTGTTTCACGAGGCCGAAACGTTGTGGAACAACGGTATCAAGCAGAACGCGGTGCTTCTCGCGCAAGCACTCAAGAACTTTCCGAACGTCGAGCGCGTCGTGCTCCTCAACACGACGCATGTGGCGAACACGAACCAATTGCCCTGGGATCTCGAGCGCTGGCTCACCGTCAAATTCGATGATGCGAAGGACAAGGTGGATGTGTTGATCGAGCTTGGTGGCCAGATCGACGCGAACGCGACGGCTTATCTGAAGGAGCGGTGCGCGCGCCTCATCTCTTATTGTTGCGGTTTCGAATACGTCCAAGCGATGGAGTAGATTCTGTTCAAAAGACCGACTTTCGTCTACAACCTGTTCGTCAATCAACGCTACGACGACATCTGAATTCCGCAAGTTGCGAATATCAGCGCGCCGTACTTTGAAGTCAAGCGTCGTCAAACCGCGCGGATGGTGCAATTCATCTGGAGCCCCATTTTCCTGAAGGCGCGTACCGCTTCGTCTCCGCATTCCGGGCGAGCATCAGCCGCACACGTGGCCGCGTCGCCTGAGCGTGATGGAGCCAAATATCATTATCGTGAAATTCTGTCTTTATCCGGCGATGATCGCGGAATTGGCTTATCGCGAACGGCCCGACGACATTCAATTGCTTCAGGTGACCAACGCGCAGCATCTGGCCACGCAGTGCCGCGAATTCATTGCGCTGAAGAACCAGCTGGACATCGTGCGGAATCACAAGGCGGTGTTTCTCGGACGCTTCGACACCTCGACGTATCTTGCCAAGCATACCGATATCGTCGTGTCGCAGCAGTGGGAAAATCCGCTGAACTACTTTTAACCGGGGGGGGGCTGAGTCGCCGAGATGCCATGGCGCGAGGCAAGTAGAGTTCTGGCGGCGCGGTATGCAACCTGGCAGACGGTCAGGGCGCCACATTAGCGGCTTACCGGCAAGAAGCTAACGATCCGGACGACATGTCCGTGTGGCGGGACGCCGTCCGGATTGCAAGGATCGCCAAGTAATCGTGGTTCCGCGCCGACAATCCGCAGCTCAGGCCAAGCGGAAGCCGCGCGCGCCAATTGGATGTCCGGTGGGAAGCGGGGCCGCGTTTCGCACGCGCGCGCTTCTCGCTGCCATTTCTCGGCCGACTTCCTCGCTTACAAGTAAAATTCCGTTGCCCAGCGCCGTGTTTGCGCTTGCCGGATGTTGCCGCGTGTGCAGTGCAACGACGGCAAACGCATACATAGCGCAGAAAACCTCAACAAAATCAAGGAGGCGTTATGCCAGCCGTCCACGGGAGCATGCTACTGCTCTACGCGGTGATCGCGATCGCGGTTCTGATCCTGATGATCGCCCGCTATAAGGTTTACCCGTTCCTCGTTCTCATGATCGTGTCCGTATTGCTTGCCCTCGCGGTCGGCATGCCGATGGACAAAATCGTGAAGTCGTTCGAAACCGGCAACGGAAATACGCTCGGTCACATTGCTGTCGTCGTCGGCCTTGGCACGATGCTCGGCAAGATGATGGCCGAATCGGGCGGAGCCGAGCGCATCGCCAATACGCTGATCAATCTCTTCGGTGAGAAGAACATTCACTGGGCGATGATGGTCGTCGCGATCATCGTCGGCTTGCCGGTGTTCTTCGAAGTGGGCTTCGTGCTGCTGATTCCCATTGCGTTCAACGTCGCGAAGCGCACCGGCAAGTCGCTGCTGTTGATCGGTCTACCGATGGTGGCGGGTCTCTCGGTCGTGCACGGTCTGATTCCGCCGCACCCGGCTGCGTTGCTCGCGGTGCAGGCGTACCACGCCGATATCGGAAAGACAATCGCCTACGGTCTGATCGTCGGCGTGCCGACTGCAATCGTCGCCGGCCCGCTGTTCGCGCTGTTGATCCACAAATACATCAAGCTGCCCGACGCCAACGCGCTCGCCGACCAGTTCACCCAGAAGCACGGCGATACCGAGAAGAAGCGCGATTTGCCGAGCTTCGGCATCACGTTGTTCACCATTCTGCTGCCAGTCATTCTGATGTTGATCGGGAGCTGGGCCGATCTGGTTTTCACGCCGAAAACGCTGCCGAACGATTTGCTGCGTTTCATCGGCCAGTCGGATATGGCGCTGTTGATCGCCGTGCTGGTCAGCTTCTGGACGTTCGGCGCGAAGCAGGGCTTCAACCGTGAGCAGATTCAGAAGTTCTGCGGCGAGTGCCTAGCGCCGATCGCGGGCATTACGCTGATCGTCGGCGCTGGCGGCGGCTTCGGCCAGGTTCTGCGCGATAGCGGCATTTCGCAGCAGATCGTCGCGACCGCGTCGTCGGCGAGCCTGTCGCCGCTGTTGCTTGGCTGGTTCGTCGCCGCGCTGATCCGTCTGGCGACAGGCTCGGCCACGGTCGCGATGACCACCGCCTGCGGCATCGTTGCGCCGATCGCCGCCGCGGCGGGCGGTCACACGAGCCCGGAACTGCTGGTGCTCGCCACCGGCTCCGGCTCGCTGATCTTCTCGCATGTGAACGACGGCGGCTTCTGGTTGATCAAAGAGTATTTCGGGATGACGGTCGGTCAGACGTTCAAGACGTGGTCGTTGCTCGAAACGATCATCTCTCTGATGGGCCTGGGCTTGACCTTCGTGCTCGCGATGTTCGTGTAAGGAGACTTCGATGATTTTGATCGCAATGGGCGTGTCGGGTGCCGGCAAGTCCCTCATCGGCGAGATGCTGGCGGAGCGGCTGCACTGCACTTTCACCGACGGCGACGCGTTCCACAGCGCCGCGAACAAGGAGAAGATGCACAAGGGCATCCCGCTGACCGACGAGGATCGCTGGCCGTGGCTCAAGACCATTCGTGCCGCGATCGAGGAAAAGCAACGTGCGGGCGAGACGGCGGTATTTACGTGCTCGTCGCTGAAACGCTCGTATCGCGACATCCTGCGCGACGGCGATCGCGACGTGTGCTTCATCTATCTGCACGGCACGATGGATGTGCTTCGCGAGCGTCTCGGTTCGCGCACCGGACACTTCTTCGATCCGTCGCTGTTGCAGAGCCAACTGGACACACTGGAAGAACCCGGCGAGGACGAGGCGATTACGGAAAGCATCGAGCTCACGCCCGAGCAGATCGTCGACAACGTGCTCGAGAAGTTGAAGACGCGCAAATGACGCGCCAATGAAAAAAGCCCCGGAATTCCGAGGCTTTTGCCTTTTTGCTTAGCTGATCCGCTTCGCCAGCTCCACCGCCTTGCCGATATACGAGCCGGGTGTCATCTCAAGGAGCAGCTTCTTCGCGTCGGCCGGAATCGCCAGCCCGCCGATGAACGTCTGCAGCGCCTCGCGCGTGATGCCCTTGCCGCGCGTCAGTTCCTTCAATTGCTCATACGGGTTCTCGATGCCGTAGCGGCGCATCACCGTCTGCACCGGCTCGGCCAGCACTTCCCACGTATTGTCGAGATCTTCGTTCAGACGCGCCGCGTTCACTTCGAGCTTGTCGAGGCCACGGATCAGCGCGTCGTAAGCGAGCAGCGAGTACCCGAAGGCGACGCCGATATTGCGCAGCACCGTCGAATCGGTCAGATCGCGCTGCCAGCGCGAGACCGGCAGCTTGTCCGCGAGATGGCGCAGCGTCGCGTTCGCGAGGCCGAGATTGCCTTCCGAGTTCTCGAAGTCGATCGGATTGACCTTGTGCGGCATCGTCGACGAGCCGATTTCACCGGCCTTCGTCTTCTGCTTGAAATAGCCGAGCGAAATGTAGCCCCACACATCGCGATCGAGGTCGAGCAGAATCGTGTTCGCGCGCGCGACGGCGTCGAACAGTTCGGCCATGTAATCGTGCGGCTCGATCTGGATCGTGTACGGATTGAACGTGAGCTTCAGCCGATTTTCGACGACATCTTTCGAGAACGCTTCCCAGTCGAAGTCCGGATACGCCGACAGATGCGCGTTGAAGTTGCCGACCGCGCCGTTCATCTTGCCGAGCAGTTCGACCTTCTCGATACGCGTGATCGCGCGCGCAAGACGCGCCGCGACATTGGCGATTTCCTTGCCGAGCGTCGTCGGGCTGGCGGGCTGACCGTGCGTGCGCGAAAGCATGGGCTGCTCTGCGTGCATGTGCGCGAGCTTCACGAGACGTTCATGCACCGAGCGCAGCGCGGGCAAAATCACGCGTTCGCGCGCGCCGGCCAGCATCAGACCGTGCGATGTGTTGTTGATGTCTTCCGACGTGCACGCGAAGTGGATGAATTCGCTTGCGCGCTCCAGTTCCGGCTGACCCTTGACCGACTCCTTGAGCCAGTATTCGACGGCCTTCACGTCGTGATTCGTCACGCGTTCGATGTCCTTGATGCGCGCCGCATCGTGCGCGGTGAAGCGCTCGGCGAGGCCCAGCAGGAACTGTTCGGAAGCGTCGGAGAAGCGCGGCACTTCGGCCAAACCCGCGCGCGACAACGCGATCAGCCAGTGAATCTCAACCGTCACGCGATGGCGCATGAACGCGGCTTCGGAAAGCCAGTCGCGCAGGGCTTCGGTCTTGGCGGCATAGCGGCCGTCGAGCGGCGAGAGCGCGGTGAGCGCAAAGAGGGTATCGGGACGGGTATCGGACATGATTGCTTGTCGCAATGGAAGGAAAAGACGCGAGAACCGCGCATTTTACCATCGGATGCGTCCCAATCTCCGAAGCTCACCCCGCCCGCAGTTCCTCGTCGAGTGCGCGGAGCTGCGCGGGCGTGCCGACGTTTTCCCATCGGCCTTCGTAGAGCTCGCCGCTCGCGCGCCCGGCCGCGATGGTTTCGCGATAGTACGGCGTGAGTGCGCGGCGCGTGCCGGGTGCGAGATCGTCGAACATGCGCGTGTCGTACAGACCGATGTTGCCGAACGTATAGCGCGGCTCGCCTTCCAGCGCGAGCGTGCCGTCGTTCAGCGCGAAGTCGCCCTTCGGATGGAACGGCGGATTCGGCACCATCACGAGATGCATGCCGGGCGAGGGCATCGAAGCGAGCGTCGAGGCGCGCTCGCGCAAGGTCGCGTAATCGAAGTCGCAAAAGACGTCGCCGCTTACCGCGATGAACACGTCATCGCCGATCAGATGACGCGCCCGTGCGATGCCGCCCGCCGTCTCCAGCGCTTCGGTCTCGGCCGAATAGCGCAGCTCGACGCCCCTTTGAGAACCGTCGCCGAGCGCGCTTTCGATCTGATCGCCGAGCCACGCATGATTGATGACGATCGTTTCGACGCCCGCCGCCGCGAGACGCTCGATCTGCCACATGATCAAAGGCTTTCCGCCGACCGGCAGCAACGGCTTCGGACAGAGGTCGGTGAGCGGGCGCATGCGTTCGCCGCGTCCGGCGGCGAAGATCATCGCCGTTTTCAAAGCGTGCGTCATCGTGAATCAAAAGGTGTAGCCGACATCGACCGCGCGCCCTTCCAGCGAATCGAGCAGACGCGCGAACGGCCACAGCGGCGCGTAGCGTTCCGCGACCTTGCGCGCATAACCGATGAAGCGCGGCAGATCGGCGAGATAGCGCGGCTTGCCGTCGCGATAGTGAATCCGCGCGAAGAGGCCGAGCACCTTGATGTGGCGCTGCAGGCCCATCCATTCGAGCTGGCGATAGAACTCGCCGAAATCCTCATCGACGGGAAGTCCGGCCTTTTTTGCGCGCTCCCAGTAATACGCGACGCAATCGAGCTGAAACTCTTCTTCCCAGCTGATGAACGCGTCGCGCATGAGCGAGGCCATGTCGTACGTGATCGGGCCGTACACCGCGTCCTGAAAGTCCAGCACGCCCGGATTCGGCTCGCACACCATCAGATTGCGCGGCATGAAGTCACGCAGCATGAAAGTCTGCGGCTGCGCGAGCGCGCTTTGCACGAGCAGCGTGAACGTGGCGTCGAGCGTCTTGCGTTCGTCGGCGGCGACTTCACGGCCCAGATGGCGTCCGATGAACCACTCGGGCATCAGCTCCATCTCGCGGCGCAGGAACGCCTCGTCGAACGGCGGCAGCACGCCTTCGCGCGCGGTTTGCTGAAAGCGGATCAGCGTGTCGATCGCGGCGCGCATCATCGGCCGCGCGTTCTTTTCGTCGAGCACCGACATGTAAGTCGTCGTGCCGAGATCGGTGAGCAGCATGAAACCGGCGTCGAAATCCGTTTCCAAAACTTTCGGCACATGCACGTTCGCGGCCTCGAGAAGCCCGGCGACCTGCACGAATTCGCGGCATTTTTCCGGCGGCGGCGCATCGACGGCGATGAGCGTTTTGCCGAACGCCGAATCGCTCTCGAGCCTGAAATAGCGGCGAAAGCTGGCATCGGCGGAGGCGGGAGCGAGGCCCGCGACGTTCAGCCGGTAGGGTCCGGCGACGTTTTCGAGCCACGAGCGAAGCTGGTTCAGGCGGGCGTCGGAAGGAATGTGCGTCATAAATTCGAGGGGCCAAACATCTTGCCATATAATACCCCACGACTTTTTTAAGCGATCCGTTTCACGCCTGGCACCAGGCTCCCGACGACTGTGAGCGTCACCGTTCGATCGAGTGTCGTCCCCGCTTAGCAACGGACCGTCAAGTTCGTGACTGCGGAAAGGCGCGGCCGCCTGCCCGGCGGCATCGGGCGCGTGGGACGCGAACGGGATCGAACCGCCACCCATACATGCCGCCACGACAGTTTCCCGTATCGAAAATCAAAGGCGACGACAAGCCACGCAGGCGGCGGCTCGTCGCTGCGCTTCTATCCGTTCCAGGCTTGATGCCCGCTCTTGCCCACGCGCAGCTCGTGGGCGACGCCGCCTATCCGCAGCCGCTCGACGGCCCGGGCAGCCTGCGCCTCGCGCCGGAGCTCCAGGAACGCCCGCTGCAAAACGGCCAGCAGCCCTCGACCTTCCTCCTCAGTGACAAGGCGACGGGCACGACCGACGAAGACATGGCGGCGAAGGGCTCGGCGGAGATCCGGCGCACGGTCACGGTCATCAAGGGCGACGCGCTCCACTACGACCAGGACACCGACATGGCCGATGCTTTCGGCAATGTCAGGCTGATCAACAACGGCGTGTCGTTCGTCGGTCCCGAAGCGCATCTGAAGGTGGAAGCGAATGAAGGGTTCATGACGAACCCGAAGTACCGTTTCAACCTCACGGGTGGCTCCGGCAGCGCCGCCCGCGCCGACATGATCGACAACGAGCGGGCGCGCATCGACCACGGCACGTATACGGCCTGCCAGTGCGAGTCCGATCCGGCGTGGTACATCAAGGGCACGTCGTTCGATTTCGACACCGGCGCTGAAGAGGGCATCGCGCACAATGGCGTGCTGTTCTTCCAGGGCGTGCCGGTTTTCGGCAGCCCGTGGCTGTCGTTTCCGCTGACCGGCGACCGTCGCAGCGGCCTTCTGCCGCCGACCTTCACGCTCAGTTCGACGACCGGCTTCGAACTGACGGTCCCGTACTATTTCAATATCGCGCCCAATCGCGATCTGACCGTCACGCCGCGCATCATGACGAAGCGCGGCGTGTTGGGCGAGGCGACGTATCGCTACCTGTCGCCCACGTACTCAGGCTCGCTCGACGTCAACTACCTGCCCGACGATCGCGTGACGCACTCGAACCGCTATGCGATCTTCTGGCAGCACCGTCAGAACTTCGGTAGCGGCTTCGGCGGTTATATCAATTACAACAAGGTTTCGGACGACCAATATCCGGAAGACCTGGGCAACGCGTCGAATCAGTTCCTGAACGGCACGCAACTGCTGTATCAGCAGGAAGCGGGGCTCACGTACAACAACGGCCCGTGGTCGGTGCTCGCGCGCGAACAGCGCTGGCAGACGCTGCAACCCTCGACGCCGCCGTACGCCCGCGAGCCGCAGGTCAACGTTCAGTACAACAAGTACAACGTCGGCGGCTTCGACTACGGCGCGGAACTGGACGCCACGCGCTTCACGATCACGACCGACGGCGCCACCGACGGCAACCGACTGTACTTCAATCCGTACCTGAGCTACGGCGTCAATGCGCCCGGTTATTTCGTCACGCCGAAAGTGCAATGGCACTTCGCGTCGTACGATCTGAGCCATATCGCGACGACGCAGGTCGCGGGTTCGTCGCCGCCGGTCGCGGGACAGCCGAAGAATTTCACCGAGTCGATCCCGACGCTCAGCTTCGACACGGGCCTCGTGTTCGACCGCTCGGTGCGGCTTTTCGGGCAGGACTACATCCAGACACTGGAGCCACGGCTCTACTACGTCTACACGCCGTATCACAATCAGGACTTTGCGCCGATCTTCGATACCGCCGAAGCCGACTTCGGTCTCGCTGAGATCTACACGCCGAACACGTTTGTCGGCAACGACCGGATCGCGGACGCAAATCGCCTGACGGCCGGCCTGACCACGCGCTTCATCAACCCGGCGACGGGCGACGAGCGTGCGCGTTTCGTCATCGCGCAGCAGTATTATTTCCAGAGCCAGCGCGTCACGATCTCGCCGGATCAGCCGCCGGGACAGGCAAAGCACTCCGACCTGATCGCCGGCGCGGCCATCAAGCTGGGTGCTGGTTTCGCTTCGGAAACTGCGTTCCAATATAATGTGGACAACAACCAGCTCGTGCGCTCGAGCATCGGTTTTGCGTTCAGTCCCGGCGCGCGCAAGGTGATCAACGTCGGCTATCGCTACACGCGTTCGAACCAGACAACGCTGGTGAACGAGCCGATCAACCAGATCCTGGTCTCGGGGGAATGGCCGCTCACGAACCGTCTCTATGCCGTCGGCCGCGTGAACTATGATCTCGCGAGCCATCGTCTCGTCGACGGGCTTCTGGGCTTCCAGTACGATGCCGACTGCTGGGCGTTCGGCTTCGGCATGCAGCGCTACGCCAACGGCGTGAACACGCTGGGCCAGCCGTCCTCGGGCACGCGCGTGCTCGCGCAGCTGACGTTCAAGGGCTTGTCGAACGTCGACAACGGGCTCGTCAGCGCGTTCCGCGCGAGCGTTCAGGGTTATCAGCCTCCGCCGGCGGCGGCGCCGCCGCTCTCCCGGTACAGCGATTACGAGTGAGGCCGGATCGGGCTCGGGGCGTCCACGGACGTGCAGCGAAGAGCGCGTCGGCGGCCGCGCAGGGCAGGACACACAAGCAGGACACGAACGGTGAAGTCCGTATTTGATGGAGTATCTGTGGCAAACGTGAATATGTTTCGATCGACGGCAATCGCAGCGGGCGTGCTGGTCGGCGCGCTGATCCTGAGTTCGCCGGCCGGTGCGCAGGCGTTGTCGAATCGCAATGTGCAGGTCGCGGATTCCGTCGTCGCGGTGGTGAACGACGGCGTCATTACGCAGCGCGAGCTGGAAGAGCGCACCGCCCTCATCGTCAAGCGTCTCCAGCAGCAAAACGCGCCGGTGCCGCCTGCGGATCAGATGCAGCGGCAAGTGCTCGATCAGATGGTGATCGAGCGCATTCAGCTCCAGAAGGCGAAGGAAGACGGCATTGTCATCGACGACGCCACCGTGAACCGCACGCTCGCGCGTCTCGCGCAGCAAAACCAGATGACGCTCGACGTCTACCGCTCGCGCATCGAGGCGCAGGGCGTGCCCTGGTCCACCTTCATGCGCGACGCGCGCACGGAGCTCACGCTCTCGAAGCTGCGCGAAAAGGAAGTGGATAGCAAGATCACCGTGTCCGACGGCGAAGTGGCGAACTACATCGCCAGCCAGCGCGGTCCGGGCGCGCGCAACGCGAGCGATCTGCGTTTGCAGCACATCATGTTCAAGCTGCCGTCGGACGCGCCGGAAAGCGAAGTCGCGAAGGTTCAGGCGCAGGCCGAAGCCGTGCTCAAGCAGGCGCAAGCCGGCGACGATTTCGCCAAGCTCGCAAAGCAGAATTCGCAGGACACGGACGCCGGCAAGGGCGGCGATCTCGGTTTTCGCGCGCCCGGCTCGCTGCCGGCGGGCATCGTGACTGCAGTGTCGACGCTGCGGCCGGGCCAGGTCGTGCCGACGCTGTTGCGGACCGACGGCGGCTTCGAAATCATCAAGCTGGTGGATCGCCGCGCGAGCCAGGGCACCGCCGGCGATGCGCCGAAACTCGTGCAGACGCACGTGCGCCACATCCTGCTGCGCGTGTCGGACGGCATGTCGGAACAGGCCGCGCGCCAGCGGCTGCTCGACATCAAGCAGCAGGTCGCGAACGGCGGCGATTTCGCCAACTTCGCGCGCACGTATTCGCAGGACGGTTCGGCGTCGCAAGGCGGCGATCTTGGCTGGATCAGCCCGGGCGAGACCGTGCCGGAATTCGAGCGCGCGATGAACAACCTGCAGGACGGCGCGGTCAGCGATCCGGTGCGCAGCGAGTACGGCTATCACCTGATTCAGGTGCTCGCTCGCCGGGATGCGGAAGGATCGGCGTCGCAGCAACTCGACATCGCGCGTCAGGCGATCGGCCAGCGCAAGGCCGAGCAGGCGTATTCCGACTGGCTGCGCGAACTGCGCGACACCGCGTACGTGCAGTACAAGGGCGTCGCTGCCCAAGCGCAGTAACAGCATGAATGCCGATGCCCGACCGCTCGCCATCGCCATTACGACCGGCGAGCCGGCCGGCGTCGGCCCGGAACTGACGGCGACGGCGCTAAGCGAGGCGCGCGAGCGCTGGCCATCGGCGCGCTTCACGGTGCTCGGCGATCGCGATCTGCTCACGTCCCGCGCGGGCGGCGCATGGCCCGACTCGGTCGACATCGAACATCACGCGCTCGCCGTTCCCGCCGAAGGGGGCAAACTGAATGCGGCGAACGGGCGCTACGTGCTCGGTCTGCTCGATGCCGCCATCGACGGCGCGGTCTCCGGCCGGTTCGACGCCATCGTCACCGCGCCGCTGCAAAAGAGCACCATCAACGATGCCGGCGTGCCCTTCACCGGCCACACCGAATACCTCGCCGAGCGCACGCATACGCCGCGCGTCGTGATGATGCTCGCGGGTTCCAGCGAACGTCCGTTGCGCGTCGCGCTCGCGACCACGCATCTGCCGCTGAAGGACGTGTCGGCGGCGCTCAGCATCGACGGTCTCGTCGAAACGCTCACCATCATCGATCACGATCTGCGCGCGCATTTCGGCTTGCCCGCGCCGCGCATTCTCGTCACCGGGCTCAATCCGCACGCGGGCGAAAACGGCTATCTGGGCCGCGAGGAAATCGACGTCATCACGCCTGCGCTCGAACGCGCCCGCGTGCTCGGCATCGATGCGCCCGGTCCGTATCCCGCCGATACGCTGTTCCAGCCGCGCTATCTGAGAGACGCCGATTGCGTGCTCGCGATGTTCCACGACCAGGGCTTGCCGGTGCTGAAGTACGCGACCTTCGGCGAAGGCATCAACGTGACGCTCGGCTTGCCGATCATCCGCACGTCGGTGGATCACGGCACCGCGCTCGATCTCGCCGGCACGGGCCGCGCCGATCCGGGCAGCATGATCGCCGCCATCGATGCCGCCGTTACGATGGCGCGCCACAAGCGCAGCGCCTGAACTCGCGCGCAATCAATTCGAATCAGTATGTCGACCAAACACCAAGGCCATTTCGCGCGCAAGCGCTTCGGGCAAAACTTTCTCGTCGATCAGGGCGTGATCGATTCCATCGTCGATGTGATCGCGCCGAAGCGCGGCGAGCGCATGGTCGAAATCGGGCCGGGCCTCGCGGCGCTCACCGAGCCTCTGATCGAGCGGCTTGCCACGCCCGAGTCGCCGCTGCACGCCGTCGAACTGGATCGCGATCTGATCGGCCGTCTGGAAAAGCGTTTCGGCGACAGGCTCGTCGTGCATTCCGCCGATGCGCTCGACTTCGATTTCGCTTCGCTCGCGCTCGAAAGTGAGAAGCCGACGCTGCGCATCGTCGGCAATCTGCCGTACAACATTTCGAGTCCGCTGCTGTTCCATTTGACGACGTTCGCGCACAAGGTCATCGACCAGCATTTCATGCTGCAGGACGAGGTGGTCGAACGCATGATCGCCGAACCTGCGAGCAAGGACTACGGGCGTCTTTCGGTGATGCTGCAATACCGCTACGTGATGGACAAGCTGATCGACGTGCCGCCCGAATCGTTCAATCCGCCGCCGAAGGTGAATTCCGCGATCGTGCGGATGATTCCGCTCGCGCCGCACGAGTTGCCCGAAGTCGACGAAACCGTGCTGAGCGACGTCGTCAAAGCCGCGTTCGCGCAGCGCCGCAAGGTATTGCGCAACAACCTGAGCGCGTACCGCGACGCGATCGATTTCGACGCGCTCGGCTTCGATCTCACGCGCCGCGCCGAGGAAGTGCCGGTCGCGGAATTCGTCGCGCTGGCACAAGCCGTTCAGCGCTCGAAGGGCTGAACGCGGCCCGCATCCGACAGCAGTTTCATCAGCCGTTCCAGCCGCACGCGCTGCTCGTGAAGCAGGCCACGCGTTGCGCTCACCTGCTGCACGCGAGTACGCCAATAGGTCTGGCCGAACAGCGAATTCGCGCTTTCCGCCGACAGCACGCGTTCCAGATGCCCGATTGCGGCATCGACGTTTCCCGGCGTGTAAGGGCTCGTGATCGTGGCGTCTCGTTCGAGTGTTGCGTTCATCGTCTGGTCCTTGTTTCGCGTTGAATCCGGACGAGTGATTCTGCGAGCGGGGCGGGACATATCGCGTCCCGAAGACGCATCGTCGATCGGGACACGATGTGTCTTGACCGGCTGCTATGATCGTCGGTCCCATTGAAAGGAGCGAGCGCCATGCGCTTCATACACGCGGCGGACATCCATCTCGACAGCCCGTTGCACGGCCTCTCCGCCTACGCGGACGCGCCCGCGGACATGCTGCGCAACGCCACGCGCGAGGCCTTCTCGAAGCTCGTGTCGGTGGCGGTCGACGAGCAAGTCGACTTCATGGTGATCGCCGGCGATCTCTACGACGGCACTTGGCGCGATCACAACACGGGCATCTTCTTTTGCCGTGAAATGGGGCGGCTGCGTCGCACGGGCATTCCGGTGTACGTGCTCTTCGGCAATCACGACGCCGAAAGCGAAATGACGAGCCAGCTTCAGTTGCCCGACAACGTCCACACGTTCTCGACGCGAAAGCCGCAGACCTTTCTCATCGAGGATCTGAAGGTCGCGCTTCACGGCCACAGCTTCAAGAAAAAAGCGGTCACGACGAATCTCGTCACCGCGTATCCGGCGCCGGTCGCGGGATATTTCAATATCGGCGTGCTGCATACCGCGCTCGAAGGCGGATCGATGCACGCGAGCTACGCGCCGTGCTCCGTCGCCGAACTGCACGCGAAGGAATATCACTACTGGGCGCTCGGCCATGTGCACGATTACGCGATCTGGCAGGACGCGTCGACCATCGTGTTTCCGGGCAATCTGCAAGGACGCAATATCCGCGAGACGGGACGGCGCGGCGCGGTCATCGTCAATGTTTCGGACGCGGAAGAGGTGAGCGTCGAGCGGCTTTTCATCGACGTGCTGCGTTGGGAAGCCGTGACAGTCGACGCATCGCAGGCGGGTACGCTCGATGAAGTCGCGCTCGCGGTCGGACGTGCGCTCGAAGCGCTCGTCGAATCGTCCGCGGCGCCCGTGCCGCACGCCGTGCGCGTGACGATCGCCGGCGCGACCGCGGCGCACGGCGAACTCTTCGGGCTGGAAGCGCAACTGCGCGCGGAAGTCCTCGCGCAGATCGCCGCGATCAGCCACGACCGGCTCTGGCTCGAAAAAGTGAGGATCGCGACCGAGCCGCTCGCGCACAGCGAGCCCGCCACCGGCCGCACCGATGCGCTCGCCGATCTTCACGGTCTTCTCATCGAAGCGGAATCCGACCCGGAGTTTCTGAGCATGTTGAAGGAAAGGCTGATCGCACTGGCGTCGCAGGCGCCGAGCGAGTTGCAGAAGTCCGTGCCGGAGCTCGAGCACGTGCGCAATGGCGAACTCGCTAAGCTCGTCGCCGAAGTGCGCTCGGGGCTGATCGCGCAATTATCGGACGCGGAGTAAGGCATGCGTATCGGCAAGCTCGAACTCATCCGCTACGGCAAGTTCACCGATCACACGGTGGAGTTTCCGGCGGCGGAACACGATTTTCACTTTGTCGTCGGTCCGAACGAGGCGGGCAAATCCACCATCAAGAACGCGATTTCCGAGTTGCTCTTCGGCATGCCGCATAGCTCGCCGCTTGCGTTCGTGCATCCGCAAAGCGATCTGCGGCTCGGGGCGTCGATCGAAACGGGCGGCGACGCGTTCGCGTTCCATCGTACGAAGAGCCGCAAGTCGTCGCTCTGCACGCCGAACGGCGATGCGCTGCCCGCCGACGCGCTGGCGACGTTTCTGGGCGCATCCGATAAAGGCTTCTTCGAGCAGATGTACTGCCTGAATCACGAGGCGCTGCGGCGCGGCGGCGAAGCCATTCTCGATGCATCGAGCGATGTCGGGCAGGTGCTGTTTCAATCGGCGGCGGGCATCGCGAGTCTCGGCGACGTGCGCCAACGTCTCGCTGACGAGGCCGATCGACTGTGGGCGAAGCGCAAGTCGGGCGATCGCGCGTATTACATCGGCCTGAAGCAATACGACGAAGCCACCGCCGAGCTGAAGACGGCGAGCGTGAGAACGGCGCAGTGGCGTCGCGCGCACGGCGCCGTGGAAGACGCGGAGGAGAAGCGTCGCGATGAAGACGCGCGCCGCACGGAGCTCGAAACGCAGCGCGCCAAGCTGGAGCGCGTGAGGCGCGTGGCGCCGTACTTGAACGTGTGGCGTGAGAAGGCCGCGGAATTGCGCGAACTGGGCGATGCCGTCGATCTGCCCGCGAACGCCGAGGCGACGCTGCAAAACGCGCTGAAGCGGCTCGCGGCGGCGCAAAGCGCGCTCGACGTCCACACAAGAGCCGCCGCGCAGCTGCAAGCCGATCTCGACGCGATCGTGATCGACGACGCGGTCCTCGCCGCGCAAGCGCGCATTCGTGCGCTCGACGCCACGCGACAGCGCTGCGCCGATCACGCGAACGAAATCGCGCGGCTCGAACAGGAAGTCGCGCTGCGGCTGCGCCAGATTGCGCAGGACGGCGCGCAGCTCGGCTGGCCGCTCGACGAAGCGGGCGTGCGCGGCGCGATGCCCGGCGCGCTCGCGCTTCAGGCCGTCACGAGCCTGATGCTCGAACGCGGCGAACTCGAACTCGCCGCGCGCAATGCGGAGCAAGCCGCCGACGCATGCGCCGCGCAGATCGTCACGCTGCAAACGAAGCTCGCGACGATCGCGAACGGCGATGTGTCGCCGGGTCTGCGCGCTGCATTGCGTGCCGCGCAGAAGTATCGCGATGCGAGCGCGACGCAGCAGCGCCTCGAAGATGCGAAGCGCGACGCGCAACAGTTGCTCGAAGCGGGCATGGCGTCGCTCGGGCGATGGTCGCGTCCGATCGGCGAACTCAGGTCGATGACGCTGCCGGCGGCGGAGCGCATCGCCGCATTGCGCGCGCGGCGGCAGGATCTGTCGTCGCGGCTGACGCTCGCGGCCGATCGCGCGAAGGAAGCGCAGGACGCGCTGCACGCCGTGCGATCGGAACTCGACAGTCTGGTCGAGACGCACGATGTCGTGACGGGCGATCAGGTTCGGGACGCGCGTACGTCGCGCGATGCAGCGTGGCGCGCGATCCGGTCCGGCGACGTCGCGCTCGATCGAGGCGCTTCTGGTTTCGAAACGGCGATGCACGCGGCGGATGGTCTCGCCGATCGTCAGTTGGGTTCCGTGAATCACGCGACGCAACTCGCGGCCTTGAAGCGGCGCGTCGCGAACGAAGAATCGACGCTCGCGCGACGCGAGCAAAGCGTGCGCGAAGCAGAATCGGCGCTGACATCGTTCGACGAATCGTGGCGCGCGCTCGCCGCGCAGTCGCAGATCGCGGACATGTCGCTCGACGATGCGCCGTCGTGGATCGCATCGCGTGACAAGGCGCTGGCCGCGTCGCAGACGCTCGATGCGCGCGCCGAAGAACTCGCGCGCGAAGCCGCCGATTCCCGCGCGCGCCGCGACGAACTCGCGCGGCATCTGGACGACGCGGACGCACGCGCCGATCTCGACGCGCTCTGCGATCTGGCCGAGGCGAAGATCGCGGCCATCGACGAAGCCGCGGTCACGCGCCGCAACGTATCCGCGCAACTCGACGAAGCGCAAGCCGAGCGCATCGCGCGGCAAGGCGCGGCGAAAGCGGCGCGCGAAGCGTTCGAACGCTGGCAATGCGAGTGGTCGGCGGCGATCGCGAAAGCGGGACTCGCGAACGCAGCGGATTCGCAGGCGGCGGCGGAAGCGGCCATCGACATGGTGAAGAAGATCGGCGCGCAACTGACGCACATCGAAACCGTACGCAACGGCCAGATCGACGCGATGCGCGCGGCGCTAACAGCGCTCGACGCCGAGGCATCGCACCTTGCGCGCGAACTCGACGAATCGCTCGCGGCGCTCGGCGCGAACGCGACTGCGACGGCGTTGTCGGCGCGTCTCGATCTCGCTTGCGCCGCGCATGGCGAGCGTGAGCGTTTGAAGAAGGAGCACGCGTCGGCGAGCGAGCACGTGCGTCGCGCTCACGCCGATGTCGAGGAAGCGAAGGCGACGCTGCGTCCGCTCTACGATCTGGCGGGTGTCGATACGCCGGACGTGCTTCAGGCACGCATCGCGCAATCGCAGAAGAAGCGCGAACTGGCCGCCGCCGTCGACGACGCGCGCGCCGCGCTCATCAAGGGCGGCGATGGCCTGACGCTCGACGAACTCATCGCGGAAGTGGAGGGCGCGGACATGTCGAACGTGCAGGCGGAGTTGTCGCGCATCGGCGCGGCGCTGTCGGAATCGGTGAGAATTGCGAGCGAAACGGCGACGGCACTCGACGCCGCGCGCCGCGAACTCAATGCCATTTCAGGCGAAGCGAGCGCCGCGCGCGCCGAAGCGAAGCGCCAGGAAGCGCTCGCCACGATGTCCGATGCCGCCGAGCGCTTCGTCAAGGTCGAAACGGCGTCGACGCTGCTCAAGTGGGCGATCGACCGTTATCGCGAGCGCCGTCAGGGACCGATGCTGTCGCGCGCAAGCACGATTTTTTCGGCGCTCACGCTCGACACGTTCTCGCGGCTCGTCGTCGATTACGATCGTCAGCCGATGGCGCTGTCCGCGATTCGCGCGAGCGGCGAGCATGTGGATATCGCCGGCATGAGCGAGGGCACGCGCGATCAGCTGTATCTCGCGCTGCGACTCGCGGCGCTGGAAGAGCATGGCGAGAAGGCGTCGGCGTTGCCGTTCGTCGCCGACGATCTCTTCATCAACTTCGACGATGGCCGCGCGCGCGCCGGCTTGCGCGTGCTCGCACAGATCGCGAAACGCACGCAGGTGATCTTTCTGAGCCACCACGATCATCTCGTCGATATCGTGCGCGAGGTGTTCGGGCCGCAGGTGAACGTGCGTTATATGGGCTGATGCGTCAGCTCGACCGATAGCGCTTCGCCAGCTTGGCGAAATCCTCGGCGAACTCGTCACGCAACGCTTGCGGCGCGAGAATCTCGACGCCCGCGCCGAGCGCGCGCAGCCACCAGCGCAGCTTGAGACTAGGCGTGACGGTGCCGGTGACTTTCATGCGGCCGTCGGGCAACGTGTCGATTTTCTGATCCTTCGACATCGGCGATTCGCGCAACTGATTGCCCGCGTTGCCTTCGAACGCAAGTTCGAGCAGCACCGGCGGCTCGGGCAGAAAGTCGAAGACCTGCTGCGTTTCGATGTATTTGCGCAGCTTGAAATCGTCCGGATACGTGAAAGATTCGCCCGACTCCGAAACCGAGCGAATCCGGTCCAGCCGATACAGCGCGCGCGTCCATTCCGTTTCGCCTTTCTCCGGACGCGGCGCGCGACTCGGATCTTGCGCGACCATATACATCACGCCCGCGGATTCGACCAGCGCGAGCGGCCACAGCTTTTTCGTGCGCGGTTCGTCGCTGCGTTCGCCCCGATATGCCGCGCGATACTGTACGAGCAGTTCGCGCTCGAAGAACGTAGCGGTCGCGACCGTCTGAAAGATTTCCGGACGCAGCTTCGGCCGAATCAGCGTGAAAGCGCCATCGACGGAATCGATCTTGTCGGCCCACGCGCGATAGATGCGGCTGTCCGCCGTTTCCTGCGACAGCCGCGATTCGGCGGCCTTGAACAGCGGATCGATGTCGCGCGTGACGGCATTCGGCAGCTTGTTGCCCGCAAAGCGCTGAAGGATGTGAAACGCCACCGCCTCCGATGCGCTCATCAAACCGCTCATGCCTTCCTGCAAGCCGTGCAGCCACGGCTTGCGCTGCCAGAGCAGCTCGCGGCCGTTGAGCATGGATACGACGCGCGCATCGGCTTCGAGCGCCGTCAGGTGACGCTGCACCTTCTTCGTATAGCCGACGCGATGACCGCGCTCTTCGAGACGTCTGCGGACTTCGGGCGTCGATAACCACGCGGTCGCGTCGCGCTCGGTAGGGAGCACGCGGAGGATGGCTTCGTCGAGGCTGGAGGTCATGATGCGCAGGCGAGGAAAGGTTGCTCCTGATTATAGAAACTATCGAGACAAATCGTGTCTTGATCGGACGGGGCGGCCATCAGGCCTTCGGATTTTTCGGGTGACGGTTTTCGACATAAGCGGAAAGAATAGCGGCGCCGGGGGATGAGGCCCCAGCATGTCGAGTAGCGAAAACAATGAGTAGAGGGAACAGGCGAACGAGGAATTTCTCGCGGGTCTCAAGAACCGGACATCGCGCGCGATCCAGCAATATTTCTTTTCGCACGGGGTCTGCGTTTGGCGTTCGGACGTCCGCAAAGCGATGGCGCTTCCCGAGCACGAACAGACCTTCGCGTCGTTGGCGCCATCCTTCGCGCAAGTCAACGAATCGATCAGCTTGCTGACGGACATCGGTTCCTTGTCGCTTCCGTCGAAGGAGAAGACGATGCGCGCGGGTCTATGAAATAGAGGGGCGGTTGCGGGAGCGCGGCGGTTACGTTGAAGGACTGGAACGGGCGCTCGCGAGAATCGAGATGGCGCGCAATTCGATACCCGCCGAGCCGAAGCTCTGGCCCTACACGTTCTGGGGCGTGTTGTGCCTGCTCGCGGCGTACTTCGTTTGGCCGAGCGCGTTGGTCGGCGTGCTGCTGCTGGGTGCCGGGTTCAACAGACATTCGAGCTACAAGAAGCGCAAGACCGAAGCGGAACGTGCGTTGAGCGAAGCGAGCGATATGTTCGAGGCCGTCGCCGCGCTCGAGCTCACGCCGCGGCTAAGGCTGCGGGAACAGTAATGCGAAGGACCGAACGCCCAAAGCAAAAAGCCCAGTCGCGATGACTGGGCTTCTTACCTGATACTTGGTAGGCCGTACGGGATTCGAACCTGTGACCAACGGATTAAAAGTCCGCTGCTCTACCAGCTGAGCTAACGACCCGAAAGAGGCAAAATTATAAACCTCGACCCGCGAATCTGTCAACCTGTTCGGTTGAAGAATCATCAAATCATCGAAAGAAAAACGCCCGCGGCTTCATTGCCCGCGGGCATTCTCCTCGAGAGGCGCGAAACGCCAAACTCCGGCTTCGCTTACTTCACTTGCGACATCTTGCTCTGCGCGGTCTGCGCGACTTCCGTGCCGGCGTACTGCGAGATGATCTGCTGAAGCGTCTGCTTGGCAGCCGCTTTCTGACCTTGCTCGATCTGGTTGTTCGCGATTGCGAGCAACGCCTCGGGCGCTCGCGGATGCGTCGGATAACTCTTCACCAGGTCCTGCCAGATCGCAGTCGATCCCTTGTAGTCGCGCTGCGCATAGAGCGCATTGCCGAGCCAATACCGCGCCGTCGGCTGATACGGGCTCTGCGGATACTTCGCCACGAACGCCTTGAACGCCGCCGCGGCATTCTTGTAGTCACCGTTACGGAACTGAGTCGACGCTGCGTTGAACGCTTCCGTCTCGCCCGGCTGCACCGAACCCGTCACGCCATCGATCGTCTCTTGCTGCGGCTCGAACTTCTTCAAGCGCGAATCGAGATCGGCGTAATAGTCCTTCTGCTGCTTCTGCAGCGTGGCGACCTGGTTGGCCAGATCCTCGTTCTGGCCACGAACCGTCGCGACCTGCTGATTGAGCTGGTCGATACGATTCTGCTGATCGAGGATCGTGCGCTGCGCGGCCTGCAACTGACTGGACAGGCTGTCAGTTTTCGTGCGCAGATCGAGCACGGCTTTACGCGCTTCGTTGTCGTCGAAGACGCCGGCGTGCGCGGGCGCACTCAGCATCGTCGAACCGACTACACACGCGGCTGCGGCCGCGCGCAGCAAGGGAAAGCGATACAACATAGGGCGACTCACCCGTGACTGGTTACGTTAAATAAATTACTGCTGGTACACGAGGTCCGCACGGCGGTTCTGTGCCCACGACGATTCGTCGTGACCCGTTGCCGTCGGCTTTTCCTTGCCGAGCGACACGGCTTCCATCTGCGAATCGGCGACGCCCATCAGCGACATTGCACGACGCACGGCTTCCGCGCGCTTCTGGCCGAGCGCGAGGTTGTACTCGCTCGTGCCGCGTTCGTCGGTGTTGCCTTGAATCAGGACGTGACGCTCCGGATGGCTCTTCAGGTACGACGAGTGTTGTTGCAGCAGCGGCTGATAGTCGTCCTTCACGGCATAGCTGTCGAAGTCGAAAAAGATGCTGCGCTTGGCGAGCGGGCTGTTCGGATCGTTCAGCGGGTCGATGTTGACCTGCTTCACGTCCGTCGGGTTCGGCTGCGTGCCGACTGCACCCTTGTTCTGGCCTTCGTCGAGCTTCACGCCCGAGTGACACGCCGCCAATGCGCCGACCATCGCAACTGCCAGGCCGATACGAAGTTTCGACATCATGGTACCTCTCCTTGTGTTGTAGCTGAACGTTGTATGTGAAACGTTATTGCTGGACTTATTGCATGAACGGACCCCAGGACGGCTCGCGCACCGCACCGCCCTGAACTGACAAGACTTGCCGCGTGCGACCGTCGGTCGAAACGGCTGCCAACACGCCACGTCCGTTCACTTGGGTGGCGTAGAGGATGTACTGACCATTCGCCGCGAAGCTCGGCGATTCGTCATGCGTCGTGTCGGTCAGCCCCGTCGCCGTGCCGGACGCGAGGTCCTGCAGATACAGCTTGAAGCCGCCGCCAGTGCGCGAAATGTACGCGAGTTGCTTGCCGTCCGGACTCACGCGCGGGCTGGTGTTGTACGCACCCGCAAACGTGACCCGCTGGGCCGCGCCGGCGCTTTCACCCGCCGCCGGCATCTTGTAGATCTGCGGTTGGCCGCCGCGATCGCTCGTGAAATAAATCCAGTTGCCATCAGGAGAGTAGAACGGCTCGGTGTCGATGGAACTGCCTTGTGTCAGACGGCGCAGGCCGGAGCCGTCTGCGTTGACTTCGAAAATCTGCGTGTTGCCCGTGCGCGAGAGCGCGACCGCGAGCTTGCGGCCATCAGGCGACCACGACGGGGCACTGTTGTTGCCCTTCTGATTCGACACGACCACGCGACGTCCCGTCGGCAGGTCGTGGATGTACACCACCGGCTTCTTTTTCTCGAACGACACGTATGCGACCTTCGTGCCGTCCGGCGACCACGCCGGCGAAATGATCGGTTCCGGGCTGGAGAGGGCGATCTTCGCGTCCTGACCGTCCGAATCGGAAATCTGCAATTGATAACGGCCGCCCGTCTGAATGACGTAGGACAGACGCGTTGCGAACACGCCGCGGCCGCCGAGCAGCTTCGCGTAGATGTAGTCGGCGATCTTGTGCGCGCTCATGCGCAGGCCGCTTTCGGCGCTGACGAGCGACAGGCCGCCCAGGTTCTGCTGCTTGACGGTGTCGTAGAGGCGGAAGCGCACTTCGTACTGGCCGTTCGGCAGCTTGTTCACGCTACCCGACACGAACGCGTCCGCGCCTTTTGCCTTCCACGCGCCGAGATCGACCGTATCCGATTCCGCGACCGGCGCGCTGCCGGCGTCGATATTCGTGAACTTGCCGCTGCGCTGCAGATCCTGGCGAATGATCGCGCTGACCTGCTGCGGCGAACTCGCTTCATTGGCGAAATTGGCCGTCGCGATCGGAAACTGGGTCGAACCGACGCCGGTCACGAGTACGTTCAACTGGGCGTGTGCAGCGGTGCCGGCTGCGATCAGGCAGGACGCGACCAGCGTTTTCAGGCCAAGCTTCGTCATCAAACTCATGCTGTATAGGTTCCAGATAAAAGCGTTTTCAAGTGTCCGCGGACTGCAGAACAGACCCGCGGTCGCACATTTCGTTCCCGCTGCTTAATGCGAGCTTTCAAGCGCGCTTCACTGCTGACTAGCGCGTTAACTGCCCGCCGGACGCAGCGTGATCGTGAAGCTCGAAGGCGCCTTGCCGTCGATATCCACCGGCATCGGATCCGAGCGCTGTACCGCGCGCAGTGCCGCCTGATCCCACTGCTCGTTGCCGCTCGAGCGCGTGATATTCGCCGACAGCAGCGTGCCCGACGGCGAGCAGCGCACCGACACGACCGTCTCGAGCCCGGCCGTTTCGCCGGCCCACACGATGTTCGGCCGCACGCGACGTTGCACCTTCTCGGCGTAGCCAGGCGAGGTCGCATTGCCGCCCGCGCCCTTGCCGGTGCCGCTCTTGGCGAGGCCTTCGCCGCTGCCCGCCGTGCCGCCGCCCAACTGCCCTTGCAGTTGCGAGAGACGCGCCTTGCGCTCGGCATCGAGCTTGGCTTTCGCTTCCGCGTCGGCCTTGGCTTTCGCTTGCGCCGCGGCCTTCGCTTTCGCGTCGGACTCAGCCTTGGCCTTGGCTTGCGCGTCGGCCTTCGCCTTGGCTTCCTGCTGTTCCTTCTCCTTCTCCTTCTGCTCCTTGAGCTGTTCCTGCTTCTGCGCTTCGGCTTGCTGCTGCTGACGCTGCTTGTCCTGCTGCGCCTTCTGTTGCTGCTTCTGCAGGTCGGCCTGACGCTGCTGCTCGATCTGCTTCTGCTTGTCCTGCATCGCCTTCTGCTGGGCGGCTTGCGCGGCGAGCTGCTGCTGACGCTTCGCTTCCGCTTCCTGCTTCGCCTCTTCCTGCTGACGGCGCTGCTCGGCGAGTTGCGCTTCGCGCGCGGCGGCTTCCTGCTGCTTGCGCTTCTTCTCCTGCAACGCGATGTCCGCGTCTTCGTCCTTCGCCGGCGGCGGCGCGGGCTGCACCTTCACCGGCGCGGGCGGCGGCGGGGCAGGGCGCGGCGTCGGCGCGGGCGTGTCCGGAATCTCGGTCCAGATTTCCGCTTCCGCGCCCGCCGGCGTGTTGTTCTGCCAGTTGATGCCGTGATACAGGAACCAGCCGAGCAGCAGATGCATCAACGCCGCGAGCGCGAACGCCTTACCCGTGCCGCGTTCACGCGGCGGGCGATTCGGTCGCGCGGACGATGCGCGTGTCGGCCTGTGCGAAAGGGTCATTGCGATTTGACGAGCAATCCGACGCGCTTCACGCCGCGCGCCTTCATATCGGACATCACGTTCATCACGACTTCGTACTTCACGGTCTTGTCCGCCGCGATCACGACGGGCTGATCCGGATGCGATTCCTGACGGTTGAGCACGAAGCTGTTGAGATCGTTCATCGTCATCTTCTGCTCTTGCGTCGCGCCGCCCTCTTCCTTGTAGCGCACGTTCATGCTGCCGTCCGCCTTGATGTTGATGACGAGCGGCGGCTGCTGCTCCTGCGGCTGCGCATTGCCGACGGTCGGCAGATTGATGATCGAGGGCGAAACGAGCGGCGCCGTCACCATGAAGATGACGAGCAGCACGAGCATCACGTCGATGTATGGCACGACATTGATGTCGGCCATCGCGCGGCGCGAGCCGCCGCGCATGCTAGAACGAATGGGGCCTGCCATCGCGGACTCCTTCTGTTAGTGCGCCTGACGCTGCAGGATGTTCGAGAACTCTTCGATGAAGGTCTCGAAGCGGATCGCCAGACGGTCGATGTCGTGCGCGTAGCGGTTGTACGCGACCACTGCGGGAATCGCGGCGAAGAGGCCGATCGCGGTCGCGACGAGCGCTTCGGCGATGCCGGGCGCCACGTTCGCGAGCGTCGCCTGCTGCACATTGGCGAGACCGCGGAACGAATTCATGATCCCCCAAACCGTGCCGAAGAGACCGATATAAGGACTCACGGAACCGACCGACGCGAGGAACGCGAGGTTCGCTTCGAGCACGTCCATTTCGCGCTGGAAGGCGGCGCGCATCGCGCGGCGGGAACCGTCGAGAATCGCGCCCGGATCGGTGATCCGGCGCTCCTTGCCCTTCAGGAATTCACGCATGCCGGATTCGAAGATACGCTCGAGCGCGCCGATCGTGTGACGGTTGTTCGCCGCGCTTTGATACAGCGCCTGCAGGTCGCCGCCCGACCAGAAATCGCGCTCGAAGCGCTCGGTCTGCGCGCGCGCGCGGCGAATGGCAAACCACTTGCGGAAAATGAAGGTCCACGACAGGAGCGACAGCAGCAACAGCAGCGCCATCACGGCCTGCGCGAGCAGGCTCGCGTGAACGACGAGGGAAATGATCGACAGGTCTTGTGTATTGTTCATAAAGGTCTGCTGTTACGTCCCGAAAGGGGCGTCCGGTCAAAGCGTCATGCTTTCGTGAAATGGATGTGAATCAAACGAAAGCCGTGCCGTGGCCGGCTCATGCTCGTTAATGCTTCCTCTGTTCCCGATGCCCTGTTTCGCTTCGGTGTGCGATGAGTTCATCGTTCAGGCTCGGTCTTGATCTGCGCCGCGCGATGCCGCGGCGAGCGTCGCGTGCGGGCCGCGCTTCAATCCTTCGATCACCGCATCCGGAATGGCGGCCGGACGAATCGACGCACGATCCACCGAGGCAACGCGAATGTCGCCGCTCGCGAGCAGCACGCCGTCGCGCCACGCTTCCTGATGAAAATCCACCGATGCACGGCCGAGGCGCTCGATGCGACTTACAACGCGAATGACGTCATCCAGGCGCGCCGGCGACGAATATTCGACGGCCGTGCGTCTCACGACGAACAGGATGTCGTCCGAATCGGCGAGACGCTGCTGATCGATTCCGCACGCGCGCAGCCATTCGGTGCGCGCCCGTTCGAAGAACTTCAGGTAGTTCGCGTAGAAGACGATGCCGCCGGCGTCGGTGTCCTCGTAATACACCCGAATCGGCCACTCGAAAGTCAACGGATCACTCACCTTTGCGCCGCTCCGCTCGCGCAGAGGCTCATAAACACGATCTGGCTCGCATTTTGACAAATATTCATCGGCGGCATTTTACCGGAACCGGAAGCACCCCCGCCAAATCCTTAGGCAGATATCGGAATCAGCCGCGGTGAATTTGCAACGGTGCGAACGTCTGGGCGACCGGCATCATCTCGATCGCGTTGATGTTCACGTGTGCCGGGCGCGTGGCTATCCAGTAGATCGCGTCGGCGATGTCCTCGGGCGTGAGCGCCTGCACATCCTTATATACAGTCGCGGCTTTGCTGTCGTCGCCCTTGAAGCGCACGTTCGAAAACTCGGTGCCGCCGACGAGCCCCGGCTCGATGTCCGTGACGCGAAGGGCGGTGCCGGCGACGTCCGCGCGCAGGTTCAGGCTGAACTGCCGCACGAACGCCTTCGTCGCGCCGTACACGTTGCCTCCGGCGTACGGATACGTGCCCGCCACAGATCCCATGTTGAACACATGTCCGCGATTGCGCTCGATCATGCCCGGCAAGATCGCGTGCGTGACCGTCACGAGACCCGTGCAGTTCGTGTCGATCATGTTCTTCCAGTCGTCGAGATTCGCGCGTTGCGCGGGTTCGAGGCCGAGCGCGAGTCCGGCGTTATTCACCAGCACGTCGACCTGCGCGAACGCCTCGGGCAGCGCCGCGACGGCGTTGCGGACGGCGTTTTCGTCGCGTACGTCGAGTTCGACTGGCAGAAGCGCGTCGCCGAGTTCATTCGACAGCGCGACCAGGCGCTCCTTGCGACGCGCGGCGGCGATCACACGATGGCCGCCTTTGACGAACGTGCGGGCGATGGCGGCGCCGAATCCGGCCGACGCGCCGGTGACAAAAACGATCATGAGCGGACTCCGAATGGACTGAGACGGGCAAAGCCGACGCGCGCAGGGCGACGCGTCCGGCAACGGCGCAAAGCGTACTTCCATTGATGCGGCGCGGCAAGCAACCGTGGGCGCGAACGATCGTGCTTTAAGCGTGGCTGTGCGCCCGTCCGATTGCCCTGTAAGCCGGTTGCCTAAAGCATGGCCGGCCATTACACTACAACGCTCAAACCCCGCGTGACTGGCGATAGAATCTTCGGATTCAAGGTGGAGCGACCCACCAGGAAGCGCGGAGCGTCGTTTTGCCGTTCGCCTGGGCAGCTGAGATCCGCACGCCGTCGCTGCGTTGCTGGTGGCTGTCCGTTCCGCGAAACCGGATTCTTCCTCTATCCGCCGCGCCTGGACTCCATCGGTTTCCAGCGTCTTTTGCGTCTGCTTCGAACGTGGCGCACGCGCGATCCGGTCAACCTGTTTTGATCTCACGGAAAACGTATGTTTGACAGAGCTGAAAGTACCCTCGCCAATGTCGATCCCGAATTGCTCAAGGCGATCGAGCAGGAAAACCGCCGCCAGGAAGATCACATCGAGCTGATCGCGTCGGAAAACTACACGAGCCCGGCCGTGATGGCCGCGCAAGGCTCGCAGCTCACCAACAAGTACGCGGAAGGCTATCCGGGCAAGCGCTATTACGGCGGTTGCGAATATGTGGACATCGTCGAGCAGCTCGCGATCGACCGCGTGAAGCAGCTCTTCGGCGCCGAAGCCGCGAACGTGCAGCCGAACTCCGGCTCGCAGGCGAATCAGGGCGTCTTTTTCGCCGTGCTCAAGCCGGGCGACACGATCATGGGCATGAGCCTCGCCGAAGGCGGTCACCTCACGCACGGCTCGCCGGTCAACATGTCGGGCAAGTGGTTCAACGTCGTGAGCTACGGCCTGAACGAAGCCGAGGACATCGACTACGACAAGACCGAAGCACTCGCCAAGGAACACAAGCCGAAGCTGATCGTCGCGGGCGCGTCGGCGTTTGCGCTGAAGATCGATTTCGAGCGCCTTTCGAAGATCGCGAAGAGCGTCGGCGCGTATTTCATGGTCGACATGGCGCACTACGCCGGTCTCGTCGCGGCTGGCGTGTATCCGAATCCGGTGCCGCACGCGGACTTCGTCACGACGACCACGCACAAGAGCCTGCGCGGCCCGCGCGGCGGCGTCATTCTGATGAAGGCCGAGTTCGAGAAGCAGATCAACTCGGCCATTTTCCCGGGCATTCAGGGCGGTCCGCTGATGCACGTGATCGCCGCGAAGGCCGTCGCGTTCAAGGAAGCGCTGTCGCCGGAATTCAAGGCGTATCAGCAAGCCGTGGTCGATAACGCGCGCGTGCTGGCCGAAACGCTCGTGAAGCGCGGTCTGCGTATCGTCTCGGGCCACACCGAAAGCCATGTGATGCTCGTCGATCTGCGCGCAAAGAAGATCACCGGCAAGGCAGCGGAAGCCGCGCTCGGCGCCGCGCACATCACGGTCAACAAGAACGCGATTCCGAACGATCCGGAAAAGCCGTTCGTCACGAGCGGCGTGCGCCTCGGCTCGCCCGCGATGACCACGCGCGGCTTCGGCACGAAGGAAGCGGAGATCGTGGGCAACCTGATCGCCGACGTGCTCGACAATCCGGAAGACGAGGCGAACCTCGAGCGCGTGCGCGCGCAAGTGGCCGATCTGACCAAGCGTTTCCCGGTCTACCGTTAATTCGCGAGCACACCGCCGATGCGCTGCCCATTTTGCCGACACGAAGATACCCAGGTCGTGGATTCTCGCGTGTCGGAGGATGGCGCGGCCATTCGGCGGCGGCGGCGCTGTCCCGCGTGCGACAAGCGTTTCACCACGTATGAACGCGTCGAACTGGCGCTGCCGAGCGTCGTCAAGAAAGACGGCAGCCGCACCGAGTTCGATCGACGCAAGATCGTCGCGAGCATGCAGCTTGCGCTGCGAAAGCGCCCGGTCGCCGCCGATGCGATCGATGCCGCCGCGTCGCGCATCGAGTATCAGTTGCTCGGCAGCGGCGAGCGCGAAGTGCAGAGCGAGCGTCTCGGCGAGCTCGTCATGAACGAGCTCCGGCAGCTCGATACCATCGCTTACGTGCGTTTCGCCTCCGTCTACAAGCGTTTCGAAGACGTCTCCGAATTCGAAGACGTGCTCGATGAATTCCGGCGCACCGCTCCGAAGAAGTCGAGTTCGCGCAAGCGCTGATCTTTTCCGCATCGTTTCCTTCCCAAGCCTCGTTTCCTGACATTCGCTCGCGCAGTCTGCCCGGTACCGGAGAATGCGAACACTCGGCCATTCGGCTAATGGCGGCGCGCCTGACTTATCGCTAGATTGAGCTTTTCGGCTCGATTCGATCGATAAGGCATGCAGACGATTCCCGCGTCAAATCAAGGTTTCACGCTCGTCGAACTATGCGTGGTGCTCGCCGTCATGGCGATCCTCGCGACGTTCGCCGCGCCTTCGTTCGTCGCGTGGCAGACGCGCGATCAAGTCGATGCACGGGCGCGCGCGTTACTCCGCGCTTGCTCTCGTCGCGCGGCCATACGCTGGCTGCTTGAACTGATGATCGCGCTGGGTTGCCGCGATCATCGCGACTTTCTCGATCCCGGCGTATCGGGCGCACGTGGTGAAGGCGCATCGGCTCGACGCCGCGTCGGCCTTGCTGCGCGCGGTTCAGTTCGTGGAAACCGCGCGTCTTGCGCAAAAATCGGAAAGCGGCGAGGTGATCGCGCTCGCTTCCGGGCTCGATCGCGCGCCGTCGAGCGGGGCGGCCGTGTACAGCGTGGCCGTGCTGCCGGAAACGTCGACGAATGGCGGTTATGCGATCGAAGCCGTGCCGGTCGCGGCGGGCGCGATGCAGGACGATGTCTGCGGCGTGTTCGTCATCGATGCCACCGGGCTGCGCTGGAATCGCCCGCCTGACGCGACCACGCCGCTCGATGCGGCACAGTCGGCGTCATGCTGGGCGGGGAAGAGTTGATGCGGGCGTCAGAAAACGGTCGGATCGACGGCGTCGTTGGAGGTTTCGGGCGCGGCGTTCTTCATCTGCGTGTAGATGCGCCAGCCTTCCCATCCGGCGAGCGCGAGACCGCCCCATTTGAGCACCGGCTTCGCGCTGTGCAACAGCTTCGTCCGCACCGGCTTGGTGAGTACGAGCGAGGCGAGCGATCCGATGACCGGATACTGCTTGAACAGCAAGCCGACATTGCCCGAGCCGAGCAGCGAAGCGAGCATGCCGCCAATGCCGCCCGCCGAGCCGCCGCGGCCGCGCTTGCCCCAGCGGCGCGAGCCGCCGCTGCCAGGCATCAGAAAGCGCAGCACGCTGAAATGCGTGACCGACGTGCGCAGATCATAGGTGGCTTGCCGCAGCTCCATGCGCTCGACATCCGCGCGGGCGATCAG
Source organism: Caballeronia sp. AZ7_KS35 (assembly GCF_023631045.1). Taxonomy (NCBI): domain Bacteria; kingdom Pseudomonadati; phylum Pseudomonadota; class Betaproteobacteria; order Burkholderiales; family Burkholderiaceae; genus Caballeronia; species Caballeronia sp. AZ7_KS35. Next base: position 84,895 of record NZ_JALQDV010000017.1, on the reverse strand, counting down.
CAGTTCCTTGCGCAGCGCGCGCATGTGCGGCGTGCGCAGCTTCTGCATCTTGCCGCGCTTGGGAGGCTTGAAGGTGTCGTCGTGTTGGCTCATGGCTTGATTTGGGCGCGGGAATCAACGGAAGGTATCGCGGTCCTTGCGGAATTCGGCGAGCGTGTCGTCGAACATGTTCGGCGCATCGCGCAGATTGCTGCGCGCACGCAGGCCGCATCCGACCGCGATCAGCGCGTACAGAAGGGTGATGCCGCCGAGCGCCTGCCAGCGATACGTGTCCCAGAAGAAGATGGCGATGAGCACCGTCAGGGAGATGAGCGCCATCATCGCGAGCATCATGGCGGCGAGCCCGAGGAAAAGCACGCCGATGAGCCGCTCCTTTTCTTCCTGAAGCTCGATGCCGATGAGTTCAAGGCGCGTCTCGAAGATGGCGAAGGCGGAGCTCAGAATTCGTCGCAACGGTCCGGGAGACGATTGCTGCGTTGGCCGTTCTGTCGTCATGGCTTGAATGCGAGAGGCGCGTTTGGTGCCGCTGTTTGTGGGTCCGGTCGGCGCTCGAGGCAGCCGGCCGGTGCGAGTGTCGAACCGCGCGCCCGGGCGAGGCGCTCGCGGTTCAGTCCAGCGGGGACCGCGACAGAAAGCTGATTAGCAATCTGCGGGCCATTGAATCGAAGACGGGTGCTTTACTTCCGGTTGATCAGAAGTCCGATCACCATGCCGATGCCAGCCGCGATCCCAATGGACGCCCACGGATGCTCGTGCACGTAATCGTCGGTGGCGCGGGCGGCCTTCTTGCCTCGCTCGATCACGACGACTTGCGCGTCGGCGGCTTTTTCCTTGGCTTGCTTGAGACGGGTGAGTGCGGTCTCGCGCAGTTCGGAGGCGCGTTCGCCAGTGGCAGTAGCTGCTTGCTTCAAGAGATCTTCGGCGTCAGCGAGTACTGATTTGATATCGGACATGAATCGCTCCTTGTTGATTTCTGACATTAAAGGCTCCAATCGGTGAGGTTACGCGAATCGTAACCAAAGATGGGATCGCTGACGAGGAGACGTGCGCCCTGCCGCGCTGAATGTCGCAGTTTCCGTTCCAGTCGCATCGGGCCGTGCGCGACCGCCGACGCCTCGTGATTTCATCGACATCGTTTCGAATTGATACGATCTGGCCCGTAAAAGTTTCAGGCGTAGATCGAAAGTTACACACGCCGATGCGCAAATGCACGCGTGAAAACAAAAAGGGCTGGCGCAACATGCGCCAGCCCTTTTCAATTGTGAATGAAGCTTGTTTAGAAAAACGCCTGAATTCCGGTTTGGGCGCGTCCGAGAATCAACGCGTGAATATCGTGCGTGCCTTCGTACGTGTTCACCACTTCGAGGTTCACGAGATGACGCGCGACACCGAATTCATCGGAGATGCCGTTGCCGCCGAGCATGTCGCGCGCGAGCCGGGCGATGTCGAGCGCCTTGCCGCACGAATTGCGCTTCATGATCGACGTGATCTCGACGGCCGCCGTGCCTTCGTCCTTCATGCGGCCGAGGCGCAGCACGCCCTGCAGGCCGAGCGTGATTTCAGTCTGCATGTCGGCGAGCTTTTTCTGAATCAGTTGATTCGCGGCAAGCGGCCGACCGAATTGCTTGCGATCGAGCGTGTACTGTCGCGCCGTGTGCCAGCACGCTTCGGCCGCGCCGAGCGCGCCCCAGGAAATGCCGTAGCGCGCCGAGTTGAGGCAAGTGAACGGACCTTTGAGGCCGCGCACGTTCGGCAGCATGTTCTCTTCGGGGACGAACACTTCGTCCATCACGATCTCGCCGGTGATCGACGCGCGCAAGCCGACCTTGCCGTGAATCGCCGGCGCCGACAGACCCTTCCAGCCTTTCTCGAGGATAAAGCCGCGGATCTCGTCGCGCCCGTCTTCCTCCAGCTTCGCCCAGACGACGAACACGTCCGCGATCGGCGAGTTCGAGATCCACATCTTCGTGCCCGACAGCGAGAAACCGTTCTGCACTTTCTTCGCGCGCGTCGTCATGCTGGCCGGATCGGAACCCGCGTTCGGCTCGGTGAGACCGAAGCAGCCGATCCACTCGCCGCGCGCGAGCTTCGGCAGATACTTTTCCTTTTGCGCGTCGCTGCCGAACGTGTTGATCGGCACCATCACGAGCGATGACTGCACCGACATCATCGAGCGATAACCCGAATCCACGCGCTCCACTTCACGCGCGATCAGCCCGTAGCACACGTAGTTCAGGCCCGGGCCGCCGTACTGTTCGGGAATCGTCGGTCCGAGCAGGCCCAGTTCGCCCATTTCGCGGAAGATCGCCGGATCGGTCTTCTCCTCGCGAAACGCCTGCATGACGCGCGGCTGCAGCTTGTCCTGCGCGTACGCGCGCGCGGCGTCGCGCACCATGCGTTCGTCTTCGGTCAGTTGCTGATCCAGCAAGAGCGGATCTTCCCAGTTGAAACGGGCGGCGTCGGCCATGTGCAATCTCCTGATTTCATCGTGAAGCGCCGTGCGCCGACCGGCTCGCGTGATCGGCCGAAGCGCGTGGCGCTTGACGTGAGTTCCGCTACGCGGAACAATGTTTTGCAAATCAGCTTCGAGTCTATCACCCGATGTCGACAGATTCCAATCGAAATTCCGGGCGCCTCATCTCGTCGGAGGATGTCGACGAGCGCAAGTTCGTCGTCGCGCTCGCTCGCGGGCTCGACCTGCTGCGCGCGTTTCGTCCCGGCGAGACGCTGCTCGGCAATCGCGATTTCGTCGACCGCACGGGATTGCCGAAGGCGACGGTCAATCGTCTCGCCTACACGCTGACGACGCTCGGCTATCTGCGTTTCGACGAACCCGCGGGCAAATACGCGCTCGATACCGGCGTGCTGTCGCTTGGCTTCACGCTGCTCGCGGGCGCGGACACGCTCGAACTCGCGCGTCCGCACATGCGCGCGCTGGCGCGGGAGATCGGCGCGGCGGTGTCGCTCGGCTGCCGCGACGGGCTCGACATGATCTATCTGGAAACCATCCGCAGCGAGACGGCGCTGACGCTCGGCCTCGCGCCCGGCTCGCGTCTGTCGATGCTCACGAGTTCGATGGGCCGCGCCTATCTCGCCGTGCAGGACGACGCGGCGCGCGAAGCTCTGTTTGAGGAACTCGGCAGGAACGAAGGCGAAGAGAAGGTCGAAGCGGCCCGCCGCTCGATCGAGGATTTCGCGCGCGACGGCTGCTGCTACTCGTTTCGCGAGTGGCACGACGATGTGAACGCCATCGCCGCGCCGGTCCGCGATCTGCGCAACGGACGCTGGCTCGTGCTGTCGAGCAGCGGGCCGGCGTCATCGATGGGCGAAGCGTATTTCCGCGAGACGATCGGCCCGAAGCTGAAGGCGCTTGCCGCGCGTCTCGCGTAACGACTCAGAGCACCGTTCGGACGTGCCAAAGCTCCGGGAACAGCACGACATCGAGCATCTTGCGCAGATACGACGCGCCTGCCGTGCCGCCCGTGCCGCCCTTGAAACCGATGATGCGCTCCACCGTCGTCACATGCCGGAAGCGCCATTGCCGGAACGCGTCTTCGAGATCGACGAGTTCCTCGGCCATCTCGTACAAATCCCAGTGTTGCGACGGATCGCGATACACCGCGAGCCACGCCGCTTCGACAGACGGATCGTGCGTCGTCGGCTGCGTCCAGTCGCGGTTCAGGCGCGCCGGATCGATCGCGAAGCCGCGTCGCGCGAGCAGGCGAATCACTTCGTCATAGAAAGAGGGCGCCTCGAGCGTTTCGCGGACCTGCGCGAGAATCTCCGGCCGATGCGCGTGCGGCTTCAGCATCTGCTCGTTCTTGTTGCCGAGCATGAACTCGATCTGCCGATATTGATGCGACTGAAAGCCCGACGACTGTCCGAGATACGGGCGCATCGCCGTGTATTCGGAGGGCGTCATCGTCGCGAGGACGTTCCACGCCTGCACCAGCTGCTCGAAGATGCGCGACACCCGCGCGAGCATTTTGAACGCGGGCGGCAATTCATCGCGATGCACCGCCGCGAGCGCCGCGCGCAGCTCGTATAGCGCGAGCTTCATCCACAGCTCGCTCGTCTGATGCTGCACGATGAACAGCATCTCGTTGTGATCCGGCGAGAGCGGATGCTGCGCGTTGAGGATCGAATCGAGGCCGAGGTAATCGCCGTAGCTCATCGAATCGGAGAAATCGAGCTTGGCGTCGTGCCAGCCTTTTTCTTGCGTCGCGTTCTGCGCGCCGTGGCCGAAAGGGCAGCCTTGTGTAGTGCTCATGTCGACGTTCCTCTCACGTCACCGATGCGCGCTCGGCGAACTCGGGCGCGCGCCAGCTTTCGGTCGCGAGCACGTCGCGCAGGATTTCGACGGCGTCCCATACATCGACGAAACGTGTATAGAGCGGCGTGAAGCCGAAGCGCAAGATGCGCGGTTCGCGATAATCGCCGATCACGCCGCGCGCGATCAGCGCCTGCATCACTTCATAGCCGTTCGGATGCTCGAAGCTCGCCTGCGAGCCGCGTTGCGCGTGATCGCGCGGCGTCGCGAGCGACAGCGGAAAGTCGCCGCAACGTTCCTCGACGAGCTTGATAAACAAGTCCGAAAGCGCCAGCGATTTGCGACGCAGAGCCTGCATGTCGGTTTGCAGGAAAACATCGAGCCCGCATTCGACGAGCGACATCGACACGATCGGCTGCGTGCCGCAAAGAAAACGGCCGATGCCGTCGTCCGGCCGATACACCGGGTTCATTTCGAACGGCTTCTTGTGCCCCCACCAGCCGGAAAGCGGCTGCGAAAACGCGTTCTGATGGCGCTTCGGCACCCAGACGAACGCGGGCGAACCCGGCCCGCCGTTCAAATACTTGTACGTGCAGCCAACGGCGTAATCCGCGCCCACACCGTTCAGATCGACCGGCACCGCGCCTGCCGAATGCGCGAGATCCCAGACCGCGAGCGCGCCCGCGCGATGAATCGTCTGCGTGAGCGCGGCCATGTCGTGCATGTAGCCGGTGCGATAGTTGACGTGCGTAATCATCGCGATGGCGGTGTTTTCGTCGATGGCCGTCGGCAATTCGGAAGGGTCATCGACGAGACGCAGCTCGTAGCCGCGATCCAGTTGCTCGATCAAGCCCTGCGCGATGTACAGATCGGTCGGAAAGTTCGAACGTTCGGAGACGATCACGCGCCGCTTCGGATCGCGCTCGTTCGCGAGCTTGAGCGCGGCCGACAGGATCTTGAAAAGATTCGCCGAAATCGTATCGGTGACGACGACTTCGTCCTCGCCCGCGCCGATCAGCGGCGCCAGCTTGTTGCCGAGGCGCTTGGGCAGCGCGAACCAGCCGGCCGTGTTCCAGCTGCGGATCAGGCCTTCGCCCCATTCGGCGGCGATCACATCGGCGGCGCGCGCGGCGGCGGCCTTGGGCGGCACGCCGAGCGAGTTGCCGTCGAGATAGATCACGCCGTCGGCGAGCGCGAACTGGTCGCGCAGCGCGCCGAGCGGATCGTCGCGGTCGAGCGCCGCGGCTTCGTTACGATGTTTCATCGAAAAGTCCATAAATTTGAAGATCATCAGGAAAGCGGACGCAGGACGGCGCGAACGGGACTCGCGTCGAGCGTCGAGAATTTGAGCGGCAGGGCGATCAGTTCAAAATCGCCGGGCGCGGCGGCATCGAGCACGAGGCCTTCGAGAATCGCCATGCCGCGCGCGCGGATGCGCTTGTGGGCATCCATCGTCTTCGAGTCTTGCGGATCGAGCGACGGCGTATCGATGCCGATGAGCTTCACGCCTTTTTCTGCCAGCAAGTCGATGGTTTCGGGCGCGACGGCGGCGAACGCGCTGTCCCACGCGTCGAGCGGCGCGTTCGTGTAGGTGCGCAACAAAACGCGCGGCGGACAGTCGGCGAGATGCGCGGCGACGTGCTCGGGCGTCACGAGCGGCGACGCGCCGATGCAGTGCACGACGCGGCACGCACCGATGTACGTGTCGAGCGCGACTTCGCCGATCGGCGCGCCGTGTTCGTCGTAGTGAAGCGGGGCATCGGCATGAGAGCCGGTGTGCGGCGAAAGCGTAAGCCGCGCGACGTTGACGGGCGAGCCCGCCTCCATGCGCCACACGCGCTCGATGCCGACCGGCGTATCGCCCGGCCAGACGGGCGTGGCGGGATTGATCGGTGGAGAAATGTCCAGAAGCGTCATGACGCGCCCTAGCAGAAAGCGTGGAGATGCGTCAAATCATAGTCGTGTCATCTCGAAAAGTGCTTGCGAAATAACCACCCAAAACTGTCGCGCTTAGAACATAATTCGATGAAACGGGCTAGGGGACTCAAAAATGACCGGATTCACGCTCGATGCAACGGATTGCCGAATTCTGGCGGTACTGCAGGAAGATGGACGGATCAGTAACCTGGACCTGGCGGAGCGCATCTCGCTCTCGCCGTCGGCGTGTCTGCGCCGAATGCGGCTGCTGGAAGAGGAAGGGGTGATCGCGAGCTATCGCGCGTGCCTCGACCGCGAGCGGCTTGGCATCGAACTGGAGGCGTTCGTCCACGTTTCGATGCGCAATGACCAGGAAAATTGGCACGAGAAGTTCGCCGCGGCCGTGCGCGAATGGCCCGAAGTGGTCGGCGCGTTCGTCGTCACGGGCGACACGCATTACGTGCTGCGCGTGCTTGCGCATAACCTCAAGCACTACTCCGACTTCATTCTCTCGAAGCTCTACAAGGCGCCTGGCGTGATCGACATTCGCTCGAACATCGTGTTGCAGACGATGAAGGACGACGCGGGCGTGCCGGTCGCGCTGATCGAGCAGCCGGGGCGCGGCCACACGGCGTAAGTTATTCGAGCGGTCCGAGCGTGTGAAAAGCGCCCGCCTGGAAGACGAGCGGCGCGACGTCGCTTGCGTCTTCGCGCACGCCGCATCGCTCCACTTCGCCGACGAAGATCACGTGATCGCCTTCGTCGTAGCGGCTGCGATTGTGGCATTCGAACCACGCGAGCGCGCCGTCGAGCACCGGCATGCCGGTATCGCCGGCGGCGTGCGAGACGCCCGCGAAGCGGTCGCCCTTGACGGTCGCGAAGCGCTTGCACAGGTCGATCTGCGACGCCGCGAGCACATTCACCACGTAGTGGCTATTGGCGCGGAACACCGGCATCGACGCCGATTTCGTCGCGAGACTCCACAGCACGAGCGGCGGATTCAGCGACACCGAGTTAAACGAACTCGCGGTGATGCCGATCAACTGGCCGGATTCGGTGCGCGTCGTGATGACCGTGACGCCGGTCGCAAACTGGCCGAGCGCGGCGCGAAACGCGGTCGGATCGAAATTCGGGGTTTTGGCGCGTGTCATTCGGCAGATCGGCAGGCAAATGGGCGGTCGAGTGTGTCGTGTGCTACCGAGCCGGCCGCGCGTCGCGCTTCAGTCGGAAGAACCTTTTCAGAAGCCATGTAAAAGCTGGAGATTTGTGTCGATTCTATCGGAATCGGCTGCCGCCGGCCGTCGAATGACCGTACTGCGGCAGCAAGTTCTCTGCCGCACGAGGGCTTTCTGCGCGGCGTGCGCAAACCCAGTAAGCTCGATTCATCGCGCCCGGGCGATTGAATAACCGGCCGGACGCATCCATATGCATGATCCGCGGCGTGGCCGCATGCACTTGATGAGGAGCTTGCCTTATGACTCAACCCGGACTTGAGACCGCGACACTCGGCGGCGGATGTTTCTGGTGCACCGAAGCCGTGTTTCTCGCGGTGCAGGGCGTGGAGTCGGTCGAATCGGGCTATGCGGGCGGCAAGGTGGTGAATCCGTCGTACGAGCAGGTTTGCAGCGGCGACACCGGTCACGCGGAAGTGGTGAAGGTCGTGTTCGATCCGTCGGTCATCACGTATCGCGAAGTGCTCGAGATCTTCTTCGCGACGCACGATCCGACGCAGCTCAACCGACAAGGCAACGATGTGGGCACGCAGTATCGCTCGGCCGTTTTCACGCATTCGGACGAACAGCGCAAGACGGCGCTCGAAGTCATCGAGGAACTCGGTCGCGAGGACGTGTACGACAAGACCATCGTCACGCAAGTCGTGCCGCTCGACGACGATTACTATCCGGCCGAGGCGTATCACCAGAACTACTTCGCGCAGCATCCGAATCAGGGATATTGCGCGGCGGTCGTCGGGCCGAAGGTCGCGAAGTTTCGCAAGAAGTTCGTGCATCGCCTGAAGGCGTGATGCGCGTCTAGCCGCTAGTCGATCCGCGCGCGCTCGCATGCCTGCGCGATGCCGCGCGCGAGTTCGAAGCAGGTCAGCGGCGCGGAGCCTTCCGCCTTGTTGTTCGCCGCGATCACGACCGGCTGGCCCGCGATCGCATATCGCGCGGCCAGTTCGGCGAGCGCTTGGCGCGTGTCGAGGTCTTCGTCGACGATCTTGTCGAACGGCTCGTACTTCGCTTTCGCCTGCTCGTATTTGAAGCCGCTGTGCAGACTCCAGCGCACGATGAGCGGTCCCATTTTTTCTTCATCGAGCAGCGCGAGCGCTTTCGCCTGACGGCGCACGTCCGGCATGCGCGCATGAACGCCGATGCAATACCGCACGTTCGCGTCACGCAATGCGCGGATAAAGCGCGGCGTGAGCATCGCGGCGTCGCGGATCTCGACGGCGTAGCACGCGTCGCCTTCGAGCGGCGGCAGCGCTTGCAGAAACGCCGACAGCCGTTCGATGAAGCGCGCCGGCTCGACGATCATCGCGTCGGGCAGCGGCGAGAACTGGAACACGAGCGCGCCCGCTTTTTCGCCGAGACCGCCGATGCACGGCGTCACGAACTCGTCGATGGCGATCTGCGCATTCAGGAACGCGGGATTTTCCGCGTCCGGCGTGCCGCGCTCGCCGCGGATGAAGGCATCGGTGACGGATGCGGGCGCTTTCACGATGAAGCGGAAATGCGCGGGCACTTGCGACGCGTGACGCGCGTAATCGGCGAGCGACAGCGGCGCGTAAAACGACCGGTCGATGGAGACGCTCTTCAGGAGCGGATGCGCGCCATAAGCGGTGAGGCCGTCGCGGGAGAGTTTGGTGTTCGAGTAGTCATCGCCATAAACGATGCCGCGCCAGCCGGGAAACGACCACGTCGATGTGCCGAGATGGATCGCGTCCGGAAGACGCTTCGCGAGGGCTTCGAGTTCGGGTTGCAAGGGCGCGGGAAGGACGCCGCGCGGTTTGGGTTGTCTCGGCGGTTTGGCTGCTTCGATAGAAGCTGGCGCGGACTCGCCGAAAAGATCCAACGCTTGATCCGTCGTGATGGTGACTTCGTGCTTTCGAGGTTCGGCTTCGTTGTTCACACGGTTGTGAGTGTTCATGAGTGGCAAGCCGAAATTCAGAAGAATCGATGCGACTTGAGCGACGATGCGCGAAAGAAGTCGCAGTGTAGCGGATAGAATATCCGAGTGTCCGGGCAGGGGATCCGGGATGAGACAGGAGTATGAGATGGGAACGCGCCGTATGGGAAAAAGCGGTCGTGGCAGCCTCGAACGAAACCGGTCTGGAAGATTTTCCGGAAAGCTGTCTCTGGTCGATCGAGCAGATCATGGACGGCGAATTCTTGCCCGGATAGTCGAAAAAACAGGCGCGGCACCGGAAAGCGCTGCGCCTGATTCAAGCATCAGCCCCCGTCTCAGAGCGCCTTCTCATAGATATACCGCCGCGACCACGGCAGCGTCGTCGCGCTGCGTCCCGCCTTGCGGCAGATCACCTGATAGATCGACACGTCGTCGTTCTCGAACGCATACGCACAGCCCGCGAGATACACGCGCCAGATGCGGAAATGCTCATCGTCGACGAGCTTCTTCGCTTGCTCCGCGTTGGCCTCGAACCGCTCGGCCCAGATGTCGAGCGTGCGCGCGTAATGCCGCCGCAGGCTTTCGACGTCGATCGCCTCGAGCCCGCCGCGCTGCATGCATTCTAGCGCGAGGCTGATGTGCGGTAGTTCGCCGTCCGGAAACACATACTTGTCGATGAACTCGCCGCCGCCGAGCGATGTCTCGCCGCTGTCGGCATCGGAAGACGTGATGCCGTGGTTCATCGCGACGCCGTCATCGACAAGCAGATCGCGAATCCTCGAGAAGTATTCCGGCAGATTCTTGCGTCCGACGTGCTCGAACATCCCGACGCTCGTGATGCGGTCGAACTGCCCCGGAATATCGCGATAGTCTTGAAGGCGAATTTCGATCCGGTCTTCGAGGCCCGCGGCTTTCACGCGCTCGGTCGCGAGCTTGAACTGATTCTCCGAAAGCGTGACGCCGACGCAATTCGCGCCGAACTTCTGCGCCGCGCGGATCACGAGCGCGCCCCAGCCGCAGCCGATATCGAGCAGGCGCTGGCCCGGCTGCAACTGGATCTTCGTGAGAATGTGGTCGATCTTCTTCAACTGCGCGGTGTCGATGTCTTCGTCGCCATTCTCGAAGTAGGCGCAGGAATACACCATGTTCTTGTCGAGCCAGAGCTGATAAAACTCGTTCGACACATCGTAGTGGTACTGAATGGCTTTCTTGTCCGACGTCTTCGAGTGATTGAAGTAGCGTCGCACGCGGGCGAGCTTGCTCGCGCTCGTCACCGTGCTTTTCGCGAGCGAGTAGCCGATGTTGATGATGTCGGACAGCTTGCCTTCGATGTCGATCTTGCCCTTCACATAGGCTTCGCCGAGATTGTCGAGACTCGGTTCGAGCAGATAGGGCAGCGCGGTCGCGCTCTTTACGTGCAACGTCACCTGAGGCGCGGCGAACTGGCCGAAATCGTGCTGCTGGCCATCCCACAGCACGAGACGCGCGGGCAAATTGGCCCGCGCGCGCACTTCCTCAACCCACTGCGTCAGCTTCTTCTCCCAGAACATGCTTGTTTCTCCGCGCTAAAGAAAATCAAGGTGAAGGCTCGCGCCTTCATGTTCGTTGCCGTTGCGATCTCGGTTGCTGCCAATGCCCGCGTTTTATTGACTTACGGCGCGAGTCTCATGATTTGCCACGGATCGCCGGCGCCGTCCCGCGTGTACACGATGCGGTCGTGCAGGCGCGATGGGCGTCCCTGCCAGAATTCGACGGTGTCCGGCACGAGGCGATATCCGCCCCAGTGCGGCGGGCGCGGCGGCGCGTCGCCGTACTTCGCGATCATCTCGCGCTCGCGCGCTTCCAGCGCCTCGCGGCTTTCGAGCGGCTGACTCTGATCCGATGCCCACGCGCCGATGCGCGAGCCGAGCGGACGCGACGCGTAATACACATCGCTCTCCTCATCGCTCGTCTTTTCGACGCGGCCCTCGATGCGCACCTGACGCTCGAGCTCGATCCAGTGGAACAGCAGGCTCGCGGCCGGATTCGCGGCGAGTTCGCGGCCCTTGCGGCTATCGTAATTGGTAAAAAAAACAAATCCGCGTTCGTCGACGCCCTTGATGAGCACGATGCGCGCGGACGGACGGCCTTGGCCATCGACGGTCGCAAGCGTCATCGCATTCGGTTCGGGCAGCTTCGCATCGAGCGCCTGGGCGAACCAGGTTTGAAACTGGCTTATCGGATTCGGGTCGACGTCGGATACATCGAGCGCGCCGCGCGAATAGTTTTTGCGAAGGTCTGCGAGGGTCGTCATTTTTTATGCAAGCGCTACAGTCGCGTCAGTATAGCCAAGGTGAAACGATCTTGCCCTGATTACCCATGCCCGCACCGCGTGCCGGGAGCGCGGCAGTCGCGGCTATCACGTTCATGGTTTCGATAAGGCAGAATACGCAATTCGACCGCATTTTGCATGATCGAACTACCACGTTCGCGAACTCGATAGCCGTCTGTAAGCGTTGCTTGACGCCGCACAACGTGCGGTGCATTTCGGCAGCTTTTAGTTTGCTTTCAATGCATCCGATTTCATCCATCCGCACGACATGAACGCTTCATCCGAAACCACTGCGACGCCCAGCGTCCACGAACTCGCCGATCGCGACCGGCGCTTCGGCGGCATCGCGCGCCTCTACGGCGCGCCTGCGCTCGCCGCGTTCGAGCGGGCGCATGTCGCCGTGATCGGCATCGGCGGCGTGGGTTCGTGGGTTGCCGAGGCGCTTGCGCGCAGTGCTGTCGGCCGGCTTACGCTGATCGATCTCGATAACGTCGCCGAAAGCAATACGAATCGTCAGGTTCACGCGCTCGACGGCAACTACGGAAAGGCGAAAGTCACGGCGATGGCCGAGCGCATCAAACTGATCGATCCGGCGTGCGACGTGCGGCAGATCGAAGACTTCGTGGAGCCGGGCAATTTCGATGGAACGCTCGGCGGCGGTTTCGACTATGTGATCGACGCGATCGACAGCGTGCGTACGAAAACGGCGCTCATCGCGTGGTGCGTGGCGCGCAAGCAGGCGCTCATCACGGTCGGCGGCGCGGGCGGGCAGCTCGATCCGACGCGCATTCGCATCGACGATCTCGCGCTCACGATTCAGGATCCGCTGCTCTCGAAAGTGCGCGGGCAGTTGCGCAAGCTGCACGGTTTTCCGCGCGGACCGAAGGCGCGATTCAAGGTGAGCGCGGTGTATTCGGACGAGCCGCTGATCTATCCCGAAGCGCCCGCGTGCGACATCAGCGAAGGCGCCGAACATCTCGAAACCGGCGCGAATTACGCGGGGCCCGTCGGGCTGAATTGCGCGGGCTTCGGTTCGAGCGTGTGCGTGACGGCGAGCTTCGGCTTCGCGGCGGCCGCGCATGTCTTGCGCGAATTGGCGAAGCGCGCCGCCTGAAACGAAAATGGCCAGCTTCGATAGCTGGCCATTTTTTCATCCAAAGCCGGCGATCGATCGACGATCAGTTGATCGCCGCGCTTAACTTGCGCCGCCACTGCGAAACGAGATCCGGCTGATTCGCGGCGAGTTCGAACACCGACAGCATCGTCTTGCGGCCGACGTCGTCCATGAAGGCGCGGTCGCGCACGACGATCGCAAGCAGATGTTCGAGCGCGCCAGCGTAATCGCGGCCCGCGATCAGCCGATTGGCCAGGGCGAAGCGCGCATCGAGATCGTCGGGATTCGCGTTCACGGCGTCGATGAGCGCGTCGGCGGGCGGCAGATCGGCGGCTGCATCGGCGGCGTCGAGCTCGGTCTTCAACGCGTTGTAGCGCGCGTCGATGCCTTGCGTCGTCTTCGGCGACAACAGCTTGTCCTCTTCCTTCGCTTCGTCGATGCGGCGTTCCGCGATCAGCCATTCGATCAGATCGAGACGCGCGTCCTCGTAACCGGGATCGAGCGCGAGCGCGGCCTTGATGGTGTCGATCGCGAGCTGGCGATCGCCCGCGGCCCACGCGCTCTGCGCGGCGCGGCGCTCGGCATCGGCGCCGGCGGGCACGAGACGGTCGATGAACTCGCGCAACTGGCCTTCCGGCAGCACGCCGATGAACTGATCGACCGGCCGTCCTTCCGCGAACGCAATGACGTGCGGAATGCTGCGCACCTGGAAATGCGCGGCGAGTTCCTGATTCTCGTCGACGTTCACCTTGACGAGATTCCAGGCGCCCGCCGCTTCGACTTCGAGCTTCTCGAGCATCGGGCCGAGCGTCTTGCACGGGCCGCACCAGGGCGCCCAGAAATCGACGAGCACGGGCGCGAGCATCGACGCGTTGATGACATCTTTCTCGAATGTGGCGAGGGTCGTATCCATGCGTTTTCTCCTAATGCTTTCGGTCGATCCCGATTACGTGGGGACGACACAGCCGGTTCTCAAGCGCGTCAGCCTTCGGGCGCGCGATTCTCGCGGCGCTGCGGCGGCAGCGGAATGAACTCGGTCTCGCCGGGCACGTGGCCCATGCGCTGCTCGCTCCAGGCGATCTTGGCCGCGTCGATCTTCTCGCGCGAACTCGACACGAAATTCCATTCGATGAAGCGCGGGCCGTCGAGCGGCGCGCCGCCGAGCAGCATCGTGACCGCGCCGTTCGCGCTCGTCAGCTTCGCGTCGGCGCCGGGCGCGAGCACGGCCATCTGCTGTTCGGGCAGCGGTTCGCCGTCGATCGACAAATCGCCGCTCACGAGATACACGCCGCGCTCCTCGTGCTCCGTATCGAGCGTGATCGCGCTGCCGGGCGTGAACTGCGCGGCGACATAAAGCGTCGGCGAAAACGTGCGCGTGGGCGCTTTCGCGCCGAACGCCGTGCCCGCGATGATGCGCAGCGTGACGCCGTCGCGCTCGATCTGCGGCAACGCCGCCGCTGCGTGATGCTCGAATGCCGGCTCGATGTCCTCGCTCGCGGCGGGCATCGCGACCCACGTCTGGATGCCGTGCATCGTCTGGCCGGATGCGCGTTCCTCGTCGGGCGTGCGCTCGGAATGGACGATGCCGCGGCCCGCGGTCATCCAGTTGACGTCGCCGGGAACGATCTTCTGCACGGAGCCGACGCTATCGCGATGCATGATCGCGCCGTCGAACAGATACGTGACCGTCGCGAGCCCGATATGCGGATGCGGACGCACGTCGAGGCCGTTTCCGGGCACGAGCGTTGCGGGACCGATATGGTCGAAAAAGATGAAGGGTCCGACGGTGCGCGCCGCGAGGGCGGGCAGCACGCGCCGCACCATGAGGCCGCCGACGTCATGTTGGTGTGGCTTCAGCAATGCGCGGATCGTCGAAGGCATGGCGGGTTCCGGAAGGAAGATCGCGCGCCGGAATGGCGCGTGGATCAGCCGATTCTACCGGCCGATGCCGCGCGGCGCAGGCGTTGCCGCCGAGACTTTCGTTTTTTTGGTGCCGCGTGGGTTCCAGGCACGCGGCTTCGCGCAACTTTCGCAACGTGACAATTTGGATAGGGAGTCGAAATGAGCAAGAACAAGCTTTTGATCGCCATCACCGCTGGCCTTTTCACCGCCACCGCCGCAACGGGCGCGTTCGCGCAGACCTCGTCGGGCAATTCGTCTGCGGCGATGGGCAACGACACCGCCGGCGCCACCACCGATAATTCGGCCGCGACCACGCCGAAGAAGCACAAGACGCACAAGCACACGACGAAATCGACGGCGACCAAGAAGACGCCGGCCGTCGAAACCGGCAACGATGCGGGCACGGAATCCGGCCAGACGAAGTAAGCGCCGCTTCGCATCGCCGCAGCCAAAGCGCTCGCGCCTTTCACGAGGCGCGGGCGCTTTTTGCGTGCATCGTCATGCCGCGCAGGATTTGACAAGCCTGCCGCCGCGCCCTCGGCTACACTTTACGGCTCGCCAACGACGCACATGACACAAGGAAGAGGGCGATGTCGCCAAAGGATTTGCTGATCGCATCGGTGGTCATTCTCGCGTGGGGCGTGAATTTCGTCGTCATCAAGCTGGGACTGCACGGTGTTCCGCCGATGCTGCTCGGCGCGCTGCGCTTCGCGCTCGCCGCCGTGCCCGCGATCTTCGTCAAGCGCCCGCAGATACCGCTGCGCTGGCTCTTTGCCTACGGCCTCACCATTTCTCTCGGGCAGTTCGCGCTGCTTTTCTACGGCATGTACGTGGGCATGCCCGCCGGTCTCGCGTCGCTCGTGCTGCAGGCGCAAGCATTCTTCACGCTCATCTTCGCGTCGATGTTCCTCGGCGAGCGCATCCGCGCGGCGAACGTCGCCGGCCTGCTGATCGCGGCGGCGGGGCTTGCGCTCATCGGCATGCGCGGCGGTCACGCGATGACCGTCACCGGCTTTCTCTTCACGCTCGCCGCCGCCGCGATGTGGGCGCTCGGCAATATCGTGACGAAGCGCATGGGCAAGGTCGATCTGCTCTCGCTCGTGGTGTGGGGCAGCCTGATTCCGCCGCTGCCGTTCCTCGCGCTCTCGCTGATCTTCGAAGGCCCGGCGCGCATCGAATCCAGTCTCGCGACGATTCCGCTCATCTCGATCTTCGCGATTCTCTATCTTTCGTTCATCGCGACGATCGTCGGCTATAGCTTGTGGGGAAAGTTGCTCGCGCGCTATCCGGCGGGAAGCGTCGCGCCGTTCTCGCTGCTCGTCCCGGTGATCGGGCTGGCGTCGGCGGCGCTGTTTCTCGGCGAGGGTTTGAATTCGGCGCAGGTGGCGGGCGCGGCGCTCGTGATGGCGGGACTCGTGGTGAACGTATTCGGCGCGCGGCTCGTTCAGCGCATTCTGCCGGCGCGCTGAACGAAACCCGGCCGGATTTTTACGTCATGCGGCTCTTCGCGAGCGGCGGATTCGCCGCGAAATAGCGCTTGATGCCCTTCATGATCGCGTTGGCCATCTTGTCACGATAGGCGTCGTCGTTCAGGCGCGTTTCCTCGTCCGGATTGCTGATGAACGCGGTCTCCACGAGAATCGACGGAATGTCCGGCGCCTTCAGCACGGCGAAACCCGCCTGTTCGACTGAACCTTTGTGCAGCTTGTTGATGCCGCCGATTTCGTTCAGCACGAAGCTGCCGTAGCGCATCGAATCGCGGATCTGCGCGGTCGTCGACATGTCGAAGAGCGCGCGGTTCACGCTCGCGTCCTGCGACTTCACGTTGATGCCGCCGACCTGATCCGACGAGTTTTCCTTGTTCGCCATCCAGCGCGCAGCCGCGCTCGACGCGCCATGCTCCGACAGCGCGAACACCGACGATCCACGCGCTTCGGGCGACGTGAAGGCATCGGCGTGAATCGACACGAAAAGATCGGCGGAGACGCGCTGCGCCTTTTGCACGCGCACGTTGAGCGGCACGAAGAAGTCGGCGTCGCGGGTCATCATCGCGCGCATGTTGGGCTGGGCGTCGATCTTCGCGCGCAGCTTCTTCGCGATGTCGAGCGCGATGTGCTTCTCGTAGGTGCCCTGGCCGCCGATCGCGCCCGGATCTTCGCCGCCGTGACCGGGATCGATCGCGACGGTGAGCAGCCGCGTCGTGCCGGCGCCTTGCTTGGGCGTGGAGAACGCGTAGGCGTCGTTGTCGTCGTCCTTCTTCGCGATGACGGGCGGCGGCGCCGGCACGCGCGGCTTGACCGCCGGTTTCGGCGGCGTTTCGGCGGGCGTTTCGTTCTGCGCGTACTTTTGGAAGAACTCGTCGGTGGAATCGGGCGTCGTCGGTTTCTGCGCGGTCGCCGGCCCGGAAAGCGTCGCGGGCGGCGGCGCGGACGGATTCGGATTGGCGCGGTCGAGCGCTTCCTGCTTGCGCTCGGTCTGCGCGAGCAGTTCCATCAGCGGATCGGGTGCGACGGCCGGATACAGATCGAACACGAGCCGGTATTTGTAGCTGCCGATCGGCCCGAGCGTGAACACCTGCGGCTTCACCGATCCTTTCAGATCGAACACCATGCGCACGACATGCGGCTGATATTGCCCGATGCGCACCGCCTGAATCTGCGGATCGTTCGGCGTGATCTTCGAGACGAGATCGCGCAGCGCCTGATCGAGATCGATGCCGGAGAGATCGACCACGAGCCGGTCCGGCCCCTGCAATAGCTGATTGGCGTTCTGAAGCGGCTGGTCCGATTCGATCGTCACGCGGGTGTAGTCGCGCGCGGGCCACACGCGCACGCCGAGCACGCTGCTCGCATGCGCGAGCTTCGGTCCGACGAGCGCGAGCACGAGCGTCGAAGCGCCTGCGCGCAACACCTGACGGCGACGCCAGTTGTGCGGCGCTTGGGCAGCCGATTCGATCGAATGAAATGGCTTGATCAACATCTTTCGAGACATGACTTTCCTGTTTCGCTAAATGCCCGCGCGGTCAGCACGCGGCCTTCATCGTTCGACGTTCCTTCGTCCGGCAGGGACAGCGCAAACACGAGATCCGGCACGCCGAGCAGGCCACCCGCCTGTTGCGGCCATTCGACGAGGCACACCGCGCCCGCATCGAAATATTCGCGAAAGCCGGCATCGGCCCATTCGGCCGGATCGGCGAAGCGATAGAGATCGAAGTGATAAACGTCGAGCGGACCGCTTTCGGTGACGAGCGAATACGGCTCGACGAGCGTGTAAGTCGGGCTCTTCACGCGGCCGACGTGGCCGAGCGCGCGCAAGGTCGCGCGCACGAGCGTGGTCTTGCCCGCGCCGAGATCACCGATCAACTGGACTTGCAGACCGTGAAAACGTTCAGACGAAGCGTGCGATATGGACAGACGCGTAGCGTCGATGGCGCGCGCGAAGCGTTCTCCGAAAGCGAGCGTCGCGGCTTCGTCGCGCAGGTCGAAGCGGCGTTCGAGAAGCGCGGCGGATAAGTCTTGCGTCGTTCGTGCGGGGCTTTCGGGCATTGCTCGTAAAATGTCGTGATGAACCGATTGCCGGAACATTCCGTTGAAATCACGACAGCGTCCAGCGACGCCGCCGCTGAATCCGATTCAGAGTCTCGCGTCTTCGATCTCGATGAAAACGCGCTGGCAGAACTCGCGCAGCGCATCAAGACATGGGGGCGCGAGTTGGGGTTCGGTGCGGTCGGCATCAGCGATATCGACCTGACGGATGCCGAGAAGGGCCTGACTGATTGGCTCGAAGCAGGCTATCACGGCGAAATGGATTATATGGCCAAACATGGGATGAAACGCGCAAGACCGGCCGAGCTTGTGGCCGGCACGCGACGTGTCATCACCGCGCGCATGGCCTATCTTCCTGCGGAAACGCTCGCGAAAAAGGGCGATGAAAGTGTCGCGACAGCCGACGGTCAGAAGAACGACTGGCGCGCGATCGAATGGTCGCGGCTCGCGAAGCCGTCGCAGGCGATGGTCTCCATCTACGCACGCGGGCGCGATTATCACAAGGTCATGCGCAATCGCCTGCAGCAGCTGGCGGAGCGCATCGAGCGCGAGATCGGGCCGTTCGGGCATCGCGCGTTCACGGATTCAGCGCCGGTGCTCGAAGTCGCGCTCGCGCAGAAAGCGGGCGCCGGCTGGCGTGGCAAGCATACGTTGCTGCTCGATCGCGACGCCGGATCGCTGTTCTTTCTCGGCGAAATTTTCGTCGATGTCCCGTTGCCCGTCGATCCGCATCCCGAGCACGAAGGCGCGCATTGCGGGCAGTGCACGCGCTGCATCGGCGCGTGTCCGACGGGCGCGATCGTGGCGCCGTATCGCGTCGACGCGCGGCGCTGCATCTCGTATCTGACGATCGAACTGCACGGCAGCATTCCCGAGGAGATGCGTCCGCTGATCGGCAATCGCGTGTATGGATGCGACGATTGTCAGCTCGTCTGTCCGTGGAACAAGTTCGCGCGGGCCGCGCCGGTCGCGGATTTCGACGTGCGCCACGGACTCGATCGCGCGACGCTCGTCGAGCTGTTCGCATGGAGCGCGGCGGATTTCGACACGCGCATGCAGGGCAGCGCGATCCGGCGCATTGGGCATGAGCGCTGGCTGCGCAATATCGCGGTCGCGATGGGCAATGCGTTGCGCGATCCGTCGCTCGATGCGGAAGAACGCGAAGCGATCGCCGATGCATTGCGCGCGCGTGCGGACGATTCCTCGGCGTTGGTGCGCGAACATGTGCTGTGGGCGCTCGAACAAGCGACAAGAACGTGAAGCCATTCGATGCCGTGATCGACGCGCCGTTCGGCAAGGTCGGCATTCGCGCCGATGCGCAATGCGTGCGCGAGATCGTCTATCTGCCGGACGATGTCGGCAGCATTGAGCCTGAAACGCCGCTCGCGAAGGAAGCCGCCGCGCAGATCCGCGCGTATTTTCAGACGCCTTCGATGCGCTTCGACCTACCGCTCGCGCTTCGCGGCACCGCGTTTCAGCAGCGCGTATGGCGCGGCATCTCGGGCATCGCGGCGGGCCAAGTCTGGACCTATGGCCAGCTCGCGCGCGAGATCGGCAGCGTGCCGCGCGCAGTCGGGCAGGCGTGCGGCTCCAATCCGCTGCCGATCGTGATACCGTGCCACCGGGTAGTGGCCTCGGGCGGGATCGGCGGTTTCGCGCATCATCCCGGCGAAGGTTTTTATCGCAACGTGAAGCGCTGGCTGCTGGCGCATGAAGGTGTATCCATCGCATGACGAGCGCAACGACTGAAGCAATACAAGCACCGGGACTCGTCGCGAGTCAGGACGCGATCGATCTCTTTTGCGATGCGCTCTGGCTCGAACACGGCCTCGCCAAGAACTCGCTCGAAGCGTACCGGCGCGACCTCAAACTCTTCGCGGAATGGCTCGGCAAGACGCGCGGCGCGTCGATCGATGCCGCCGTCGAAGCCGACATGAACGGCTACATGGCCGCGCGCCGCGGCGACAAGGCGACGTCCGCGAACCGGCGTCTGTCGGTCTTTCGGCGCTATTACGCGTGGGCGTTGCGCGAGCATCGCGTGTCCGCCGATCCGACGCTCAAGCTGCGCTCGGCCAAGCAGCCGCCGCGCTTTCCGTCGACGCTCAACGAGTCGCAAGTCGAAGCGCTGCTCGGCGCACCCGACATCGAGACGCCGCTCGGCTTGCGCGACCGCACGATGCTCGAACTGATGTACGCGAGCGGCCTGCGCGTGACCGAGCTCGTCACGCTGAAGACGGTCGAAGTCGGCCTGAACGAAGGCGTCGTGCGCGTGATGGGCAAAGGCTCGAAAGAACGCCTGATTCCGTTCGGCGAAACGGCGCACGACTGGCTCGAACGCTATCTGCGCGATGCGCGTCAGGTGCTGCTCGGCGCGCGCTCCGCCGATGCGCTCTTCGTCACCGCGCGCGGCGAAGGCATGACGCGCCAGCA
Source organism: Caballeronia sp. AZ7_KS35 (assembly GCF_023631045.1). NCBI lineage: Bacteria > Pseudomonadati > Pseudomonadota > Betaproteobacteria > Burkholderiales > Burkholderiaceae > Caballeronia > Caballeronia sp. AZ7_KS35. The sequence goes on along the minus strand of NZ_JALQDV010000017.1, from coordinate 64,280 downwards.
GTTCTGGAACATCATCAAGCGTCATGCGCTGAACGGCGGCGTGCACGCGCCGCTCTCGCCGCACACGCTGCGGCACGCGTTCGCGACGCATCTGCTCAATCACGGCGCGGACCTGCGCGTCGTGCAATTGCTGCTCGGCCACTCGGACATTTCCACGACGCAGATCTACACGCACGTCGCGCGCGAGCGGCTGCAGAAGCTGCATCGGGAGCATCATCCGCGCGGATAGCGTCATCTGCGAACGATCGTGCCACGGCCGCGTTGCGCTGCATACTCGGCCGAATGGCCGATGGTGAGCGCCACGGCGCGCCGCTACAATGCGTGGCATGTCGAAAGCAAAACACGTGTCCGAAACGCCCGCGACGCAATTCCTGCGTCGTCACAAGGTTGAATTCGGCGAGCATCCTTACGATTACGTCGAGCACGGCGGCACGGAGGAATCCGCGCGTCAGCTCGGCGTGGACGAACATATCGTCGTCAAGACGCTCGTCATGGAAGACGAGCACGCGAAGCCGCTGATCGTCCTCATGCACGGCGACCGCACGGTATCCACGAAGAATCTCGCGCGTCAGATTGGCGCGAAGCGCGTCGAACCCTGCAAGCCCGAAGTGGCGAACCGGCATTCGGGGTTTCTCGTGGGCGGCACGTCGCCGTTCGGCACGAAAAAAGCGATGCCGGTGTACGTCGAATCGAGCATTCTGGAACTCGATCGCATCTATCTGAACGGCGGGCGGCGGGGGTATCTCGTGAGCATCGATCCGAACGTGCTGACCGCGTTGCTGGGCGCGAAACCCGTGCAGTGCGCGAGCGTCGATTAGAATGCGTTCCGCTCTCGCCATAACCGAAAAGACACCATGATTTTTCTGCTCGTCGCCGTCGCGTCCTATCTGATCGGATCGATTTCGTTTGCCGTCGTCGTGAGTCACGCGATGGGACTGGCCGATCCGCGCTCGTACGGCTCGGGCAATCCCGGCGCGACGAACGTGCTGCGCACCGGCAACAAGAAGGCCGCGATCCTGACGCTGATCGGCGATGCGTTCAAGGGCTGGCTGCCCGTGTGGATCGTCGCGCACTTCGGCGCGAGCTTCGGCTGGGATCAATCGGGCATCAACACGGCGACGGCGCTCGCGGCCATCGCCGTGTTCCTCGGGCATCTGTACCCGGTTTTCTTCAAGTTCCAGGGCGGCAAGGGCGTCGCGACGGCGGCGGGCGTGCTGCTCGCGATTCATCCGGCGCTCGGTATCGCGACGCTGCTCACGTGGCTCATCATCGCGTTCTTCTTCCGCTATTCGTCGCTCGCGGCGCTCGTCGCGGCCGTGTTCGCACCGTTCTTTCAGGTGTTTCTGTTCGGGCCGAGCCGCATCTCGCTCGCCGTGCTGGCGATGAGCCTGCTGCTCATCTGGCGGCATCGCGCGAATATTTCGAAGCTGCTGGCCGGCAAGGAAAGTCGCATCGGCGAGAAAAAGAAGGTCGCCGAATAATGCAAAAAGCCGTTCCGGCGCAAACCGGAACGGCTTTTTCGTTTCTGAAGCAATCAGGAATCAGTCGCGGAAGTTGTTGAAGTCGAGCGGCGTGTCCGTGACTTCCTTCTTGAGCAGCGCGATGGCGCTTTGCAGGTCGTCACGCTTCGCGCCTTGCACGCGCACCGCGTCGCCCTGAATGCTCGCCTGAACCTTGATCTTGCTGTCCTTCACGATCTTGACGATCTTCTTCGCCAGATCGCCCGAGACGCCTTTTTTCACCGTGACGACTTGCTTCAATTTGTCGCCGCCGATTTTCTCCTGCTTGCCGTAGTCGAGGAAACGCACGTCGACGCCACGCTTGGCCATTTTGTTCAGCAGAACGTCCTTCACCTGGCCGAGCTTGAAGTCGTCGTCGGCGTAGAGCGTGAGTTCGCGCTCCTTCTGCTCGACGCGTGAATCCGAACCCTTGAAGTCGAAGCGCGTCGAGATTTCCTTGTTCGATTGCTCGATCGCGTTCTTCACTTCGATCATGTTTGCTTCGCTGACGACGTCAAACGATGGCATCTGTCTTTCTCCTTCATTGAGGCGACGAGCGCGCCGGGCAGGCGTGGCTCGCGCAATCGCTATAATCACGGACCTGTCGTCATTCTACCGACGCGCTTCGTTCATGTCGCTCCAGCTCCTCTCCGATTTCTCTCTGCTCGCCCACAACACGTTTGGCTTCGACGCGCGCGCGCGTCACGCGATGCGTATCGATTCCGTCGATGCGGCCGCCGCGCTCGCCACCGATGCGCGCATCGCCAACATGCCGCAACTCGTGCTCGGCGGCGGCAGCAATATCGTGCTGACGCGCGATTTCGACGGCGTCGCGCTGATCGTCGGCATTCGCGGCAAACGCGTGATCGGCGAAGACGACGATGCGTGGCTCGTCGAAGCCGGCGCGGGCGAGAACTGGCACGATTTCGTCGCGTGGACGCTCGCGCAGGGCATGCCGGGGCTCGAAAACCTCGCGCTGATTCCCGGCACGGTCGGCGCGGCGCCGATTCAGAACATCGGCGCGTACGGGCTGGAAATGGGCGAGCGCTTCGAGCGGCTGACGGCGGTAGAACTCGCGACCGGCGCACGCGCGAAATTCGATCGCGCCGCGTGCGCCTTCGGTTATCGCGACAGCTTCTTCAAGCGGGCAGGGCGCGGGCGCTTCATGATTACGTCGGTCACGTTCCGGCTGCCGAAAGCGTGGACGCCGCGCGCGGATTACGCCGACGTCGCCCGCGCGCTCGACGGCGCCACGACGCCGGATGCGCAAGCCATTTTCGATGCGGTCGTCGCCGTGCGCCGCGCCAAGCTGCCCGACTGGACCGCGCTCGGCAACGCGGGCAGCTTCTTCAAGAATCCGGTCGTGAGTGCGCAGGCGTTCGAGGCGCTCAAGCAGCGCGAACCGGGCGTCGTTTCGTACCCGCAAGCCGACGGGCAAGTGAAGCTCGCGGCGGGCTGGCTGATCGACCAGTGCGGATGGAAAGGGCGCGGCATCGGCGGCGCGGCGGTGCACGATCGTCAGGCGCTCGTGCTCGTGAATCGCGGCGGCGCGACGGGCGCGCAGGTGCTCGAACTCGCCGAAGCCATCAGGCGCGACGTGCTAGCACGTTTCAATGTCGAACTGGAGATGGAGCCGGTGCGCGTCTGAAAACGAAAAAACCCGCCGCGGCGGGTTTTTTCTCGAGCCTGATTCCAACGAAAGATCAGTCCCCGCGCTGACGGCGCGCGTTCTCCGCGATACGCATGCGCAGTGCGTTCAGCTTGATGAAGCCGCCGGCATCGGCCTGGTTGTAGGCGCCGCCGTCGTCATCGAACGTCGCGATGGTCTTGTCGAACAGCGTTTCCTTCGAATCGCGAGCGACGACCGACACGCTGCCCTTGTAGAGCTTCACGCGCACCCAGCCGTTGACCTTCTCCTGCGTGTGGTCGATCAGCACCTGCAGCGCGCGGCGCTCCGGGCTCCACCAGTAGCCGTTGTAGATCAGCGATGCGTAACGCGGCATCAGATCGTCCTTGAGGTGCGCCACTTCGCGGTCGAGGGTGATCGACTCGATACCCCGATGCGCCTTCAGCATGATCGTGCCGCCCGGCGTTTCATAGCAGCCGCGCGACTTCATGCCGACGTAACGGTTCTCGACCAGATCCAGACGGCCGATGCCATGCTTGCCACCGAGACGGTTCAGCTCGGTCAGCATCTCGGCGGGCGACAGGCGCTTGCCGTTCAGCGCGACCGGATCGCCCTTCTCGAATTCGATATCGACATATTCCGCCTGGTCCGGCGCCTCTTCCGGCGATACGGTCCAGCGCCACATTTCGGCTTCGGCCTCGGCCTTCGGGTCTTCCAGATGGCGGCCTTCGAACGAGATGTGCAGCAGGTTCGCGTCCATCGAGTAGGGCGCGCCGCCTTGCTTGTGCTTCATTTCGATCGGAATGCCGGCCTTTTCCGCATACGCGAGCAGCTTTTCGCGCGAGAGCAGGTCCCATTCGCGCCACGGCGCGATCACCTTGATGCCGGGTTCGAGCGAGTAGTAACCGAGCTCGAAGCGCACCTGATCGTTGCCCTTGCCGGTCGCGCCGTGCGAGACGGCCTGCGCGCCGGTCGCGCGCGCGATCTCGATCTGACGCTTCGCGATCAGCGGACGCGCGATCGACGTGCCGAGCAGATACTCGCCTTCGTAGATGGTGTTCGCGCGGAACATCGGAAACACGAAATCGCGGACGAACTCTTCACGCAGGTCTTCGATGAAGATGTTTTCCTGCTTGATGCCGAGCTGGAGCGCCTTCTTGCGCGCGGGCTCCAGCTCCTCGCCCTGACCGATGTCGGCGGTGAAGGTCACGACTTCGGCGTCGTAGTTGTCCTGCAACCATTTCAGGATGACGGAGGTGTCGAGACCGCCCGAATAGGCGAGCACGACTTTCTTGATATCGCTCATGGTGAACTCGTGTGCGGAAAAGCCGGTGCGGCGGTTGTGCGCCGCTTCGCGTCCGCCGGGCGCGCGACGGGCATGAAGTGCGCGGAAAAACTACTATTCTGACATTAAAAAGCCGCGCCTCCGCAAATTTGGGATGCGCGGCGAATCGGCAGCGCAGATTCGCTCAGTGATTCAGCTTGCCGAGCAGGAGATACTCCATCAGCGCCTTCTGCACGTGCAGACGGTTCTCCGCCTCGTCCCATACGACGCTTTGCGGACCGTCGATGACTTCCGCGCTCACTTCCTCGCCGCGATGCGCGGGCAGGCAGTGCATGAAGAGCGCATCGGGATGGGCGCGCGCCATCATCTCGGCATCGACGCAGTAGTCGGCGAACGCCTTCATGCGCGCTTCGTTCTCGGCTTCGTAGCCCATGCTGGTCCAGACGTCCGTCGTGACGAGGTCGGCGCCGGCGCAGGCTTCGTTCGGATCGTCGAATTCTTGAAAAAACGGCTTGCTTTCCTCGGCAACCAGCGCGGGATCGAGCTTGTAGCCGAGCGGCGTGGAGAGGCGCAGTTTGAAGCCGAGAATCTGCGCCGCTTCGATCCACGTGTACAGCATGTTGTTCGCGTCCCCGACCCACGCGACGGTCTTGCCGGAAATCGGACCGCGATGCTCGTAGAACGTGAAGATGTCCGCGAGCACCTGACACGGGTGATATTCGTTGGTCAGCCCGTTGATGACCGGCACGCGCGAGCTTTCCGCGAAGCGCCGGATGATGTCCTGGCCGAACGTGCGGATCATGATGATGTCGACCATGCGCGAGATGACCTGCGCCGAATCCTCGATCGGCTCGCCGCGGCCGAGCTGTGTATCGCGCGTGTTCATGAACACCGCATGGCCGCCGAGCTGGAAAATGCCCGCTTCGAACGAAAGGCGCGTGCGCGTCGAGCTCTTCTCGAAGATCATCGCGAGCGTGCGATCGTGCAGCGGATGATAAGTCTCGTAGTTCTTGAACTTGCGCTTCAGGATGCGCGCGCGTTCGAGCACGTACTCATAGTCGTCGAGGGAAAAATCCTTGAACTGAAGATAGTGGCGAATTTTCTTGGCGGTCATGAAACGCAAGCGGCGGCTTCGAACCGGCCGCCGCGCGTGAGCGTCGAGGCCGGACGGCGCCGCCGTCGGGAGTGGGTATCGCTTTTGAGCATAAAGGATTTTGCGATGTTTGACGAGGCTGGCCAAAAGGACGAGGATGCGCGCGCAGGCCCGTCTCACGGCCTCGGGCTGTCCCTGATGGACGCATCCCATGTCTGTGTGCGCTGCGGAAAACAGGCCGCTGCGGTATAATCACGCTCGCTCGTTCCAACAGTTCTGCAACATTCAGCACCGTTTCACGCGCTTCTGCGGCGAAGGGTTCGCAAGAATCCGGTCGGCGTGACTTTGCGCGTTCCGATTTCGCGGTGGATTGCCCAGTGCTGTCGAGTCCGCCATTTCCTGTCGCGGGCGCGGACGATTCCGCCAGAATCGACCCGCGCAAGACCGCCCGGCGCTTTTCGCTAGCCGGCTCCTGCGGTTCCTGCGTCAGGCATGTGCGTTCCGGTGCGCGTCACCGGCCGTCAAAAGGTATTGCTACATGGCTGAATCATCCCCTACCGAGTACTTCATTCAAGGCATCACCAAGAGCGGGAGGAAATTTCGGCCGAGCGACTGGTCCGAGCGTCTCGCCGGCGTGATGTCGGGCTTCGGCCCAAAGGCGAAAGGGCCCAACGCCCGCCTGCAATATTCCATCTACGTGCGTCCGACGATGATCGGCGACATCAAGGTCGTGATTGTCGATTCCCGCCTGCGCGACATCGAACCGATGGCGTTCGACTTCGTTCTGAACTTCGCAAAAGACAATGATCTGGTCGTGACCGAGGCGTGCGAATTGCCGCCGCATCACGGCACGCAGACGCAGCAGCCTCAGTCCTGACCTCCGCGTGACGAAAGCCACAGACGAAAAGCGACAGACGCAAAAAAGCCCGCCGAAGCGGGCTTTTTCGTTACTGCGCAGCGGAAACAGGAAGCTGCTTCGGCGAACGCCCCGAACGCGAAACTCGCGAAACCGGAATGCGCCCGCCGGAAGCGAGCCGGAATTACTGGGCAGCGGGGGCTTGCAGGCCCTTGATGGCTGCAGCCAGGCGGCTCTTGTGACGAGCTGCCTTGTTCTTGTGGACGATCTTCTTGTCCGCAATGATGTCGAGCGTCTTGACCGACGTCTTGAACACTTCGGCGGCCTTGGCCTGATCGCCGGCTTCGATAGCCTTGCGAACTGCCTTGATGGCCGTGCGGAACTTCGAGCGCAGCGCCGAGTTGTGCGAGTTGGCTTTGGCGGCCTGACGGGCGCGCTTGCGAGCTTGTGCGGAATTTGCCATGACGGTTTCCCTTTTCCTGTTTCGCTGTTACTTGTCCGGAGCGCGCGGGGCCGGCGAAGGCCATGAAAGCCATGACGCGGGCGATCGAGCGCGCTGCCTTTGATCTGAAATCCCGGGAACGATTGCCCGAGAACCTCTAAAACATCGCCGGCCGGGGCCGGAAAAGACGCGAAGCCGCAAAATCGGAGCGATTTTTGGAGCTTCGAAACCCGCGATTATAGCAAGGGAATATGAGACATGACAAGCGCGGCGTGGATCGCGCCGGCACGGGGCGGCTGCCTTGTCATCGGTCAAACGTGCGGCATTGGCCGCCAGCATTGCCCCGAGTCTCGTGGGCGCGCCGCTCGCGGCCCGTATAATAAGCGCCCCATGAATCTATTCCGAGCCCTGCTGACGGTCAGCGGCTTCACGCTGCTGTCGCGCGTGACCGGCCTGATCCGCGAAACGCTGATCGCCCGAGCCTTCGGCGCCAGTATCTATACCGACGCGTTCTACGTCGCGTTCCGAATCCCCAACCTGCTGCGGCGGCTCTCCGCGGAAGGCGCGTTCGCGCAGGCGTTCGTGCCGATCCTCGCCGAGTTCAAGAACAGCAAGGGCCACGATCCGACCAAGGCGCTCGTCGACGCGATGTCGACGGTCCTCACCTGGTTCCTCGTCGTGCTGTCGCTTTTCGGCATGCTGGGCGCGAGCTGGGTCGTGTACGCGGTCGCGTCGGGGTTGTCGCACGAGGGCGCGGCGTACGGCCTCGCCGTCTCGATGACGCGCATCATGTTCCCGTACATCGTCCTCATTTCGATGACGACGCTCGCCTCGGGTGTGCTCAACACGTACAAGCAGTTCTCGCTGCCCGCGTTCGCGCCCGTGCTGCTGAACGTGTCGTTCATTGCCGCGGCGGTGTTCGTCGCACCGCATCTGAAGATTCCGGTCTATGCGCTCGCGTATGCGGTGATCGTCGGCGGCGTGCTGCAATTGCTCGTGCAACTTCCCGGCCTGAAGAAGATCGACATGACGCCGCGCATCGGGCTGAACTTCCGCGCCGCGCTCGCGCATCCGGGCGTCAAGCGCGTGTTGCTGAAAATGGTCCCGGCGATGTTCGCAGTGTCGGTCGGGCAACTGAGCCTCATCATCAACACGAATATCGCGTCGAACATCGGGGCGGGCGCGGTGTCGTGGATCAACTACGCCGACCGGCTGATGGAATTCCCGACCGCGCTGCTCGGCGCGGCGCTCGGCACGATCCTGCTGCCGAGCCTCTCGAAAGCGCACGTCGACGCCAATCACGACGAATACTCCGCGCTGCTCGACTGGGGCCTGCGCATCACGTTCCTGCTGGCCGCGCCGAGCGCGATCGCGCTGTTTTTCTTCGCCGAGCCGCTCACCGCGACGCTCTTTCACTACGGCAAGTTCGACAATCATTCGGTCGTGATGGTCGGCCGCGCGCTGTCGGCATACGGGATCGGGCTGATCGGCCTCATCCTCATCAAGATTCTCGCGCCGGGCTTCTACGCGAAGCAGGACATCAAGACGCCGGTGAAGATCGCGATCTTCGTGCTCGTCATGACTCAGGTGAGCAACTACATCTTCGTGCCGATTTTTTCTCACGCGGGCCTGACGCTCTCGATCGGCCTCGGCGCGCTCGCCAACGCGCTGCTGCTGTTCGCGGGGCTGCGCCGCCGCAAGATCTATGAGCCTTCGGCGGGCTGGCTGCGCTTTTTCGTGCAACTGATCGGCGCGTGCCTGATTCTTGCGGGGACGATGCATTGGGTGGCGATCAATTTCGACTGGATCGGCATGCGCGCGACGCCGGTCCTGCGCATCGCGCTTCTCGGTGCAAGTCTCGTCGTGTTTGCCGCGTTATATTTCGGTATTCTTGCCGCAATGGGCTTCAAGTACGCCTATTTCAAGAGACGCACGCTTTGATGACGACAACGCGTATCCTCGACTACTTCTCCTCGCTGATGGCGGACGACGACAGCCTTCCGCTCACGGAAGCCGCCTTGTCGCTCGCGCAGGACGCGTATCCCGATCTCGACATGCAGGCCGCGCTCGCGGAGATCGACGAACTCGTCGTGCGCGCCCGTCGCCGCATGCCCGATGACGCCGACGCGAAGCAGAAAGTCGATGCGCTGAATCGCTACTTTTTCCGCGAGCTGGGCTTCTCCAGCAATCTCAACGATTACTACGATCCGGATAACAGCCATCTGAATGTGGTGCTGCGTCGCCGGCGCGGCATTCCGATCTCGCTTGCCGTCATCTATCTGGAAATGGCTGAGCAACTCGGCCTGCCGGTGCGCGGCGTATCGTTTCCGGGGCATTTCCTTTTGCGTGTCGCGACGCCGGGCCACGATCTGATGCTCGATCCGACGACCGGCCAGACGCTCTCCGAAGCGCAGATGGTCGAGATGCTGGAGCCGTATGTGCAGCGTGTGGGCGAGTCGATCGGCAGCGCGTTGCGCGTGCTGTTGCAACCCGCGACGCGGCGCGAGATCGTCGCGCGCATGCTGCGCAATCTGAAGGGTATCTATCTGCAAACGGAGCGGTGGCAGCGTCTGCTCGCCGTTCAGCAGCGGCTGGTGATCGCGTTGCCGAACAGCATCGAGGAAGTGCGCGATCGCGGTTTCGCGTATGCGCGGCTCGATTATCTGCGACCGGCGCTGGAAGATTTGCAGCGATACATCGAGACTCGTCCGGATGCCGAGGACGCGACCGTCGTCGAAACCGAGCTGCACGAGTTGCGGCAGCGCACGCAGCAAGGCGACTGAACCACGCCGCGCGCGCCGTGCAGAGCGTTACTTAGGCTGCATGCGGATCGCGCCGTCGAGGCGGATCACTTCGCCGTTGAGCATCGGGTTATCGAAAATCGACTTGACGAGCAGAGCGTACTCGTCGGGCTTGCCGAGGCGCGGCGGGAACGGCACCATCGCGCCGAGCGCGTCCTGCACGTCCTTCGGCATGCCGAGCAGCATCGGCGTTTCGAAGAGGCCCGGCGCTATCGTCATCACACGGATGCCGCTCTTGCTCAGATCGCGCGCGATCGGCAGCGTCATGCCCGCGACGCCGCTCTTCGATGCCGCATAGGCCGCCTGGCCGATCTGTCCGTCATAAGCCGCCACCGACGCCGTGTTCACGATCACGCCACGTTCGCCCGCCGCGTTCGCTTCGTTCTTCGACATCGCGTGCGCCGCGAGCCGGATCATGTTGAACGTGCCGATGAGATTCACCGACACCACCTTCGAGAAGAGATCGAGCGCGTGCGGACCGTCGCGGCCGACCGTCTTCGCCGCCGGCGCGATGCCCGCGCAATTCACGAGGCCGCGCAATGTGCCGAGACTCAACGCGGCATCGACGGCGCGTTGGCCATCGCTTTCCTGGCTCACGTCGCATTTGACGAACGCGCCCGACAGCTCTTTCGCGAGCGCTTCGCCTGCCGCGTCGTTCATGTCGGCGAGCACGACCTTGCCGCCTTGCGCCGCGATGAGCCGCGCGGTCGCCGCGCCGAGGCCCGACGCACCGCCCGTGATCAGAAAGGTGTTGCCTTGCATCTCCATGTCTCTTCTCCTTTTGTGCGATTCGTGCGCGCGAGAGCAGGGTTGAGCCGCTCGCGCCGATGTCATTCCTTTTGGGAAACGCGTCGATTGTAGCGAAGCCGCATGCTGCAAATTCGCACGACGGTCATGCGATTTCACGGACACAAAAAACCCGCTCACAGGGAGCGGGTTTTCGTCGAACGCGAATCAGGCAGCGCGTTACTTGAGCGCGTCGAACACGCGCGTGCGGATTTCATCGACGGCGCCGAGGCCCGAAATCTTGCGATATTCCGGCGCCTTCAGTCCGTTCGGCGCTGCGCCGCTCTTCGCCCAGTCGTTGTAATACGCGATCAGCGGCTTGGTCTGCGCGACGTACACGTCGAGACGCTTCTTCACGGTCTCTTCCTTGTCGTCGTCGCGCTGGATCAACGGCTCGCCGGTGACGTCGTCGGTCATGTCGACCTTCGGCGGATTGAACTTGACGTGATACGTGCGGCCCGATGCCGCATGCACGCGACGACCGCTCATGCGCGTGATGATTTCGTCGAAGGGCACATCGATTTCGAGCACGTAGTCGATCGCCACGCCGGCGTCTTTCATGGCTTCGGCTTGCGGCAGCGTGCGGGGGAAGCCGTCGAAGAGATAGCCGTTCTTGCAGTCGTCGGCCTGCAGGCGTTCCTTCACGAGATTGATGATGAGCGAATCCGGCACCAGCTCGCCCGCATCCATGAAGCGCTTCGCCTCGACGCCGAGCGGCGAGCCTGCCTTGACGGCCGCGCGCAGCATGTCGCCGGTCGAAATCTGCGGAATGCCGAATTTCTCCTTGATGAAGTTTGCCTGGGTGCCCTTGCCCGCACCGGGTGCGCCCAACAGGATCAAACGCATGGTGATCTCTCCGAATCGTCTATAAACCGCTTCAAGCCGCGAGGCTGATTTGACATCCGGTGGCCAGGCTCGTGCGGCGTCGACGACAGGGCGCGCAGCCGAAAAGGAGACGGCGGGCACCTGCGGACAGCGGCGCAACGTTGAGCGTGGCGCTGACCGGAAGGCTCGCGCAATCGCTTGATTATGCCACGCCGCTTTACGATTGCGACCGTAATAACGCGGATAGAAAACGCCAGAAACCCCGCCGAATGGGCCATCCGGCGGGGTTTACACGGGTTGTCGAACAGAGATAGAGATCAGTCCGCTTCCGGGAAGAGCGCCTGAACGCGCGCGAGATCGGCGGGCGTGTCGACGCCGGGCGGCGGTGCGTCTTGCGTCACGCGCACCGCGATGCGTTCGCCGTGCCACAGCGCGCGCAGTTGTTCGAGCGCTTCGGCTTCTTCGATCGGCGCTTGCGCGAGGTTCGGGAAGTCGCGCAGGAATTTCGCGCGATAGGCGTAGAGGCCGATATGCCGCAGCACGTTCTTCGGCACGGACGGCAGTGCCCCAAGCGCGGCGACGTCCGGCCAGTGCGGTTGCCAGAGATCGCGCGTCCACGGAATCGGCGCGCGCGAGAAGTAGAGCGCGCGGCTCTGCGCATCGAGCACGGCCTTCACGACGTTCGGATTGAACACGTCGGCGGGATCGTGAATCGGATGCGCGGCCGTCGCGATCGCGCATTCGGGATGCGCCGCGAGGTGATCGGCGACATCGCGCACGAGCTGCGGATCGATGAGCGGCTCGTCGCCCTGAACGTTGACGACGATGGCTTCGTCGGCCCAGTTCAGACGCGTCGCGACCTCGGCGAGCCGATCCGTGCCTGTGGGATGATCCGAGCGCGTCAACATGACTTCGACGCCGTGATCGCGCGCGGCCTCGACCACGCGGTCGGAGTCGGTCGCGACGAGCACTTGCGAAGCGCCCGATTCGCGCGCGCGCTCGGCGACGCGCACGACCATCGGCTTGCCGCCGATATCGGCGAGCGGCTTGTTCGGCAGGCGCGTGGAAGCGAGGCGCGCGGGAATGACCGCGATGAACGGAACGGACATTTCAGCGTGCTCAGGCGTCGCCGACGGGTTTGAGCGGCTCGACGGGCGTGCCCTCGACGGTCTGACGCGCTTCGTCGACGAGCATCACGGGAATGCCGTCGCGGATCGGATAGGCGAGTTTGTCCGCGCTGCAGACGAGTTCCTGCGCGGCGCGATCGTAACTGAGCGGGCCTTTGCAAATCGGGCAAACGAGGATTTCAAGCAGACGTGCGTCCACGGAGTTTCTCCACAACAAGAGCGATGAGGCGCGGCCGCAGCACGGCTTGCACCGGAACGACCCAGATGCGTGCATCGCGCCAGGCGCCCAATTTTACTGCATCCTTTTCGGTGATCAGGATGGCATCGGCGTCGACGCCGGCGAACGGATTCTCGCGATACGCGTAGTGATCGGGAAACGCGCGCGTCGCCGGCGCGATGCCCGCCGCGCGCAGCGTCGCGAAGAAGCGTTCCGGCGAGCCGATGCCCGCCGCCGCGACCACTTTCTCGCCGGCGAACTGATTGAGCGGGCGGCGCTGATGCGGATCGTCGAGCAGCCACGCGTCGCCGGATTCGAGTTCGAGCGCAAACGTGTTCGGCCACGGCGGCAGCGTGCGCTCGTAGGGACTGTTGATGAGCGTCGCGTCGCGGCGGCGCGACATCGGCTCGCGCAACGGACCCGCGGGGAGCAGAAAGCCGTTGCCGCCGAGACGGTCGTCGAACACGACGAGCTCGAACGCGCGCGCGAGGCGATAGTGCTGCAGGCCGTCGTCGGAAACGAGGACATCGACGTTCGGATGCGCTTCGAGCAGCGCCTTCGCCGCCGCGACGCGGTCCGGGCAGACGAACACCGGCGCGTGCGTGCGCCGCGCGATCAACAGCGGTTCGTCGCCGACCTGCTCGGCGGCGGAGCTTGCCGTGACGCTCGTCGGCTTGGCGATCTTCGCGCCGTAACCGCGCGAGATCACGCCGGGCTGGAATCCGGCGGCGCGCAACGCCTCGACGAGCGCGATGACGGTCGGCGTCTTGCCCGTTCCGCCGACGGTCACGTTGCCCACGACGACCACCGGCGCGCCCACTTCGACGCGCTTCATCCAGCCAAAGTCGTAGAAGGCGCGCCGCGTGGCAGCGATCGCGCCGAAGATGCACGCGAAAGGCGTCAGCGCCCACGCGACGGGGCCGCGCCGGCGCCATTCGCGGGCGAGGAAGTTTTCGAGCGGCGGTTTGAAATCAGACATGGACCGCCTTCGCGATGAACGCTGGCGGGCGGCAAGTCGGGTACGGCATGGCGTGCAACGGCAGCTCCTTGGATGACGGTCGGCGTTGGACGATGCCCGGCTTCTCGCGGCCCGGGACGAGCAGGTTTCGGCCGCGCCAGCCGGTGCTGGAACCCGGCACTCTAGCGCGCGCGGGGCGTGGGCGCCAGTCAGGAGCGCGGGAGAAAGGGCGACGCCATCCGCTCCGCACGCCTGTGGATAACTCTGTGAAGAACTTCCAGCCGACACACCGCGATCGCGCGTCAGGAAAGAGTTGCTCCGGGGCTGACAGTATCCATAAAAATTTAACCTCGAAAAATCAACGGCTTGAAACGAACTCACCAGCCTCTGGCGATGCCGCTCCGAACGCGGCGGTAAGTCTTTCTGTGTGGACACTTGTTACACTTGCGTACCTCGTTCAGCGGCGTTTGTCCATCGCGCACAGCGCCGCGCCTGAAGATTTTTCTCGTCCAGCCATGATTCCCGATTCACTGCAGTCGCAAAGCGGCGATGCCGTCATCCCCGTTTCCGCGCTCAATCGCGCGATCAGTTCGATGCTCGAACGGTCATTTCCGCTCGTATGGGTATCGGGCGAGGTGTCGAATTTCACGCGCGCGGCGAGCGGCCATTGGTACTTCTCGATCAAGGACGCGAATGCGCAAATGCGCTGCGTGATGTTCCGCGGCCGCGCGCAATACGCCGAGTTCACGCCGCGCGAGGGCGACAAAATCGAAGTGCGCGCGCTCGTCACGATGTACGAGCCGCGCGGCGAACTGCAGCTCAACGTGGAAGCGGTGCGGCGCACGGGGCAGGGCCGGCTCTACGAAGCGTTTCTGCGGCTGAAGGCGCAGCTCGAAAGCGAAGGGCTCTTCGCGGCCGAGCGAAAGCGCGCGTTGCCTTCGCATCCGCGCGGCATCGGGATCGTGACGTCGTTGCAGGCGGCCGCATTGCGCGATGTCCTCACGACGCTCGCGCGCCGCGCGCCGCATGTGCCGATCGTCGTGTATCCGGCGCCGGTGCAGGGCGCGGGCGTTGGCGCGAAGCTGGCGGCGATGGTCGAAGCCGCGAACGCGCGCCGCGAGGTCGATGTGCTGATCGTGTGCCGCGGCGGCGGCTCGATCGAGGATCTCTGGGCGTTCAACGAGGAAGTGCTCGCACGCGCGATCGCGGCGAGCGCGGTGCCGGTGGTGAGCGGCGTCGGGCATGAGACGGATTTCACCATCGCCGATTTCGCCGCCGACGTGCGCGCGCCGACGCCGACCGCCGCCGCCGAGCTCGTCAGTCCGCAGCGCGTGCTGCTGTTGCGCGAGCTCGATCATCGACATGCGGCGCTCGCGCGCGGCTTCGGCCGGATGATGGAGCGCCGCGCGCAGCAACTCGACTGGCTCGCGCGCCGGCTCGTGAGCCCCGCGGAACGGCTGGCGCGGCAGCGCGGGCATCTGCGGCAACTTGCAAGCCGGCTCGCCGCGGCGGGCGCGCGGCCCGTGCGCGATGCGCGCGCGCACTTCGCGCTGGTGCACTACCGCTGGCAGCGCAGACGTCCGAATGTGGCCGCCGAGCACGAGCATCTGTTGCGGCTCGCGCAGCGTATCGGCAGCGCGCATGAGCGGCGCGCTGCCCGTGAGAAAGCGTGCGTTTCGGAACTGGCGGCGCGCTTGCAGGTGCTGAGCCCGCAGCGCACACTCGAACGCGGTTATGCCGCATTGATCGACGCGCAGACGGGCCGCGCCGTGCGTGCACCGAACGCATTGAAACCCAAGCGGCCGCTCACAGTGCATCTCGCGGAAGGATCGGCGGATGTGCTGCTCGCCGATGTCCAGGCGCGTCTGTCGGACGAATTCTGAGCCCGGCGCGGCGCGCGGAATCGGCGTACATTTGACGTGCCTGACGAGGCTCCTCAGAGCACTTTTTACGCCGCGTGAGGCGATTGGAAAGCAATCTTGCTCATAAAGAGCACACGGTTTGCTGGGTTATCCCAACTCGCCTACAATCCAGTGCTCCACTGCTGGACGCCACACAATCCCACAATCCACATAGAAAGGAAGCTCGCATCATGGAACATACGCTCCCGCCGCTGCCGTTCGACAAGAACGCGCTCGCTCCGCACATGTCGGAAGAAACGCTCGAGTATCACTATGGCAAGCACCACCAGACCTATGTGACGAACCTGAACAAGCTGATCCCCGGCACCGAGTTCGAAAACCTGCCGCTGGAAGAAATCGTCAAGAAGTCGTCGGGCGGCGTGTTCAACAACTCGGCGCAAGTATGGAATCACACGTTCTTCTGGAACAGCCTGTCCCCGAACGGCGGCGGCGCTCCTACCGGCGCGCTGGCTGACGCGATCAACGCAAAGTACGGTTCCTACGACAAGTTCAAGGAAGAATTCGCCAAGGTCGCGACCGGCACGTTCGGCTCGGGCTGGACGTGGCTCGTGAAGAAGACCGACGGCACCGTCGATATCGTGTCGACGAGCAACGCCGCCACGCCGCTCACGACGGACGCGAAGGCGCTCCTGACCATCGACGTGTGGGAGCACGCGTATTACATCGACTATCGCAATGCGCGTCCGAAGTTCATCGAGGCTTACTGGAATATCGTGAACTGGGATTTCGCGTCGAAGAATTTCGGTGCGTAAGTAAGCGCGCGTGAAACCGATTGCGGCATTCCGAAATGAATTCCGAATGCCGCAATCAAAATGAAAGCCCTCGCGAGAGGGCTTTTTTCGTTGAAGCGTCCGGCGTGAGCTATTTTTGGGGAACGTCGAAGTCTCACTTGGTCTAACGGGATTCTGGTCGCCCAATCGGCTTCCGATTTCCATGTTGGCTTTGCCAACACAGACGCGAGCTGAATAATGACGACACGCTATCATCAACTGGATTCGCTGCGCGGCATTGCCGCTTTGACAGTCGTATTCAGTCACTATTCACAGATCACGCTTACGCATTGGCTGCAGCATGTTCCATGGCGCGCAATCGCCGAAGGGCATTCCGCCGTGATCCTGTTCTTTGCGCTGAGCGGTTTCGCCTTGGCCATGCAGATTACCGGCGACAGCAGACCGGGCTTCGCCGAGTTCATCGTGAAGCGCGTGTGCCGCATTTACATCCCCTATCTGATCGCGGTTCTGGCCGCTTATACCGCGTATTGCTTGCTCTACCGCTCGAATCTCTCCTGGACCGGCGAATGGGTCAATCAGGCATGGCACGCGGGCATCGATCGGCATGATTTGCTGGATCACCTCTACTTTGTGATTCCATTCAGCAACAGCACGCTCGATCCGGTGCTCTGGTCGCTCGTCTACGAGATGCGTATCTCGTTGATCTTCCCGATTCTCGTCGTCGTGGTATTTGCCACGCCCGTCTGGTTTTCCGTAGCACTAAGCATGTGTTTCTCTCTCGCTGCATTCGGCTATTACCATCATTTGCAGCGGACCCTCCTGGACGCGAGCATTCAGGGCGAATGGATGCCGACCATCCATTACATGTCGATGTTCGTCCTGGGCGCGTTGATTGCGCGATATCGCGAAGCCATTTCGTCGAAACTCGGCGCCTATTCCCCGCGAACGCTTTTCGGCGCATTGCTGATTTGTCTCGCCCTTTACGTCCTCGTCGGTTCGATCACTCGCCATTCGATATCTAACGACGTGCTGCGCAGTTTCGCCGACGACTGGATCATTCTTCCAGCCGTGACCGGCATTCTCGTTCTGGCGATTGCGCTCAGGCCGTTCGCCGCGTTTCTGACCGCGCGGCCATTGATTTTCCTCGGCGAGATTTCATTCAGCCTGTATCTGCTGCATTGCATCGTGTTGCTGGGCGTGCTGCATTATTTTGGCGAAACCTATCAAGGCATGTCGTTGATCATTGCCGCCGTGCTGATTCTTCCCGTCAGCATCGCGGGATATTACGCGGTCGAAAAGCCGTCTATTCGACTGGGACGATATCTGACGCGCGGAAAGCAGCGGAGCAGAGTGACGCAGCGTGCGTGACGATAAGCCGTCGCTGCGCGCATCGAAGCGCGAGCCTAAAATGTCGGCTCGCCGCAATCGATTGGAATCGCATCGCCATCATGAAACGCTTCGCAGGCCTGTGCCTCGCGGCTTGGTCGGCCGCCGCATTGCTCTACTTCGGCCGCCATTCCGCCGCGCTCATCGTGCTCTCAGGCGTGCTCGTGCTTGCCGGCTTCGATCTGCTCCGTCCGGAATCCGAAAACAGCGCGTAGCCTACCGCTGCTTCGCGCCTTCCCAGTTGATATCGACGCACAGCACCTGTAAGCCGTAAGGCGTCTGCGCGGCGATCGACGCCGTCACGCAAAGGTGCGCCTCGTTGATCGACAGATACGGCGCTGTCAGATGCATGCGCCCCGGCGCGCGCAGAGCCTCGATGAAGTACGGCCGGCGCTCCCAGCTCGCGCCCTCCGAATGCAGCAGCGGACTGAAGCGCTTCGCGCGCTGCGATGTACGCACGATCGGCACGACGTTGTCGCCGATCTGCCGCCCGGCCTGATCGAGCAGGAAGCAGCGCGCGGTGTCGGCGAGTTGCAGCAGTTCGCTCGTCGCAGCCGTGAGCGTCTCGCCTTCCATCAGCTTGACCGACGCGCGCTCCAGCCCGCTTACATACGGCTCGAGGCGCGCGACTTGCGCCCGTTCGCGGCCCGCGACGCGTTCGCGCGATGCTGCCGACAACGCATCCATCACGCCAGCGGCGACTTCGCTGTGCACCGCCTCGACGCTCGGCTGCGCGAAGTACGCGCCCTGCACGAAATCGACATTGCATTCCAGCGCGATGAGCGCGTCGCGTTCGGTCGCGAGGCCGCCCATCAAGACGAGCTGGCCGGACTCATGGAGCAGCGAGACGAGGCGCGGCAGCACGCGCTCGATATGCGAATGCTCGGTCGCCTGCTGAAGGATGCAGCGGTCGAGCGTCACGATATCCGGCCGCAGATGCCACACGCGATCGATGTTCGAATGCTTCACGCCGAAGCCGTCGAGCGCGATCAGAAAGCCCGACTTGCGCAGCGAATCGATGATTTCAGCGAAACGCGTCGTCTCGCCGCCCGCCTGCTCGGGCACTTCGAGCACGACGCGCTGCGGCGACAGACCGATGTCCTTCAGCGACGCGAGCAGCGCATCGCCGTAGCTCGTGTCCATCAGCGCGGCGGGGTGCAGGCTCAGGAAGAGCCATTCGTCGTGGCTGTCGAAGGCATTGAAGTTGCCCAGATGCAGCGATTCCGCGAGCCGGCCGAGTTCGAGCAGATCGCCGCGCCGCGCGGCCTGCGTGAATACTTCGTGCGACGGCACGTGACGATGTGAATCGTCGCGCGCGCGCAAGGACGCGTGATAGCCGATCGCGCGCCGGTGCGACACCGAAAACACGGGCTGGAACACGCTGAAAACGGTGTACTCGCCGTACAACACGGTGCGACGCGATCCATCGTCACCGGCGACGGGGCGCGGCGGCTGGAAGCGGGGAGGGTCGAGATCAACCATGCTCATGGTGTCGGGGCGCAGGGCAAGTAACTTTATCGAGATAGTTTACCGGATCGGCACCCGACCGTTCGAGCAAAAAGCGTGCAAATTCAATATCCAAGCGGCGCTCGCCGGGTATCGCGCGCTTCGTTGCGCCTATTCGTGTGCGGATTGAAGCTCGCATGCCGCAGACGCGGGAGCGCGCGCCGTCCAAACGTGCGTGCGGGCACCGGCGCGGTGCGTCGTCCGCGTTCTTAGTTCGATTCGGACGGGTCGGGCTTTCTCGCGGCCGCGCGCACTTCCGGCGCGAGCTGTCCGAAGATCCAAGCCGTCGCGGCCGTGATGATGCCGACGCACAGGAACGTCGCGTGGAAGGCGGGCAGCGAGTTCGTCTCCGTGACCTGCGGCAGCAGTCCTGTAAACGTCGACAGGATCGCGCCCGCGACGGTCACGCCGAGGCTCATCGACAGCATTTGCACGAGCGAGAACAGGCTGTTGCCGCTGCTCGCGCCGCCGGTGCCGAGGTCCTTCAGCGTGAGCGTGTTCATCGCGGTGAACTGCATCGAATTGAAGGCGCCGAAGATCGCGAGCTGCACGAGCCGCAGCCAGAGCGGCTGATGCGCGCTCACGAGCGCGAAGCTCGCCATCATCAGCCCGACGAGCACCGTGTTCACGACCAGCACGCGCCGATAACCGTGCTTTTCGATGAGCCGCGTGACGACGCGCTTGGACGCCATGCCCGCGGCCGCGACGGGCAGCATCATCATGCCGGCCTGAAACGGCGTGTAGCCGAGGCTCACTTGCAGCAGGAGCGGGATCAGATAAGGCATCGCGCCGCTGCCGATACGCGCGAAGAGATTGCCCAGCAAGCCGACGCTGAAGGTGTGGATCTTGAAGAGATCGAGGGAAAAGATCGGCTGGGCGGCGCGCGTCGCGTGCAGACCGTAAGCGACGAAGCAGCCGAACGAGAGCACGAGCAGCACGATCACGATCGCGTGCGCGAGGCCGAGATCGGCGAGTCCGTCGAGCGAAATCGTGAGCGCGACCATGCCGATCGCGAGCAGCAGGTAGCCCGCCAGATCGAAGCGCGCGGTCGCCGGATTGCGGCTGTCGGGCATGTACAGGTTCGTCGCGATGCAGCCGATCACGCCGACCGGCACGTTGATCAGAAAAATCCAGTGCCATGACGCGATCTGCACGAGCCAGCCGCCGAGCGTCGGGCCGATGAGCGGGCCGATCAGCCCCGGAATCGCGACGAACGCGAGCGCGGAAAGATAGCGCTCCGCCGGGAACACGCGCAGCACGGCGAGGCGTCCGACCGGCAAGAGCATCGCGCCGCCGACGCCCTGCACGACGCGATACGCGACGAGCGCCGTCAGCGATTGCGCGTTCGCGCAGAGCAGCGAGCCGATCGTGAACACGAGGATCGCGCTGAAGAACACGCGCTTCGTGCCGAGCTTGTCGGCGAGCCAGCCGGAGACGGGGATCATCATCGCCATCGTCAGCGAGTAGGCGATCACGACGCCCTGCATGCGCAGCGGCGCCTCGCCCAGACTTCGCGCCATCGCGGGGAGCGCGGTGTTGACGATCGTCGAGTCGAGCGTCTGCATGAAGAAGCCCGTGGCGACGAGCCACAGCATGATGGAGAGCGATCGGTCGGACGTCTGGGCTGTGGGCGTGTCGGTCATTGGGCGGGTTACTTTCGCAGCTCGGCGACGAAGTCGTAGTAGTCGTTGCGGCAGTAGGTATCGGTGAGCTCGATGGCGCGCTGATCGGCCGTGTAGCCGACGCGCGTGATGAGCAGCAGCGCGTCGTGTGGCGCGATGCCCATCTGCTCGGCAATCTCCGGGCTCGCGTTCACGGCGCGGAAATGCTGAAGCGCGCGCACGATCGAAAGCCCGCGTGCATCGAGATAGCTGTAGAGCGAATCGCCGATGGTCTGCGGATCGGGAATGCACGACGCCGGAAAGGTGGAATTCTCGACGGCCATGACGATGTCATCGGCGAGACGCAGGCGCTTCAGGCGCGTGACGGTCGCGGCGGGCGAGAGGCCGAGCTGGATGACTTCCTCGCGATTGGCCGGCTCGATGCTGCGCGAGAGCCATTTGGAACTCGGTTTGAAGCCGCGGCGCCGGAGCATTTCGGAGAAGCTTGACAGACGCGAGAGCGGGTCTTCGTAGCGCGGCGTGATGAAGCTGCCCGCGCCTTGTTCGCGGCGGATGAGCCCTTGTTCGACGAGCAGCGCGATTGCCTTGCGCGAGGTGATCCGCGAGACGCCGAGCGCTTCCGACAACACGCGCTCGGAGGGCAGCGCTTCGCCTGCGTTCCAGCGATTGTCGTGGATAGCGTTGGCGAGCTTGCGGGCGAGTTGAAGGTAGAGCGGAGTGTCGCTGTCCGGGTCCGGGCGCAAATCGCGCCAGCGGTCTTCCGAGGTCGGGTTCATAAAGCGGACGCTAATGGGCCAAGCGGGGATTTTAAGACAAACGCTGAAGGTGGTCGCTCCGTGTTTCGCTTTGAGGCGGGTTTTGGTTGCTTGGCCTTTTTCTCGTCGGATCCCGTTTTGTTGGTGGTCCATTAGCGTTGCCCCGCACAGGGGGAGTGCCGATCGACCGACACGAAAACGGGATCCGGCAAAACGCGCCCGACGCGACGCTATGAAAGCACTGAGCTCAAGCCGTAGCCGCCCCACCCACCCCCCGTCCACCGCGCATATAAAGCGCCACCGACAACGCCACCGCCGCCGCCGCCGCCAGCGCGGCAAACAGAAACACCGACCCGTACCCCAGCTCCCCCGCGATATACCCAGCCAGCGGCCCAGTCAACCCGAGCGACAGATCGAGAAACACCGAATACGCCGACAAAGCCGCGCCCCGGCTGGCCGGCGGCACGAGCCCGACCGCCTCGACGCCGAGCGCCGGAAACACGAGCGCGAATCCGAAGCCGGTCAGCGCCGCGCCCGCGAGCGCGAAAGTCGGCTCGGCGGCGAGCCACAGCATCAGCAGACCCGCGCATTCGAACGCAAACGACACGATCGCCACGCGAAACCCGCCATACGCCTTGATCGTGTTGGCGAACAGAAGCCGCGCGCCGATGAACATCGTGCCGAACACCGTAAGCGAAAGCGCCGCATTCGGCCAGTTGTGCGCGGCATAGTAAAGCGTGATGAACGTCGCGATGGAGCCGAATCCCGCCGATCCGAGCGCGAGTCCCAGTCCATGCGGCAACACGCGGAAGAACACGCTCCGATACGACATGCGCTCGCCGTGCACGATCGGCACGCTCGCCATGCGCGTCGCGAGCCAGTAGCCGAAGCCGCCGAGCGCGATCACGATCAGCCCGAGCGACGCGAATCCCAGCGAATGATCGATCGCGACGCCGAGCGGCGCGCCGATCGCGAGCGCGCCGTAAGTGGCGATGCCGTTCCACGAAATCACCTTCGCGTTGTTGTTCACGCCGACGCGCCCGATGCCCCAGGTAATCGATCCCGTCCCGACCCAGCTCTCGCCGAAGCCGAGCACGAGCCGCGCGATCACCAGCAGCACGAGACTCACCGCGTGCCACTGCGCGGCGAGCGCCGAGGCGAGCAGCAGCACGCCGCTTGCCGCGCACGCCGCGAGACCGTAGAGCACGGTTTTCTTGGGGCCGAGCGTATCGGCGGTGCGGCCCGCCAGCGGCCGCGACAGCAGCGTCGCGAAGTACTGGACGCTGATCGCCGCGCCCGCCATCACCGAGCCGTAGCCGAGATCGGTGTGCACGAAGCCCGGCAGCACCGCGAGCGGAATGCCGATCGTCAGGTAGCAAAGGAACGTGTACAGCACGACGGGCAGAATCCGCAGAGTGACGGCGAAGTCGCTTTGCGGCTTGATGCGGGACTCGGTGGACATAGGGAAATTGCGGGGTTGAATTCGGCGCGAAGGCGTGATTGTCCCATATGTTGCGGCGCAACGTCGCAGTCGTTTTGTAACCAGCTAGGACAAATCGCCTGTCCGAGTCATCGGGCGCCGCCGAGGGAACCCTTGCTGCATAAGGCTCGCAGCACATATCGGACGAAGAATATGTCGTTCATGCAATGCCGCCTATGGGTTATCGATTTTGGCGGTGATAGCTTTTGAACCATCGAAGCGACAGGACTAATCTGAAAAGGTCCGAAATCGCGAATGCCACCGGCTGCGCATCCCGCGCAACCAGCGAAAAAGCATCGAAGAGCCCCGAGACATCCATGACTGAGCCGATCCGCTTCTATCACCGCAACGCGATCCAGGAAGTGAGCGGCGCGTCGACGACGCGCACCGTCCTGCAATATCTGCGCGAAGACGCGCGCTGCACCGGCACCAAGGAAGGCTGCGCGGAAGGCGACTGCGGCGCGTGCACGGTCGTCATCGGCGAGCCGGACGGCGCGGGCGGCGTCGCGTTCAAGGCCGTCAACGCGTGCGTGCAGTTTCTGCCGACGCTCGACGGCCGCGCGCTCTTCACCGTCGAAGAGCTGCGCCAGCCGGACGGCACGCTGCATCCGGTGCAGCAGGCGCTCGTCGATTGTCACGGCTCGCAATGCGGCTTCTGCACGCCCGGCTTCGCGATGTCGATGTTCGCGCTCTACGAAAAGCACGGTCATGCGACGACCGGCTGCCCGGGAACGTGCGAGAAGACGAAGCCCTCGCGCCAGGAGATCAGCGATGCGCTGACGGGCAATCTGTGCCGCTGCACGGGTTATCGGCCGATCATCGACGCTGCCGAGCAGATGTTCGACCGCGCGCCGCTCGCGCCCGTCAACGTGCCGGCGCTCGCGCGCACGCTCGAAAGCCTGAAGCGCGACGACACGTTCCACTACGAGCACGCCGGCCGCCAGTTCGACGCGCCGCGCACGACCGAAGCGCTCGCCGCGATCAAGGACAAAAACCCGAACGTGCGGATTCTCGCGGGCAGCACGGACGTCGGTTTGTGGGTGACGAAGCAGTTGCGCGATCTGGGCGATATCGTCTATGTCGGGCAGATCGACTCGTTCAAGCACGTCGAGACGACGGACGAATGGATCGAGATCGGCGCGGGCGTGTCGGTCGAGCGCGCGTACGACGAACTCGTGAAGCTCTATCCCGAACTCGAAGAGACGCGTCTGCGTTTCGCGTCGCTGCCCATCCGCAACGCCGGCACGCTCGGCGGCAACGTCGCGAACGGCTCGCCGATCGGCGATTCGATGCCCGGCCTCATCGCGCTGAATGCGCGCGTCGTCCTGCAAAGCGTCGATGGTCTGCGCGAGATGCCGCTCGAGGATCTGTACATCGCGTATCAGAAGAAGGACATGCGCGAGAACGAGTTCGTCGCCGCGATCCGCGTGCCGACGCGCACGGGCAAGCGCGCGAACCTTAAGTTCCGCGCGTACAAGCTGTCGAAGCGTTTCGACTCCGATATTTCCGCCGTCTACGCCGCGTTCAGTTTCATCGCCGATGGCGACACGATCCGCGAGCCGCGCCTCGCCTACGGCGGCATGGCCGCGACGCCGAAGCGCGCGGAACACGCCGAAGCCATTCTCAACGATGCGCTTTGGCACGAAGCCACCGCGCAGGCCGCGATGATCGCGCTTTCCAAGGATTACCAGCCGCTCACCGACATGCGCGCGAGCAGCGACTATCGCCTCGACACCGCAAAGAGCCTGCTGTATCGCTTCTGGCTGGAGACGCGCCCGCACGATCCGCTGGACAAATCGAAGCTGGATGTGCGCGCAATCGAACTCGTCGAAGCGAAGTAAGCGAAGGAGCAAAAAAACATGAATCAGCAAGCAGAAGCATTCATCGCCGACGCTCAGTCGCTCGCGAACGAAATCGACGCTTTCAAGCAGGTCCACGTATCGCGTCCGCATGAGTCGGCGCATCTGCACGTGAGCGGGCGCGCGAGCTATACCGACGACATTCCGCTCGTCGCGGGCACGCTGCACGCCGCGCTCGGCACGAGCCCGAAGGCGCACGCGAACATCGTGTCGATGAACTTCGACGCCGTGCGCGCGACGCCGGGCGTGGTCGCCGTATTCACCGCCGAGGACATTCCCGGCGTGAACGATTGCGGCCCGATCATCCACGACGATCCGGTGCTGGCTCAGGGCATCGTGCAGTTCGTCGGCCAGCCGATGTTCATCGTCGTCGCGACGTCGCACGATACCGCGCGCTTGGCGGCGCGTCGCGCGACCATCGAATTCGAAGACCTCGTGCCGATTCTCACGCCCGAAGACGCGCGCAAAGCGGAATCGTACGTGCTCAATCCGCTGAAGCTCTCGCGCGGCGACGCCGAAAGCCGCATGTCGAAAGCCGCGCATCACGAGCGCGGCACGATGAAGCTCGGCGGCCAGGAACAGTTCTATCTCGAAGGCCAGATCGCCTATGCCGTGCCGAAGGAGGACGACGGCATGCACGTCTACTGCTCGACGCAGCATCCGACGGAAATGCAGCATCTCGTCGCGCACGTGCTGAATGTGCATTCGCATAACGTGCTGGTCGAATGCCGTCGCATGGGCGGCGGATTCGGCGGCAAGGAATCGCAGTCGGGCATTTTCGCGTGCTGCGCGGCGCTCGCCGCATGGAAGTTGCTGTGCCCGGTCAAGCTGCGTCCGGACCGCGACGACGACATGATGATCACCGGCAAGCGTCACGACTTCGTGTACGACTTCGAAGTCGGCTACGACGACGACGGCAAGATCGAAGGCGTGTCCGTCGACATGACGTCGCGCTGCGGTTTCTCCGCGGATTTGTCGGGCCCGGTGATGACGCGCGCCGTCTGCCATTTCGACAACGCGTACTGGCTCTCGGACGTGAAGATCGCAGGCTATTGCGGCAAGACCAACACGCAGTCGAACACCGCGTTTCGCGGCTTTGGCGGGCCGCAGGGCGCGTTCGCGATCGAATACATTCTGGATAACGTCGCGCGTGCGGTCGGGAAGGATTCGCTCGACGTGCGCCGCGTGAATCTCTACGGCAAGACGGAAAACAACAAGACGCCTTACGGCCAGACGGTCGAGGACAACGTCATCCACGAACTGATCGCCGAACTCGAAGAGACGAGCGAGTATCGCAAGCGCCGCGCGGCCATCGACGAATTCAACGCGAACAACGCAATCCTGAAGAAGGGCCTCGCGCTGACGCCGGTGAAGTTCGGCATCGCGTTCAACGTGACGCACTTCAACCAGGCGGGTGCGCTGGTTCACATCTACACCGACGGCTCGATGCTCGTGAATCACGGCGGCACCGAAATGGGCCAGGGCCTGAACACGAAGGTCGCGCAAGTGGTTGCGCACGAACTCGGCGTGAACTTCGAGCGCGTGCGCGTGACGGCGACGGATACGAGCAAGGTCGCGAATACATCGGCGACGGCGGCATCGACCGGCACCGATCTCAACGGCAAGGCCGCGCAGGACGCCGCGCGCCAGTTGCGCGAGCGGCTCGCGAAGTTCGCGGCGGAGAAGTTCGGCGGCGGCACCGTCACGCCGGCGCAAGTGCGCTTCGCGAACGACCGCGTGATCGTCGGCGACGATGCCATCCCGTTCGGCGAAGTCGTCCAGAAGGCATATCTCGCGCGCGTGCAGTTGTGGTCCGACGGGTTCTACGCGACGCCCAAGCTCCACTGGGATGCAGCGACGATGCAAGGCCGTCCGTTCTACTACTACTCGTATGGCGCGGCAGTGTCGGAAGTGGTGATCGACACGCTCACCGGCGAAATGCGCGTGCTGCGCGCGGATGCGTTGCATGACGTGGGCGCGTCGCTGAATCCGGCGCTCGACAAGGGCCAGGTGGAAGGCGCGTTCGTGCAGGGCATGGGCTGGCTGACGACGGAAGAGCTGTGGTGGGACGACAACGGCAAGCTGATGACGCACGCGCCGTCGACCTACAAGATTCCGACGACCAACGACATGCCCGCCGATTTCCGCGTCGATCTCTTCAAGAATCGCAACGTGGAGGACAGCATCCATCGTTCGAAGGCCGTCGGCGAACCGCCGTTGCTGCTGCCGTTCTCGGTGTTCTTCGCGATCCGCGATGCCGTTTCCGCTGTCGGCGATCACAAGATCAATCCGCCGCTCAACGCGCCCGCGACGGCCGAAGAAATCCTGAAGGCGGTGAATGCGGTGAGGAGCGCGCGCTCATGATGCACGTCGTCCTGTTCGGCGCGGGCCACGTCGGCCACGCGCTCGTGAAGGTGCTCGGCACGTTGCCGTGCGTCGTGCAATGGGTCGATGCGCGCGACGAACTTTTCCCCGACGAAGTGCCGGCGAACGTGCAGATCGAAGCGACGGATCTGCCCGACGCGATCGTCGACGAAGCGCCGCCGGGCGCGTACTTCATCGTGATGACGCACGATCATTCGCTCGACTTTTCGCTGACGCAACGCATCATGCGGCGCGACGACTTCGCTTACTTCGGGCTGATCGGCTCGAAGACGAAGCGCGTCAAGTTCGAGCGGCGATTGATGGAGCGTGGTGTGGCGGCGGACCGGCTGCCGGAGATCACGTGTCCGATCGGCGTGGAAGGGATCGTCGACAAGGCGCCGTGGTCGATCGGGCTCGCCGTTGCCGCGCAACTGCTGCGCGTGCGGGAGATGACGGCGAGGTTCGGAACGCCGGCGGTGAACGCAGCGCATCTTTCCGCCTGAGCCACAAGGACGCTTCAAGCGATGCCGTTGGTCTGTCTGAAGCGTCCCGGCGCGACGCCATAAAGCTCCTTGAACCGCTTCGAAAACGCCGCTTCCGACTGATACCCCACATCGGCCGCGACATCCGCGATGCTCTTTTTCGTATGCGTGAGCATCGTGCTGGCGAGCTGCATCCGCACGTGACTCAGCAACGCGAGCGGCGAGCTGTCCGAATGCGCCGAGAACGCGCGCATGAACGTGGCGCGCGACATCGCCGCTTCCTTGGCGAGCATCTCCAGCGTCCACGGTTCGGCGGGGCGCTCGAGCATCGCGATGATCGATGCGCCCAGCCGCCGGTTCGCCAGCAAGCCGAG
The DNA here is from genome assembly GCF_023631045.1 of Caballeronia sp. AZ7_KS35. Classification (NCBI taxonomy): domain Bacteria; kingdom Pseudomonadati; phylum Pseudomonadota; class Betaproteobacteria; order Burkholderiales; family Burkholderiaceae; genus Caballeronia; species Caballeronia sp. AZ7_KS35. The sequence goes on along the minus strand of NZ_JALQDV010000017.1, from coordinate 36,283 downwards.
CACGCCCGCCAATGACGGCTGTCCGTCGAGCCACGCGCGCAGCACCATCGTGAAGAGCGCGGTCGATAGCGCCGTGACGATCGACGGCGCGCCCAGTTGCGCATCTTCCGCTTCGCGGCGCATCGTCTGGACGAGCGGCGCGAGATAGGAAGCCGACGCGTTCGAGAACGATACGTGCACGACATCCGGCAGGACGTCGATCAGAAGCGCGCGCGGCGCGTAGAGAAAGCGCCCGCACAGCAAGTCCACGCCCGGCGGCTGCCCGCCGCAATTGCTTCTTACCGTGACCGCGCCGTTGTCGCGCGCTTCCATCTCGACTTTGGACGAGCCGCCTTCGCGCGCCTTGATGCTCAGCACATGCGCGTCTCCGCGCGGCAGAAAGAAGATGTCGCCCGCCGTCAGTTCGAGCGGCGCGTGACCTTTGCGCACGACGGTGCACGCGCCGTCGAGCACGACGTGATACACCGCTTCGCCGGCGGGCGCGGGCGCGTGATCCAGTTCCAGCGGGCCGCGCAGCAGGCAGCGCAGATCGAGCGCGCCGGCAAGGCTCGCAAGCTGAATCAGTTTGTCGAGAGCATCCATGTGAGCGGGCGGGCAGAAGGTGTCGTTCGGATAGTACCGAAGTCCCGCCGCGCGTGCGTTACTTCGCGGCTTCGCCCAGTTCGGCGGTTTCATCGCCCGATGCCGCCGCCGCGACTTGCTTCCTGCCCGTGAGCGAGTCGGAAACGGTCGACATCAGCGTGCGCAGCCAGGCGATGTCCGTCGGCTGATCGGGCTGCGGCACCGAAAGCTGGTAGCACTTGATGCGCGGAAACGGCACCGGCGAGTCGAGCACGGCGAGCGGCAGCATCGCCGCATAGTGCTGCGCGAAGCGGCGCGGCGCGGTGAAGATGAGGTCCGACTGCAACAGCACCTGCGGCACGAGGCCGAAGTACGGAATTGTCGTGACGATGCGCCTTTCGATGCCCGCGCGCGCGAGCCCGATGTCGATCGGATGACGCCGGCCGCCGCTATACGGCGTCGGCGCGAGGTGCGCGGCGAGCGCGTAGCGTTCCGCCGTCAGCGGTTCGCGCGCGAGTGGATGATCCGCACGCATCAGGCAGACGAATACGTCGCTGAAAAGATCCTGGCGTTCGAAGCGCGGCTCGGGCTTCGTCCAGTTCGCGACCATCAGATCGATTTCGCGTTCGTCAAGCATGCGCTCGTGATCGCGCATCGGATTCAGCGACTCGATCTCCAGACGCGCATTGGGCGCGGCGTCGCGAAAAGCGGCGACGAGCGTCGGCATGAAGAAATCGTTCAGATAATCAGGCGCGGCCACGCGGAACGTGCGGCGCGAGCTTCGCGGGTCGAAATCCCCGTGCGGCGTCGCGACGAATTCCACTTCGCGCAATGCGCGTTGCGCGGGCGCGAGCAGCGATTCGCCGTATTCGGTCGGCACCATGCCCTGTTTGCCGCGCACGAGAATCGGGTCGTTCAGGATCTCGCGCAGACGGCGCAGCGCGGTGCTGATCGCCGGTTGCGTCTGGTTCAGCCGCTGCGCGGTCTGCGTCACGCTGCGCTCCAGCAGCAAGGTGCGCAGCACGCGGATGAGCCAGATGTCGAGTGAGTCGGCGGGATCGTTCATGGCAAGCAAGTGAATTCAGGACGCGCGGGCGCGAACTCGCGAGCCCTAAAGCCGAAGTAAACCGCTTATCCAATTTTGACGCCATAGCAGGCGCGCTATGCACGGCATAGGCGCGTCCGCCATCCGGCCGCCGTCAGCTGAAATCGGCGTCTTTCGGCGCGATCGGCAGCGCGCTGATGCGCTTCACTTCCGCGCCGTCGAGCCAGTTCGGCGAGCGCGCGACGTAGAGCACCATCGGCAGCGTGTCTTCGCCCCAGAAGATCTGGTCGTTGACGAGGAAAGTCGGCACGCCGAACACGCCCATCGCTACGGCGCGGTCGTTGTTGTCGCGCAGCTTCGCCTTGACGTCCTCATCCTCGATGCGCGTCACGGCCTCCGGCATGCCGACGTGCTCGCACAACGCCTTGAAGCCTTCCGGCGTCGCGGGATCGCGCCCTTCGCGCCAGATGTAGCGGAAGATTTCGCGCACGCGGGCGATGTCGCCGTCGGCGAGCACGGCAAGACGCAGCGCCTTGCTCGTATCGAACGGATGGGCGGGCGGCATCTTGAACGGAATGCCGAGCTGCTCCGCGCGAAACAGCGCGTGCCGGTAGGTGAAGACGCGCTTGGACGGAATCGTCGCGGCGTGCGGCTGGCCCCAGCGGTCGAGCAGCTTCATCAACTGGACGGGCACGAGCTCGAACGGCATGTCGGGCCACTTCTCATGCTGCTCCAGCAGCAAGTACGAAAACGGCGATATGAAGTCGAAGAAAAAGTACGGATGACCGGTGCTGGTCGAATGCGGGGCACTCATGTTCCCTTCTCCCTGAGATTCCGTGGCTTTGCTCGCGCGGCGGCGCGCTCTGAGCCGCATCTGTTCGTTTTTTGTCGTGTCCTGCATGACGGATGCAGCGCGCGGCGTCGCATCCTTTTTTAACGTTTCTCCAACAGATATTACGTGCTGCCTTGCTCCGTGTCTGCTTGGCGAACGACACCGGCCGCATGCTGTTGCGCCATGTCGCGCGCGCGGGTTTGGTCAGCCGGGGCGACCGGCGCGTGCGCGAGACGCTCCCGCACGAAACCGATGTGCTCGCGCAGCACGTAGAACTGATCGGCGAACGCGAGCGGCATCTTCATGCGATTGACGGCCGTTTCGATCGCGTCGATGCGGTCGAGCAGGGCGTCGCGCTGCGCGGTGTCGGGGCCGCTGATCGCTTCCCGCTCTATCGCAATCAGCGCGCCATACCAGCGGTAGATGCGCGATTTCACGCGCCATCGATACAGCCCCGGCACGAGCCGCAAGCCCGGAATCAGCACGACGATCAGCGGCACCAGCACGACCAGCACGCGATCCGCGAGACTCGCGACCCAGAACGGCAGCGAACGGTACAGAAAGCTCTTGCCCGATTTGTAATAGCGCTCGGCGTTGTCGCTGATGCGGAATTCGTGCACGAGCGGCGCGGGGAATTCGTTCGCCCGCTGCAGCAGATTCGCGCGCCCGTGCACCTCGCGCGCGGCTTCGATCAGCAGATCGGAGAGCGCCGGATGCAGGCTGTCGCGCGCGACCAGTTCGGCGGTCGGCGCGATCATGTGGACCGCGCGCGGCGGCAGGTTGCGGGCGAAATCGAAGGCGCCCATCGGCAAGTCGATTTCCGTCAGATACGGAAAGCGGCGCGCGTAGGCGTCGGCCTGGGCGAAATCCATGAAGCGGATGCCGGACGTGCGCAGGAGCTTCGCCATCGTCGGCGGCTGCGCGGAGTCGCCGGTCAGAAAGGCTGCGTCGATCTGGCCGTCTTCGAGCGCTTTCGCGGCTTCGTCGCCGGCGAGCGGCAGCAGTTCCGTGTCGCCGCCCGGCTCGATGCCGTTCGCCTTCAGCAGATTCAGCGCGAGCACGCGCGTGCCGCTGCCTTCCGCGCCGATCGCGAGCCGCTTGCCCTTCAGCTCCGACAATCGGCTGACGACCGTCGCGCCGCGATAGAACACCGCGAGCGGCACGTAGGACACGCTGCCGAGCGATTCCAGATTGTCGTGCGTCGCGCCCGGCTTGGTCAGGCCGCCCTGCACGAAGCCGACGTCGACGTTCGATTTCGGGTCTTCGAGGCGCGTCAGGTTATCGAGCGAGCCTTGCGTCTCGAGGATGTTCAGCGTCACGCGGTTGCGCGCGAGGATCGTCTTGTATTTCTGCGCGCTCGACCAGAACGAGCTGCCTTTCGGGCCGGCGGCGATGGTCAGCGTGCTCGGCGGCGCGGGCTGGATCAGCCGCACGGCGGCATACAGGGCAGCCGCGCACACGAGCAGGATCGGGCCGAAGGTGAGCGCGAGATCGCGCCATGAGATCGCGACGAAGCGCGCGCCGATTCTCGGCAGGGGCTTGCGTTTGGGCGGGACGTCCGGATCGTGGCCCGGATTGTTTCCTGAAGGGTGGGTCATCTGGTCGGTAATCTTGAAACTTCGTGCGTGCGAGCTTACCCGATCGCGATGCGTCCACCTCTGCCCGAACGTGTTCGACGAGGCGCGCGAGCGGCGCGTCCGGACGGCCGGCATGGCGTCGATGGTACATGAGATCGCGCGTCGCCCGGATGACCGCGGGCCCGGCGCGCCGTGTGACAGGCGTGTGTAGAAAGCGCCCGCGCTGTTGCTTGCGAACGGCGTCGCATATGGCCGCATTGTTAAATGCTTTGCGCTAATGGCCGCGCTGGGCTAAATTGACGTTCGCCGCCGCACGACAAGGCTCCTCGCGCGCCGCAGCCCGGAATGTGGGTTCGCGGACCGCCAAGCAGGCGCCATGCGGCAGGTCATATTCGAGCCGGCGGGCGTCATCGCCCGAAAAAACCGGCCGTGATTTGTTTCGATCGCCAGTCTCTCGCAGCACCGTGAGCCGCATCCGCCGGCTTGCCGCCGCTATTCCCGCGTCAGTTTTAGGCGCCGGGCGCGCGGTCACGGTCAGCCGCTCGATGTCGTTGCCCAGCCGCTGGGAATGCGGCCCGCTTTTGAAGTGCAAAACGAGCGAAGTAGCAACTGTGCGAAGTCAACAAGCGAAACAAAAGGAGAAATCATGAAAGCAGTCGATCTGTTGAAGGCGCTGGGCGTGGTGGTGTGCGTGGCCGTGGCATCGAGCGCCTATGCGCAATCGAGCGACGCGGCGGCCACGAGCACCGACTCGGCAGCGGCGGCCAAGGCTCAGAAATCCGCGACCAAGAAAACCGATCGCAAGCTCGGCTACGACGTGCGCCGCGCGCTGTCGAAGGCGCAGGGCTTCGACGTGTCGAACGTGTTTGTGCGCGCGCGCAGCGGCGCGGTCACGCTGACCGGCACGGTGCCGGAAGGTGGCCAGATCGCTCAGGCCGAAGAAGTCGCGAAGGGCGTGCCGGGCGTGAAGTCGGTTTCCAACAAGCTCACGCTCGGCGTTCAAGGCGGCGGGCAATAATACGCGTCACAGGCAGTGGGCGGCATCTCGTGATGCCGCAAGCTTCGCTCGTCTGGCGGGCGTTTGAACGGGCTCCGGCGTCGCCGCCGGGGCCCGTTGTCGTTTGGCGCTTTTGCGTTCGGCGCGCGTGAAATCGGCTGTAACTGGCGTTCGATCGGCGCGATACTCGCATTGTCGATCGCTGAAAATCGCATCACTCAATCGGAACCGATGGCGGAGATTCAAATGAAAAGACTCGCGCGTTTCCCGAGGTTGCAGGCTTTGCAGGATGTGCCGCGAACGGCCGCGCTCGGCGCGCTGGCGTTGCTCGCGGCGGCGACACTAGCCGCATGCCACGGCGGCGATGACGACAACGGCGGTGGCGGCCAGCCGGCCAACAGCTTGCCGAGCTTCATCTCGGGCTCGGTGAACACCCAGACTTACGACGGCGTCTCCGACGATTTGCTCACGGCCGGTCTCGGCAAGACGGGGCTCGCGTCGGCGACCGCGCCGACGTTCGCGAAGCCCGCCGCGCCGACCGCAGCCGAATTGCGCCGTCTCGCGATCTATTCCAACTACCGCGCGCTCGTCGACATGTCGGCGAACGGCGGCTACGGCCGCTTCTGGGGGCCGAATATCGATCTGAACGGCAACGACTCGCTCGGCGAAGGCAAGATCGCGGGCAAGGAATACATCGCCTATGCGGACGATGGCAGCGGCAGGCAGAACGTGAGCCTGCTCGTGCAGATCCCGACGAGCTTCAATCCGGATCAGCCGTGCATCGTCACGGCGACGTCATCAGGATCGCGCGGCGTCTACGGTGCGATTTCGGCGGCGGGCGAGTGGGGCCTCAAGCGCGGCTGCGCGGTCGCCTACACGGACAAGGGCAGCGGCAACGGCGCGCAGGAAATTTCGACGACGCTCGTCACGCTCATCGACGGCACGCTCGCCAGTGCGGACATCGCCGGAACCAAGGCGATCTTCAAGGCGAACGTGAGCGCGTCGGCGCTGTCGTCGTTCAATTCTGCGTTCCCGAATCGCTACGCGTACAAGCACGCGCATTCGCAGCAAAACCCGGAGCAGGACTGGGGCAAGAACACGCTGCAGGCGATACAGTTCGCGTACTGGGCGCTCAACGACATGTTCGGGCCGGTCAGCGGATCGACGCATCAGGTGCGCTACAGCAAGGGCAGCATCACGACGATCGCGGCATCGGTGAGCAACGGCGGCGGCGCATCGCTGGCGGCGGCGGAGCAGGACACCGATGGCTGGATCACGGCGGTCGTCGTCGGCGAGCCGCAGATCAATCTGAATTTGCCGTCGCAGGTTTCGGTGCGGCAGGGCGGCGTGCCGGTCGGCTCGTTCGGCAGGCCGCTCGCGGATTACATGACGCTCGCGAACCTGCTGCAGCCGTGCGCGGCGCTCGCGCCCGCTGCGGCAGGCGCGCCGTATCTGACGACGCTTCTGCCCGCCACGACCAACGCGATCCGCACGGCGCGCTGTGCGACGCTTGCCGCCAACGGCTTCGTCACGGGCGGCACGACGACGGAGCAGGCGACCGATGCGCTGAACCGTCTGCATCAGGCAGGCTACGAGAGCGATTCCGACACGCTGCACGCGCCGATGTGGGATTCGCAGGCGGTGCCGGCCGTCGCCGTCACCTACGCCGATGCGTACATGAAAGCGAGCGTGCTCGACAATCTCTGCGAGTTCAGCTTCGGCACGACCAGCGCGGCGACGGGCGCGGCCGGCGTCACGCCGCTCGTCTCGCCGATGCCGACGATCTTCGGCAACGGCAACGGCGTGCCGCCGACCAACGGCATCAACCTGGTCTACAACGCGGGAACGACGGGCGCGGCGGATCATCGGCTGGCGACGCCCGATGCGAGCTACGCGGGCGCCGCCTGCCTGCGCGCGTTATGGACGAACGGCAACGCGACGATGGCGGGCAGCGTCAATGCGATCCGCGTGAACGCGAATCTGCGCGGCAAGCCCGCGATCATCGTGCAGGGCCGGGCGGATGCGCTCGTGCCGATCAATCATGCGTCGCGGCCGTATCTGGGTGCGAATCGCGTGGCGGAGGGAAGCAAGAGCCAGCTTTCACTGTATGAGATCACGAACGGTCAGCACTTCGACGCGTTCCTGAGCGTGGCGGGCTTCGACACGCGCTTCATTCCGGTCCACTACTACGACATTCAGGCGCTCAACCTGATGTGGAACCACCTGAAGAACAACGCGCCGCTGCCGCCGTCGCAGGTGGTGCGAACGGTCGCGCGCGGCGGCAAGGCGGGTTCGGCGCCCGCCCTCACGACGTCGAATCTGCCGCCCATCGCGACCGATCCCGGCGCGAACGCGATCTCGGTGGCGGGCGGCATCGTCAACGTGCCGAACTGACTGTTCAGTGCGTCACGGTGGCCGCAGGCACTGCGGCCGCCGACGCCGCCGGGACTTCCGACGCGCCAGCCGCAGGCGCAGGCGCAGCCGCAGCCGCATCCGCATCCGGCCTCTGGATCGCGGTCGCGGCGGCGGGCGCCTGCACGACGATGGGCGTCGGCGTCAGCTCGGGCGAACTCACGATGATCGACGGCGCGAGCGGCTTGCTTTTCACTTCGTCGCCGGCGACGGGCGCGCTGCGCGGCACCGTGTTCAGATAGTGGCCCATCAGACCGAAGAATCGGTCATAGAACTTGCCGGCGGGCACGGTCTCGCTGGAAATCTTGACCATCGCGTCGCTGTTCGAGCGGATCGGCAGCGACAGCGAGCCGAGCACGCTCAAGCCCACGCTCGCGGACGTGTCGCTCTTCTTGAGCGCATAGCCGTCCTGCACGGCGTTCACGTACGCGATGCTTTGGTTCGTCGCGTTTTCGCCGGGCGTGCATACGACGTGGAACGAGACGACGACGTGCGTTTCGGCGCTCGGCTGGAAATTCTTGGTCGCGTCGACGGTGTCGGGCTGGCCCATCGTCGTGAGGAAGCCTTGCGACAGCAGCGCACGCCGCGCGGCCTCGCAGGTTTCGTTGACGGTGGCGTCGAAATTGTGCGCGAACGGGCTTACGCCGGTGCTGAACAGCTCCTGCTGATAGCTCGGCGTGGTGGCGGCGCGGCCGCCGCACCCGACAAGGGCGGTCAGCGCGAGCGACACGAACACGAGACGCGACGATGCGAGAGATGACATGAGCGGCTTAAGACGGAGAGCGAGAGGAACGAAGAGAAGCAGGTGAAGATTGTAGTGCCAGCGGTATCACCGACGAAAAAGCATAGGTCTTAGTTCCTTCAGCAAGCGAAAAGCCCGGCACGCGAGGCCGGGCTTCGTCGGATGCGGCGTCGCGCGCCGCTTTGCGTTTCGCTTACGGACGATTGAAGTCGACCGGATTGGCATCGGCGGCGGGACGGACGATACGGCTCAAAAAGCCGACGCGCGCCGGTTTCCCCGATGCCGACGCGCCATCGCTCACGCCGCCAAACGACGCGTTCGATGCGCTTTGTTGCGCGGCCACGCGCGCTTCGGCAGCCTGAATCTCGGCGGGATACGTAGCTTGATCGGCCATCGGCTTATAGCCGGCGCGTTCGAGCTGGACAAGCTCGGCGCGCACTTGCGCACGGGTGGCAGGACCGTCTTCGCGCGCTTGCGCAAAAGCCGGCGCGGCGAGTACGGCTGCAATGGCGATGGCGGGAACGATTGATTTGAACTTGAACATGATGACCTCCGGATGCTGTTTTAAGGAACGTCGCGGCGGAGTGTGTGTCTTTCCGTTGCATCGTCGTTGAGATGCAGTCTAGGCTCCGGACGACCTAGGAAAAACCCTAATCCGACGAAATCACTTTTGTCGAATCGACATTAATTCTGTCAATCGGTTTGTGATTTCGATTGAGCTGATTTCCCGCCTATGGACGCAGTGCCGTTTTTCAAGAGCCAGGCTGCTTAAGCGTTTTCCCGACCTTCGCGTCCTTGAAATTGTCAAAGTCGCTCCATATAATTGGCACTCACTGCACGAGAGTGCTAACAAGATTGCCGTCCGGCGAGACTCTTCTCAAAGGACGGGTTTTCCCGCGTTTTCAGTCTCAATCAAGAGAGGAGTGTGTATGAACCTTCGTCCTTTGCACGATCGCGTCATCGTCAAACGTCTGGACCAGGAAACCAAGACCGCATCGGGCATCGTGATCCCTGAAGCAGCCGCTGAGAAGCCGGATCAAGGCGAAGTCCTGGCCATCGGCCCGGGCAAGCGCGATGACAAGGGCGCGCAAATCGCCCTCGACGTGAAGGTCGGCGACCGTGTTCTGTTCGGCAAGTACGCTGGCCAGACCGTCAAGGTCGACGGGCAGGAACTGCTCGTCATGCGCGAAGAAGACATCATGGCCGTTCTGGTCAAGTAAGCATCTTTCCTGCACGTTCGGCTTCGTCTGCCTGAGCCGCTCCTCCGAGCGCCGCAGCGAAGCCAGCAAACCGAATCGAATCAAGGAGTTTGGATATGGCAGCTAAAGAAGTCACTTTTGGCGATTCCGCACGCGCCAAGATGGTCGAAGGCGTGAACATCCTGGCCAACGCGGTCAAGGTCACGCTGGGTCCGAAGGGCCGCAACGTCGTGCTCGAGCGCTCTTTCGGCGGCCCGACGGTCACGAAGGACGGTGTGTCGGTCGCGAAGGAAATCGAACTGAAGGACAAGCTCCAGAACATGGGCGCGCAAATGGTCAAGGAAGTTGCTTCCAAGACCAGCGACAACGCAGGTGACGGCACCACGACCGCTACTGTGCTCGCGCAGTCCATCGTTCGCGAAGGCATGAAGTACGTCGCATCGGGCATGAACCCGATGGACCTGAAGCGCGGCATCGACAAGGCCGTGGCTGCAGCAATCGAAGAACTGCGCAAGATCAGCAAGCCCTGCACGACGAACAAGGAAATCGCGCAAGTCGGCTCGATCTCGGCGAACAGCGACACGTCGATCGGCGAGCGCATCGCTGAAGCGATGGACAAGGTCGGCAAGGAAGGCGTCATCACCGTCGAAGACGGCAAGTCGCTGCAAGACGAGCTGGACGTCGTCGAAGGTATGCAATTCGACCGCGGCTACCTGTCGCCGTACTTCATCAACAACCCGGACAAGCAAGTCGCCGTCCTCGAAAACCCGTTCGTGCTGCTGCACGACAAGAAGGTTTCGAACATCCGCGATCTGCTACCGGTTCTGGAACAAGTCGCGAAGGCTGGCCGTCCGCTGCTGATCATCGCTGAAGACGTCGAAGGCGAAGCGCTGGCTACGCTGGTCGTCAACAACATCCGCGGCATCCTGAAGACGGTTGCTGTCAAGGCTCCGGGCTTCGGCGACCGCCGCAAGGCCATGCTGGAAGACATCGCGATCCTGACCGGCGGTCAAGTCGTCGCGGAAGAAACCGGCCTGACACTCGAGAAGGCAACGCTGGCTGAACTGGGCCAGGCGAAGCGCATCGAAGTGGGCAAGGAAAACACGACGATCATCGACGGCGCTGGCGAAGCCGTGAACATCGAAGCTCGCGTGAAGCAAGTGCGCAAGCAGATCGAAGAAGCGACGTCGGACTACGACCGTGAAAAGCTGCAAGAGCGCGTGGCCAAGCTGGCCGGCGGCGTTGCGGTGATCAAGGTCGGCGCTGCGACCGAAGTCGAAATGAAGGAAAAGAAGGCACGTGTCGAAGACGCACTGCACGCAACGCGCGCAGCTGTGGAAGAAGGCATCGTGGCAGGTGGCGGCGTTGCGCTGATCCGCGCTCGCAAGGCGATCGACGGGCTGAAGGGCGCGAACGCAGACCAGGACGCTGGTATCAAGATCGTTCTGCGCGCAATGGAAGAGCCGCTGCGCCAGATCGTCACGAACGGCGGCGAAGAAGCTTCGGTCGTGGTGGCAGCAGTTGCTCAAGGTACGGGCAACTACGGCTATAACGCGGCAACCGGCGAGTACGGTGACCTGGTGGAAGCCGGTGTCGTCGACCCGACGAAGGTGACGCGCACGGCGCTGCAAAACGCGGCATCGGTGGCTGGCCTGCTGCTGACGACCGACGCAGCTGTCGCCGAACTGCCGAAGGAAGATGCTCCGATGCCTGGCGGCATGCCCGGCGGCATGGGCGGCATGGGCATGGACATGTAATCTGGCGAAAGCCGATTACATCGGCGCGGGCTTCGAAAGAGGCTCGCGTCACGCCGAAAGAAGAAACCCGCAGCGATGCGGGTTTTTTTCGTCCGGACTATTTGTTCATTTCCTCGCGCAACTTCTGCGCGGCGGCCTTGTAGTCGTACGTCGGATAGAACTCCGTCCGATATCCGCCCCATGCGGTGCTTTCGATCGCGCGGTTGACTTCGCGCAACCGGTCGGCGGGTACGCGCAACGTGACGACCTGACCGATTCCCATCATCACGTACCACGACACCACTTCGACGCCCGGCGGCGGAAACTGCTTGAAGTAGCCTTGCTCCTTCAACTGCTGATTGATCTGGGGTAGCGTCTTCGATTCGTCGTGCTTGAGGAAGATCGTCAGCAGGAACGTGCCATCGCCGGCGGGCGTGGCGTTCTGAGCGTGTGCCGGCGTGGCCGTGAAAATGCAAGACGCGGCGAGCGTGGCCGCAAGCAGCTTGAGCATCTGAGGAAGCCTCCAAAAAGAACTTCAGACCTTGTGATGAATCCGCAGCCGCTCCATCAGATGCAGCGCGTTGGGCTGCGCGTGGCCCTCGGCGGTGTTGTCGAAGATGCACCAGACTTCGGCCGTCTTCTTCGCGCGGTTGTGCAGCGTGCGCGCGAGTTCGTCGAGATACGTGTAGTCGTACGAAGACCTGTATAACTCGGGCGAGCCGTGCAGCCGCACATACACGAGCGATGCATCCGCGCGATGCTTGATCTCGCATTCGTCGGGAATCGGGTCGGCGTCGACGTATGCAATGTGATGCGACTTCAGCAACGCTGCCGCGTGCGTCGTGAACCAGCTATGTTCGCGCGCCTCGCACGCGACCGGCAACGTCGTGCGCTCGCGCAGCGCCTTGAAAAACGCGTCGGCGATGTCGTGATCGAACGGCAGGCTCGGCGGCAATTGCACGAGCCAGCATCCGAGCTTGTCGCCGAGTTGGCCGGCCGCGCGGAGAAAGTCGTCGAGCAGCGATTCGATATCGACGAGACGCGCGTCGTGCGTGATCGCCTTCGGCAGCTTGACCGAGAACCGGAATGACTCGGGCACGCTGTGCGCCCAGTTCGCGTAGGTCTGCTCGCGATGCGGCTTGTAGAAACTGGAGTTGATCTCGACGCACGTCAGAACGTGCGAGTAGCGTTCGAGATGAGTGCCTTCATGCGGAAAGCTCGCGGAGACACCGCTCGACAGGCCCCAGCCCGCGCAGCCGATGCGGATCGCACCTTGCGGGCCGGGCTTGTGCAGATGGGGCAGTCGGTATGGCATGCGCTCGCGTCGCCTCCCTTCTTGTTGTGTGTCAGTGTCGGGCTTCTCCGGGCAATCCCGTTGGATCGTCGGGCAGCGCGGATGCGTCGCCTTCTTCGTCTGCATCGTTCGAGCGCGCCCAGAAAAAGCGATCCGGCAGATACGCGCCCATGCCGGGCCGGAACGCGGCGCGCGCGGCCTGAAATACGTACTCTTGCGCCTCACGCGCGGCCTCGGCAGGTTCCTGACCGTTGGCGAGCAGGGCGGCGACCGCCGAGCCGAGCGTATCGGTCAGGCCCATGATGCGTTGCACGCTGCGCTCCCACGTATCCTGTCGCACGAGCCCTTCCTCGCTGTAGAGCGTGTTGACGTGACGATGCGTGCCGGTTTCCATCGCGAGCACGTACTCGCAGCCCTGCGCCAGAATGTGGGAAATCGCGGAATCGAGCGTCGGCGATTCCGCGTCGCTGTCGGGCTGCGCGAGTTGCAGTAGCGTGGCGTGATCGGCAATCAGCATGGTGGTCTGCGGCACGAGCAGATCGGCGAGCGATTCGCGCAGTTCGTCGGCGGACAGGACGTGTTCGTCGTCGAGCGTGAAATCGGGCGCGAGGATCAGCGGCACGTCGTCGTAATCGGAGACGACTTCGGCGATCGCGGACACGAGCTCCGCGCGCGTCGCCGCGCCGATCTTGAAGGCGGCGATTGGCATGTCCTCTAGCAACATGCGCGCCTGGGTCGCGACGGTGTCCGGATCGAGACCCGTCACTTCATCGCAGGTCGCGGAATCGCGCACCGCGTAGCCCGTCAGCACGGTCGCGCCGTGACAGCCCATGCTGGCGAGCGTCAGCAAGTCGGCCTGCAGGCCGGAGCCGCCCGTGGGATCGGAAAGGCCGAAGGTGAGTACGATCGGTGGGGAATCGCCGGTCATGGCAAAAACGGACATTATGGTATTGGATTGCTTGAATGGACGATCGGCTCTAAGCGAACTCGTGCGCGCCTTGGCGCGTGAGCGAATGCCCGCTCGGTCATGTCTGATTATGCGGCCTAACGCCGCCAGGAATGTTTCTTTGCGCACTTTTTTCCGGTGCGCTAGCGTTCTTCACCGGACCCGGCGTGACCGCCGTTTCGACCGATGTCACGATGCGCGCACCGCAGGCGGGCGGCTTGCTAGGCATCGGCGCGGCAACACGGTACCATCATGTCCTATTTTTAAACGACCAATCGACTCGGCATAAGTATGGAATACAGAAGCTGGATGTGCCTGATCTGCGGCTGGATCTACGACGAGGAGGCGGGATTGCCTGACGAGGGCATCGCGCCGGGCACGCGCTGGGAGGACGTTCCGATCAACTGGACCTGTCCAGAATGCGGAGCCCGCAAGGAAGATTTCGAGATGGTCCAGATCTGATCTCGTCGTTCTGCCGCGCCGCATGACTCGCGTCATGCGGCGCGCGTTTTTTGCGGATCGCGTACGTCGCTGACGGCGCGTGTCGCGCATGGGCCGCCGTCGGGCGGCCCTCCGATTTTTCGGATTTTGCAGCGTCAGATAATTTCGCTGCGGCGATTCCGGCGTCGCCCGACGTTGGCAAACAAAGATGCGAAAAGCCTTTGCAGGTTCGGTTCCCGCACTGGCCCGTTAAGGCATACGCTTGAAGCAGGCGCGGCGACGCCGTCTCTCGCCTGTCGATGACGCATTTAAACGGCGGGTGACGGCGGCCTTCCATCGCCGCGCCCGCGAACCGGCTTGTGAGCGCTTGTTATGACATCTCGTCTCGATCTGCCCGTTCCGTACGAAGCCTTGCCCAATCCGCGCGGCGGATCGGTGCGACTCGCAGAAATGGCGCTGACCGACGCGCTGCACGCGTTCCAGCGTCAGGGCGAAACCGGGGCGGCGCTCAAGCGCGCGATCGCCGCGTTGCATTCGGCGGGCTGGCTTCCCGCGCAGCGCTTCGCCGAGGCGCTGACGCTCGTCGCGCCGCTCGGCGAGGAATCGGAAGGTAGGCACGCACGCATCGCCGATGCGATCGCGGTTTTTCGCGGCGCGGTCGAGCGGCGCAATCTGCGCGAACTCTCGTGCTCGACGGCGCTCTTCGATCACTATCGCGGCCTGCATGCGTTGCTTGCATCGCATACGCGCATCGCGCCGGTCTCCTACGATGACCTTGCCCTCGCGGGCCGCGCGATCGCGCCGGCGACGCTGCGCGGCATCGCGCTGGAGCGGCTCGCGTACACGCGGGCGCGCTATGAGGAAACGTTGCTGAAACTCTTGCGCGGACCGGCCGAAGGCTCCGCCGACACCTTCGCGCGCCTCGACGCCTGCCTCGACGAACTGCGCGGCCCGGATCCTTACGATTTCTGGCGGCTCGCGTCGTCGACGGTCGTGGCGCTGCGTGAGCGCGCGCAGCGCACCGGCGGCGAGCTGGACTACATCGCCGACGTCAAGCGTCTCTACGCGCGCTTCAACCTCGTGCTGGCGGATCAGGCGCACGCGCTTTCGTATGCGCCACGCTCGCTCGTGCGCGCGACGCTCGCGCTGCTGTGGCGCGATTTCGCGCTGTACGGCGCGCGGCCGGAAGATGCCGACCACGTCGATGTCTTGCGCGATTACGGCCTGACGGTCGCGTGGCACGTCGCCGCGACACCCGAATCGGAAGCGGCGTGGGAAGAGAGCGCCGCGCAGGCGGGCGGGGAAGCGTCACGCGACGCCGCGACGCGCGATCTCGGCGTGCTGCGCGTGAACGCGAGTGCTTACGAGGACTTCCTGCAGAGCGCGGAAACGTCGATCGATGCGCTCGTCGAGCGCGGCGCGCAGGCGAACGAAACCGGCATGGTCGACGAAGCGGCGGCGCTGTCTGCGGCGGACGCGTCGCATCGGCTGGGCGCGGCGGCTTGCGCGCTAGGCCTCGGGCATGTCGCGCTCTTGGCGGATACGCTCGGCCTCGCATGGCGGCGCGTTGCGCATCACGGCGAAACGCACGCCGATGGCGCCGAAGGCGCGACACGCGGCATCGACGCGACCGTACCTGAGCGCGCCGCGCAAATGCTGCGTTCGATGCTGCATCAGGCAGCGGCCGGCATTGCGCCTTCGGAAGGGCGCGGATCGATCGTCGCGCTGACGTCGATGATCGAAAAACCTGCGCCGTTTGCCCGTTAATCTTCGCGGTCGTCGTCTCCGGGCGGAAGCGTTTTCGCGCCCGGCGCGCGCACGACGTCATAACGCATGAGCGTGCGTTTTCTGGCGACTTCGTGATCGACGATCGGCTGCGGATAATTCGCGCCGAGCGAGATCTTCGCCGCTTTCAGCGCATCCGATTTTGCAAGCCACGGCGCTTGGATATCGCGATCGGAAAGAGCCGCGATCTCTGGCACGTAATGACGGATGAACTTGCCCGCCGAATCGAATTTCCGTGACTGCGTGACCGGATTGAAGATGCGAAAGTACGGTTGCGCATCGCAGCCGCTCGACGCGGCCCATTGCCATCCGCCGTTGTTGTTCGACAGCTCGAAGTCGTTCAGATGCGCTTCGAAGTACGCCTCGCCGCGTCGCCAGTCGATGCCGAGATCCTTTGTCAGAAAGCTCGCCACGACCATGCGCAGACGGTTATGCATGTATCCCGACGCGTTGATCTGCCGCATCGCCGCATCGACGAGCGGATAGCCCGTCTGACCCGCGCACCACGCGGCGAAATTCGCGTCGGCGGCATGGCCCGTTTCCCAGTCGATGCGGTCGTACTCCGGCTTGAACGCGCGATGATCGCCAGCCACGCCGACGTGCGGAAAATGGTGCAGCACGGAGAAATAGAACTCCCGCCAGATCAGCTCGCCTAGCCACGTCTCGGCGCCCTTGTCGCCGTGACGCAGCGCATCGTGGGCGCTGCGGGCGAGCGCGCGGATCGACATCGTGCCGTGCCGCAAATGAACGCCGAGATAACTCGGGCCTTTTAGCGCGGGGAAATCGCGCGTGCGACCGTAGTCGGTCATGCGGTCGCGGAAATCGTCGAAGAGCTCATAGGCGCCGCGCGTGCCGGCGGGAAACGCAGGTGCGGGCGCATCGCCGAAACCGAGCGCATCGAGCGATGGAATCGCATGCTTCACGTTCGTCGGCGGCTTCGCGAGCGCGTCCAGACGATCTTCGGATGCGTAGGGCGCAAGCGCATCGGGCGTGAGCGTCGCGAGCCACTTGCGCTTGTACGGCGTGAAGACGGTGTAGGGCTTTGCAGCGCCTGTCATCACATCGTCGTGATCGAAGACGGCCTGATCCTTGAAAGAGAAGAACGCGATGTCCTGACTCGCAAGCTTCTGCGCGACGGCTTCGTCGCGCGCCTTCGCCGCCGGCTCGTAATCGCGATTGACGAACACGGCGTTCGCGCCGCATTCGCGTGCGAGCGAAGGAATATCGTGCACGGGGTGCCCGCGCCGCACGATCAACGCGCCGCCCGCCTCGCGCAGCGTGCGATCCAGCTCGACGACGCTCGCGTGAATGAACGGCACGCGCCGGTCTTTTTTGTCGAGCGGCGCAAGAATATCGCGATCGAAAACGAAGGCGCACAGCACCCGACGGCACCTTGTAAGCGCGTGATAGAGTGCAGCATTGTCTGCCGCGCGCAGATCCCGCCGAAACCAGACCAGACCCACATCAAAGTCGGCCATCTCGCAGCGCCTTTGTTAAAATTCTGAATTATGTCCAAGACTTCCGATCGCATCAATTTGACGAATCAGTTCCTGATCGCCATGCCCAACATGGCCGATCCGACGTTTTCAGGAACGGTGGTCTACCTTTGCGATCACACGGAGAAGGGCGCGCTCGGTCTCGTCATCAACCGGCCGACCGACATCGACCTTCAATCGCTCTTCAATCGCATCGATCTCAAGCTCGAAATCGAGCCGCTCGTCCATTTGCCCGTTTATTTCGGCGGTCCCGTGCAGACGGAGCGTGGCTTCGTGCTGCACGAAGCGGGCGAGGGCGAACCCTATAGCTCGTCGATGAGCGTGCCCGGCGGCCTTGCCATGACCACGTCGAAGGACGTGCTCGAAGCAGTCGCGAGCGGCAAGGGCCCCGAGCGCTTCCTGCTTACGCTCGGTCATGCCGGCTGGGGCGCGGGCCAGCTCGAAGAGGAAATCTCGAAGAACGGCTGGCTGACCGTCGAAGCCGATCCGCGCATCATCTTCGACGTACCAGCCGAAGACCGCCTCGAAGCGGCGCTCTCGCTGCTCGGCGTGTCGCGCTCGATGTTGTCCGGCGAAGCAGGGCACGCATGAGCCGCGAAGCCACGCTGCTGGCATTCGATTACGGCGAGAAACGCATTGGTGTCGCCGTCGGCAATACGCTCACCCGCCACGCGCGCGCGCTCGTCACGCTGGAAAACCGCAATCGCGAATATCGCTTCGTCGAAGTGGGCAAACTGCTCGACGAGTGGAAGCCCGACGCCATCGTCGTCGGCATGCCAATGCATCCCGACGGCACGCCGCACGAAATGAGCGCGCTCGCCAAGCGCTTCGGCAATCAGGTGAACGGACGTTTCAACGTGCCGGTGCAATGGGTGGACGAGCGCTACTCGTCCGTCGACGCCAAAGCCGATTTGCGCGAGCGCGGCGTGCGCGCCAATGCGCGGGGCCGCTTCGACGAAATCGACGCCGAAGCCGCGCGCGTCATCCTTCAACAATATCTCGACGGACTTGCCGACGATCATGAGTTCCATTGACGCCGAGGCGCTGTATCGCGCGCTCGTCGACCAGATTCGCGCTGCCTACGGACAATCGCTCGCCGCGCCCGACGGCGCCGTTCTCGCGGGCATTTTCAGCGGCGGCGTGTGGCTTGCCGAGCGGCTCGCGAAGGATCTGAACGCGCCGCGCTTCGGCGTGGTGAACGTGGCGCTGCATCGCGACGACTACGCGAAGAAAGGCCTGCACAGCCAGGCGAGCCCGACCTCGCTCCCCTTCGATGTGAACGGCCGCCGCATCATCCTGGTCGACGACGTGCTGTCCACGGGGCGCACCGTGCGCGCGGCGATCAACGAGCTGTACGACTATGGCCGTCCGGCATCGATCGATCTCGCGGTGCTCGCCGATCGCGGCGGGCGCGAAATGCCGATCGGCGCGCGTTTCACCGGCGCGACGCTCCATGTGCCCGCGAATCAGAATCTCGTGCTCGCGCGTCGCGAAGACGGCGCATTCGACTTCAGGACGGAAGCGCGCGCCAGCTGAAGCGAGCGCTTCGACGTCTTTTCAAAGTACATCCGGGATCGACATGAATACCGCCACCGAAGGCGCCGCCGCGCCCGACACCTTTCGCTACGGCTTTCTCAAGGGCAATCCGCAGCTGACGAAGAACGGCGAGCTGAAGCACCTGTTGAGCATCGAAGGATTGCCGCGCTCGATCGTCACGCACATCCTCGATACCGCCGAGCAGTTCGTCAGCGTGACCGACCGCGAAGTGAAGAAGGTGCCGCTTTTGCGCGGCAAGTCGGTGTTCAATCTCTTCTTCGAGAACTCGACACGCACGCGCACCACGTTCGAGATCGCGGCGAAGCGTCTTTCGGCCGACGTGCTGAATCTGAACATCAACGCATCGTCGACGAGCAAAGGTGAATCGCTGCTCGACACGATCAACAATCTCTCCGCGATGCACGCCGACATGTTCGTCGTGCGTCACGCATCGAGCGGCGCGCCGTATCTGATCGCCGAGCATTGCGCGCCGCACGTGCACGTCATCAATGCGGGCGATGGCCGTCACGCGCATCCGACGCAGGGCCTGCTCGACATGTACACGATCCGCCATTACAAGCGCGACTTCACGAAGCTGCGCGTGGCGATCGTCGGCGACATCCTGCATTCGCGCGTCGCGCGCTCCGACATTCACGCGCTGACGACGCTCGGCGTGCCCGAAGTGCGCGCGATCGGACCGCGCACGCTGTTACCGGGCAATCTCGATCAGATGGGCGTGCACGTCTACCACAATCTCGACGAAGGGCTGAAGGGCGTCGACGTCATCATCATGCTGCGCCTGCAGAACGAGCGCATGAGCGGCGCGCTCTTGCCGTCCGCGCAGGAGTACTTCAAGAGCTGGGGATTGACGCCCGAGCGTCTCGCGCTCGCCGCGCCCGATGCGATCGTCATGCATCCCGGCCCGATGAATCGCGGCGTGGAAATCGACTCGCAAGTGGCCGACGGCCCGCGGTCGGTCATCCTGAATCAGGTGACTTTCGGCATCGCCGTGCGCATGGCGGTGATGGGCATCGTGGCCGGCAACACTGACTGACAAAGACGACATGAAGATCCAGATTCAGAACGGCACGATCATCGATCCGGCGGCCGGCACGGAAGAGCGCAAGGACGTGTTCATCGCGGCGGGCAGGATCGTCGGCATCGGCGAGGCGCCCGCGGATTTCAACGCGGCCAAGGTCATCGACGCTTCGGGGCTTTACGTCGCGCCGGGTTTCGTCGATTTGTCGGCGCGTCTGCGCGAACCGGGCTTCGAACACAAGGCGACGCTCGAATCCGAGATGGCCGCCGCGATGGCGGGCGGCGTGACGAGTCTCGTGTGCCCGCCCGACACCGATCCGACGCTCGACGAACCCGGTCTTGTCGAAATGCTCAAGTTTCGCGCGCAGAAGCTGCATCTCGCGCACGTGTATCCGCTCGGCGCGCTGACGGTCGGGCTCAAGGGCGAGACCATCACCGAGATGGTCGAGCTGACCGAAGCGGGCTGCGTCGGCTTTTCGCAGGCGGATAACCCGATCGTCGATACGCGCACGCTGCAACGCGCGCTGCAGTACGCGACCACGTACGGCTATACCGCGTGGCTGCGTCCGCAGGATGCATACATGTCGAAGGGCGGCGTGGCGGCGAGCGGCGCGGTGGCGTCGCGGCTGGGGCTGTCGGGCGTGCCGGTGTCGGCGGAAACGATCGCGCTGCATACCATTTTCGAACTGATGCGCGTGACGGGCGCCCGTGTGCATTTGTCGCATCTGTCGTCGGCGGCGGGCGTCGCGCTCGTGCGCGCGGCGAAGGCCGAAGGAATCGCCGTGTCGTGCGACGTGACCATCAATCACGTGCATCTGACAGATATCGACATCGGCTATTTCGATTCGCAATTCCGGCTCGATCCGCCGCTGCGTCAGCAACGCGACCGCGATGCAATACGCGCGGGCCTCGCCGATGGCACCATCGACGCGATCTGCTCCGATCACACGCCGCTCGACGACGACGAAAAGCTACTGCCCTTCGCCGAAGCGACGCCCGGCGCGACCGGCCTCGAATTGCTGCTGTCGCTGACGGTGAAGTGGGCGCGCGAAGCGAACGTGCCGCTCGCGAAGGCGCTGTCGCGCATCACGTCCGCGCCCGCCGACGTGCTGAAGCTCCCCGCCGGCCGCATTGCGACGGGCGCGCTCGCCGATCTGTGCGTGTTCGATGCGGCGAGCGAATGGCGCGTCGATCCGCTGAAGCTGAAGAGCCAGGGCCGCAACACGCCGTTTCGTGGCTACGAATTGCCGGCGCGCGTGCGTGCGACGGTGGTCGGCGGTCACGTCGCTTACGAGAGCCGCTGAACATGCGCTTCGCATGGCGCAAGCTGCGGCTCGTCGCGCATCTGTTATACGGCATGTGGATCGTCGCGACGCGCTTTGCCCGCGCGTCGGCGGCCGAACGCGCCGAGATGAATCGACTGTGGTCGCTCGAAATGCTGCGGCTTTCGGGGATGAAGCTCGTCGTGCATAACGACGAGGCGCGGCTCGATAGCGGCGTGCTCGTCGTCGGCAATCATATTTCGTGGATCGATATCTACGTCATTAACGCGTGGCGTCCGACGCCGTTCGTGTCGAAGGCCGAGATCCGCAAGTGGCCGGTGGTCGGCTGGCTCGCGCATCAACTCGACACGGTGTTCGTGCAGCGCGAGAAGCGCAGCGATGCGAAGCGCATCATGCACGAGCTCGCGGAGCGTCTGCTCGCCGGCGAAAAGATGTGCGTCTTTCCCGAAGGCACGACCTCGGACGGGCAAGCGCTGCTGCCCTTTCACGCGAACATGTTTCAGGCCGCTGTATCAGCGTCGTGCCCGGTGCAGCCGATCTGCCTGATGTACGAGGATGCGCGCGGAAGGCAATCGACCGCGCCGGCGTATATCGGCGATATGTCGCTCAACGATTCGCTCGATGCGCTCTTGCGCGCGCGGCCGCTTACCGCGCATCTGTACGTGTGTGACGCGCTCGCACCGGGCGCGGATCGGCGGCTGCTGGCGTGCGAGGCCCAGGCTTCTGTCGATGCGGCGCTCCAGCGCATGCGCGGCTTGTCGGCCGCCGCCGATGCGATGCCAGAGGTGCCGTTCACTTCTTCATCGCACAGCTCACCTGCGTGACGACGCGCTCTGCGGGATCGGCCGTCAGGCGCACCGCCGACAGCTTGTTGCCCCACACGCAGCCCGAATCGAGGCAGAGAACGTCGTCGCGGATCATGAGACCGAGCGCGGCCCAGTGGCCGAAGACGATCGTCACGTCCTGCGTGCGGCGGTCCGGCACGTCGAACCACGGCATGTAGCCGGGCGGCGCTGCGTCGGGGCCGCCGTTGTTGGCGAACTCCATCGCGCCTTCGGGTGTGCAGAAGCGGATGCGCGACAACGCGTTATAGATCACGCGCAGCCGGTCGGCGCCCTTCAGTGAATCGTCCCAGCGATGCGGCTCGTTGCCGTAGAGCGACGCGAGCGTCTCTTTCCAGTTCGGCGCGCGCAACGCCTGCTCCAGCTCGTGCGCGAGCGCCATCGTCATCGCCGCGTCCCATTGCGGCAGCACGCCCGCGTGAACCATCAGGATGCCGTGCTCGAAGTGCGCGACCGGCTTGTGCCGCACCCATTCGATGAGATCGTCGGCATCGGGCGCCTCGAGGATGTCATCGAGCGTGTCGCCTTTCTTCGGCTTGCGCAGACCCGCCGCGACGGACAGCAGATTCAGATCGTGATTGCCGAGCACGACGGTCGCGCGCGAGCCGAGCGCGATCACTTCGCGCAGCGTCTGCAACGACTTCGGCCCCCGGTTGATGAGATCGCCCGCGAACCAGAGCGGCGTGCCGGGCTCGGGCGCGGCTTTCCTCAACAGACGATGGAACGGGTCGCAGCAACCCTGCAGGTCGCCGAAGACGAGCGGCGCGGGAGAGACGTCGATGCTGGAGGTCAGGGCGTCGGTCATTGAAAAAGCGCGTGTTTGATAAGCCGCGAAACCGGCTCCGAATTGAAATATCCGGGCATTATGAAACAGTTATTGAATAGCTGTCTGTTCATACGAAACGTGAATTGACACATGCAGCTACATATTGCAACGGGTTGCAACCTTCAAACGGCGGCGCTGTATCAGTTTGTTAGGCGTGTAGTTTTAGCATGGTCTCGCCTTATAATCACTGTCTGCCAGACTGGACGTCGTGGCAGTCGGGTTTCGGTCACATATTCCGCGTGAATGCCGATTCGCCGTTTAACACGCAATCTTTTCCACTAAACAGGCAGCCATTGGTTTATTCCGTGGGCTGGCAGCAGCGAAGAGGGTATCTATGATTCTCGTGACGGGTGGCGCTGGTTTTATCGGCGCCAATTTTGTTCTGGATTGGCTCAACGCGTCGGATGAACCCGTTCTGAACGTCGACAAACTGACGTACGCGGGCAATTTGGGAACGCTCAAGTCGCTCAAGGACGACGCCCGCCACGTGTTCGCGCGCGCGGACATCTGCGATCGCGCGGCAATCGACGCCCTGCTGGCCAAGCACAAGCCGCGCGCCATCCTGCATTTCGCCGCCGAGAGCCACGTCGACCGCTCGATCCACGGCCCGGCCGATTTCGTGCAGACCAACGTCGTGGGCACCTTCACGCTGCTCGAAGCCGCGCGCATGTACTGGTGCAAGCTGCCCGAAGAAGAGAAGCAGGCGTTCCGCTTCCTTCATGTATCGACGGACGAAGTGTTCGGCTCGCTGTCGGCCACCGATCCTCAATTCTCCGAGACCACGCCCTACGCGCCGAACAGCCCCTACTCGGCGACCAAGGCGGGCTCCGACCATCTGGTGCGCGCGTATCACCATACGTACGGCCTGCCGGTGCTGACCACCAACTGCTCGAATAACTACGGCCCGTACCAGTTCCCCGAGAAGCTCATCCCGCTGATGATCGCCAACGCGCTTGCCGGCAAGCCGCTGCCGGTGTACGGCGACGGCCAGAACGTGCGCGACTGGCTGTACGTGGGCGATCACTGCTCCGCGATCCGCGAAGTGCTAGCGCGCGGCGCGCTCGGCGAGACGTACAACGTCGGCGGCTGGAACGAGAAGAAGAATCTCGACGTCGTGCATACGCTATGCGACCTGCTGGACAAAGCGCAGCCGAAGTCGGGCGGCTCGTATCGCGATCAGATCACCTATGTGAAGGACCGGCCGGGCCACGATCGCCGCTATGCGATCGATGCGCGCAAGCTCGAACGCGAACTCGGCTGGAAACCCGCGGAAACCTTCGAGACCGGTCTCGCGAAGACGGTTCAGTGGTATCTGGACAATCAGGCGTGGGCCGACGAAGTGGCTTCCGGCGAATACCGGAAATGGGTCGAGACGAACTACGCGCAGCGCGCGTAAGGGGCTGAGCATGGCGCGCAAAGGCATTATTCTCGCCGGCGGTTCCGGCACGCGGCTCTATCCGATCACGCATGCCGTGTCGAAGCAGCTGCTGCCCGTGTACGACAAGCCGATGATCTACTATCCGCTGTCCACGCTGATGATCGCGGGCATTCGCGACGTGCTCGTCATCTCGACGCCGCAGGACACCCCGCGCTTCGAGTCGATGCTCGGCGACGGCAGCCAGTGGGGCATGAATATCCAGTACGCCGTGCAGCCGTCGCCGGACGGGCTCGCGCAGGCGTTCATCATCGGGCGCGAGTTCGTCGGCAACGATCCGTCGGCGCTCATTCTCGGCGACAATATCTTCTACGGGCACGATCTCGCCAAGCAGCTTGAAAGCGCCGACACGCGCACGGACGGCGCGACGGTGTTCGCGTATCACGTGCACGATCCGGAGCGCTATGGCGTGGTCGAATTCGACCGGCAGTTCCGCGCGTTGTCGATCGAAGAGAAGCCCGCGAAGCCGCGTTCGAACTACGCGGTCACCGGTCTGTACTTCTACGACAACGAGGTCTGCGATATCGCGGCGGACATCAAGCCGTCGCCGCGCGGCGAGCTCGAGATCACCGATGTCAACTCGCGCTATCTCGAGAGCAAGCAGCTCGACGTCGAGATCATGGGGCGCGGTTACGCGTGGCTCGATACCGGCACGCACGACTCGCTGATCGAAGCGGCCACGTTCATCGCGACGCTGCAGAAGCGTCAGGGTCTCGTGGTGGCTTGTCCCGAGGAAATCGCGTATCGCAAGGGATGGATCGGCGAGGAGCAACTGCTCGCGCTCGCCAAGCCCTTGTCGAAGAACGCCTACGGTCAATATCTGCTCAATCTCCCACAGGACCAAGTCGCATGGCCATCCAAGTAACCGCTACCGCGCTGCCGGAAGTCAAGATCATCGAGCCGAAGGTGTTCGGCGATGCGCGCGGCTTCTTCTACGAAAGCTTCAACGCGCGTGAGTTCGCGGAGCACGTCGAAAGCGGCGTCGAGTTCGTGCAGGACAATCATTCGCGTTCGGCCAAGGGCGTGCTGCGCGGTCTGCATTATCAGATCCAGCATCCGCAAGGGAAGCTCGTGCGTGTCGTGGAAGGCGAAGTGTTCGATGTCGCCGTCGATATCCGTAAAAGCTCGCCGAACTTCGGCAAATGGGTCGGCGTGAATCTGTCCGCCGAGAACAACCGGCAATTGTGGGTGCCGCCGGGATTCGCGCACGGGTTCGTCGTGCTGTCCGAGTCGGCGCAGTTCCTCTACAAGACCACGGATTACTGGTATCAGGCGCACGAGCGCAGCATCGTGTGGAACGATCCGGAGATCGGCATCGAATGGCCGATCGATTTTGAGCCGATGCTCGCGGCCAAGGATGCGGCGGGCAAGCGCTTGTCCGAAGCCGATTGCTTCGAGTGAGCACGCCGATGACCACGTCTACTGAACGCACCATCCTGCTGACTGGCATCAACGGTCAGGTCGGTTTCGAGCTGGCGCGCAGCCTGCAGGGTTTGGGGAACGTCACCGCGCTCGATCGCTCCAGTTTGGATCTGGGAGACATCGAACAGATCCGTCGTGTCGTGCGTGAGATCAAACCGGCGCTCATCGTGAACCCGGCCGCCTACACCGCGGTCGACAAGGCCGAGACGGACGTCGATGCAGCCATGCGCCTGAACGCCGAAGCGCCGGCCGTTCTCGCCGAAGAGGCGAAGAAGCTCGGTGCGGCGCTGGTCCACTATTCGACTGACTACGTCTTTAATGGCAAGAAGGACGGCGCGTATGTCGAAGACGACGCCGTCGATCCGCAGAATGTGTACGGCAAAAGCAAGCTCGCGGGAGAGCAGGCGATTGCAGCATCGGGCTGCGACCATCTGATATTCCGCACGAGTTGGGTCTACGGCATGCGCGGCAAGAATTTTCTGCTCACCATGCTGCGGCTGGGCGCGGAGAAGGACGAACTCAACGTCGTGGCGGACCAGATCGGTGCGCCGACGTGGTCGAACACTATTGCTACGCTGACCGCGGGTGTGCTGTCGCAAGCGTGCGCGGTCGAATCCGACAAGGCGGGCGGCGATGGCGGAGACTGGTGGCGGCGCAATAGCGGCATCTATCATCTGACGGCTTCCGGGGCAACGTCCTGGCACGGTTTCGCGGAGGCGATCTTCCGCTTGTCCAGCCTCGAGAAGCAGCCTAAGGTCAATCCCATTCCCGCTTCGGCGTATCCAGTTCCGGCGGTTCGTCCTACCAACTCGCGGATGTCGAACGAGAAACTGCTGAGGACGTTCGGACTGAAGGCCCCGGAGTGGGATCAGGCGCTGCGGCTTTCGCTCGCTTGCTGATCCGAGGTTGCCGAACGAATCGCTCATGATGAAGACAATGTTCATCCGTACGGGTTTTCACAACGTACGCACTCGGGAGCGTTCGCCCGTTTCGTTGCGGGTGTCACTGCATCGTGGCTGAGGCGCGTGAAGTCGGCATCGTCGTCGTGTTTTATCATCCCGACGCCGAATGCATCAGGCGTGCGAACTGGTTCGCCGGGTTCGGGACGTGCGTCGTCGTGGATAACACAGAGGCGCTCCGCACCGCCGTCGATCTCGGCCTGCGAGCCGATGTACTGTATTTGCCGAACGGGGCAAACCTCGGCGTTGCCACTGCGATCAATCAGGGCGTGGCGCAACTGCTCGAGCGCGGGTGTTCATACGCACTGATTTTCGATCAGGACAGCGAGCCCTCGGCAGAGTTGCTTACTGGATTGCCAGCGTTAGTCGAACGTGCATTAAGGGCCAGACAGCGCGTGGCGCTGATCGGACCCGCGTACGACGACGCGCGGCTCGGTGGTACAGCGCCTTTCGTGCGCTTCAAGTTCCCGGCGCTCGAACGTATCGAACCCGCCGGGACCGAGCCTATTCCGGTGGATTTCCTGATTTCGTCGGGATCGTGCATCAACTTGAAGGCGTGGCATGATATCGGCCCGATGGACGACGCGCTTTTCATCGATTTCGTGGATCTCGAATGGTGCGTGCGAGCGCAGGTCAAGGGCTACGGAGTGTTCGGCTCGCCGACCTTGCATCTCGCGCACTTTCTTGGCGGCGAGCCGATCCGCGTGCTGGGCCGGTCGTACCCGAGTCACAGCCCGTTGCGTCACTATTATCTGTTTCGTAACGCAACGGCGCTAATCTGCCGTGGATACATGCCTTGGACCTGGAAGTGGACCGAACTGACGAAGATGCCGGTTCGGCTGGTGATCTATGGCGGCTGGCTCAAGCCGCGCAGGGCGCATCTCGCAATGGCGCTGCGCGGCATATGGGATGGACTCACTGGCAAAATGGGAGCATTCGATCGCGGTTGAATGCGGCGCGCGGTCAATGCGTCGAATTCCTCAAACAATTAATTTTGATTTCCTCGGAAGGCAGCAATCTTGAAACAAAGCACGCAAGACCTGACTCGAAGCCTTGGCGCCTGGAGGCTGTGGACGCTCCTGGGCTGGCTGGAAGTGCGCCAGCGCTATGCGCGTTCTCGCGTCGGACCGTTCTGGCTGACGATCAGCATGGGCGTGATGATCGGTTCCATCGGCGTGGTGTACGGCACCCTGTTCGGGCAGTCGATGCGGGAATACCTGCCGTTCCTGGCAATCAGTCTGGTGATGTGGACCGCATTCTCAACCACAGTGACCGAAGGCGCGATGGCCTACATCAGCAGCGGGCAGTTCATTAGGCAGGCTTCGACGCCCAAGCTTATCTTCGTGTTGCAGGTGGTTTGGCGCAATCTTGTAATCCTAGCTCACAACTTCGTCATCGTCGTGTTGCTGCTGGCAGTGTTCGGCGTGAAGAGCTGGGAGACGCTTCCCGTGTTTTTGCCCGCCCTCGTGCTCTACATGCTGAACGCGATGTGGATCACGATGGTGGTCGGCCTGCTCTCGGCGCGTTTCCGTGATCTGCCGCAAATCATCACCGCGCTCATGCAGATGGCATTCTATGTCACACCTATCCTGTTCAAACCAGCGTCGCTTAGCCGCTTCACGTTCGTGGTCGAATGGAATCCGCTCGCGTATCTGATCGACCTCGTGCGCGCACCACTGATCGGACAGTTTCCGAGCGCGCAGACCTGGGGCGTCTGCGTGGCGATGGCGGTGGTGGGTTGGCTGCTGGGCCTCACTTTGACCGGCCGCTACCTCAAGCGTATTCCGTACTGGGTGTAACCAAAAGAACATGGCATTTATCGAACTCAAAGGCGCGACGCTCGACCTACCCATCTACGATGTCCGCGGACGCTCGCTGAAGAAAAAAGTGATGCGCATCGGGCGCAAGAACACCATCGCCGAAGACCACGACGGCGTGATCATCGTTCGCGCTTTGGACAACATCGATCTGCGTTTCGAGAGAGGCGACCGTATCGGACTGATCGGCCATAACGGTGCGGGGAAGTCCACGCTGCTGCGCACGATGGCAGGCATTTACGCGCCGACCGGCGGAACGGTCACAAGCGACGGCAAGATCGTGCCGTTGCTCGATATCAGCCTCGGCATGGATGAGAATTCGACCGGCATGCAGAACATTCGTCTGCGCGGCCTTTTGCTCGGCATGTCGGACAGCGAAATCCGAGAGAAACAGCAGGCTATCGCAGATTTCTGTGAACTGGGCGACTATCTCGATCTGCCGCTGCGGACTTATTCGAGCGGCATGCGCGTGCGCCTGGCATTCGCCGTTTCCACGGCTGTGGACGCGGAAATCCTTCTGCTCGACGAAGTGATGGGCGTCGGCGATGCATCGTTCATGCACAAAGCGAAAGATCGCCTTGCCGATCTTCACAGCCGCGCGGAAATCGTCGTGCTCGCGATGCACTCGAATCCGGAGATCCGCCGCGTGTGCAACAAGGTGCTGTGGATGGAGCGAGGCCGTGTGCGCGCGTTTGGCCCGATGGAAGAGGTGCTGAGCCAGTACGAGGCCACCACGTAGCCGCCCGGTAAGAACTACGAGAAGAAGCATGATCGATTTCCCGTTCCGGGTTCTGTTATTCGATACGAAATACAGAAATCCGAACCACTATATCTGCCTGGCGCTTTTCAGCGCGCTCCAGCGGCATCCGGACGTCGCGTTCGTCGCGAAGTGCGATCCGCTCGACGCGGTTTCCGTGGCGGCCAAGAACGGGTGCAATCTGTTCATCGCGTTCGACGGTGAAGAGTTGGACGAAGTGCTGTGTCAGCGCATTGCCGCAGTGTGTGGGCGTTCGCTGCTTTGGGTCACGGAAGATCCTTATGAGTTGAGGGCTAACGTGCGTCACGCGAAGCTGTTCGACCTGGTCTTCACGAACGATTCCTCCAGTGTCGGTGCGTATGGAGCGAAAGGTCGTCATCTGCCGCTGGCAGGTGCTGTCGAGTTTCATTCGTTCACTGTTCAGCCCGCCGACCGGCCTCTGCGTTACGATCTTTTTTTTGCTGGCACGGCGTGGCCTAACCGCAGCGCGTTCGTCCGCTCCATCCTCGGAGAGATGCCGGCGAACTGGAAGTTCAAGCTCGCGTTGCCGACCAATCAGTTTCTGCCGCCGCACGGCGTGGATCTGCCCGAAAGCACCCTGTCATGGCGCACGCCTCCGCCTGAGTTCGCGCGATTCGTCAACCGCAGTGCGGTCACGCTGCTGCTGCCGCGGGTGTTCTCGGCGTCGGCAGGTGGGCGCGAACGCGCCGAGACGCCGCCTCCGCGTCTTTTCGAGGCGGCGCTGGCGGGCGGTGTGCAGATGGTGCACGAGTCGCTGGATGAAGTCACGCGCTTCTTCGAGCCGGACAATGAGATTGTCCTGTTTTCCTCGACCGCGGATTTCCTGAAAAAGGCCGCGCGCGTGATCGGCGACCGCGCGTACCGCGATTCGCTCGCAATGGCTGCGCGCGAACGGGCGCTTGCCGAGCACACCTACGACAATCGCGTTGAGACCATTCTCACGCAGGCCCGAGATATCGTGCGAACGGCGGCGCACGTCGATCCAGGTAAGCCGCGTACTGTCATGTTCGTCACGCACAACGTCGTAGGACTCGGCCATTTCGGCGGTGTCGAGGTGTATCTCGACCGCATCCGCAAGCAACTCGGATCTGACTGGAAGATTCTCTTCTATCTGCTGGGCGAAGGGGCGAAATCGCGCGACGCACTTGTGCTGGCGGACGACTACACGGAAGTGAAGCGTTATCGCGTAAGCGAGGGCTATGATTCCAGCGTGCTTTCTTCCCCCGCGCAGGAACACGCTTTCCGGCTCGCGCTACTTGAGCATGGCGTAGATCTCGTTCATTTCCATCACTTCATTGGACACGTCCCGTCACTCATGTACGTGGCTCAGGAGCTTGGCGTTCCGAGCGCGTTCACGGCCCACGATTTTTTTCCGGTGTGTCACGAGTTCAACCTGCTCTCGTTCAAGAACCAGTTCTGCGGCGCACCGGATGTATCCATTTCGCAGTGCGACGTCTGTCTGTGGCAGAAGCATCGTATCGCGCCGGGCTCGCAGGCAAGACGACGGGCATTTTGGGACGACGCCCTGCGACACTGCGATCTGCTCATCTTCAATACGGCGGGTACGCGCGATACATATGCGCGGATGCTGCCCTCCGTGCGCCAGCATGAGAGGGTGCATATTCTGCCGGTTCCCGTGCCTGACGCACCCGTGCGCCGTCGGCGAAATCAACGCGCTCGGGACAAGCTGAAGATTGCGCTGCTCGGCAACGTGACACGGCAGAAGGGCGGAGAGGTGATCGGCCGCGTGCTGCCGATGTTTGCGAATGCGCCCGTCGAATTCCACGTGTTCGGCCGTATCGATTTCGGTTTCAGCCATCTCGAGCGTATGAAGAAGCAGGGAAACGTGATCGTCCATGGTTCTTATGCACCGGACGCGCTACCCGACGCGCTGAACGAATGCGACGCCTCGCTCCATCTTTCGATCTGGCCTGAAACCTATTGCCTGACGTTGTCGGAAGTGTGGCAGAGGAACATCGTGCCGATCGTGAGCGACATCGGCGCGCTCGGTGAGCGCGTGCAGCACGGCGTCAACGGCTTGAAGATCGCGCCCGAGAGCGAGGGTGAACTCATGGACGCGATCAGGCGGCTGATCGACGAACCCGGACTGCTCGACGTGCTTCACGAGAACATCACGGAGCAGTTGTACGCGGGCGTGTGGGCGCACGTCGAGGCGTTGTGCGAAGCATATCGGTCCATCATGCGCGCCCCGCAAGCACCCGTTGCAGCGGATGCGCAGATCAGACAGCCGAGCCTTGCCGACCTGGGCATCGTCCTGCACTCGTCGAAGTGGCATGTGGGTGCGAGCGAACGTGGCGCGGCTATGTCCTCTTCCGCGGCACGCATGGTATTTGTGGCGAGGCGGCTGGCGAGTCTCTATCGTTCGCATGGCCTGAAACGGGCGCTACAGCTCGTGGCGAACCGTGTGCGGAGCAGGCTATGAGCGCACCGCTGAAAGTGCTCGTGTGTGGGGCGTCTCCGGATTCGATCAACAATAACGCTGTGCTTCGAGGCTATGTCGCTAACGGCTTCCGCGCGCTCGAGCAAGTGAGCGAGGTACGCACATCCTCGCTCGAAAGCGCGGAGCAGATTGCTCGCATTTTCGAGCCGCAAATCATCGTGGTATTCGGATCCTGCATGCCGTCGACCTCGCACTATCTCGGTCTCAAGGAGGTCGCGCTCGATACGTCTGCATGCCTTGCGTTTTGGCTACATGACGATCCTTACGAGTTCGACTTTGCGTTCAAGATCACTCCGCTCGCGGATGTGATCTTCTCGAATGACCGCTGGGCCACGACCCACTATGCGCATCCGAACGTGCATCACCTGCCGCTTGCCGCGGACCCTGTGGCGCACGTGCGACCGTGGAATCCGCATAAGGCGCGCGACGTGTTTTTTTGCGGCGTCGGGTTTCCGAACCGGGCTGCCTTGCTGCACGATTGTGCAGAGGCGCTGGCGCCGTTCGAGGTGTCCGTGCTCGGATCGGAATGGCCGACGGGAACGCCTTTCACGCAAAATCGCCGCATTGCCAATGACGAATTGCCTGACTGGTGCGCCAGTTCACTTGCGACGCTCAATTTGGGCCGCCGTTTCAACCTCGCCAATAGCCGCTTCAACCTCGAAGCATCGACTCCGGGACCACGTACGTTCGAAGCGGCCGCCGCCGGGACCGTGCAGTGTTTCTTCGTAGAGAGCCTGGAGATCGAACGTTATTACGACGAGGGAAGTGAGATCTTGCTTTTTGACACTCCCGCCGAATTGCGCCAGCTCATCGAAATGTTGCGCGACGAACCGGCGCGCGCGGAATCGATCGCACTCGCCGCGCGAGAGCGGACGTTGCGCGACCACACGTACGCGAATCGATGTGCACGTGTGCTGGACGTCGTGATCTCGTCTGGTGCGCTTAGAAACAACCATTAGCAACATCGCCTATTGCGAGGCGACTTTGCATGCTTACTTGATTTGTATCGATGGAACGAATGTCTGCGATTCTCGTCGCCTCGGGCGATCGCAGTAGAATGGCCCAACGATTAGGCGTCTGCGTAGTGCGCGGCGAGAGCAGATACCTTTCGCGAAGCGTCTCGTAACGCCAGTCTGTCCTCGCTCTGCTGCCGAACTTCGACGATAGCTCTGCAGTCCGCGGGCGTATCGATTGACCAGGTCGGAACAAGCGGTACAGCTTTCAACTGCGGACAGGTCAAGCGGGACATGAATCTTGTGGGCTCGCATGCGCTGGCCCGGGCAATCGTAGCGGCATGCAGTCCAAGGGCGTGCGCGGCGTTTCTTCGCCAGCCCTCGAATTCATTTCGTGCGACGAGGATTGCGCTTCGAAGTCGCTGTGAAATGTGGTGAAGGGGCAGTCTGTGGCCCGGTGGATGAGGATAGAATTGCTAACCGTATACATCGTGGATGCGCGTGCGACTGCGTTTATCTGATAACACCCGACAGCGGCGCAACATATTGATTGCCGTTGGGAAGCCCGTTTTTCGCTGGATGTCGCGATCCACAGCAAGCTGAACGTGGAGTGCCCGATATCCTGAATTACAAAAGACAATGAACGCTGAGCCAAACAACACAATGCGTCGGATCTGTTTGTTTTCGTTCTACGACGAACAAGGGTTAGTTGACGATTACGTCGTCTTTCTGTTGAAGGAGCTTGGACGGTTCGTCGAGAAGATCATATTTTTCTCGAATGGTCCGCTGTCGAAGGACGGAGAGATCGCGCTGCACGGCGTGGTTCACGAGGTGGTGGTGCGTCCGAACGAAGGCTTCGACGTGCTGGCCTACAAGGAAGGATTGGAGAGGATCGGGTTCGACAGCGCGGGGCGCTACGACGAAGTGCTGATGATGAACCACACGTGCTACGGGCCGGTATATCCGTTCGCCGAGTTGTTCGAGGAAATGAGTGCGCGGGCGTGCGACTTTTGGGGCATCACGGCGCATTTGGAGATGACGCCGAATCCGTTCACGGGCCACGGCAAGCTGCCTTATCACCTGAACACGAATTTCGTTGCGGTGCGTAGCGGCATGCTGCGCTCACAGACGTTCAAGCAGTACTGGGAGCGGCTGCAGGGCAGCAAGACGTACGAAGAGGCGATTCTGAGCCATGAGGTGGTGTTCACGGAGTACTTTACCAAGCTGGGGTACGTGTGCGAGACGTACCTGGACAATGCGCGTTACGGCACGCACTATCCAGCGATCCTGGGCATCGACGAGACGCTGAAGGATCGCAATCCGCTGTTGAAGCGTCGAGCGCTATTTCATGATCCGCGGTTCCTGGAGCACTACTCGGCGGACGTGCCACGCGCGCTGCACATAT
This sequence comes from Caballeronia sp. AZ7_KS35, assembly GCF_023631045.1. Lineage (NCBI taxonomy): Bacteria > Pseudomonadati > Pseudomonadota > Betaproteobacteria > Burkholderiales > Burkholderiaceae > Caballeronia > Caballeronia sp. AZ7_KS35. The sequence continues at coordinate 2,465 of NZ_JALQDV010000017.1, read as the reverse complement.
TGGAGCAGACGTCGGACTACGACCGGGCGATGATCTGGCGCAACATCGTGCGCTCGGCGGAATTGCGCACGCTGAACACGAACGGGGCGTTGACGAGCGTGCTGCCCGACGTTCGGATCAAGCAGAGCGAAAAGCCGGCCAGTTGTGGACGAATCGCGCTGTGCGTGCACGTGTATTACACCGAGATGCTCGAGGAGATACTGGCGCTGGCCGACACGATTCCCGGCGAATACGACTTCGTGGCGACGACGGAGACGCAGGCGAAGAAGGAGATCATCGAGAAGACGGTGAGCGGTCGCAAGAACGTGGGCGAAGTGATCGTGCGAGTGGTTGAGCAGAACCGTGGTCGGGACATGTCGGCGCTGTTCATCAGTTGCCGGGACTTGTTCGTGGGCGACCGCTATGAACTGGTGTGTCGCCTGCACACCAAGAAGACGCCCCACTTGGCCGCGGGGCGCAGCAACATCTTCAAGCGGCACATGTTCGAAAACCTATTGAACAGCCGGGGCTACACGTCGAACGTGATCGACATGTTCCACGACAATCCGTGGATTGGTGTGGCGGTTCCACCGATTATTCAGTATTCATATGGCACGCTCGGACATTCCTGGTATGGCAATCGCGCTGCGGCCGAGAGGCTCACGAAGCTGCTCGATCTGTCTGTGCATTTCGATACCGATACGCCTGTTGCACCGTACGGTGGCATGTTCTGGTTCCGTCCGAAGGCATTGCGCAAGCTGTTTGCGCATCCGTGGAAATGGACCGATTTCGAGCCGGAGCCTTATCCGCTGGAAGGCTCGCTCGGCCACGCGCTCGAACGGCTGATGTGTTATGTCGCGCAGGACGCGCGCTATACCACGCAACAAATTCTGAGTCCACGGCATGCCGGCTGGAACTACGCGGTATTGGAATATAAGCTGCAAAAACTATCAGCGATGTTGCCCAACGGGGAGTTCAACTATCAGTGCACGCTCATGACGCAGTGGAAAAGCGCAGGCTATCCGCTATTACCGTCGTCAGGGGCGGGGCCGGTGTTGTCGCCTCAGGTTGGCGCGTCGTCGATTCGTCATGCATTCGCAGAGTTATTCCGCGCGACGAAGCGCTCCATTGCATTTCGTTCGCCGCGTGTTGCGAATGTATTGCGTCCCATCTATCGAGGAACTATCCGGCGGCGTTGAAGCGCGTCGGATCCTGGCCGGGAAGATTTGTTCGACTCGCCCACCAAACGTTGCATGAAGGAAGTGACCGGTGATACCAAGCAATCCAAATCAACTCCAACCGAAGCCGACAATGCGTCGGATCTGTTTGTTTTCGTTCTACGACGAACAAGGGTTAGTTGACGATTACGTCGTCTTTCTGTTGAAGGAGCTTGGACGGTTCGTCGAGAAGATCATATTTTTCTCGAATGGTCCGCTGTCGAAGGACGGAGAGATCGCGCTGCACGGCGTGGTTCACGAGGTGGTGGTGCGTCCGAACGAAGGCTTCGACGTGCTGGCCTACAAGGAAGGATTGGAGAGGATCGGGTTCGACAGCGCGGGGCGCTACGACGAAGTGCTGATGATGAACCACACGTGCTACGGGCCGGTATATCCGTTCGCCGAGTTGTTCGAGGAAATGAGTGCGCGGGCGTGCGACTTTTGGGGCATCACGGCGCATTTGGAGATGACGCCGAATCCGTTCACGGGCCACGGCAAGCTGCCTTATCACCTGAACACGAATTTCGTTGCGGTGCGTAGCGGCATGCTGCGCTCACAGACGTTCAAGCAGTACTGGGAGCGGCTGCAGGGCAGCAAGACGTACGAAGAGGCGATTCTGAGCCATGAGGTGGTGTTCACGGAGTACTTTACCAAGCTGGGGTACGTGTGCGAGACGTACCTGGACAATGCGCGTTACGGCACGCACTATCCAGCGATCCTGGGCATCGACGAGACGCTGAAGGATCGCAATCCGCTGTTGAAGCGTCGAGCGCTATTTCATGATCCGCGGTTCCTGGAGCACTACTCGGCGGACGTGCCACGCGCGCTGCACATATTGGAGCAGACGTCGGACTACGACCGGGCGATGATCTGGCGCAACATCGTGCGCTCGGCGGAATTGCGCACGCTGAACACGAACGGGGCGTTGACGAGCGTGCTGCCCGACGTTCGGATCAAGCAGAGCGAAAAGCCGGCCAGTTGTGGACGAATCGCGCTGTGCGTGCACGTGTATTACACCGAGATGCTCGAGGAGATACTGGCGCTGGCCGACACGATTCCCGGCGAATACGACTTCGTGGCGACGACGGAGACGCAGGCGAAGAAGGAGATCATCGAGAAGACGGTGAGCGGTCGCAAGAACGTGGGCGAAGTGATCGTGCGAGTGGTTGAGCAGAACCGTGGTCGGGACATGTCGGCGCTGTTCATCAGTTGCCGGGACTTGTTCGTGGGCGACCGCTATGAACTGGTGTGTCGCCTGCACACCAAGAA